>NZ_JAFKEC010000048.1 GCF_017848315.1 Pseudomonas palmensis
CTCCCGCCCGCCGCGCGAATCGACGCGTACGCCCTGATCGCTTGGCCCACTGCAAGGAACCCTGCATGTCTTCACGTACCTGGCTACTCTCCCTCTGCGCTGCGGCGCTGTTGCCGCTGACCGCCACCGCCGCCCCCGAGCGCACCTTCCCCAGCGAAGAAGGCCAGCTCACCGTCAGTACCCTGGCCGAGGGGCTGAAGAACCCCTGGGCGCTGGCGTTCCTGCCCGACGGGCAGGGCATGCTGGTGACCGAGCGCCAGGGCAACCTGCGCATCATCAGTGCCGACGGCAAGGTCGGTTCGCCGTTGAGCGGCGTGCCGCAGGTGTGGGCCAAGGGGCAGGGCGGGTTGCTCGACGTGGCGCTGTCGCCGCAGTTCGAGCAGGACCGCATGGTCTACCTCTCGTATGCCGAAGGCGGGGGTGATGGCGACACGGCCGGTACTACCGTGGGGCGCGGCCGCCTGTCGAGCGACAACCTGCGCCTGGACGACTTCAACGTGATCTTCCGCCAGCAGCCCAAGCTGTCCAGCGGCAACCACTTCGGTTCGCGGCTGGTGTTCGACCGCGACGGCTACCTGTTCATCGCCCTGGGCGAGAACAACCAGCGGCCCACCGCCCAGGACCTGGACAAGCTGCAGGGCAAGGTGGTGCGCATCCTGCCCGACGGCCAGGTGCCCAAGGACAACCCCTTTGTGGGCCAGAGCAACGTGCGCCCCGAGATCTGGTCGTATGGCCATCGCAACCAGCAGGGCGCGGCATTGAACCCGTGGACAGGCGAACTGTGGACCAACGAGCACGGGCCTCGCGGCGGCGACGAGATCAACATTCCCAAGCCGGGCAAGAACTACGGCTGGCCCCTGGCGACGCACGGCATCAACTACTCGCTGCTGCCGATACCCGAGGCCAAGGGCAAGCGCGTCGAGGGCGCGGTGGACCCGCTGCACGTGTGGGAGAAGTCCCCGGCCATCAGCGGCATGGCGTTCTACGACAACCCGCGCTTCAAGGCCTGGGACCACAACCTGTTCATCGGCGCGCTGGCCGCCCAGGAGCTGATCCGCCTGCAACTGGATGGCGACAAGGTGGTGCATGAAGAGCGCCTGCTGGGGCAGTTGAATGCGCGTATTCGCGATGTGCGGGTGGGGCCGGACGGCTTTCTCTATGTGCTGACCGACGAGAGTGACGGTGCGCTGCTGAAGGTGGGCCTGACGCAGTAAGCGGTGGCGCGTGCTTCGCCGGCAAGGCCGGCTGCTGCAGGCGAAGCACGCCCCGCAAACCTCACTGATGCTACCCTTGGCCTTTTTCCGCACAGGCCCCCGGCATGTCCAGCCTCACCCCGCTGTCGTTGTACCAGCAATCCATCGAGCTCAATGGCTTCGTCCCCGACGCTGCGCAGCAGCATGCCGTCGACTGCCTTCAAGCCTGCTTCGAGGCTCTTGAGCGCGGCGAGGTGGCGCGTGGGGTATACCTGTGGGGCCCGGTCGGGCGCGGCAAGACCTGGCTCATGGACCAGTTCCACCGCTGCCTGCAGGTGCCCGCCCGCCGCCAGCACTTTCACCACTTCATGCGCTGGGTGCATCAGCGCCTGTTCCAGCTCAACGGCACCGCCGACCCCTTGCAGGCCCTTGCCCACGGCCTGGCCGAAGAGATCCGCGTGCTGTGCTTCGACGAACTGTTCGTCAACGACATCGGTGACGCCATCATTCTCGGTCGCCTGTTCCAGGTGCTGTTCGACAGCGGCGTGGTCATCGTCGCCACCTCCAACCAGCCGCCGGCGCAGCTCTACGCCGACGGTTTCAATCGCGAACGCTTCGTGCCGGCGATTGCCGCCATCGAGCGGCACATGCACGTAGTGGCGGTGGACGGCGGCCAGGACCATCGCCTGCATCCCGGTGCCGAACTGCAACGCTACTGGGTGCGCCAGCCGGGCCAGCCCAGCGCGCTGGCCCAGGTGTTCGAGCAGTCGAGCGCGGGTGAACCGGTCAGCCGCGAGGACCTGAGCCTGGGCTACCGCACGGTCAAGGTGGTGCGACGCAGCACCTCGGCGGTGTGGTGCACTTACAACGAACTGTGCGAGCAGCCCCTGGCCGCCATGGACTTCATGGCCCTGTGTGATCGCTTCAAGGTCATTCTGCTGGGCGAAGTGCCTGCACTCGGGGCCCGGCAACGACCGGGCAGAATCGCCCGCGGCACCGAGGACGGCGCCGAGCGGGTAGTGGCGGGGGATCGCGAACTGCCGCAGCTGTCGATTCACGACGACAGCGTGCGGCGCTTCATCGCGCTGGTCGATGAATGCTATGACCGCCGCGTGGCGCTGTACGTGGAGGCCGAGGTGGCACTCGAGGCGCTGTATACCGAAGGCTACCTGGAGTTCCCATTCCGTCGCACCCTCAGCCGGCTGCGCGAGATGCAACTGCAACGCTTCTGCTGAAGCCGCTCAGCTGTGCACCCAGCCCAGGGTCAACAGCACCAGCACCAGGTAACGCCCGGCCTTGGCCACGGTCACCAGCAGCATGAAACGCCAGAATGGCTCGCGCATGATCCCGGCGATCAGCGTCAGCGGGTCGCCGATCACCGGCATCCAGCTCAACAGCAGCGACCACTGGCCATAGCGCTGGTAGCGCTGCTGGGCCCTGTCCAGCTGGGCCTGGCTGAACGGAAACCAGCGCTTGTCGCGCAAGTGCTCGATACCCCGACCCAGCAGCCAGTTGACCACCGAGCCCAGTACATTGCCGGCGGTGGCAATCGCCAGCAGCAGCAACCAGGCATCAGGTTCGTGCAGCAGCAGCCCGACCAATACCGCCTCGGACTGCAACGGCAGCAGGGTGGCGGCGCCAAAGGCGCTGAGGAACAGCCCCCAGCCGCTCAGCATGGCGCCGTGCTCACGGGTAGTTGGCGACCACTTCGTCGGTGCCGTCGCGGGTCAGGCCGATGACCTGGTAGGCATCCTTGTGATCGCCCATTTCCATGCCTGGCGAGCCCATCGGCATGCCCGGCACGGCCAGGCCGCGCAGGTCGGGACGCTTGGCCAGCAGCTGGATCTGCTCGGCCGGCACATGGCCCTCGACGAACTTGCCGTCGATCACCCCGGTGTGGCACGACGCCAGGCGCGGCGCCACGCCCAGGCGCTGCTTGACTGCACTCATGTTCGGCTCCACATGGTCATTCACGCTAAAGCCGTTGTCGCGCAGGTGGCTGATCCATTCCTTGCAGCAACCGCAGTTGGGGTCGCGGTACACATCGATGGTCTGGCCGGCCTGGGCCAGCGCACTCATGGCCAGCAGGCCGAAGGCAACGAAATTCTTTTTCAGCATCGTGGATCTCCGGGGCCGCCGTCAGGGCAACCCGCGTCTCGAATGATCGGTGGTCGGTCAGTGCAACAGGGTAACCGGGCTCATGGCTGGAGCATAGCCGGGTGAAGCTGTCGCCAGACTGAGCGCTGCATTACAGATTTGTAAGGTAGGACACTGCCTGCGTGACCTGTGGGAGCACTCGCTCCTCTAACCCCAAACGATGGCGTCGTGCCTGGTCAGGGCGACCATCGGTGATGGAGTACCACAGTCAATCAAGGAAACATGACCCATGCAGGCACTCAAGGCCTACTTCAAGCGTCACGGGCACGAGCCGTTCCGGTTCGGTGAAGGGCGTATCAGCGGCTACCTGTCGGCCATGCTCGGCTTGCTCAGCCTGCTGGCGGTGCTGTGCTTTCTGTTCCCGCAGTGGCTGACCTTCGGCGAGTTCCGCAAGGTCTACAGCGAGCAGTTCGCCCGCACCCTGCTGCTGGCCGGGCTGGTGCTGGCGTTCAGCCTGGGCACCCTCAACATCCTGCTCAACCGGCGCAAGCGCCTGGGCTTCACCGGCATCAGCGCGGCGGGCCTGGCCGTGTTTCTGGGCGGCACCAACATTCAGACCGAAACCATCGGCCAAACCCCGTATTCCCTTGGCCTTGACTGGTTCGTGCTGGCGCTGCTGGTTTCGGCGATCATCTTCATCCCGCTGGAAAAGCTCTACGCCAAGGACCCGCAGCAGAACATCCTGCGCCCGCAGTGGCGCACCGACCTGAGCTACTTCTTCGTCAGTCACATGCTGGTGCAGTTCATCCTGATCTTCGTCACCGCCTCGTCCACCTGGCTGGCCGGCTGGGTGGTGTCCGAAACGCTGCAGGCCAAGGTGCAGAGCCTGCCGATCGTGGTGCAGTTCGTGCTGGCGGTGTTCGTCGCCGACCTGGGGCAGTACTGGCTGCACCGCCTTTACCACGTGGTGCCGTGGATGTGGCGCTTCCATGCGGTGCACCATTCCAGCACCGCGATGGACTGGCTGGCCGGCTCGCGCATCCATTTCGCCGAAATCCTGCTGACCCGCACCGGCGTGCTGGTACCGCTGATCCTGCTGGGCTTCTCGCCGCAGGCGATGAATGCCTACGTGATCCTGGTGGGCGTGCAGGCGGTGCTGGCGCATGCCAACGTGCGAATCGACGGCGGCTGGCTGAACTACGTGCTGGTGATGCCGCGCTACCACCACTGGCACCATGCCCGGCACAAGGACTACATCTACAAGAACTACGCGATCCACCTGCCCCTGGTCGACATGCTGTTCGGCACCTTCAAGCTGCCGCGCAAGGAATGGCCGACCCGCTACGGCGTGTTCGGCAAGGACCTGCCCGAAGGCATCGTGCGCCAGCACCTGTACCCGCTGCAAAAGCCCGAGCCCAAGGCCTGATAGCCCTTTGCCCGCTGCCCCATGCTGCGTTAGCCTTGCCGGGTGAACGGCATTGGGGCCAGGAGTATCCATGGACAACGTGATCATCATTACCGGCGCCGGTCGCGGCATTGGCGCGGCCACTGCGCTGGCCGCTGCGCGGGCCGGCTACCGCATCTGCATCAACTACCTTGCTGATGACGCCTCGGCCCATCGCGTGCTGGAGCAGGTGCGCGCGCTGGGTGCCGAGGCGATCACGGTGCGCGCCGATGTCAGCGTCGAGGATGAAATCATCCAGCTGTTCCAGCGTGTCGACAAGGAACTGGGCCGGGTCACGGCGCTGGTCAACAACGCCGGCACCATCGGCCACCAGAGCCGGGTGGAAGAGATGTCCGAGTTTCGCCTGCTCAAGCTGATGAAAACCAACGTGGTGGGGCCGATGCTGTGCGCCAGGCATGCGCTGCAACGCATGTCGACCCGCCATGGCGGGCCGGGCGGTGCCATCGTCAACGTGTCATCGGTGGCCGCGCGGTTGGGTTCGCCCAACGAGTATGTCGACTACGCCGCCTCCAAGGGCGCGCTGGACACCTTCACCCTGGGCCTGGCCAAGGAAGTGGCGGGCGAGGGCGTGCGTGTCAATGGCGTACGGCCGGGCTACATCTTCACCGACTTCCATGCCCTCAGCGGCGATGCCGAGCGGGTTCGCAAGCTGGAACCGGGCATCCCCATGGGCCGTGGCGGGCAGGCGGCCGAAGTGGCCGAAGCGATCCTGTGGCTACTGTCGGACAAGGCCTCCTACACCACCGGCAGCTTCATCGACCTGGGCGGTGGGCGCTGAGCGCGCAGCATGGCCAAGGATATCGACAACCCGTGCATTTCGGCGTGCAAGCTCAGCGGCGAGCTGTGCGTGAGCTGCGGGCGCAGCAAGGACGAGATCAAGCAGTGGAAGCGCATGAAGCGGCCCGAGAAGATGGCCACGGTGGAGCGGGCGGCCAAGCGCCTGAAGGCCCTGAAGAAGAAAAACAAGCGCTAGGCCGCAGGTAGCGCGCCATCCTGACGCGCCCCCAGCGGTGGTCAGTGGGTGTTGACTAGGTCCTCTTCCTCCAGCCCGCGCGAGGCGCGGCCGACCAGCAACGGGTCGGGCTGGTGGGCGACTTTCGGGTCCTTGTCGGGGTAGTCCAGCGTGTGCAGGAAGTGGCGGATGCAGTTCAGGCGCGCGCGCTTCTTGTCGTCCGACTTGATCACGGTCCACGGCGCATCGGCAGTATCGGTGTGGAAGTACATCGCCTCCTTGGCGGCGGTGTACTCGTCCCACTTGTCCAGCGACTTGATGTCGATGGGCGAGAGCTTCCAGTGCTTGAGCGGGTCGTCACGGCGCGAGATGAACCGGCGCAGTTGCTCTTCGCGGTTCACCGAGAACCAGAACTTGAACAGCAGGATGCCGCTGTTGCACAGCATGCGTTCAAGCTCCGGGGTCTGACGCATGAACTCCAGGTACTGCATCGGCGTGCAGAAGTCCATCACCCGCTCGACGCCGGCGCGGTTGTACCAGGAGCGGTCGAAGAAGACCATTTCACCGGCGGTGGGCAGGTGCTGGATATAGCGCTGGAAGTACCACTGGCCCTTCTCCTGGTCGGAAGGTTTTTCCAGGGCCACGATACGTGCGCCACGCGGGTTCAGGTGCTCCATGAAGCGCTTGATGGTGCCGCCCTTGCCGGCGGCATCGCGGCCTTCGAACAGCACCACGATGCGCTGGCCGGTGGCTTTTACCCAGTTCTGTACCTTCAGCAGCTCTATCTGCAACTCATGCTTGGCCTTTTCGTACTCGGCGCGGCGCATGCGGTTGCGGTAGGGGTAATTGGCGGGCAGGGCGGCAGACACGCTGTCTTCGTTGGAGCCGCGACGCGGCGCACTGGCCACCTGCAGCGCGGCAGGCTCGTGGCTGATGGCACTGATTTCGATTTCGGCAGGGATCACCTGAGCAGGCTTGCGCGGGGCGCGTGGGCGGCGCGAACGAGTGACGGCCGCTTTGGGCGTGGCCGGCGAACTGCTGTCGTTGGACGAGGCGGATGGCAGGGGCAGGGGGTGTACGGTGGATTCTTCGCTCATGGTGGGCCTGTTTTGCGTTCTGATTTCCTCTATCTAGTGTAGGAGTGTGATTTTGCGATCTGTTGATCCTGGTCAATAGCGTGGAGGCAAGTGGCCATATATCACGCGGTAACGGTGGTGCTGCAATCGCGGGTCAAGCCCGCTCCCACAGAAACCGTCGAACCTGTGGGAGCGGGCTTGACCCGCGATTGCAGACGGCACGGTCTCAGATCTGCACCAACCGCCCCGCATGCTCGGCCGGCAACCGATCCCCACGCCCGAACAGCTTGTGGCGCAAGGTGCCCGCCTCATACTCGGTGCGATAGCGCCCGCGCCGCTGCAGTTCCGGCACCACCGTGTCGACCACCGCCTGCAGGTCATCCGGCACCACCGCGTAGGTGAGGTTGAAGCCGTCGATGCCGGTGGCATCCAGCCACTGCTCCAGCTGGTCGGCAATCTCCACCGGCGACCCCAGCAGCACCGGGCCACGCCCGCCCAGGCTGACGAACTCCGCCGCCTCGCGCACGGTCCAGCGCCGGTTCGGGTCCGACCTGGTAAAGGCGGCCAGCGCCGTGCGCCC
Source organism: Pseudomonas palmensis (assembly GCF_017848315.1). Lineage (GTDB taxonomy): Bacteria > Pseudomonadota > Gammaproteobacteria > Pseudomonadales > Pseudomonadaceae > Aquipseudomonas > Aquipseudomonas palmensis. The sequence goes on from NZ_JAFKEC010000048.1 coordinate 7,364, forward strand.
GGCATCGTTCTCGATGTACTCGATCAGCGCATCCGGCTCCAGGTTGGAAAAATCGATCCCGGTCCAGCCCGACAGCAAGGCCAGCGCCGCCTCGATATCCACGTACTGGCGGTACTCGTCCAGCCTGGCCTGGGCCGCTTCGCGCGTGTCACCCACGATCAGCAGCGCCTGCGCGTATATCAGCACCTCGTTCTCCTGGCGCCCGGCCTCGCGCGTGGCCTGGCGAATGCCGTCCACATAGCTGCGCAGTACCGTCTGGGTCGGGCCGCTGATGAACACGCATTCGGCGTGGGTAGCGGCAAAGCGCTGCCCGCGTGCCGAGGCGCCGGCCTGGAACAGCACCGGGGTGCGTTGTGGCGATGGTTCGCTCAGGTGCACGCCAGGCACCTGGAAGTGCGCACCGGCATGCCCGATCGGATGCACCCGCGCAGGCTCCACGAACACCCCGCGGCCCCGGTCGCGGACCACTGCATCGTCGTCCCAGCTCTTCTCCCACAGCTTGTAGAGCACCTGCAGGTACTCCTCGGCCAGCTCGTAACGCTCGTCGTGGGCCAGCTGCCGGGCCAGCCCCAGGTTGCGCGCGGCGCTGTCCAGGTAGCCGGTGACGATGTTCCAGCCCACCCGCCCGTCGCTCAGGTGATCGAGGGTCGACATGCGCCGGGCGAACGGGTACGGGTGCTCATAGGTGAGGCTGAAGGTGATGCCGAAGCCCAGGTGCTCGGTGACCCCGGCCATGGCCGGCACGATCAGCAACGGATCGTTCACCGGTACCTGCACGCCGCCGCGCAGGGCTGCGTCGTGGCTGCCCTGGTACACGTCGTACACGCCCAGCACATCCGCGATGAACAGCGCGTCGAAACGTCCGCGCTCCAGCAGCCTGGCCAGCCCGGTCCAGTAGCTCAGGCGATTGAAATCGCTGCTGGTGTTGCGTGGGTGGCGCCATAGCCCCGGCGACTGGTGCGTGGCGGCGTTCATGCTGAAGGCGTTGAAACGGATGGGCTTGGACATGCTCGAATCGCTCGCGGTCAAGGCAGTACGGAGACGGGGTACACGGCGTCGGCGACCTTGAGCGGCTTGGGAATCAGGCCCAGGCCCTGGAAGGTGTCCGCCAGCTTCTGCTGTTCGGCCGTGATCTCGGGGGTGATGGCCACCGCGTTGTAGTTGCGACGCTCGCTGGCCACTTCCAGCACGTCGGCGCCGATACCCAGTTGCGGAGCCAGCAGGGCCGCCACTTCCTTGGGTTTTGCGTTGGCCCAGTTGCTGACCTTGCCCAGCTCGGTGAAGAAGGTCTTGAGCACACCACGGTTCTCGTCGGCAAAGGCTGGCGAAGACAGGTAGAAGGTGCGGTTGTTGGTCAGCCCGGTGCCGTCGCGCAGGGTCTTGAGGCCGGGTTGTTTTTCCGCTGCGGCGAGGAAGGGGTCCCACAGGGTCACGGCCTTGACGCTGCCCGATTGCAGGGCGGCCACGGCATCGGCGGCGTTGTTGACGTAGGCCGGGTCGATGTCCTTGTAGCTCAGGCCGGTGTCCTGCAGGGCCACGGCCAGCAGATACTGGGCATTCCAGCCGCGACCGGTGGCCACGCGCTGGCCCTTGAGGGCGGCGATATCGGCGACCTTGTCCTGCTCGCGCACCACAATGCCGATGCCGCGCGGGTAGGGCTGTTCGGCGGCCAGGTACACCACCGACTTGCCCGACGCCTGGGCGAACACCGACGGCGCATCGGCGGCGTGCCCCAGGTCGATGGCGCCGGTGCTCAGGGCCTCGAGCAACTGCGGGCCGGCGGCGAACTCGTACCAGCTGACCTTGATGCCTTGCGGCGCCAGGGCTTTTTCCAGGGCGCCGGAGCCCTTGAGAATGTTGACGCTGTTGAACTTCTGGTAGCCGATACGCAGGTTCTTGGTTGGCTCGGCGTAGGCGGCCGGGCCAGGCAGTACCAGGCTGGCGAGCGCGGCAAAGGCACCGCCAAGCAGCACGCGGCGCAGGGTCGAAGGAGGTTTGTTGGACATGGTGAGGGCTCCGCAGGCGGGTTCGTCAGGTGTTTTCTGGTAGGGCCTGAAAGTAAAGGCTGACGCCCGCGGAGTGCAATTTTTTTATTACTTTTAGTTAGAACAAATAGTTATTTTTATATCCTTTTTGAATTTATCGGCCGCGCCAGTCGCCCACAAAAAAGCCCCCGACGGGTCGGGGGCTTTGGGTGTGCATCAATGCATGAACAAGGCGATCAGAATGATGATCGGGATAGGCACACCGAGGAAGAACAGCAGTATCGAGCGCATGGTGAATCTCCTGTCAGAGGGTACGGGCAGTGGTGGGGTCGACGCGCACCGGGTCGGCCGTCAGGAACACGGCGGCATCACGGCGACGACCACCCCAGATGGCGAACAGGCTGGCGAAGAACGCGCCGCACAGCAGGGCCACGAACATCCACAGCGCAGAGGCGGCAGCGGCCTTGCGTGCGGCGTCGGCCAGTTGCTTGGCCTCTTCGATGGCCTGGCGGGCTTCGGCGAACACGGTGTCGATGCGCTGTTCGGCTTCTGCCTGGCTGATCTGGGTGCGCTGGGCAATCACGTTGGCCAGGTAGGTACGGTCTTCGGCGTTCAGCTGGCCGTCGGCCAGGCCACGCACGAAGATGCGCGCGGCAATGCCGTGGGCCGCGTCATCGGTGACCGCCACCGGGCGTTCGTCACGGAACAGCATGTCGATGAAGTAGGCCGAATCGTCATTGCTCGCCTTGCTGCTGTTGGCAGCCGCGCCGGCACCGGCTGCAGCCACGCCAGAGGCCGCCATCGCGCCGGCCTGGACGCCGCCGCTCACCACCGAGCTTACCGAACCCACCACCAGCACCGCAGTTACCAGCGTGGCAAAGGCCCAGGCCAGGAAACCGTGGGCGGTATCGCGGAAATACACTTCATCGCCATGCAGGTTGGCCCATTTGACCCGCAGCCGCCCGGCGATGTAGCCGCCCAGGCCCGAGGCAATGATCTGCGTCAGCGCCAGCCACACGATGCTCGAAATACCCAGTTGCTTGGCCGTGGCGCCATCACCCGGCCACGGCGAGACAGCCGAGAACCCCAGGCCGAAGCCCAGCACGATAAGGATCAGCGACAGTGCGGCGGCACCGGTGGCACCGGCGAAGATGGCCGCCCAGGACACCCCTGAGTGGCTGGAGGTGTCCCCCGCGGGGACGGCGTAGGTATCGGCACTTGTAATCATTGTTGGTGCTCCAGTCATGAAATGGGTCTTCCCCCTCCTGTAGAGCAGTTGCTGTGCCAAATGCTACGAAACATTTATCCTTTCAAAATCAATCAGTTGTAAAACCGAACCGTCCTAAGGCCATGCAGCCTGCATGAGTGCCCGTTTTGCCTCATGCAAATTGCAACCTTGCGCCCGACGGGGATTCCCCACACCCCGCCTGGTGGCTTACCCTAGCCGCCGGTTGGCGCCAGTGGGCGTCACGCATTCCTGCCGTTGGAGCTCTAGCATGTATCAAGACACCGCCACCGTGACCGTCAGCGCCGAATACGCAGGCAAGGAGACCGAGGCCGTGGACAATGCCAATGTGTTGATCGGGTTGAAGGTCGATGGCGAAACCCGCTTCACGGTCGAGTTCAACGGCAAGCTGGACGCCCCGCAGGACCCCACCCACATCTGCGTCACCCTGAGCAACGGCCTGTCCTATCACGGCGAGATCACCGATGGCAGGGCCGATGAAGTGGGTGGCTACATCGCCTTCGACTGCGACGGCATCGACCCGGCACTGCTTGGCTGATTCGGCCGTTCAGGCCCGGTCAGCGGCAGGAGCGCAGCCTTGCGCTCCTGCCAGAACCCTCCCGCCGGCTCATCCAGCAAAATAATTGCACTCAAGCTGCATTTTTTTGCGTTGGAGCCCATCCCCGCTTTTGTTCAGACTGCGCGCATCCGAACCCCCGGATTTCCATCTCCAGGGACGGAGCCCTTTGCGTATTGCCCCCTCGCGATACAAAGCCCCCTCGTCTTGGGCGGGCTTCTTTTATTTCAACAGGTACCAGGTCGTCGCATGTCCACCCGCCGTCTGAACAACTGGCTCGATCGCTTCATCCCCGCCGCGTTGCATATCCCGCCCAAAGAGTGGCTGCGGGCCGGCCTTGGCGCCGTGCTCGGCCTGCTGGTGGCCGGCGGACTGTGCAGCGTGCTGTTCGGCAACGCCGTCACCCTGCACCTGATGGCCCCGCTGGCTGCGTCGGCGGTGCTGCTGTTCGGGGTGTCCTCGGGCGCACTGTCGCAGCCCTGGCCGCTGCTGGGCAGCTACAGCTGCGCGATGCTGGTGGGCCTGGTGCTGCACCACTGGCTGGGCGCGAGCCTGGTGGTGGTGTGCATGGCGCTGGTGCTGGTGGTGCTGCTGATGTGCCTGCTGCGCTGCCTGCACCCGCCGGGCGCGGCACTGGCGGTCAGCCTGGCGATGGCCGACCCGTCGCTGGCGAGCCTGGGCGCCCAGGTGGTCGAGCCGGTGCTGCTCAATGCCCTGTGCCTGCTGCTGGTGGCAGTGGTGTACAACCGCCTGACCGGCGTGCGCTACCCCAAGATCGTCGCCCCGCGGCCCGACCTGCACCGTACCCAGGATGCGCCCGTGAGCGAGCGGGTAGGGGTGAGTGCCGGCGACCTGGACCGCGCATTGAATGAACTGGGCGAGTTCGTCGACGTGACCCGTGATGATCTGGAGCGCATCATCCTGGCCACCGAGCGCCATGCCTTGCAGCGCAGCCTGGGCGGCATGACGGCTGCCCGGGTGATGTCGCGCGACGTGCAGTCCGCCAGCCCGGACACCACGCTTGAGCAAGCCTTCAAGATGCTGGGCGAGCATCGCCTGAAGATCCTCCCCGTGCTCGACGAGGCGCGCCAGCTGGTGGGTATCGTCAGCGTCGGCGACCTGCTCGATTCGGCAATGGCCGCACGCCGTTTCAGCTGGCGCGCGCTGTTCGGCCGGCGTCGCCCGGTGCGCCTGGAACAGGTCATGACCAAACCGGTACGCAGCGTGAACAGCGACGAACCGGCGGTGGCCCTGATCCCGCTGCTGTGCGACCAGGGCCTGCATTGCCTGCCGGTGCTCGAAGCCGGGCAACTGGTCGGGGTGGTCACCCAGACCGACCTGATCGGCGCGCTGCACCAGCAACTGCTGCAGCGCGAGCAGGCCGGTCTAGATCAGCGGGTCCCAGCGCTGGGACCAGTCACTGTCCCCCGCGACCACGCCGCGTAACAGGCCAAACGCCTGTTGCAGCGCTGCCGAGTCGCGCTCGCGGGCGTACACCAGGTAGGTCGGGTAGGTGAACTCCGGCGCCTGCGGCACCCGTTCGAGCACGCCGCAGTCCAGGTAGCTCTGCACCACGCGGGCGCGAAAGTAGCCGCTGCCGCCGTGTTCGAGGATGTACTGCAAGGCCATCGGGCCGAGGTTGAAGCTCAAGGCAGGGCGCGCGTGCTCGGGCAGCGCTGCGTCATGCTGGCGGCGGAACGCCTCGCCCCAGTCGATGTAGATATACGGCTCGGGCTGGCCGGCACGGCGCACGCACACCAGCTTCTCTTCCAGCAGTTGCTCCACCTGCACCCCCGGGCCGTACCCCGGCTGGTACACCAGCGCGGCATCCAGCAGGCCCATGTCCAGTTTGCGCAGCAGCGTGTCGCTGTCGCCCACCTCGCTGCGGATGGCATGGCTGGGCACCTCCTGATGCAGTACGCGAACCCAGTCCAGCAGCAGCGGGTTGCACAGGCTGACTTCGCCGCCGATGTGCAGCACCTGGTAGCCGCCGGCGGGCAACGGCAGGTCGCGCCGCGCCGCCTCCCAGGTGTGCACCAGCTGGTTGGCGTAGGCCACGAAGCCCTTGCCGTCGGCGGTCAGGCTGGCGCCGTTGCGGCTGCGCACGAACAATTGGCAGCCGAGCAACTGCTCGAGCTTCTGCACCCGTGCGCTGATCGCGGTCTGGGTCACGTGCAGGTGCTCTGCGGCGGCCACCAGGCTGCCGCTGCGCACGATTTCGATGAAGGTACGCGCCAGGTCGATATCCATGGGGGCCTCGTGTTCTACCAGTGCACAGTCTAGAGCTTTCAGTGCCCTTGTAGGAGCCGGCCTTGCCGGCGAAGGCCACGCAACGGATTTTGCGTCAGGCACAAAACCCCTTAGCCTAGGGCGACTACACCGCCGGAGCGCGCCTTGAACCCCACCTTCGCCTCGTTGAGCCTTGCGCACCTGCGTACCCTCGACACGCTGTTGCAGCTCAAGAACCTCAGCCATGCCGCCGAGCGCCTGGGCAGCAGCCAGTCGGTGCTCAGCCGCCAGCTGGCGCACATGCGCGAAGCCTTCGACGACCCGCTGCTGGTTCGCCAGGGCCGCGGCTATGTACTCAGCGAACGGGCGCAGGCGCTGGTGCTGCCCCTGCGCCAGGTACTGGGCGAGCTCGACGCCCTGCGCCAACCCGAGGCCTTCAGCCCGCAGCGCTGCGAGCGGCGATTCTGCCTGGCCGCCTCCGACTACATCGCCGAACACATGCTGCCGTTGCTGGTCAGCCGCCTGGCCGAGCAGGCGCCGGGGGTGTCGATCGACTACCGCAGCTGGTCGCCGGACCAGTTCGAACGCCTGGCCAGCGGTGAAATCGACCTGGCCACCACGCTGTTCGACAGCGCCCCGGCCAACCTGCACGGGCGCATGCTCGGCGAGGATCGCGCGGTGTGCCTGATGCACCGCGAACACCCGCTGGCCCGGCACGCCGAGCTGAGCCAGGATGACTACCTGGCCTGGGGGCACGTGCGCATCTGTGGCGGCGGCGACAAGGACAGCTTCATCGACCGCCACCTGCGCGGCCAGGGCCTTGCCCGGCGCATCACCCTGCAGGTGCCGTTCTTCTCGGCGGCGGTGCAGGTGGTGTGCGCCAGCCAGACACTGGTCACCGTGCCCGAACACATCGCCCGCCAGCTCAGCCGCCTGCACCCGGTGGTGTGGTGCCCGCTGGCGTTCGTCGAACACACCCAGCGCTACTGGGTGGTGTGGCACCAGCGCCTGCAGGCTTCGGCCGAGCACCGCTGGTTTCGTGCGCAGGTGTTCGAGCTGTGGCAGCAGTCGCAGTTCGGCGTCACCGGCAGCTATGTGGATTCGCCATAGCAGCTATGCGCGGCGCGGCGTGTTTCAGCGGCCAGCCAGCGCCTAGACTCGCTGGCACTGCAATCACCCCCACAGGAGCCAGCGCGTGAGCCCAGAAGAATTTCGCCAGCAAGGTCACCAACTGATCGACCGCATCGCCGATTACCGTGCCAATGTCGCCAGCCTGCCGGTCATGGCCCAGGTCGAGCCGGGCTACCTGAAGAATGCCTTGCCCCAGGCCGCGCCGCAGCAGGGCGAACCCTTCGAGCAGATCCTCGCCGACGTGGACCAGCTGGTGATGCCCGGCCTGTCGCACTGGCAGCACCCGGACTTCTTCGGCTACTTCCCCTCCAACGGCACGCTGTCTTCGGTGCTGGGCGACTTTCTCAGCACCGGCCTGGGCGTGCTCGGCCTGTCGTGGCAGTCGAGCCCGGCGCTGAGCGAGCTGGAGGAGACCACGGTCGACTGGCTGCGCCAGATGATCGGCCTGTCCGGTGCCTGGAGCGGGGTGATCCAGGACACCGCCTCCAGCAGCACGCTGGTGGCGCTGATCTGCGCCCGCGAGCGCGCCAGCGACTACGCGCTGGTCAAGGGTGGCCTGCAAGCGCAGGCCCGGCCGCTGATGATCTACACCAGCGCCCAGGCCCACAGCTCGGTAGACAAGGCCGCGCTGCTGGCCGGCTTCGGCAAGGACAACATCCGCTACATCGAAGTCGACCAAGCCTTCGCCATGCGCCCTGAAGCGCTGGCAGCGGCCATCGAGCAGGACCTTGCCGCAGGGCTGCAACCGTGCGCGGTGGTCGCCACCACCGGCACCACGGCCACCACCGCCCTCGACCCGCTCGAACCGATCGGCCGCATCGCCCGCGCCCATGGCCTGTGGCTGCATGTGGACTCGGCCATGGCCGGTTCGGCGATGATCCTGCCCGAATGCCGCTGGATGTGGACCGGCATCGAGCAGGCCGACTCCATCGTGGTCAATGCGCACAAATGGCTGGGGGTGGCGTTCGACTGCTCGCTGTATTTCGTGCGTGACCCGCAGCACCTGATCCGTGTGATGAGCACCAACCCCAGCTACCTGCAGTCGGCGGTCGATGGCGAAGTGAAGAACCTGCGCGACTGGGGCATCCCGCTGGGGCGCAGGTTTCGTGCATTGAAGCTGTGGTTCATGTTGCGCAGCGAAGGCGTGGAAGGCTTGCAGCAACGCCTGCGCCGCGACCTGGGCAATGCTCGCTGGCTTGAACAGCAGGTAGGTGCGGCCCCGGGCTGGGAGGTGCTGGCGCCGGTGCAGTTGCAGACCCTGTGCATTCGTCACCAGCCTGGCGGGCTGGAAGGCGAGGCACTGGACCGCCACACCCGCGCCTGGGCCGACCGGCTCAATGCCTCGGGCGCGGCGTATGTGACCCCGGCGACGTTGAACGGGCAGTGGATGGTGCGGGTGTCGGTGGGCGCGTTGCCCACCGAGCGCGAGCATGTGGCAAGGCTGTGGGAGGGGTTGCAGCAGGTGGTCAAGGGCTGATCCCTGCGGCCCCTTCGCCGGCAAGGCCGGCTCCTACCGATAGTAGGCGCCGGCCTTGCCGGCGAAGAGGCCCATGAAAAGTACAACCTTGCCTCTGGAAGGTGCATTTTCCCCCCGTCACACCCATCCCATACTGGCCCTGCATCCGCCGCTAGCTGCCCACCTCGCAGCCCGGCCCGGACATCCAATAATAAGCAGGGCCCTCCATGAAAAAGCCAAACCCGCTGCTTGAAGACCTCAAGCCACTGTTGCCGACCATCGCTGCCAACGCCGCCCGTGCCGAGCAGGATCGCCAGGTACCCGCCGAAAACATCGCGCTGCTCAAGGGCATCGGCCTGCACCGCGCCTTCCAGCCCAAGCTGTATGGCGGCCTGGAAATTTCCCTGCCCGAATTCGCCGACTGCATCGCCGCGCTGGCCGGTGCCTGTGCCAGTACCGCCTGGGCCATGAGCCTGCTGTGCACCCACAGCCACCAGCTGGCGATGTTCCCGGCCCGGTTGCAGGAAGAGATCTGGGGCACCGACCGCGACGCCACTGCCAGCAGCAGCATCGCGCCGTTCGGGCGTATCGAGGAGGTCGAGGGCGGCCTGCTGTTCAGCGGCGAGATGGGCTGGAGCAGCGGCAGCGACCATGCCGAATGGGCCATCGTCGGCTGTCGCCGCGCCAACGCCGAAGGCACCCAGGACTACTGCTTCGCCGTGCTGCCGCGCAGCGACTACGTGATCCGCGACGACTGGCACGCTGCGGGCATGAAGGGCAGCGGCACCAAGACCCTGCTCATCGACAAGGCCTTCGTGCCCGAGTACCGCATCCAGAAAGCCAAGGACATGATGGAAGGCAAGTCCGCCGGCTTCGGCCTGTACCCGGACAGCAAGGTGTTCTATTCGCCGTACCGGCCGTACTTCGCCAGTGGCTTTTCCACGGTCAGCCTGGGGGTGGCCGAGCGCATGCTCCAGGCCTTCCGCGAGAAGACCGCCAACCGCGTGCGCGCCTACACCGGCGCCGCGGTTGGCGCAGCCACCCCCGCATTGATGCGCCTGGCCGAGTCCACCCACCAGGTGGCCGCCGCGCGGGCTTTTCTCGAAAAAACCTGGCAGGAGCACGCCGACCACAGCGCCCGCCACCAGTACCCCAGCCGCGAGACCCTGGCGTTCTGGCGCACCAACCAGGGCTATGCGGTGAAGATGTGCATCCAGGCCGTGGATCGCCTGTTCGAAGCCGCGGGCGGCACCGCCTGGTTCGAGGCTAACGAGATGCAGCGCCTGTGGCGCGACTCGCACATGACCGGCGCCCATGCCTACACCGACTACGACGTCTGCGCGCAGATCCTCGGTCGCGAGCTGATGGGCCTGGAGCCCGACCCGAGCATGGTGTGAACACCGCGCCCTGCCCATAACAACAACGTACGGCTGCCCTGGCGGCAGCCGGGGAGTCTTGCATGTCTACTGAACCTGCCGTGGCCTTCGACAGCCGCGCGTTCCGCCGCGCCCTGGGCAACTTCGCCACCGGCGTCACCGTGGTCACCGCCGCCGATGCCGCGGGCAACAAGGTCGGGGTCACGGCCAACAGCTTCAATTCGGTCTCGCTGGACCCGCCGCTGATCCTCTGGAGCCTGGACAAGCGCTCCAGCAGCCTCGCGGTGTTCGAGGCCGCCAGCCACTTTGCGGTGAACATCCTGGCCGCCGACCAGATCGAGCTGTCGAACAACTTCGCCAAGCCACGGGAGGACCGCTTTGCCGGCATCGAGCACCGGGCGGGCGAGGGGGGCGCACCGCTGCTGGCCGATTGCGCCGCGTGCTTCCAGTGCGAACGCCATCAGCTGCTCGACGGCGGTGACCACTGGATCATGCTGGGCAAGGTGGTAGCGTTCGACGATGGCGGGCGTTCGCCGTTGCTCTACCACCAGGGTGCGTACTCGATGGTGCTGCCGCACACCCGCATGACCCGACGCGAAGAGGGGCAGGCCCCCAGCAGCCATTTTCAGGGGCGCCTGAGCCACAACCTGTACTACCTGATGACCCAGGCGCTGCGTGCCTACCAAGCCAGTTACCAGCCGCGCCAGCTGTCCAGTGGCTTGCGCACCAGCGAGGCGCGCATGCTGATGGTGCTGGAGAACGATGCGGGGTTGAACCTGGCCGACCTGCAGCGCGAGGTGGCGATGCCGGCGCGAGAGATCGACGAGGCGGTGGCCAACCTCAAGCGCAAGGGGCTGGTGTGCGACAGCGAGGCGGCCGGGCATGTGCGCCTGAGCGTGGCCGGCATCGACCAGACCGAGGCCCTGTGGACGATTGCGCGCGAGCAGCAGGACACGGTATTTGCCGCGTTCAGCGACGAGCAGATCGAGACGTTCAAGACGGTGCTCAAGGCAGTGATTCGCGCGTGAGCCAAAGGCTTTGCCAAGGACGGCCCCTGTAGGCGCCAGCCTTGCTGGCCAAGCGCTTTCAACCCATCGGCGAGCACAGCTCCACCAGCACCCCGGCCGGGCAGCGCAAGTAGGAAACCGTCTGGCCCCAGGGCTTGCTCTGCGGCGCCCTGATTTCCTCGGCGCCGTTGACCAGGGCATTGGCGTGGGCCGCCGCGACCTTCTCGGTCACCAGCGCGATCTCCATGCCCAGGGGCTTGTGGCTGTTGCTGGCGGCAACGAAACCTTCCGGGAAATTCGACTCGCCCAGTTCCAGCGACGCGAAGGCCAGGGTGGTTGGCCCGGTGTCCAGCTCGCCGTAATCGCCGGACTCATGCAGAAAACGACGCTTCAGGCCGAAGGCATTCTCGAAGAAGCTCAACGATGCCTCGACATCGGGTACATAAACGATGGTGTAGCCCAGTTTCATACACATTCCTTGTCGGTGGTTTCTGTAGGGGCCGGCCTTGCCGGCGAAGCAGCCGGCACGGGCCTAAGCCCCGGTTTTTTTCGCTTTGGTGGCACGGGGTCGCTTGCCGGCCGTGGCACTGCTCTTGCGCTTCTTCTTCCACGGCGCGCCGCCGCGCCCGGCCGGCACCGGCGGCCCTGAAATGCGCAGGCTCATGCCCGAGCAGCGCTCCACCTGCTTGCTCATCCACGCCGACTGCTTGGCCACGAACGCTTCCAGGCTCATTTCGCCGCTCTGCACCATGTCCAGCGCCTGCTCCCAGATCGCCGTGGTGCCAGGGTCGGCAATCGCCCTTGGCACCGCGTCGATCAGGCTGAACGCCGCCGGCGTGGCCGACAGCGCCTTGCCCTGCTTGACCAGGTAGCCCCGGTCGAGCAGGCCCTGGATGATCCCGGCGCGGGTCGCTTCGGTGCCGATGCCGGTGGTGTCCTTGAGCTTCTGTTTAAGGCGCGGGTCGTCCACCAGCTTGGCGACGTTCTTCATCGCCTTGATCAGGTCGCCTTCGGTGAAGGGCTTGGGCGGTTGGGTCCACAGGTCCTTGAGGTTGACCCCGGCCACCTCGCACAGCTGACCCTCGTGCAATGCCGGCAGCACTTGCGCCACCGGCGCCTCGCGGCCCTTGGGCGGGGTCAGGGCTTCGGGCAGCGCGCGCCGCCAGCCCGGCTCGACGATCTGCTTGCCCACCGCACGCAGCGCCTGCCCGGCGCAATCGAAGTCGGCCTGGGTGCGGTCGTATTCATGGTTGGGCAGAAACTGCGCCAGGTAGCGGGCACGAATCAGCACGTACACCGACTTGTGCTTGGGCGGCAGGCGCGCCGGGTCGAGCGCGGCGGCGGTGGGGATGATGCCGTGGTGGGCGCTGACCTTGGCGTCGTTCCACGCGCGTGAGCGGCGTTGCGCCTGCAGGTGCGGCTGCAAGGGCGCCAGGCTCGGGTCGGCGCGCCCCAGCGCGGCAAGAATCGCCGGCGCCTCGGCGTGCTGGCTCAGGGGCAGGTAGCCACAGTCGCTGCGCGGGTAGGTGATGACCTTGTGGGTTTCGTACAGCGCCTGGGCGATGTCGAGGGTTTCCTGGGCGCCCAGGCCGAATTTCTTCGAGCACAGCTCCTGCAGGGTGCCCAGGTCGAAGGGCAGCGGCGCTGCCTCGCGCACGCGCTCGGTGGTCAGCGTCAAAAGGCGCGCCGTGGGCGCCGCCTGGATGGCCGCAGCCGCCTGCTGCGCGAACGCCTGGTTCAGGCAGCGGCCCTGGTCGTCGCACAGCTCGTCGGGCGCACGCCACTGGGCATTGAACACCTCGCCGGCGCTGCGCAACTGCACATCGATGGCCCAGAACGGCACCGGCACGAAATCGGCGATGCTGCGGTCGCGGTCCACCACCAGGCGCAGTGTCGGGGTTTGCACCCGGCCCACCGGCAACACGCCCTGATAGCCGGACTGGCGGCCGAGCAGGGTGAACAGCCGGCTCATGTTCATGCCGATCAGCCAGTCGGCACGCGAGCGGCCCAGGGCCGAGTGGTACAGGTTGAAGGTGGCGGCGCCGGGCCTGAGGGCGGCCAGGGCCTTGCGGATCGAGGCGTCGTCCAGCGCCGACAGCCACAGGCGCTGGATCGGCCCGCGATAGCGGCAGTGCTCCACCAGCTCGCGGGCGATCATTTCGCCCTCGCGGTCGGCGTCGGTGGCAATCACCAGTTCGGCCGCCTCGCCGAGCAGGCGCTTGACCGCCTTGAACTGGGCGGCCGTCCTGGGTTTTACCAGCATTTTCCATTGCGCCGGGATGATCGGCAGGTCGGCCAGCGACCAGCGCTTGTAACGGGCATCGTAGGCGTCGGGCGGGGCGGTTTCGAGCAGGTGGCCGATGCACCAGGTCACCGTGACGCCCGTGCCGACCCAGCAACCGTCGCCGCGGCGGCTGGCGCCAAGGACCTTGGCGATGTCCTTGGCCTGGGAGGGTTTTTCGCAGAGGTACAGGCGCATGGCCGAGTGAGCTCTTGGTCGGGCTGTGATGGGCCCTAGAATGCGCAGGATTGGCGATGCAGGCAAGGTTTATCTGTATGGATATACAGATGAATGTGTAGCGCTTGCCTGCCCGCCGATGCCTCAGCCGCGCGACGCTTCCAGTGCCTGGGCCAGGTCGGCCAGGATGTCGTCGCTGTGTTCGATGCCGATCGACAGGCGCACCATGTCACGCGGCACGCCGGCCTTTTCCAGCTCTTCGTCGTTCAACTGGCGATGGGTGGTGGAGGCCGGGTGGCAGGCCAGCGACTTGGCATCGCCGATGTTCACCAGGCGCACCACCAGCTTGAGTGCGTCGATGAAGCGTGCACCGGCCTCCTGGCCGCCCTTGATCCCGAACGACAGGATCGACGCCGGCTTGCCCTCGGTGTAGCGCAGCGCCAGCGCGTGCTCGGGGTGGTCCGGCAGGCCGGCGTACTTGACCCACGCCACCTGCTCGTGACCCTGGAGGTAGTGGGCCACCTTCAGGGCGTTCTCGGTGTGACGCTCCATGCGCAGGGCCAGGGTCTCCAGCCCCTGCAGGATCAGGAAGGCGTTGAACGGCGACAGCGCCGCGCCGGTGTTGCGCAGCGGCACCACGCGGCAGCGCCCGATGAACGCCGCCGGGCCGAAGGCCTCGGTGTAGGTCACGCCGTGGTAGGACGGGTCGGGGGTGTTGAGCAGGGCGAAACGCTGCTTGTGGTCGGCCCACGGGAAGTTGCCCGAGTCGATCACGATGCCGCCGATGCTGGTGCCGTGGCCGCCGATGTACTTGGTCAGCGAGTGCACCACCACGTCGGCGCCGTGCTCGAACGGGCGGCACAGGATCGGCGTGGCCACGGTGTTGTCGACGATCAGCGGCACGCCATGGCGGTGCGCGGCATCGGCCAGCGCGCGCAGGTCGACGATGTTGCCGGCCGGGTTGCCGATCGACTCGCAGAACACCGCCTTGGTCTTGTCGTCGATCAGCGCCTCGAGGGCGGCGATGTCGTCATGGGCGGCGAAGCGGGTCTGGATGCCGAAGCGCGGCAGGGTATGGGCCAGCAGGTTGTAGGTGCCGCCATACAGCTTGGACACCGAGACGATGTTGTCGCCGGCCTCTGCCACGGTCTGGATGGCGTAGGTGATCGCCGCCATGCCCGAGGCCACCGCCAGTGCGCCCACGCCGCCTTCCAGCGCGGCCATGCGCTGTTCCAGCACATCGTTGGTGGGGTTCATGATGCGGCTGTAGATGTTGCCGGCCACCTTGAGGTCGAACAGGTCGGCACCATGCTGGGTGTCATCGAAGGCGAACGAGGTGGTCTGGTAGATCGGCACCGCAACCGCTTTGGTGGTCGGATCGGGGCTGAAGCCCGCATGGATCGCCAAGGTTTCCAGCTTCATGATGCAGTCGTTCCTTGAAAGTCGTGGAGGCCGAAGCATGCGCGGGGCGCAAACGCGGGGTCAAGCCTTGCCCCGCTGAACGATGACCTGCGCCAGCCGGTCGGATGGTCATTGCCTGCCACCCTGCAACGGAGTCGCCCATGCTGCCCCACCTGATTGCACCCGGTTTCGCCCTGCTGGCCCTGGCCAGCACCCTGGCCATCGCCGCCGAGCCCTTGCGCATCACCGGCCTGCAGCGCTGTGGCGATGTGCTGAGCGCGGTTCAGCAGCAGTGGTGCGTGAGCACCCGCGGCCTGGCGCAGGGCACGCCCGGGGTGCATCTGGACGGGCACGTGCTGCCCGCCGCCCGTGTCACCCGCGATGGCGATACGCTGCGGCTGAACCTCGATACGGCGCGGTTGGACAGCGGCCCGTTGTGGCTGCAGGACGCGGGCGGCCAGGCCAGCAACCCGGTGTGGCTGTCGCTCAAGGCCAGCCATGTGGTGCCCGCCGGTCCGGGCGAGGTGGCGAAGAACATGGACGGCCTGACCACCTATGTCGACCTGGTCAGCCTGCTGATCGAAGAGCGCCACGACGGTCTGCAGGAGGCCCGGCGCCTGGCCGACAAGTACGGCGCCAAGGTGGTGGGGGCGATCGCGCCGCTGAACGTCTACCAGCTGCGCCTGCCGGTCAGTGACCTGGTGCAGCGCGATGCCATGGTGCTGCGCCTGGGCAGCGAGGTCAGCGTGGACGCCGTGGTGATCGAGGAATCCGCGCCGGAAAAGGGCGAGGAGCGCGAATCCGCAGATGCGCAGGCCCGGCCCGGCGGCGAGGAGTGGGCCGCCAACCGTTTCATGGACGCGGTCAACTTCTACCAGCGGCGCATCCCTGCCCGCGATGCGGCGGTACCGGTCAGCCCGGTACGCATCGGCGTGATCGAGCGCGACGTGGATTTCGACGCCCCCGATTTCGCCGATTACCTGGGCCCGTGCCGTGGCGAGCGACCACGCACCTGCCTGTACGCGCGAGACGCCGACAAGCCCGACGGGCATGGCAGCACGGTGGCCGGGGTGCTCGCCGCGCGCTGGGAGCAGGGCGGCAATACCGGTTTTCTGCGCGGGCTCGACCCGGCCAGCCCCGGCTTCGAGGTGATCGTGGAGCGCAATTCCGACGCCGGCATCACCGCCAACATCGCCGCCTCGGTCAACCTGGTGGAGGATGGCGTGCGGGTGCTGAACTGGAGCTGGGGCATCCACCGGGTGGGGGCGAAGAACGTCGAGGGCGACGAGGTCGACTCGCTGGTGCGCTCGGGCCTGGCCATGAGCGGCTATGAAGAGCTGCTGGAGGAGTTCTTCCTGTGGCTGCGCAAGGAGCACCCGGACGTGGTGGTGATCAACTCGGCGGGCAATGGCGCGTCGTACTCGGGTACCGACGAGTACCGCCTGCCGTCCTCGTTCGTCACCGAGCAGTTGCTGGTGGTGGGCGGGCACCAGCGCAGCGAGCGCCCGGTGGCGGTGGATGATCCGGCCTATGTGGTCAAGCGCGCCGCCTCCAACATCGACGTGCGCGTGGACATCACCGCCGCCGCCTGCGTGCAGGCGTCCACTGCGCAGGCCGACCAGCGCGGCGAGGTGCACTGCGGTACCTCCTATGCCACGCCGATGGTGGCCGGGGTGGTGGCGGCCATGCTCTCGATCAACCCGCGCCTGCAGCCCGAGCAACTGCGCCTGTTGCTGCGCCGCAGCGCCATGACCCTGGGCAGCGAGGGCGACTTCGAGCCGATGGACGCCGAAGACCTGACCGCGCCGATCCTGCCGTCGGAGCGCAACTACCAGCTCAATGACAAGGACGTCGGCCGCTCGGCGCGGCTGGACATGCACAAGGCCCTGGACCTGGCGGTGCAGAGCCGCGACCGGGTGCGATGAGGGTGTCGCCTTCATCGCGGGTCCAGCCCGCTCCCACAGGCTCTGCACAGTCCTGTGGGAGCGGGCTTGCCCCGCGATGGCTGCGACGCCGTTTGTGTTTGAGGTAAGCTAGCCAACCTTTTGCACCCCCTCGATACCCTGTCACCCCCGCAGGCGATGCCCTGCCGATTGGAACCCCGATGCAGCCCACACGCAAACCCTTCCGACTCGCCCCCGTGCGCGCCGACGTGCTCGCCGGCCTCACCACCGCCTTCGCCCTGGTGCCCGAGTGCATCGCCTTCGCCCTGGTTGCGCACCTGAACCCGCTGTTGGGCCTGTACGGCGCCTTCATCATCTGCACCCTGACCGCACTGTTCGGTGGGCGCCCGGGCATGGTTTCCGGCGCCGCCGGCTCGATGGCGGTGGTGATCGTCGCGCTGGTGGTGCAGCACGGCGTGCAATACCTGCTGGCCACGGTGCTGCTGGGCGGGCTGGTGATGCTGCTGTTCGGCCTGCTGCGCCTGGGCAAGCTGGTGCGTCTGGTGCCGTACCCGGTGATGCTCGGCTTCGTCAACGGCCTGGCCATCGTGATTGCCCTGGCCCAGCTCGAACACTTCAAGTCCGGCCAGGCCTGGCTTGCCGGCAATGCGCTGTACCTGATGCTCGGCCTGGTGGCACTGACCATGGCCATCGTCTACGTGCTGCCACGCCTGACCCGCGCCGTGCCGCCGGCGCTGGTGGCGATTCTCGGCGTGGGCCTGCTGGTGTACCTGTTCGACCTGCCCACCCGCACCCTGGGCGACATGGCGCACATTGCCGGCGGCCTGCCGGGCCTGGCCCTGCCCGAGGTGCCATGGACCCTCGACACCCTGCGCATCATCGCGCCATATGCAGTACTGATGGCCATGGTCGGCCTGCTCGAAACCCTGCTCACCCTCAACCTCACCGACGAAATCACCGAGAGCCGCGGCCACCCCGACCGCGAATGTGTGGCGCTGGGCGCGGCCAACATGGTCTCGGGCCTGTGCGGCGGCATGGGCGGCTGCGCGATGATCGGGCAGACCGTGATCAACCTCGGCTCCGGCGGACGCGGTCGGCTGTCGGGCGTCGTGGCCGGGGTGATGATCCTGATGTTCGTGCTGTTTCTCGCGCCGCTGATCGAGCGCATTCCGCTGGCGGCACTGGTGGGGGTGATGTTCGTGGTGGCGCAGCGGACCTTCGCCTGGGCATCGCTGCGGGTGCTGCACAAGGTGCCGGTGAACGACGTGCTGACCATCGTGGCGGTCACCGTGGTCACGGTGTTCACCGACCTGGCGGCTGCCGTGATGTTCGGCATCATCATCGCCGCCCTGAACTTTGCCTGGCAGCAGGCCCGCGAGCTGTACGCCGACAGCGACGTGCACGCCGACGGCAGCAAGCTGTACCGCGTGCACGGCACCCTGTTCTTTGCGTCGGTCACCACCTTTCTGAACCAGTTCACCCCGGCCGACGACCCGGCCGAGGTGACCCTGGACTGCGCCCACCTGCGGGTGGTCGACTACTCGGCGATCGCTGCCATCAAGACCCTGCGCGAGCGCTATGCCAAGGCCGGCAAGCACCTGCGCGTGGTGCACCTGACCGAGCGCTGCAAGCAACTGCTCAGGCGCGCGGGGGAGCAGCACACCGCCTGAGCCCACGCGCATTTTTAAGGATCTGCTGATGGTCCGCGCTGCGGCATGTGCCTGAACATTGGCCTGTCACGGGAGTGACGTTCTCTGACGGCAAGCCTGTTGATTGGAGGAGTCTTTCGAAGCGGTGGATGGGCTATGGCACGCCTGCGTGGGAGGGTTGAGTGATGAATCAGTCGGCGCTTTACGTGGTCTCGACGCCCGTCGCGAGTACGTCGTTGCAGTCGGACCTCGGAAGGGCCCTGGAGCGGGATCAGTTCGAACTGCATTATCAACCGCTCTACCGCGTCGATCAGGGTCGCCCCTACATCGCGGGTGTCGAGGCGCTGCTGCGCTGGCGATCTGCCGGGCAACTGGTGCCGCCGCTGGCGTTCATCCCCACCCTTGAAGCCACCGGGCAGATCGTACCGGTTGGCGAGTGGGTGCTGCAGCGCGCCTGTCGACAGGTCCGCGACTGGCAACTGGCCGGGCAGGGGCAGCTGCACTGTTCGGTCAACGTCTCCAGCCTGCAGCTGGAGCAGGTCGGCTTCGCCGCCTCGGTGCGGCGCGTTCTGCAGGCCTGCGGGCTGCCGCCGGCGAGCCTGATCCTGGAAATCACCGAAAGCCAGTGGGTCAGCGACAGTGCCCAGGTCAAGGCCTGCCTCGATGAACTGGTGAGCCTGGGCGTGCGGCTGGCGCTGGATGATTTTGG
Source organism: Pseudomonas palmensis (assembly GCF_017848315.1). GTDB lineage: Bacteria > Pseudomonadota > Gammaproteobacteria > Pseudomonadales > Pseudomonadaceae > Aquipseudomonas > Aquipseudomonas palmensis. The sequence continues at coordinate 26,471 of NZ_JAFKEC010000048.1, forward strand.
CACCGGCTACTCAGCCCTGAGTTGCCTGCTGCGTTTTCCATTGAGCATCCTCAAGGTCGACAGAAGCTTCGTCAGCGGCCAGCCCCAGAGCGGCAAGCTGCACGCCATCTGTCGTGCAATCATCGGGCTGGGGTGCGAGCTGGGCTTCGAAGTGGTTGCCGAAGGCGTCGAGGAGGCTGACCACCTGGACTTCATCGTGGGCCAGGGCTGCCATTACGCGCAGGGTTACCTGCTCAGTCGGCCCTTGCCGCCGACGGAGTTGCAACGCCTGTTCAACTAGCGGCTGCCACCGCCACGCAAGGGCGCCTGGCCGCTCGGAGGGTGGGCGTACCTCGATCGCCGATCATCGGAGGGCGGTGTGCAGGCCCGTTTTAAGGCTTGCCTGATAGGCTATTTCAAACGCCCTCATTAAAGTCCCCACCAGCAACGACGCGGAGTCGGGTGCCTCCGATTTTCTGCTTGTTTCTATGAGGGATTGAACATGCTGCTTAGAAATTTCAGGCTGGGCCATCGAGCAATACTGGTGTTTTTCGTATTGAACGTGCTGGTCATTGTCCTGGGTGTGGTTTCCATCATGCAAATGGGCCGGGTGCGTGCCGCTGCCCTGGAAATCGAGAAGAACTGGATGGAAAGTGTGCGCCAGGGAGGCGCGATCGACGCGCTGGTGCTGCGCCTGCGGCTTGAAAGCTATCGCCTCCTCAGTACCGATGACCCAGCGATCAGGAAGATGTCCATCGAGACCATCACCGGTGCACGCAGCGAGCTCGACAAGGCGGTCACCGACTATCGTCACCAGGTGTCCAGCCCGGACGAACAAGCGGCCTACGACGATGTCAAGACAGGGATCGCCAACTACATAGGGCAGCTGGACAGCTTTCTGGAGCGGGTGCAGGCCGACCACGCCGCCGAAGCCACCGAGTACCTAAACCAGACGACTCGGCCGCTGGCGAACAGCCTGCAGGTCGTTATCGGCAAGATGATGGACATCAACCGCGAAGGTGCCCGCCAATCGGGGATCGAGTCCGAGGCCATCTATCAGAGCTCGGTGAAGACCGTGATCGTGATCATCAGCGTGGTCGTGGTGTTGAGCATCCTGATGGGGGTTCTGTTTGCGCGCAGCATCACCGTACCGTTGCTGGCGGTGCTGGGGATCAACCAGCGGATTGCCGAAGGCGACCTGCGCAGTGTCGTGCCGATGTCCGGCAAGGACGAGCTGACCGACCTGATGGCCTCGACCGCGAGCATGCAGGCCAGCCTGCGTGACACCATTCGTCTGATGGGCGACTCGTCGAACCAGTTGGCCGCAGCGGCCGAACAGATGCATTCGGTGGCCGAGGAATCGAGCCGCGGGCTGCAGCAGCAGAGCGATGAAATCGAACAGGCCGCCACCGCCGTGAACGAGATGACGGTTGCGGTCGAAGAGGTGGCGCGCAACGCAGCCTCCGCGTCGGAAGTCACCCAGCAGTCCGCCAGTTCGACCCGCACCGGTTCCGAGCGGGTGACCCAGGCGGTTGTCGCCATCCAGAACCTGACAACGATTGTCGAGTCCACCAGCGGGGAAGTCGAAGGCCTTGCGAACAGGGCACAGAACATCAGCAAGGTGCTGGACGTGATTCGCGCGATTGCCGAGCAGACCAACCTGTTGGCCCTCAATGCTGCCATCGAGGCTGCCAGGGCCGGTGACCAGGGGCGCGGGTTCGCCGTGGTGGCCGACGAGGTGAGGGCACTGGCCCACCGCACCCAGGAGTCCACCAAGGAAATCGAGACCATGATCGCCGACATCCAGGCGGGGGCCGAGCAGGCGGTAACGGCGATGTCGCAAAGCCGCGTCAATGCCCAGGACACCCTGGGGATCGCGCAGGAAGCCGGCGCCGCACTGGATGCGATTGCCCGTTCGATCACCGAGATCAACGACCGCAACTTCCTGATTGCAACCGCTTCCGAAGAGCAGGCGCAGGTGGCACGTTCGGTGGACCACAACCTGGTGAGCATTCGCGATCACTCGGTGCAGACCTCCGACGGCGCCAGCCAGACGGCCACTGCAAGCAACGAGCTGTCCAGGCTGGCGATTGCCATGGCCGACCTGACCCGGCGCTTCACCACGTGAAACCGCGCCCGTGCCCCAGCCACGGCATGCGCATTCGCGGCGGTACATCGAGCTGAGCCAAGCGCCCTGGCTGTGCTGGGGCGCATTTTTAAGGCTTGCCTGATAGTGCTGCGCAGCAAAGGGCACTTAAGCTGGCGCCATGAAATTGAAGCATTTCCTGCAACCCACCGACTCGTTCTTCTCCACCCCCAAGGCCGTGCGCCGGCTGCTGCGATTGTTCGCCCAGTTGCTGGTGCTGGGCATGGTGGTGGGTGCGATCATTTCTCTGAGCTCGATTCTCAGGAACGAAGTTTCCCGTCGTCAGGGGCTCATGAGCGATGCCATCGCCAATGCACGGGTGTTCTTCACCCAGCGCGAGGCGCTGCTCAAGAGCCTCGCGCTGTCGGCGGTGGCGAAGCCACCTGGGCAACAGTTCGCGGTGGCGCAGCAGGTCGGCCACCGACAGCCCGGTGACGACCTCCGCTGGGACCTGCAGTTGTCCGGGCGCATGGTGGATTTCCTCACCACAAACCGCATCAACCTGCTGTACGTCGCCGATCAGGTGGCGGCCCGCGTGGTGTACCTGAACCGCACGGTCAGCTTCGATACGCCGATCCCTGGCGCGGTGCTGAGCCGCCTGCAGCGTATCGATCCCACCCTGCCCGAGGCGGACCAGGCGGTCTGGCTCAGCGATCAGCAGGCGTCGACGCCGCGGCTGTATCTGTTCGTGCGGGTGGATTTCCACCAGCCCCGATCAGGCTGGCTCGGCATGGAGATGGATGCCAGCGACGTGGCCAGCACGCTGCACGATGACGCGGCAGGGCAGTTCATGATGCTCAACCCCAGAGGCGATGTGATGATGCGCAGCGTGTCGAGCGTGTACCCGTCGCTGCCCTTGCCGAAGCTGGAGACAGGCCATGACTTCGGCTTCTCCGGGGAAGGCTTCTGGCCCGACCAGCTGGTGATGCGCAAGAAGCTGGGCTACTCGGATTGGAAGCTGTTCTATGCCATCGGGCTGGAGGCCTTGCTCAAGGTGTTGTGGTGGCCGTTGCTGGCTGCCAGCGCCCTGATCCTGCTGATCGGCGTGCTGGTGGGGCGCCTGGTGACGCGCGTCGAACGGCGCCTGATCACCCCGGCGACCCAGCGCATCGATGCACTGATCGAAAGTGAAGCGTTCAACCGCGCGATCATCCAGACCGCCCCGGTGGCGCTGTGCGTGCTGCGCCGCGCGGATGGCCAGGTGGTACTGGAGAACACCTTGTCGCAGCAGTGGCTGGGCGAGTGCAAGGAGCGCGAGCGCCTGTGCCACGGCTGGATCGAACAAGCCTTCAGCGACCGCGAAATCGTCCAGTCCGACGAGTTCCAGGCCGGCGACGGTCGCCACCTGCACCTGAGTTTCGTGCGCACCCGCTACAACGGCGAGGATGTGCTGTTCTGCGCCTTCAGCGATATCAGTACGCGCAAGCAGGCCGAGGCCGCGATGACCATGGCCAAGCAGATGGCCGATGCCGCCAATGAAGCCAAGACACTGTTCCTGGCGACCATGAGTCACGAGATACGCACGCCGTTGTATGGCGTGCTCGGAACCCTGGAGCTGCTGGCCCGTACCGAGCTGAGGGGGCCGCAGAAAGACTATCTGCACGCCATCGAGAGTTCCTCGGCAGCGCTGCTCAACCTGGTGTGCGATGTTCTCGATGTGGCCAAGATCGAAGCCGGTCAGTTGGCCCTGGAGGCCAGCGAGTTCTCGCCGCTGGAGCTGATCCACGACGTGACCCAGAGCTACGCCGGTGCTGCGCGCAGCAAGGGGTTGTATCTGTATGCCTTCGTCGACCCGCACATGCCGGCGCTGTTGCGTGGCGACATAACGCGCATCCGCCAGGTGCTGAACAACCTGCTCAACAATGCGGTGAAGTTCACCGAGAGCGGGCAGATCGTGCTGCGTGCCAAGGTCGGCTCGATGACCGAGGAACGGGCCGACATCCTCTGGCAGGTCAGCGACAGCGGCCCGGGCATTGCCCCGGACGACCAGGCCTTGCTGTTCGAGCCGTTCTACCAGTCCTCGACCAAGACCAACGTGGTGCCCGGCACTGGCCTGGGCCTGTCCATCTGCCAGCGCCTGGCCGCCTTGATGAACGGCAGCATCCGCGTGGTCAGCGCCGTGGGCCTGGGCAGCAGCTTTACCTTGAGCATTCCGCTGGGGCGCTCGTACCCGATGCCGGCGAGCGATACGCCGCGCCTGGCCGACGAGATGATCTACGTGCATTCCCCGGTGCTGGAAATGGCCGAATACGTCAGTGGCTGGCTGCGGCGCTGGGGCGCGCAGACCCATATCGGGCTGCCACCCGAGATCCAGGCCGCGCATGACGTGCTGCTGGTGGAGGCCCACCCGCACACCGCGCACCCGGTCCTGCTGGAGTGGAGCGGGCCGCGTGTAGTGATCTGCCCGCAGGAGTGCGAGCCGCCGTCGCAGCAACGCTACTGGCGGGTCAAGCTCAACGACCTGAACGGGCTGCTGGCGGCCGTCAGCCAGGCCCAGGGCATCGCACCCCCGGCGCCTGGCCGGATCGAGCACGAGATCACCCGGCAACTGGACCTGAGGGTACTGGTCGCCGAAGACAATGTGATCAACCAGCTGATCGTCAAGGACCAGCTGGAAGAGCTGGGGTGCAGCGTGGGCCTGGCCCGCGATGGGCATGAGGCCCTGGCGCTGTGGCAGAACGAGGTGTTCGACGTGGTGCTCACCGACATCAACATGCCACGCATGAACGGCTATGACCTGGCCAAGGCCCTTCGTCGTCAAGGCTGCGTGGTGCCCATCATCGGTGCCACGGCCAATGCCATGCGCGACGAGGGCGATCGGTGCCTGGCGGTAGGCATGCAGCAGCTGCTGGTCAAACCCTTCGGCCTCGGTGCGCTGTTCACCTGCCTGCAGCACTGCCAGCGTGAAGAGAGGCGAGCGTGACGTCGTTGGCCAGAAGCTCCCTACGCCTCGGTATCGGCTTGCTGCTTGGCGTTGCCCTGATCTTCCTGCTGGCGATGACCCACGAGCAATGGGCAGCGCAGTACTGCGTCGATTGCGTCAGCTTCATCCGTGGGGCGAATTTACCGCTGCTGCGCATCGTGCTGGCATTCGCGTTGCTCAGTGCCCTGCTGGGGTGGCTGTACTACCACTATCGCCGGCAGGTCATCGCGCCGGCTCGCCAGGCCCGGAGCGAGCTGCTCGACAGCCAGGCGTTCAGCCTGGCGGTGATCGAAAGTGCACCTGCCGGGCTGATTGTCATCCGCCTGCACGACCTCCAGGTGGTGGTGGAGAATCAGCGTGCCAAGGACAGTCGCGAAGTGGCGCAGTCCATCGTCGAGATGGCGCGCCAACCCGGCATCGAACTGTGCGGCGAGGCGAGCATGGTGCTGCAGGGTCGCTGTTTCCGGCTCAGTTTCTCCTCGACCCGCTACCAGGACCAGCAGGTTCTGCTGTGCGCGTTCACCGACGTCACCGAACACCTGGAACGCGCGGTGGCCTTGAGCCAGGCCAAGTCCATGGCCGACAAGGCCAGTGAAGCCAAGACCCTCTTCCTGGCGACCATGAGCCACGAGATCCGCACCCCGCTGTACGGCGTATTGGGCACCCTGGAGCTGCTCGGCCTGACCGGCCTCGACCAGCGCCAGATGGATTACCTCAGCATCATCCAGCGCTCGTCCTCGACATTGTTGCAACTGATCAGCGATGTGCTGGACGTGTCCAGGATCGAGTCGGGTCAACTCACCCTTGAGTCGGTGGCCTTTTCGCCATTGGGCCTGATCGAGGACGTGATGTCCGCGCACATCGCCAACGCGCGTGCAAAGGGCCTGCAGATCTATGCCTGCGTGGCACCGGAAATACCCGACCAGCTGGTAGGGGACGAGGTGCGCATCTGGCAGATCCTCAACAACCTGCTGGGCAACGCGATCAAGTTCACCGACATCGGGCGGGTTGTGCTGCGCTGTCGCGTGGTCAGGGGCGAAGGGCAAGACATCACGCTGGAACTTCAGGTCACCGACACCGGCATCGGCATTTCCCCGGAGCAGCAGCTACACCTGTTCGAGCCGTTCTACCAGGCCCGCGCGAGCAACCTTGTCAGCGGCACCGGGCTTGGCCTGTCGATCTGCAGCCGCTTCAGTGCGTTGATGGGCGGCGAGGTGAAGGTGGTCAGCGAACAGGGGTTGGGCAGCAGTTTCACGCTACGCCTGCCGTTCGTGCTGCCGGACACGCCGTTGCCGGCAGAACCTGGCATCGACCTCGGCGGCGTGCAGGTGTACGTGCGTGCGCCCGTGCTGGAGCTGGCCGAGAACATCGGCAGCTGGCTGCTGCGCTGGCATGCCACGGTTACGGTGCTCAGCGCCGCGCAGCACGAGGTGCACAGCGGGGCGCTGCTGGTCGAGGTACTGGGCAACGGCAAGTGGCTGCCGGACTGGAACGGCCGGCGCCTGTTGTGCGACTACGACGGCCCGCAGGTTCCCGAGCCGATGGAGGCGGGCTGGCGCGTCAGCGCCAATCATGTGCGGGCGATTGCCGGCGCCGTGCTGATGGAAAATAACGGCGTCACCGAGCCCGCGCCGCCTGGCGCAGCCCCTGCCTTGCCGGCGCTTGGCCTGCAGGTGCTGGTGGCCGAGGACAACCTGATCAACCAGGCCATTCTCAAGGAACAACTCGAAGCCCTGGGCTGCACCGTGGAACTGGCCAGCGATGGCCAGCAGGCGCTGCAGCAGTGGCGCAAGTACCGCTTCGACGTGCTGCTGACCGATGTCAACATGCCGGTCATGAACGGCTACGAGCTGGCGCGCGCGATACGCCTGCAGAACGCCAAGGCGCCGATCATCGGCGTTACCGCCAATGCCATGCGCGACGAGGGCGAGCGTTGCCAGGCAGCGGGCATGACCTGCTGGGTGGTCAAGCCGCTGAGCCTGACCACCTTGCGCAACCTGCTGCTCAATGTCACCCCGGCGCTGGCGCACGAGGAGGCCGGGCGCCAGCCGTCGCTAGAGCTGTCGGTGCAGCTGGCCGAGGGGGAGTCATCGGCAGCGGGCATCGTGTTGTCGCCGGCCATGCGCGACCTGTTTTTGAGTACCATGGAGAAGGACATCCGCGCCATTCGCCTGGCCCTGGCGGCCGGCGAGCAAACCGACGTCCTGCACAAAGTGCATGGTGTCAGTGGCGCACTGTCGGTGGTGCAGGCGCACGCGCTGGCCAGGCTGTTCGGTGAGCTTGAGCACCGCCTGCGCGCGCCCAGCCTGCAGCTCACCTTGATTGACGATATTCACCAGGCGCTCGACCGGCTCTGCGACTTGATGAGGTCGGTATGACCCGGGCCGAGACTTGCCACACTTTGTGCACACCGGAGCGATCATGCATAAAATCACCGTAGTCATCGCCGATGACCACCCGATCGTGCTGTTTGGCGTACGCGAACTCATCAAGTCCGACCCGCGCTTCGAGGTGGTTGGCGAAGCGGGCAGCTCCACCGAACTGATCAACGTGCTGCACGACAAGCAGCCCCAGATCCTGATCACCGACTACAACATGCCGGAGAGTTCCCAGTATGGCGACGGCCTGCGGCTGATCACCTACCTGACGCGCAACTTCCCCGCGCTGCGCGTGCTGGTGCTGACGATGGTGTCCAACAGCCTCATCCTCACGCGGCTTTACAATCTGGGCGTGGCGGGCGTGATCGACAAGCGCACGGTGAACGAAGAGTTGCTGCGCGCACTGGAAGCCTTGAGCCAGAACCGCATCTACAAGCTGGCGCCGGCGAACCGGAACTCGGTGATCGACAACGGCTACCAGATCGACGAGCGCATGGCTTCGCTTTCCACCCGCGAAGTGGAGATCCTGCGTCTGTTCGTGTCGGGCATGAGCCTGCGCGACATCGCGATCAATCAGAATCGCAGCCCCAAGACCATCAGCACGCAAAAGATCGCGGCCATGCGCAAGCTGGATGTGCGCAGCGACCAGGAGCTGGTCTCGTACTGCCTGGAGGCCAACCTGTTCCAGTAGGCGTGCCCGCGTTTTCAGGTTTGCCTGATGGCACGGGGCCCGGCTGTATCGTTCAATGGCGTCAAGCGACGGCAGCATTCCACAGGAGGCAATCATGGCGCCCGATCTTGAGCAGCGATACCCCGACAGCGTGCGGACAATCTTCATTTCACACAGCGAGACAGCGGATGTTCGCCAGTTCATAGGGCAGTACATCGACAGCCGTTGCCTGCGTTGCAGCCCTGCGGTGTGGAACATGGTCCTCGCCGTACTGGCGGACTACCCGGGTGAAGCACCGGTGCGCCTGTACGAGCTCAATGCCTGGCTTGACCACACACTGAGCAGACGCCCCTTTTACCGGCCAAGTGCACACCTGCTGCAGCTGGTGGTCAGCAATCAGCACATCCCTGCACCCAGCGACCGGGTCGGCGGGGCGTCGACCGTGCAGTAATCGCGCGACGACCTAGCCCTGCTTTTTGATGATGGCATCGGCCACGCTCGCCGGCGCCTCGGCATACTTGGTGAACTCCATGGTGTAGCTGGCGCGGCCCTGGGTCATCGAGCGCATCTGCGTCGAATAGCCGAACATCTCGCCCAGCGGCACGTCGGCGCGGATCACCTTGCCGGCCGGGGTGTCTTCGCCTTCCTGGATCAGCCCGCGGCGCCGGCTGAGGTCGCCGAGGATGTCGCCCTGGTACTCCTCGGGGGTCACCACCTCGACCTTCATCACCGGCTCCAGCAGCACCGCGCCGCCTTTCTGCGCCAGTTGCTTGGTGGCCATCGACGCCGCCACCTTGAACGCCATCTCGTTGGAGTCGACATCGTGGTACGAGCCGTCGAACACCGTGGCCTTCAGGCCGATCAGCGGGTAGCCGGCCAGCACGCCGTTCTTCATCTGCTCCTCGATGCCTTTCTGGATCGCCGGGATGTACTCGCGCGGTATGACGCCGCCGACCACCTCGTTGACGAACTCCAAGCCTTCCTTGCCTTCCTCGGCCGGGGCGAAGCGGATCCAGCAGTGCCCGTACTGGCCGCGCCCGCCAGACTGGCGCACGAACTTGCCTTCGATCTCGCAGGTGTTGCGGATTTTCTCGCGGTAGGCCACCTGCGGCTTGCCCACATTGGCCTCGACGCCGAATTCGCGGCGCATGCGGTCGACGATGATGTCCAGGTGCAACTCGCCCATGCCGGAGATGATCGTCTGCGCGGTTTCTTCATCGGTGCGCACGCGAAATGACGGGTCTTCCTGGGCCAGCTTGCTCAGGGCGATGCCCATCTTCTCCTGGTCGGCCTTGGTCCTGGGTTCCACGGCCACCGAGATCACCGGGTCGGGGAAGTCCATGCGTTCGAGGATGATCGGCTGGTTGATGTCGCACAGAGTGTCGCCGGTGGTCACGTCCTTCATGCCGATCAGTGCGGCAATGTCGCCGGCGCACACCGCCTTGATCTCGGCGCGCTGGTTGGCGTGCATCTGCACCATGCGGCCCACGCGCTCCTTCTTGCCCTTGACCGAGTTGAGTACCGCATCGCCCGAGTTCAGTACCCCGGAGTACACCCGGGCGAAGGTCAGGGTGCCGACAAAGGGGTCGGTGGCAATCTTGAAGGCCAGCGCCGAGAACGGCTCGCTGTCGTCGGCATGGCGCTCCAGGTGCCGGTCTTCATGATCCGGGTCGGTGCCGTTGATGGAGGGGATCTCGGACGGGGCGGGCAGGTAGTCGATCACCGCGTCGAGCATCAGCGGCACGCCCTTGTTCTTGAACGACGACCCGCAGATGGCCGGCACGATCTCGTTGTTGAGGGTGCGCTGGCGCAGCCCGGCCTTGATCTGCTCGTTGTCGAGTTCGGTGCCGTTGAGGTACAGCTCCATGAACTCGTCGTTGGCCTCGGCGGCGGCCTCGATCATGTGCGCACGCCACTCGGTGGCCAGCTCCAGCATGTCGGCCGGTATCGCCTCTTCGCGGTAGCTGGTGCCGTTGTCGGCCTCGTTCCAGTAGATGGCCTTCATCTTCACCAGGTCGATCTGGCCGATGAAGTGCTCCTCGGCGCCGATGGCCAGCTGGATCGGCACCGGGTGGTGGCCCAGGCGCTTGTCGATCTGTTTGACCACGCGCAGGAAGTCCGCGCCCTGGCGGTCCATCTTGTTGACGTAGGCCAGGCGCGGCACATGGTACTTGTTGGCCTGGCGCCACACCGTCTCGGACTGCGGCTCGACCCCGTCGGCGCCGCTGAACACCACCACCGCGCCATCGAGCACGCGCAGCGAGCGCTCCACCTCGATGGTGAAGTCGACGTGGCCGGGGGTATCGATGATGTTGAAGCGGAATTTCTCGGGGAACTGCTTGGTCGAGCCCTGCCAGAAGGCGGTGGTGGCGGCGGAGGTGATGGTGATGCCGCGCTCCTGTTCCTGGGCCATCCAGTCCATGGTCGCGGCGCCGTCGTGCACTTCGCCCATCTTGTGGTTGACCCCGGTGTAGAACAGGATGCGTTCGGTGGTGGTGGTCTTGCCCGCGTCGACGTGGGCGACAATGCCGATATTGCGGTACAGCTCGATGGGGGTGGTGCGCGCCATGGTCGTTCACCTGTGCAAAAGGCGGGCAGCCTGTGGCCCGGGTTCTTCCAGTTAAGCAGAAGAATGCACGGCTGCTGCTACCGGTCGGCGCGTGTGTTCAGACCTCCACGGTGTAGTTCAGGCCCAGCTCGTCGCCGGGCAGGCCGCGTATGCCCCAGTTTTCGCGGGGGGTCTCGAACAGGGTGATCTCGATGTCCTGGGCGCCGATGCCGGTGTGCTCGCCGATGCGCTGGAACAGTTGGCGGATGAGGTCTTTCTTTGCGGCGCTGGAGCGGCCTTCGAACAGGCTGATCTCGATGATCAGGTAGTGTTCGCTGCGGTCGTCGGGGTAGAGGAAGTCGGCGGGGTCCAGGGCCAGGTAGCGCTGGAAGCGTTTTTCCGGCGGGTACTGCAGGGCGCTCATCACCGCGCCATGGATGGCTTCGGCAAGGGCAGGGCGGTGCTGGTCGAGGGTGGTGCGCAATCCATAGATCTTGATCTGGGCCATGCTGACGTTCCGTGTAGGGCGGGGGGAGGTGCATCGTGGCCGATGGCCCTGGCGCCGGCAAGGCTGGCTGCTGCAGAGAACGCCGAACCTGTAGGAGCCGGCCTTGCCGGCGAAAGCCCCTGCTATCATCAGGCCCCCGCCGCCAACCCTTCCAGCACCGCCATCGCCCGCTGCGCATCGGCCTGCGCGACGAAGATATGGTCATGGTAGAACGCGGCCACCACGTTGCAGCTGATGCCGGCCTGGCCCAGCGCCGTGGCGAACGCCGCGGTCAGGCCCACCGCCTCCAGCGACGAATGCACCGTCAGGGTGATCCACGCGGCCTCGTAGCTGAAAGGCAGTTTCAGCGCCTCGGCCCGCCCACGCGACACGATCACCGTCAGCCCCTCCTGCTCGCGAAAACTGCCGATCACCTCGTCAGGCTGCAGCCCCGACCAGTCGGCCAGCGTGCAGAACACGTAGCTGCCTTCATTCAACTGCGGCCGCATGCTGCGCAACAGCGTGGCCAGACTTGTTTCACCCGACATGATCGTGCCCCTGCAAAAGAAATCGGCCGCCAGTCTGGCAGCCGATTGTTGATCAGCAAAATCAATTCTGCTGGGCCTGCATAAGTGCAGCTTCTGGCGTTCAGGCCTGCGTCCAGCGCCCATCCGCCGCATCCGAGCGCACGCAGGCATCAATGAAGCGCATGCCGCGTACCCCATCCTCGGCCGTCGGGCACAGCAGCGACTGCGCGCTCGGCGCACGGTGCTCGCGGCGCGCCATGATCCGCTCGGCCGCCTCGCTGTAGATGTTGGCGAACGCCTCCAGCAGCCCCTCCGGCTGGCCCGCCTTGATTCGCGTCGACAACCTGGCCGACTCGCTCAGCCAGGCCTCGCCACGGCGCAGGATCTGGTGCGGCTGGTCCTGATGACGCAGCTCCAGCCGGTCGGGTTCCTCTTGATGCCAGTACAGCGACCCGGTGGAGCCGAACACGCGCAACTGCAGGCCATGCCGGTGCCCGGCCGCCACGAAGCTGGCCCACAGCATGCCCCGTGCGCCATTCTGCAGGCGCAGCTTCACGTGTGCGTTGTCGTCCGACTGGCGCCCCGGCACCAGGGTGCTCAGCTCGGCCGACACTTCGCTGACCTCCTGCCCGGTGACAAAGCGCAGCAACTGGTGGGCATGCACGCCCACATCCGCCAGCACCGATGAGGCCCCGGCCTGGGCCGGGTCGGTGCGCCAGGCCAGCGCCTTGACCCCTTGCTGCTCCAGCGGGTGGGTGCCGAAGGCGCTGGCGTGTTCCACCTGCACCAGGCGCACCTCGCCGATGGCGCCGCGCGCGATCAGCTCGCGGGCTTCGCGCACCAATGGGTAGCCACTGTAGTTGTGGGTCAGCAGGTGCAGCGCGGGGCCCTTGCGTGCGCGTTCAAGCAGTTGCTGCGCCTCGGCCAGGCTCGAGGCCAGCGGCTTGTCGCAGATCACGTCGATGCCCTGGTCGAGAAACGCCAGGCTGGCCGGCACGTGCACCGCGTTGGGCGCCATGATCGCCACCGCCTGCACGCCATCGGCGCGCGCGGCTTCGGCCACGGCCATGCGCTGGAAGTCCGGGTACACCCGCTCCGGCGCTACGCCGTAGGCCTGGGCAGCGGCGCGGTTGCGTGCCGGGTCGCGGGCGAAGACCCCGGCCACCAGTTCGAAGTGCCCGTCCAGTTGCGCGGCGTAGCGGTGGGTGGCGCCGATCGACGACTCCAGGCCGCCGCCGACAAAACCCAGGCGCAGGCGCTGGCTGGGGTTGGCTACGGTTTTCATTGCACGGCTCCTTGCGCGGTGCGCTGCAGGTGGGCGAAGTGGTTGATGGCCAGCACGTAGCCATGGGTGCCGAACCCGGCCAGTACCGCCTGGGCCACCAGCGACACATAGGAGTGGTGGCGGAAGGCTTCACGCTTGTGCACGTTGGAAATGTGCACCTCGATCACCGGCACCTCGGCGGCGATCAGCGCGTCGTGGATCGCCACCGAGGTATGGGTCCAGGCACCGGGGTTGATCACGATGCCGGCCACGCGGCCACGGGCCTGGTGAATCCAGTCGATCATCTGGCCCTCGTGGTTGGTCTGGTGGAACTCGATGTCCAGGTCCAGTCGTTGGCCGGCGCTGTGGCACAGCGCCTGCACATCGGCCAGGGTTTCGCGGCCGTACACCTCGGGCTGGCGCAGGCCGAGCATGTTGAGGTTGGGGCCATTGAGCACGAGCAGGGTCTTCATTGGGCGGTTTCCGTAGCAGGGGTGGTGCGCAGAGCCTTGGCCCGCAGCGCGTCATACACGGGTTTGTCGAGGGCCACGGCGTCCGGCTTGCCGAGCTGGTCCAGGGGCGTGCGGTAGGTTTCCGGAGCGCTCCAGGCAGCCAAGGCCGAAATGGCGGTGACCGCGCAGGTGATGGCGCCGATCAGCAGCGGCACGTTGTTCGAGCCGGGCGGGGCCACGGCGGTGAACAGCGCCGGAAGCAGGGCGGTGATCATGTAGCCGACGTTCTGCGCGATGGCCATGGCCGACACGCGGTAGTGGGTCTGGAACTGTTCGGGGAAGAAGCTGGGGAAGATCGCGTTGTAGCCCTGGTAGACCATGCCCCACATCAGCAGCGAGGCGCCGAACGCCAGCGGCAGGTTGTGCAGGCTGATGGCATACAGGTAGACGAACGACATCAGCCCGCAGCCCAGTGCGCTGCCGATGATCAGCGGGCGCCGGCCGATGCGGTCGGAGAGGTTGCCCACGAACGGGATCACCAGTACCGCGACGATGTTGCCCACCACCGGAATCCACAGGTACACGCTCTTGTCGAAGCCTACGCCATAGGCCGGCTGCACCGCGTAGGCGGCGCCGAAGATGGTGGTCACCACCGGGATCACGTTCATCAGCGACACGCCGAACACCACCAGCATGCCGCGCCAGCTGTAGGTGAAGGCATCGCGGATCGGCGAGCGCGCGGTCTGCTTGGCGGCCACCTTGAAGGCCTCGGGCTCCTTGACCTCGCGGCGAATGATGTAGGCGGCGATCAGCACCGCGGCGCTGAGCAGGAACGGGATGCGCCAGCCCCAGCTGTTGAAGGCGTCGCTGGGCATGAAGTACGCCAGCGGCAGGAACACCGCCGCTGCCATCACCTGGCCGGCCTGTACGCCCTGCAGGGTGAAGCTGGCAAAGAAGCCGCGGCGCCCGGGCGGTGCGTGTTCGAGAATCATCGAGCTGGCCCCGGCGATCTCGCCGGCCACCGCAAAGCCCTGCACCAGGCGCAGCACCACCAGCAGCGCCGGCGCCCAGTAGCCGATCTGCTCGAAGGTCGGCAGCAGGCCCACGGCCATGGTCGCGATGCCCATCAGAAACATGCACAGCAGCAACACGTTCTTGCGCCCGCGGGTGTCGCCCCAGTGGCCGAGCACGAAGGCCCCGACCGGGCGCGCCAGGTAGCCCACGCCATAGGTGGCCAGGGAGGCGAAGATGGCCAGCTTGAGGTCGGTGCTGGGGAAGAAGATCTGCGGGAAGATCAGCGCCGCGGCCTGGGCATAGATGAAGAAGTCGTAGTACTCCAGCGCGGAGCCGACCCAACCGCTGGCGGTGGCTTTGCGGGTTTGGCGCGCACTGTGCGCGGCGTCATGTGTGGCCATCGCAATTCTCCGTTTGTTGTTTTTATTGGGGGCACGCAGGCGTCCCGGCGCAGGGCCGGGGCACCGATGTTCAGAGGCTGTCGATCATTACCGTGTGGCCGCAGCGGACGGCTTGGCCAATGGCGTCGATGACCTGCAGGTTGCGCAGGCCGTCGCGCACGCTCACCAGCGGCCGGGCCTGGCCACGGATCACCTGGCAAAAGTGCGCCAGCTGGCGGGCCAGCGGGTCGGCCTCGTCGAGGCTGGCGGTGGCGCACTGGAACGGCCGCCACCACGAGCGCTGTTCGTCGCGGGCGTAGTACTTGAGGCGCATGGTCGGTATCGACAGCGAGCCCTGGGTGCCGGCCAGTACGTAGCAGTCCTCGTCGGCGTAGCTGGGGTAGTCGAGGTTCTCGCGGGCGGTCTGCTCCCAGCTGCGCGCGCAGGCGGCGGTGTCGGAGAGCATGAAGGTGCCCAGCGCGCCGCTGGCAAAGCGCAGGCTGATGGCGATGCTGTCTTCCACGGCAAAGCCGCGGGTGGCGTTGGACGCCTGGGCCTGCACCGCGACGATCTCGCCGCACAGCGAACGCAGGTTGCCGATCTCGTGGATCAGGTTGATCAGCACCGGGCCGCCGCCGGCCTCGCGGCGCCAGGGGGCGGCATCGAAGTAATCGTCGGGCTTGTAGAACAGCGCGCTGCCCATCACCGCCACCAGGTTGCCCAGTACCCCTTCGGCAATCACTTCGCGGGCCTTGTGCAGGATCGCACTGTGGGCGCGGTGGTGGCCCACCAGCAGGCGTGCATCACGCTGCTCGGCGATGGCCAGCAGGCGCTTGCCGTCTTCCAGGGTATGCGCCACCGGCTTTTCGATCAGTGCCGGTATGCCGTGCTCCACGCAGGCCAGTGCGCCGTCGACATGCAGGTGGTTGGGCGTGGCCAGGATCACCCCGTCCGGGCGCTGCGCGCCGAACAGTTCGGCCAGCCCCGGGTACAACGGTACGCCGCAGGCGTTGGCCAGTTCGGCGGCGGCGGGCGAGGGGTCGACGATGGCGGCCAGCTGGCACTCGGCGCTGGCCTGGATCAGTTCGATATGGCGGCGGCCGATCAGGCCGGCCCCGGCCACGGCAAGGCGTAATGCAGTCATGGTTCTCACTTTCTTGTTCTGGGTCGAAGCGCGTTTGTGAGAGGCTAATAAAAAAGCGCCAGGAGATAATCGGGCCAGATGAAGAATCAGAATGCGCTGATAGCGAATAATGAGCCGTTGCTGCGTGACCTTCAGTTGTTCTGCGAGGTGGCGCGGCGCTCCAGCTTCATCGCGGCAGCCACCGAGACCGGGCTGTCGCCGGCGCATGTGAGCAAGCGCATCGCCACCCTGGAGACGATGCTCGGGGTCAAGCTGTTCAACCGCACCACGCGGCGGGTCAACATCACCAGCGATGGCGAGGCGACGTTCGTGTGGGCGCAGAAGATCCTCGAGGACGTGGGCGCGATGTTCGATGCGTTGTCCGGCGGGCAGCGCGAGCCGCAAGGCACCTTGCGCGTGTGCACCAGCCTGCGCCTGGGGCGCGAGCACGTGGCGCCGATCCTGTCGCTGCTACGGCGCCAGTACCCGGCGCTGGAGGTGTGGGTGGAGCTGCTGGACCGGCGCGTGGACCTGATTGCCGACAACTTCGATATCGATGTGCGGGTGGGCGAGGTGCAGGAAAAACACCTGATCGCGCACCGCATCGCCAGCAGCTCGCGGGTGCTGGCGGCCGCCCCGGACTACCTGGCGCGGCGCGGCCAGCCGCGGGTGCCGGCCGACCTGGCGCAGCATGACTGCCTGCTGTTTCGCAGCCGCGACGACCGTTTCGGGGTATGGCGCCTGGTGGGGCCCAATGGCGCCGAGACGGTGAAGGTGACCGGGCCGATGGCCTCCAACCACAGCGACATCGTGCGCCAGTGGGCCCATGACGGGCACGGCATCATCATGGCTTCGCGCTGGGACGTGGCGGCCAGCCTGACCAGCGGAGCGCTGGTGCAGGTGCTGCCGGGGTATCACCAGCCGGCGGACATCTGGGCGGTGACGGCGGTGCGCTCGTCAAGTTCGGCCAAGGTGCGCAGTTGCGTGGCGTTTCTGCGTGAGCAACTGGCGCAGGGGCCCTATGCGCTGGCTGGGGGA
>NZ_JAFKEC010000049.1 GCF_017848315.1 Pseudomonas palmensis
GGTCGTAGTTGATGCTCTGGTAGCTGAACGGGATCGGTGCCCACAGCACCCAGCTGTCCTTGGCTGCCAGCAACTCGCGGATGTACGGGCTCTTGTAGTTGGCCTCCAGCGGGAACTCGCCGCCGAAGGTGGTCTCGGGGTAGCGCTTGAGGGCGGGGAAGTACCATTCGCCGTCGTAACGCACCGCCAGCGGCTTGTCGTTGGCGATCAGCTCGGCGCCCAGGCTCAGCCCGAACAGGATCAGGAACAGCCACAGCGACCACCAGCCACGGCGGTTGGCCTTGAAGCGTTCGAAGCGGCGGCGGTTGAGAGGGGATAGGGTCATCTCAGTGCTCCCGGCTGTCGAAGTCGATACGCGGATCGACCAGGGTGTAGGTCAGGTCACCGATCAGCTTCACCACCAGGCCCAGCAGGGTGAAGATGAACAGCGTGCCGAACACCACCGGGTAGTCGCGGTTGATGGCCGCCTCGAAGCTCATCAGGCCCAGGCCGTCGAGGGAGAAGATCACCTCCACCAGCAGCGAGCCGGTGAAGAAGATGCCGATGAATGCCGAGGGGAAGCCCGCGATCACCAGCAGCATCGCGTTGCGAAACACGTGCCCGTAGAGCACCCGGTTGGGGCTCAGGCCCTTGGCCTTGGCGGTGATCACATACTGCTTGTTGATCTCGTCGAGGAAGCTGTTCTTGGTCAGCAGGGTCATGGTGGCGAAGTTGCCGATCACCAGCGCGGTCACCGGCAGGGTCAGGTGCCAGAAGTAATCGAGGATCTTGCCCGTGGTGCTCAGTTCATCGAAGTTGTTCGAGGTGAGCCCGCGCAAGGGGAACCAGTCCAGGTAGCTGCCGCCGGCAAACAGCACGATCAGCAGGATGGCGAACAGGAATGCCGGGATCGCATAGCCGACGATGATGGCCGAGCTGGTCCACACGTCGAAGTGGCTGCCGTGCCGGGTAGCCTTGGCGATGCCCAGGGGGATCGACACCAGGTACATGATCAGCGTGCTCCACAGCCCCAGCGAGATCGACACCGGCATCTTCTCGGCAATCAGGTCGATGACCTTGGCGTCGCGGAAGAAGCTGTCGCCGAAATCCAGCCGGGCGTAGTTCTTGATCATGATCCACAGGCGTTCCGGCGCCGGCTTGTCGAAGCCGTACATGCGCTCGATTTCCTTGACCAGGGCAGGGTCCAGGCCCTGGGCGCCACGGTAGTTGGAGCCGGCCACGGATACTTCCGAACCGCCACCGGCGATGCGGCTGGTGGCGCCGTCGAAGCCCTCGAGCTTGGCGATCATCTGTTCCACCGGGCCGCCGGGCGCGGCCTGGATGATCACGAAGTTGATGATCAGGATACCCAGCAGGGTGGGGATGATCAGCAACAGGCGGCGAAAGATATAGGCCAGCATGTCAAGGTGCCTCGCCCGCTGGGGCAGCATCGGCTGGGGCGGCGTCTGCGGCCCCCGGCACCACCGGTTTCACATCCGGCTTGATCCACCAGGTGTTGATGCCGATGTCGTACTTGGGCGGCGTGGCCGGGTGGCCGATATGGTTCCAGTACGCCACGCGCCAGGTCTTGATGTGCCAGTTGGGTACCACGTAGTAGCCCCACTGCAGCACGCGGTCCAGGGCACGGGTGTGTTCGATCAGGCTCTGGCGCGAGTCGGCATTGATCAGGCCGTCCACCAGGGTGTCCACGGCCGGGTCCTTGAGGCCCATGAAGTTGCGGCTGCCGGGCTTGTCGGCGCTGGCGCTCTGCCAGAACTCGCGTTGCTCGTTGCCCGGCGAGTTGGATTGCGGGAAGCCGCCCACGATCATGTCGAAGTCGCGCGAGCGCAGGCGGTTGATGTACTCCGATACGTCCACCCGGCGAATGTTCAGCTCGATGCCCAGGTCGGCCAGGTTGCGCTTGTAGGGCAGCAGGATGCGCTCGAACTCGGTCTGGGCGAGCAGAAACTCGATCACCACCGGCTTGCCCTGGGCATCCACCATCTTGTCGTCCTGGATGCGCCAGCCGGCTTCCTGCAGCAGCTTGTAGGCCTGGCGTTGCTGCTCGCGGATCATGCCGCTGCCATCGGTGACCGGGTTCTTGAACGCTTCGGTGAACACCTTGTCGGGGATCTGCCCGCGCAGCGGTTCCAGCACTTTCAGTTCGGCCGCATCCGGCAGGCCGCTGGCCGCCATGTCGGAGTTTTCGAAGTAGCTGGTGGTGCGGGTGTAGGCGCCATTGAACAGCTGCTTGTTGGTCCACTCGAAGTCCAGCAGCAGGCTCAGTGCCTCACGCACGCGCACGTCCTGGAAGATCGGGCGGCGCAGGTTGAACACGAAGCCCTGCATGCCGGTCGGGTTGCCGTTGGCGATCTCTTCGCGGATCAGGCGGTTCTGGCGAACTGCCGGGATGTTGTAGGCGGTGGCCCAGTTCTTGGCGCTGACCTCCAGCCAGTAGTCGAACTGGCCGGCCTTGAGCGCCTCGAGCGCCACGGTGTTGTCGCGGTAGTAGTCGACGCGAATGGTGTCGAAGTTGTAGAAGCCGAGGTTGATCGGCAGGTCCTTGCCCCAGTAGTCGGGGTCGCGCACGTAGCGGACCGAGCGCCCGGCCTTGACCTCGGCGACCTTGTACGGCCCGCTGCCCAGGGGGATCTCCAGGTTGCCTTTGGTGAAGTCGCGGGTGGCCCACCAGTGCTTGGGCAGCACCGGCAACTGGCCGAGGATCAGCGGCAGTTCACGGTTGCCCTTGTGCTTGAACTTGAACAGCACACGCAGCGGGTCTTCGGCGATCACTTCGTCGACGTCGGCATAGTAGGCGCGGTAAAGCGGTGCGCCGCTGGTGACCAGGGTGTTGAAGGTGAACACGACGTCTTCGGCACGAACCGGATGGCCATCCTGAAAGCGCGCCTCGGGGCGCAGGTAGAAGCGCACCCAGCTGTTGTCGGGGGCTTTTTCGATCTGCCTGGCCAGCAGCCCGTATTCGGTGAATGGCTCATCAAGGCTGTTGCGCGCCAGGGTGTCGTATACCAGATCGATGTTGTCGGCCGGCACGCCCTTGTTGATGAAGGGGTTGAGGCTGTCGAAGCTGCCGGAGCCGTTGACGCGAAAGGTGCCGCCCTTGGGCGCGTCGGGGTTCACATAGTCGAAATGCTTGAAGTTGGCCGGGTACTTGGGCGCTTCGTCGTAGAGGGTCACTGCATGTTGCGGGGCGGCCAGGGCCTGAAAGCTCAGGCTGGCCAGCAGCAGGCCGCCTGCGATCAGGCGCAGGCACGGCAATGGCATCATTGGGCGTTCTCCGTGGGCTTGAGCCACCAGCTGTTCAGCCCCAGGGTGTAGGGCGGCGTGGCGACAAAGGCAAACCGGTTGCGGTAGGCCAGGCGGTGATAGTCGAGATACCAGTTGGGAACCATGTAGTGCTGCCATAGCAGCACTCGATCGAGGGCGCGCGCCGCAGCCACCTGGTCGTCGCGGCTCTGTGCATTGAGCAGGGACTCTAGCAGGTGGTCGACCACCGGGCTCTTCACGCCCGCGTAATTCTTGCTGCCTTTGGTGGCGGCCTGGCTGGAATGAAAATACAGCCACTGCTCAAGGCCCGGGCTCAGGGTCTGGTTCAGGGTCATCAGAATCATGTCGAAATCAAATTGGTCCAGCCGTTGTTTGTACTGGGCCCGGTCTACCGTGCGCAAGCGCGCGTCGATACCGATGCTGGCAAGATTTTCGACATAAGGTTGCAGGATCCGCTCCAGGTTCGGGTTCACCAGCAGAATTTCCAGCTTCAGCGGCTGCCCGTTGCTGTTGAGCAGGCGCTGGCCGCTGAGCTTCCAGCCTGCCTGGCCGAGCAGGCTGAGGGCCTGGCGCAGGGTATCGCGGTCGATACCGCGCCCGTTGGTCTTGCCCACGCTGTAGGGCTGGGTGAACAGGGCGGCAGGCAGTTGGTCGCGGTACGGCGCCAGCAGCAGCCACTCCTTGCCCACCGGCAGGCCGGTGGCGCTGAACTCGCTGTTGGGGTAGTAACTGCTGGCGCGCTTGTAGGCGCTGCTGAACAGGGTGCGGTTGGTCCATTCGAAGTCCAGCATCAGGCCCAGCGCCTGGCGCACGCGGTCGTCGCTGAAGGCGGCGCGCCGGCTGTTCATGAACAACCCCTGAGTCTGGGTCGGGATCTGGTGGGCGATCTGCGCCTGGATCACCTGGCCACGACGCACAGCGGGGAAGTTGTAGCCGGTGGCCCAGTTCTTGGCCTGGTGCTCGATGTAGACATCGAACTCACCCGCCTTGAAGGCCTCGAAGGCCACATCGCTGTCGCGGTAGAACTCGAACTCGACGCGGTCGAAGTTGTACTTGCCGCGGTTGACTGCCAGGTCCTTGCCCCAGTAGTCCTTGACCCGCTCGAACACCAGGCTTCGACCTGGCTGTACCTGGGTGATGCGGTACGGGCCGCTGCCCAGTGGCGGTTCAAAGGTAGTGGCCTTGAAATCGCGGCCTTTCCAGTAATGCTGGGGCAGCACCGGCATTTCGCCCAGGCGCAAGATCAGCAGCGGGTTGCCGGCACGCTTGAACACGAAGCGGATGCGCTTGGGGTTGAGGATGTCGACTCGCTGCACTTCCTGCAGGTTGGTGCGGTAGAGCGGGTGGCCTTCCTTGAGCAGGGTGCGGTAGGAGAACGCCACGTCGGCGGCGGTGATCGGCCGGCCATCGTGAAAGCGTGCCTCGGGACGCAGGTTGAACACCACCCAGCTGCGGTCTTCGCTGTACTCCACCGAACGGGCGATCAGCCCGTAGCTGGAGGTGGCTTCATCGCCGGAGGGGTCGCGCTGGCCGGTGCCCACCATCAGGGTCTCGTTCAGCTCGTTCACCCCGTACTGCAGGAAGTTGGGCGTGGTGACCGGGCTTGAGCCCTTGAAGGTATAGGGGTTGAGGGTATCGAACGTGCCGAATGCCATGGCGCGCAAGGTGCCGCCTTTGGGCGCTTGCGGGTTTACCCAATCGAAATGGGTGAACTTGGCTGGGTACTTGAGCGTGCCGAACTGGGCGTAACCGTGACTTTCGCTGATGGTCGCACCCGCGGGAAAGCTCAAGGCCAGGCTGAATGACAGCAACAGGAGGGGACGTATCAAGTCGGCGATCCGATCCGGGCTTGGGCTTTATTCCGGCTACAGTAACAGCTTGTATCGGCAGGAAAAAGAGCAGCCCCGGAGATCGCCGGGGCCGCGGCCAGGCAGGCCTGGCCCGGGTCTCAGTGCGGCAGGTAGACGGTGAGGGTCTGGCCGGGCTTGAGGGCGTGGCCGCTGCGCGGATTCCAGCGCTTGAGATGCTGCATTTCAACGTTGAAACGCTTGGCCACCATGTACAGCGAATCGCCTTTGCGCACCTTGTACTGGGTAGGCTTCTTCTGGTTGGCGGCCGCGCTGGCAGGCTGCGCACCTTGCATCACCAGGGTCTGGCCGACCTTGAGGTTGTTGCCGCGCAGCTTGTTCCAGCGCTGCAGGTCCTTGACGCTGACCTTGTTGGCCCGGGCGATGCTGCCCAGGTTGTCGCCACGCTTGACCCGGTAGCGGCTGTTGCGCACCGGCGTCGAGGCTTCGGCCAGGGCTGCCTCGAATACCGCCTTTTTCGGCTGCAGGCTGAGCAGCTCTTCGGGCTTCATGTTCGACAGGCTGGTGGTCAGCAGTTGCGCCTTGGCGGTGGGTACCAGCAATTGCTGCGGGCCGTCCACGGTCATGCGTTTCTTGAAGGCCGGGTTGAGCTGGAACAGCTCGTCTTCGTCGATCTCGGCCAGTGCGGCGACCCGCGACAGGTCGAGCCGGTCCTTGATCGCCACGGCTTCGAAGTAGGGTTCGTTGGCAATCGGGTTGAGGTTCACGCCATACGCCTGCGGGGTCAGCACCACCTGCGACAGGGCCAGCAGCTTTGGCACGTAGTCGCGGGTTTCCTTGGGCAGCGGCAGGTTCCAGTAGTCGGTTGGCAGGCCGAGCTTCTCGTTGCGCTCGATGGCGCGGCTGACCGTGCCTTCACCGGCGTTGTAGGCCGCCAGGGCCAGTAGCCAGTCGCCGTTGAACATGTCGTGCAGGCGGGTCAGGTAGTCCAGCGCCGCGTTGGTCGAGGCGGTGATGTCGCGACGGCCATCGTAGAAGCGCGTCTGGCGCAGGTTGAAGTAGCGCCCGGTCGACGGGATGAACTGCCACAGGCCCACCGCGTGGGCGCGGGAATAGGCCATCGGGTTGTAGGCACTTTCGATTGCCGGCAGCAGGGCCAGCTCCAGCGGCATGTCGCGCTCTTCAAGACGCTCGACGATGTAGTGGATGTACAGGCTGCCGCGGTCGCCGGCGCCTTCTAGGAACGAAGGGTTGCTGGCGAACCACAGGCGCTGCTGCTCGATGCGCGGGTTCACCGCAATGCCGTCCTGCAACTGGAAGCCCTGGCGCATGCGTTCCCAGACGTCCTGGGCCACGGCTGGCTCGACCGGCTTCTTGTCATGCACGAAGATCGGTTTCTGCTTGATCCGCGCCTGGAAGTTGTGCGCGCGAACGCTATCGGATTCATCGACCTGGCGCGTGCTCTGGCAGCCCACGAGGGTGGCGGCCAGGGCCAGCGCACTGGCTTGGGCCAGGCGCGTCAGGGCAACGGAATTGAAGGTTCTGCGGCTAGGGGACGACATTGGCTGGGGGAAAGTTCCGGGCAAAAATGTCGGGCGATTCTAGAAAGGCACCCCCCATCGGTCAACCTTTGAGAATTTTCCGACCTTCACAGCGCCTGTTTAGAACGTGTCTTTCCAGGCCCGCAACCCTGCAAAAACAGCACTGGGCGTAGGGTTTATGCGGCCCACCCGTTCGTCTATTTTTTGTTTAACGGATGTTTCTGCTGCCCGCAAAAACGGGTTGGTCAGCTTCTCCAGCGCGATGGTGGAGGGCAAAGTGATGCGATCCTGCGCGCGCAGTGCGGTAACGTCTTCGAAGCGTTGGATAACGTGCGGGTTCTGCGGCTCGACCGCACAGGCAAAGCGCAGGTTGCTCAGGGTGTATTCGTGGGCGCAATACACCTGGGTGGCCGCCGGCAGCGCTGCCAGGCGCTCCAGCGAGTGGTGCATCTGCTCCGGCGTGCCCTCGAACAGGCGTCCGCAGCCGGCGGCGAACAGCGTGTCGCCACAGAACAGCATCGGCAACTGCGGCTGGGCACAGTAATAGGCGATGTGCCCCAGGGTGTGGCCGGGTACGGCGAACACCTGGAACTCAAGCCCCAGTACCTCGAGGCTGTCATTGTCGTTCAGGGCCTGGTCGCGGGCGGGTATGCGTTCGTTGGCCGGGCCGCTGACGCGGGCGCCGGTGTGCGCCTTGAGCTGCTCAACGCCGCCCACATGGTCGTGGTGGTGATGGGTGATCAGAATGTCGGTCAGTTGCCAGTCGGCATGCGCCTGCAGCCAGGCCAGCACGGGGGCGGCATCGCCCGGGTCGACCACCGCACAGCGCTGGTTCACGGCATCTTGTAACAACCAGATGTAGTTATCACTGAAAGCGGGCAGGGCCTGTATCTGTATCATCGTGCGATTCGCCAAACGGTGGACATGGGTGCATCTTAGTAGCTATGTGCGTTGTCGAGAACCTTCCAAGGGAGACAGCAATGACCGATCAAGCCTTTGCCCAGGCCGACCCGCAGTGGCTCGAGCTGATCAGCCAGGCGCGCGAGTGGTTCGCCGGCCCGCTGGGCCAGCAGCTGCTCGCCGGGGAGCAGCGCCTGCTCGAAGAGGAGCTGGGGCGCTTCTTCGGTGGCTACCTGGTGCATTACGGCCCTTGCGCCGAGGCACCGCCCAATGCCCCGCAGGTGCAACGCAACGTGCGCCTGGGGGCGCCGCTGCCGGGCGTCGAGATCGTGTGCGAAGAGCAGGCCTGGCCCCTGAGCGAGCACGCCGCCGACGTGGTGGTGCTGCAGCACGGGCTGGACTTCAGCCTCTCGCCCCACGGCCTGCTGCGCGAGGCGGCCAGCAGCGTGCGCCCTGGCGGGCACCTGCTGATCGTCGGGATCAACCCCTGGAGCACCTGGGGCCTGCGCCGGGTGTTTGCCCATGATGCGTTGCGCAAGGCGCGCTGCATCTCGCCGTCGCGGGTGGGCGACTGGCTCAACCTGCTGGGCTTCGCGCTGGAGAAACGCCGCTTCGGGTGCTATCGTCCGCCGCTTGCCTCGCCGGCCTGGCAGGCACGGTTGTCTGGCTGGGAGCGTGCTGCCGGGCGCTGGCAGATATCCGGTGGCGGTGTGTACGTGCTGGTGGCGCGCAAGATGGTGGTGGGCCTGCGCCCGCTGCGCCAGGTGCGCCGCGAGCCGATGGGCAAGCTGCTGCCGTTGCCGATGGCCAAGGTCAACCGGCGCACGCCTCACCCCGAGGGCCGCACCTTCAATGATGAATAAAGGCTGTACATGAGCGAAAGCGTCGAAAGCGTCGAGATCTACACCGATGGTGCCTGCAAGGGCAATCCTGGCCTGGGCGGCTGGGGCGCGCTGCTGGTCTGCAAGGGCGTCGAAAAGGAGCTGTGGGGCGGCGAGCGCGAAACCACCAACAACCGCATGGAACTGATGGCCGCCATCAAGGGCCTCGAGGCGCTCAAGCGCCAGTGTGATGTGCTGCTGGTAACCGACTCGCAATACGTGATGAAAGGCATCACCGAGTGGATGGTCAACTGGAAGAAGCGTGGCTGGAAGACCGCCGCCAAGGAGCCGGTCAAGAACGCCGACCTGTGGCAGCAGCTCGACGAACAGGTCAACCGCCACAACGTGAAATGGCAGTGGGTGCGCGGGCACGTCGGCCACGCCGGCAACGAGCGTGCCGACCAGCTGGCCAACCGCGGCGTCGACGATCTGCGCAAGCAACGCTGAACCCTCCCTTTAGCGAATTCGCCACATCCTGCCCCGGGTGAGGTAAAATTCGCCGCTTTCAATATTCAGGCAGTACGCGGCAGGAGATGACCGACGTGGAGATGCAGAACAACAGGTCGGTAGTGCTCGACACCGAAACCACCGGCATGCCGGTGGCCGATGGTCACCGCATCATCGAGATCGGCTGTATCGAGCTGGTCGGCCGGCGCATGACCGGACGCAATTTCCACGTGTACCTGCAGCCCGACCGCGAAAGCGACGAAGGCGCGATCGGGGTGCACGGCATCACCGACGAATTCCTGGTGGGCAAGCCGCGTTTCGCCGAAATCGCCGACGAGTTCTTCGAGTACATCAAGGGCGCGCGGCTGATCATCCACAACGCGGCGTTCGACGTTGGTTTCATCAACAACGAATTCGCCATGCTCGGCCAGCACGATCGCGCCGATATCGCACAGCACTGCGAGGTGCTCGACACCCTGCTGATGGCCCGCGAGCGTCACCCGGGCCAGCGCAACAGCCTCGATGCCTTGTGCAAACGCTATGGCGTAGACAACTCCGGCCGCGAACTGCACGGCGCGTTGCTCGACTCCGAGTTGCTGGCGGACGTGTTCCTGGCCATGACCGGCGGCCAGACCAGCCTGTCACTGGCCGGCAGCGACAGCGAGGGCGAAGGCCAGTCCAGCCAGGGCAGCGAGATCCGTCGGCTGGTGGGGCGTCAGCCGGGGCGCATCATCCCGGCCACCGAGGCAGAGCTGCAAGCGCACATGGCGCGCCTTGAAGCAGTGGCAAAATCCACCGGTGGCCCGGCCTTGTGGCAGCAACTGCTCGAGGCCCGCTGAAGCAAATCCCGCCGCGTACCTGGCGCCGACCTTCTACCCTGAAATGAACGGCCTCACGGCCTGTCGCTCAGAAGGTGCCGGCGCCCATGTACAAGGACCTCAAGTTTCCGATACTCATCGTGCACCGCGATATCAAGGCCGACAGTGTGGCCGGTGATCGCGTGCGCGGCATTGCCCAGGAACTGGCCCAGGACGGCTTTACCATTCTGCCGGCGGTGGACTACGCCGAGGGCCGCCTGGTAGCGGCCACCCACCACGGCCTGGCCTGCATGCTGATTGCGGCCGAAGGCGCGGGGGAAAACACCCACCTGCTGCAGAACATGGTCGAGTTGATCCGCCTGGCGCGGGTGCGCGCACCGCACTTGCCGATCTTCGCACTGGGCGAGCAGGTGACCCTGGAGAACGCGCCGGCCGACGCCATGAGCGAACTGAACCAGTTGCGCGGCATCCTTTACCTGTTCGAAGACACCGTGCCGTTTCTGGCCCGGCAAGTGGCGCGGGCGGCGCACAACTACCTGGACGGCCTGCTGCCGCCGTTCTTCAAGGCCCTGGTGCAGCACACCGCGCAATCGAACTACTCCTGGCACACGCCGGGCCATGGCGGTGGCGTGGCGTATCGCAAGAGCCCGGTGGGCCAGGCGTTTCACCAGTTCTTCGGCGAGAACACCCTGCGTTCGGACCTGTCGGTGTCGGTGCCGGAGCTGGGTTCGCTGCTCGACCATACCGGCCCCCTGGCGGCGGCCGAAGCGCGTGCGGCGCGCAACTTCGGCGCCGACCACACCTTCTTCGTGATCAACGGCACTTCCACCGCCAACAAGATCGTCTGGCACTCGATGGTCGGGCGTGACGACCTGGTGCTGGTGGATCGCAACTGTCACAAGTCGGTGCTGCACGCAATCATCATGACCGGCGCAATCCCCCTGTACCTGTGTCCGGAGCGCAACGAGCTGGGCATCATCGGCCCCATCCCGCTGAGCGAGTTCAGCCGCGAGGCGATCCAGGCCAAGATCGCGGCCAACCCGCTGGCCGCAGGGCGCGAGCCGCGGGTGAAGATGGCGGTGGTGACCAACTCCACCTATGACGGGCTGTGCTACAACGCCGAGATGATCAAGCAGGTGTTGGGCAACAGTGTCGAGGTGCTGCATTTCGACGAGGCCTGGTACGCCTACGCGGCGTTTCATGAATTCTTTGCCGGGCGTTACGCCATGGGTACTTCGCGCAGTGCCGACAGCCCGTTGGTGTTCAGCACCCATTCCACCCACAAGCTGCTGGCCGCGTTCAGCCAGGCCTCGATGATCCACGTGCAGGACGGCGGTGCACGCCAGCTCGACCGTGATCGATTCAACGAGGCGTTCATGATGCATATCTCCACCTCGCCGCAGTACAGCATTCTGGCCTCGCTGGACGTGTCGTCGGCGATGATGGAAGGCCCGGCTGGGCGCTCGCTGCTGCAGGAAATGTTCGACGAGGCGCTGAGCTTCCGGCGTGCGCTGGCCAACCTGCGCGAGCACCTGGCCGACGACGACTGGTGGTTCAGTATCTGGCAACCGCCGCAGGTGGGTGGCATTCACCGCGTGGCGACCGAGGACTGGCTGCTGCAACCCCAGGCCGAATGGCACGGTTTTGGCGATGTGAGCGAAGACTACGTGCTGCTCGACCCGATCAAGGTCACGCTGGTGATGCCGGGGCTGGATGCGGGCGGCAGCCTGGGCGAGCATGGTATTCCTGCGGCAGTGGTCAGCAAGTTCCTGTGGGAGCGCGGGCTGGTGGTGGAGAAGACCGGCCTGTATTCGTTTCTGGTGCTGTTCTCGATGGGGATCACCAAGGGCAAGTGGAGCACCTTGCTCACCGAACTGCTGGAGTTCAAGCGCAACTACGACGCCAATACCGCGCTGCTGCAGAGCCTGCCGTGCGTGGCGCAGCTGGACCCGTTGCGCTACCACGGTATGGGCCTGCGCGACCTGTGCGAGCAGTTGCACGAATGCTACCGCGCCAACGCCACGGCCAAGCAGCTCAAGCGCTTGTACACGCGTTTGCCCGAGGTGGTGATGAAGCCGGGGGATGCGTATGACAAGCTGGTGCGCGGCGAGGTCGAGGCGGTGCCGATCGAGCGCCTGATCGGGCGGGTGGCGGCGGTGATGCTGGTGCCGTACCCGCCGGGGATTCCGTTGATCATGCCCGGGGAGCGGTTTACCGAGTCGACGCGCTCGATCATCGACTACCTGGGCTTTGCACGGGCGTTCGACCGTGGGTTCCCCGGGTTTGTGGCCGATGTGCACGGGCTGCAGCATGAGGTGGGGGACGTGTATACGGTGGATTGCATCCGCGAATGAGGGATGGTTTGTGCTGGCCGCTTCGCCGGCCTTGCCGGCGAAGCCTTCACCGCAACTGTTGCGTACTCACCACGTGCCCGAAATGATGCCGCCACAGGCTCACCCCCAACTGCCCCGAGCGATCCAGCGACGACCCTACCGTGAGGTCGCTGATCAGGGTCGGCTGCAGCCCCGCATCAAACAGCGCGAACCCCGCCGCCAGCACGCAGGTGTCGGTCTGTATGCCGCACACCAGCACGCGCTCGGGGTTCAATTGCCTGAGGTAATCCAGCATCTCGGCCGTCGGGGCGTAGCCATGCTTGATGAAGATACGATCTGCCGCCACCAGGCTCTGGTCGTGCGCCGCCGGTTGCCAGCCCAGCTGACGTTGAAACGGGGTCACCGATTCATCATGGCGCTCCACGCTCGCCACCGACGGCATGCGGCCGATCAGTGATGTTATGCCGTCTACCAGCCATTGCGGCGGGTTGAACGAGGGTTGTACGTCGATAATCAGCAGTACCTGGCGCATGGAAGGCCCTATGGAAGTTCAAGGCCGGGCGATTGTAACCCCCGGCCTTGCACAGATGCTAAAATCCGCCGCTTGAAACCTGGAGATAGACGCGTGCGCAAAGTGGCGGTGGTAATGGCAGTGCTGGCCCTGGCCGGCTGTGACAACGATGCCGAACGGGTACACAAGCAGGTTGCCGAGCATCTGGATAACCCGAAGACGGCCAAGTTCGCCAACGTGCGATTCAACAAGCAGGGCGATATCTGCGGCCAGTTCCGTGGCAAGGACGCGGCCGGTGTGTTCCAGCCTTACCGCAGCTACGTGGCCATCAAGCAGGGCGACGACTACCAGATCATCATCGACGAAACCGGCGGCGACCTGCGCATCCGCGAAATCTGCGGTGGTGCCGACCTGCAGCGCCGTGCCGATGCCCTGGCCGACCAGCCCGCGCCCGAAGGCTGGGACGTCGAGATCATCCAGGGCCCGAACATGGGCGCCCTCAGCGACATGACCGCGCGCCTGATCGAAAAACAGATTCCATCCTCGGTGGTGTACCGCGACGGCAAGCCGGTGGTACTGCTGGGCCCTTACCCGACCAAAGAGGAGGCCCTGGCCAGCAAGAACGATGTGATGGCGCGCCTGGGTACCGATTCGGTGGTCATCCAGCACGGCGCCGAGCGCTAGCCAGCACGCGGCGGCGCCTCTTACACTCACGGCTTGTCTTCAAGGATGAGCCGTCATGAGTGATTCGCCCTTCGCCATTACCCTTCAACGTTGTACCGAACAGCACGTCGAGGGGCTCACGGCCCTGTACAACCACCCGCAGGTGGCGCGGCAGGTGCTGCAGATGCCGTATCAGAGCGCCGACCTGTGGCGCAAACGCATCGCCACCGACAACGAACGAATGGTGTTTCTGGTGGCCTTACATCAAGGCGAGGTGATCGGCAGCTGTACGCTCGAGCAGTTCATACGTGTACGTCGCGGTCATTGCGGCGGCATCGGCATGGGCGTCGCCCCGGCCTGGCAAGGGCAGGGGGTGGGCACACGGCTGTTGTCGGCGGTGCTCGAGGTGGCGGACAACTGGATGGGCCTGCAGCGCGTCGAACTCACTGTTTACGCCGATAACCAGCCGGCACTGGCGCTGTACCGGCGCCACGGCTTCGAGGTGGAAGGGCATTTGCGCGACTATGCTTTACGTGACGGTGTGTTCACCGATGCCTGCAGCATGGCGCGCCTGCGACGGCGCGAGGGTTAGAGGAGGGGGCTTATGTCCACACTGGAGCGAGCCATTGCGGTTGCCGCCAGGGCCCATGAAGGGCAGCAGGACAAGGGCGGCACTGCGTATATCCTGCACCCGTTGCGGGTGATGCTGAGGGTGCAGACCACCGAACAGCGCATCGTCGCGGTGCTGCACGACGTGCTTGAAGATACCAGCATGAGCTTGTCGGACCTGGCCCGCGAAGGCTTCGCCCTGAAGATACTGGCGGCGGTGCAGGCGCTGAGCCGGCGCGATGACGAAAGCTACGAGGCCTTCGTCGCGCGGCTGGGCAGCGACCCGCTGGCACGGGTGGTAAAGCTTGCCGACCTTGCCGACAACAGCGACCTTTCGCGCATCGCCATGCCCGGCCCCGAAGACATCGCGCGCCTGCAGCGCTATCAGCAGGCCAGCGCCTACCTGCAGGCGCTGGCCTGAACGCTGGCGCTTTCGATCACCCGTGCCAGGCGCTGCATCGCCGCATCGATGGCTTCGCCACTGAACCCACCCAGGCCGAGCACCAGCCCGGGCCTGCCGTGCGGCCCCGCATACATGGGGGATACCGCGCGCACCACCACCCCGGCCTCTGCGGCCTGGTCCGCTACCTGCCTGTCGTCGATACCTGCTGCCAGCCACAGCACCAGGTGCATGCCCTGGTCGGTCGGTTGCAGCCAGGCCAGCTCAGGCTCCAGCCAGCGCGCCACCGCTTCGTTCACCTGGCGGTGGATGGTGGCGTACACACCGCGGATGCGGCGGATGTGCCGGTCCAGATGGCCTTCGTTGATGAAGGCCGCCAGTACCTGCTGGTCGGCGTTGGCCGGATGACGGTCCATCAGCACGCGGGCACCGCAGAAGGCGTCCACCAGGTCCGGCGGCACGATCGCATAGCCCAGGCGCAG
The DNA here is from genome assembly GCF_017848315.1 of Pseudomonas palmensis. GTDB lineage: Bacteria > Pseudomonadota > Gammaproteobacteria > Pseudomonadales > Pseudomonadaceae > Aquipseudomonas > Aquipseudomonas palmensis. The sequence continues at coordinate 14,658 of NZ_JAFKEC010000049.1, forward strand.
TGACGGGAACAGGATCTTGCTGAAGGTGCCCAGGTAGATCACCCGTTCAGGGTCCAGCCCCTGCAACGAGGGGAACGGGTGCCCTGCATAGCGCAACTCGCCGTCGTAGTCGTCCTCGATCACCCATGCATTGTGGGTTCTGGCCCAGCTCAGCAGTGCCTCGCGCCGGGTCATGCTCATCGGCATGCCCAGCGGGTACTGGTGCGAAGAGGTGACGAAGGCGGCGCGGGCGTGGGGGCAGGTGGCGACGGCGTGTTCCACGTCCATGCCCTCGGCGTCCACCGGTACGCGCACCATCTGCCCGCTGTGCCCGGCGCTTTCGAGAATGGCGGTGATACCGCGGTAGGCCGGGTCTTCGACCCAGGCGAAATCGCCGATGTCCAGCAGCACCTGGCAGGCCAGATACAGGCCCTGCTGGGTGCCGGAGGTGATGATCACCTGGCTGGCCTCGCAGCGTACCGAGCGGGATTTGCGCACATAGTCCACCACCGCCTCGCGCAGCTCGATTTCCCCCAGCGGGTCGCCATAGCCGGCAGGGGCACCCGGGCCGCGGGCGCGCACCCGGTTGCCAAGGCGCCGCCAGATATCATCCGGCGCGGCCTTGCCCAGCGGTACCGAGACGGCGAACGGTACCTGGGGTACCTCGCCGAAGCGGCGGGCAAGTTGTGCAAAGCGTTCGATGCGTGCCGAGCTGGCGGCGGGCCGCGCCACACCTGTCGTGTGCGCGGCAGGTGGCTCTTCAAGGCTGTGCGCGACCCGCGTGCCGGCACGGCCGCGGGACTCCAGAAACCCCTCGGCCGTCAGTTGCTCGAACGCCTCGATGGCCGTGCCCCGCGCGATCATCAGCGATCTGGCCAGCATGCGGGTCGAGGGCAGCGCCTCGCCGGGCTTGAGGTCGCCGCGCCGGATCGCCGCACGCAGCGCCTGGGCCAGTTGGCGCCCCAGTTGGCCGCTGCTGCGGTCCAGCGTGCCCAGCGAAGGAATATCCACCACGTTAGCTTTGCGCGCCATGTTTTCTGGTCCAGTCATTTTGTTCGATAGTGGATCTATACCATGGGCCAGTTGCGCCACACAATTTGCCATCGCCCTGTGCCGGATGGATGCAAACCATGTACGTACCGCAGTATTTCAACGAGTCGCGCCCCGAGGTGCTGCATCAGCTGATCATGCAGAACCCGCTGGGTGTATTGGTCAGCCACGGCGAGGGTGGGCTGGATGCCAACCATCTGCCGTTCCACTTCAAGCCGCAGGAGGGCAAGCAGGGGGTGCTGCATGCTCACGTATCGCGGGCCAACCCGCTGTGGCGCGAACTCAAGGATGGCGATGAAGTGCTGGTGATCTTTCGCGGCGCCGATGCCTACATCTCGCCCAACTGGTATCCCAGCAAGCACGAGACCCACAAACAGGTGCCCACCTGGAACTATCAGGTGGTGCACGCCCATGGCCGCGTGACCTTGCACGATGACGAGCACTACGTGCGTGGCCTGGTGGCCCTGCTCACGCGCACCCACGAAGCATCCCAGCCCGTGCCGTGGAAGATGTCCGACGCGCCGAAGGACTACATCCGCGACATGCTCAAGGCCATCGTCGGGCTCGAGATCGAGATCACCCGTCTGGTCGGCAAATTCAAGCTGGGCCAGAACAAGGAGGCGCGGGATATCCAGGGCGCCGCCCAGGGGTTGAAGGCGTCGGGCAAACCAGCAGTGGGCGAAGCCATGTTGAGCGCCACCGGTCACCCCCTGCACGGGCCGGCCTTGCCGGCGAAGTCGCCCGAATGACCGCCGTCTGATCCCACTTGAAAATCGACTTTTCCTACAGAGTCGGCCAGAATCGGCGGCTCGGCTGCGTTATGGCTTTTTGACTGCATCGGTCGAGAGTGGGTGCTTTTGCACCGGCCCGACTTTCCAGCGCAGACGACAGGACATGACCCAGGACGAGTGGTTGAAGGCCAATGCGGCGCGGTTCGGCAGTGACTACGAACGATTGTTCGCCAGCAACGTGCTCAGCCTCGTGGCGGGCATGCGTTACGAGTCGCTGAGTGCGCAATACCCCTTCAAGGACAATGACGGCAAGCAACGCTACTGCGACCTTGTCATCAATGAAGAGGGAGACGTGCGCATCGCCATCGAAATCGATGGCTATGACAAAAGCGGTACGGGCACCGGCATGTCGCACCCCGAGTTCATCGACTGGCAGCGGCGTCAGTCTGCACTCACTTCCCAGGGCTGGCGGGTGCTGCGCTTTGCCAACCGCGACGTCAGGGATCACCCGCAGCGTTGCGCTCGGGATATCAGCGTACTGCTCGATGCCGAGCGAAAAAAAGCCCACGACCTGCTGTCGAGCACGCGCCAGAGCGCCAGCGTGCAGCAGTTGGCGCAGGCGCAGGGCAGCCGGATCAAAGGGCTCAACAAGGAGGTTTCGGTCATGAAGTACACGATCATGTCATTCACTGCGCTGATCGGGGTTCTGATCGTGGTGTTTGCGTTCAAGGGCACCGAGTCGGTTGCAGGCTCTGCCGTGGTCAGCCAGGCAGTGGCGGCGCCGGCGTCACCCGCCACCTTGCAGGGCGCCACCTGCGACAACCCGCTGGACTGGCGTCAGGCCGCCGACCATATCGGGCAGAGCGCTGCGGTGCTGGGCCCGATCATGAAGGTGACCTACAAACCGTCGTCCAGGGGCCAGCCGACCTGGATCGACCTGGGTGCCAGCTTCCCCAGCAAGCGACGGTTGGGGCTGGTGGTATGGGGCGAGCATCGCCCGGCGTTCGCCTCGTTGCTGGCGCAGCCGCTGGAGGGGCGCACGGTGTGCGTGATAGGGCGTATCGAGCAGTACAAGGGCGTGCCGCGTCTGGAGTTGCAGGGCGCCAGTCAGTTCCAGCTGGTCAAGTGATCTTCAGGTGCAGCCTTGGCGTCAAGGCTGCACCGTTATCCCCTCAGCTGGCCTTCTGGCAGTTGCCGGCGATGCTGTAGCCCTCTGCCTGGGCGGCAGATTCGCTGCTGAACTCGACCCGATTCTTTTCGGCAATGCTGTTGTACGACGGGCAGTCCGGGCGGTGGTAGCGCTTCTTGGCCCGGTTGCCGCGCACTTGCCCGGTGGCGTCGGCCACAGTTGCAGCCTTGGTTTTGGCGGGTGCGGCGGGTCTTGCCGGTGAAGCGGCGGTCGTGGCCGTGCCCTTGCCTTGCCCCAGCTCTGCACGCAGGAATATCGGCGCGTGATCGGAGATGTTCGCCCGGCCTTGCTGGTGAGTCATGCCCAGGTGTTTCGGGTAGTCGTACACGCCCACGCTGTTGACCTTCAGCGGCGAGGAATGGCTGACGAAGATATTGTCGTAAAGGTTGGCGAATTTGCCGTCGGTTGTGGACAGCGTGCTGGCGCCTGCGACCACCAGTGGTCTGGCGGCGGCATTGAGCGACTTCCAGGCAGGCGAAGTGGGCGGCATGTTGAAGTCGCCCATCAGCAGGATGTGATTGTTGCCGGGGTAGACTTCCTTCAGCCAGGTCCAGTAGCTCGACAGCGCATCGATTTCCGCGACCCGGTCAGACGGCTTTTTCCCGTACACGATATGCACCGTGGCCACCACGAAATAGGCATTGTCGGTGAGTGACTTGAAGCGCGCGGAGTAGGGCTCGCGCTCGAAGATCTTCTTGCGGTCCAGGTAGGACACCGCACCGTCTTCATAGGCGACCTTGCTGTCCTTCCACACGAAACCATACATTTCCTTGTACGAAGACCTGCCTACCGCATCGGAGGCCATGTGGCTCCAGGGCTCGCCGCTCTGGCGGCTGAGTTCCCTGGCCAGCTTGTCCAGGGCCGCTTCGCTCATCAGCTCCTGCACAGCCAGAAAATCCACATTTTTGGCGACCTTGGCAATGGCCTTGAAGTCCTTGTTGGGGCGGTCGCTCAGGTGTTCCAGGTTCCAGGTGCCGATACGCGTTTCAGCAAACACCTGGCCACACAACAACATCAGCAGCATCACTGCAGCTGCAAGATTCTTGAACATCATTACTTCCAGATTCTACGGATAACACCATCGCCCAGAAGGGCGACAAGTCGGAGCAGGGTGGGCGGGCAGCGCCTGGCGACGGCTTCAGTCTTCCTTGGGCACAACCCAGAAAATCTGCACGCCGCCGTCATCCCGGTAGGCCAGGGTGACGTTGTCGTTTTCGGCGATTTCCTCGAGCAGGGTCTCCCAGTCGGCAGGCGACTCGTGCTCCAGGCGAAAGATCAGCGCCGCGCGGGACTTCTGCGCGGTTGGCGAGTTGATAATTTTCTGAATGCGGATGCCCAGTTGCTCGTAGCTGCTGACGGGCTTGGCGGCAGAGGAGGTGGCCACAGGTACAGGTTCCTTATTTTTGCTGTATGCGCATACAGTATTTTACTGTAAGGTTTTTCGCAACTGCGTGTCGCTCAAAGAACCCATGTGACCACACGGCGCAGGCTTTGCTGCACCGTGGGCAAAATAAAAGTGGCGAGGTTACAAGAGGTTAGGCCGCCCCGCTGTAGGAAGGGCGGCCTGCCGGGCTACTGCACTCAGTATTCCCAGAAGATGCGCTGCAGCTCTTTGCTGTCCTGGGTCTTGGTCAGGGCGACCATGGCCAGGATGCGCGCTTTTTGCGGGTTCAGGTCGTGCGCCACTACCCAGTCGTTCTTGTCGTCAGGCTGCTCGGCGTTGCGCAGCACGAACCCGCCCTGGTTGACGTGGGACGAACGGATGATCTGCACGCCGTTCTTGCGCAGTTCCTGCAGGGCCGGCACTACGCGCGAGGACACCGAACCGTTGCCGGTACCGGCATGGATGATGGCCTTGGCGCCATTTTGCGCCAGGGCCTTGTAGGCGGTGTCGCTGACGTTGCCGTAGCTGTAGGCGATGTCCACGGCAGGCAGGCTGCTGATGGTCTTGATGTCGAATTCCGAATCCATCGTGTGGCGCTTGGCCGGCAGGCGGAACCAGTACGACTTGCCTTCCACGACCATGCCCATCGGGCCCCAGGCGCTCTTGAACGCTTCGGTCTTGATGTTGATCGACTTGCTCACGTCGCGACCGGACTGGATCTCGTCGTTCATGGTCACCAGCACGCCCTTACCGCGCGATTGCTTGTCGCTGGCCACGGCCACGGCGTTGTACAGGTTGAGCATGCCGTCAGCCGACATTGCGGTACCGGGGCGCATGGAGCCCACGACCACGATCGGCTTGTCGGTCTTTTCCACCAGGTTGAGGAAGTAGGCGGTCTCTTCGAGGGTGTCGGTACCGTGGGTGATCACGATGCCGTCCACGTCCTTGCTGTCGGCCAGCTCGGCAACGCGCTTGCCCAGTTGCAGCAGGTTTTCGTTGGTGATGCTTTCGGAGGCGATCTGCATCACCTGCTCGCCGCGTACGTTGGCCAGGTTGGCCAGCTCCGGAACACCGGCAATCAGCTTGTCGACGCCCACCTTGGCGGCTTGATAGGTAGCGCTGTTGGCGGCGCTGGCACCAGCACCGGCAATGGTGCCGCCGGTGGCGAGGATAACCACGTTGGCGAGTTTCTGTTGGGTTTCGGCTTCCTTGGCGTAGGCGCCAGCAGGGAAGAACATGAACAGGGCCAGGGCGGCCGGAGCGAAGGAGTGAAGCGCAGCTTTCATCGTTATTGTTCCTTATGAGTGAAATTGCTGTGTTGCCCACACAAGTTCAGCAGAAAGCGTACCAGTTGCCCAATTAACTGAGCGTTGACGTCAATTCATTGATTTATAAGAAATTTATTTGGGCTTATGCCCCGTGCTGCCCGGCACTGCTTTCGGAAACCCGAATTATTGCGGTGCCAGATGTTCGGTTTTCCGAAGATTTTAAGGATAATTCCCGGCACTATTGGGGCCATGAAGGGCGGTCGGCAGATTTGACAAAACCCGGTAGCGTTTCCATAGTTGTTAACCGCAAACGTTTGCGACCCGACAAAAATCATAAGATTCGGAGTGAACCCATGACGCTGCCCTTCGCTGGACGCCTGCTGGCCGTTGCCATGCTGGCCACCCTCGCCACCGCCGTACCCTTCAGCCACGCCCATGCCGACACCGCCAAGCCCAAGGTGGCCCTGGTGATGAAGTCGCTGGCCAACGAGTTCTTCCTCACCATGGAAGACGGCGCCAAGGCCTACCAGAGAGACCACGCAGGCGAGTTCGACCTGGTATCCAATGGCATAAAGGACGAGTCCGATACCAGCAACCAGATCCGCATCGTCGAGCAGATGATCGTCTCCGGCGTCAACGCGCTGGTGATTGCCCCGGCCGATTCCAAGGCCCTGGTGCCAGTGGTCAAGAAGGCCATGGACGCGGGGATCACCGTGGTCAACATCGACAACCGCCTCGACCCGGGTGTACTCAAGAGCAAGAACCTCAGCGTGCCTTTCGTGGGCCCCGACAACCGCAAGGGCGCGCGCCTGGTGGGCGAGTACCTGGCCACCCGCCTGAGCGTGGGCGATCAGGTCGGCATCATCGAGGGCGTGCCGACCACCACCAACGCCCAGCAGCGTACCGCCGGTTTCAAGGACGCCATGGAGGCAGCCAAGATCAAGATCGTCTCGGTGCAATCGGGCAACTGGGAGATCGACAAGGGCAATGCCGTGGCCTCGGCCATGCTCAACGAATACCCCGACCTCAAGGCGCTGCTGGCCGGCAACGACAGCATGGCGCTCGGCGCGGTGTCGGCGGTGCGCGCGGCAGGCAAGGTCGGTGCGGTGCAGGTGGTGGGCTACGACAACATCAAGGCGATCCAGCCGATGCTGCGCGACGGTCGCGTGCTGGCCACGGCCGATCAATACGCCGCCAAGCAGGCGGTGTTCGGTATTGAGGCGGCCCTGAAGATGCTGCGCGGCGAGAAGCCGGACGTGGATGCCGACAACGTCATCCAGACCCCGGTCGAGCTGGTCAAGCAGCCCTAGCCCGCTGACGGTGCCTGCCGTGGTGCGGGCGCCAGGAGAATACCTTATGTCGGCGACTGCGGATGTCGTGTTGTCGGTCAGTGCAATCGGCAAGACCTACGCCCAGCCCGTGCTGGGCGATATCGAACTGTCCCTGCTGCGCGGCGAAGTGCTGGCCCTGACTGGCGAGAACGGTGCGGGCAAGAGCACCCTGTCGAAGATCATCGGCGGGCTCGAAACCCCCACCACCGGGCAGATGTTCTACCAGGGCCAGGTGTATCAGCCCGCCAGCCGCACCGCGGCCGAGCGCCTGGGCGTGCGCATGGTGATGCAGGAGCTCAACCTGCTGCCGACCCTGAGCGTGGCCGAGAACCTGTTTCTGCACAACCTGCCCAGCCGCGCCGGCTGGGTCAATCGCACGCGCCTGCGCCAACTGGCGACCGCGGCAATGGCGCAGGTGGGGCTCGAAGCGATCGACCCCGATACGCTGGTCGGCGAGCTGGGTATCGGCCATCAGCAGATGGTGGAGATCGCCCGCAACCTGATCGGCGACTGCCATGTGCTGATTCTCGACGAGCCCACCGCGATGCTCACCGCACGCGAGGTGGAGCTGCTGTTCCGCCAGATCGAGCGCCTGCAGCAACGGGGTGTGTCGATCATCTACATTTCCCACCGCCTCGAAGAGCTCAAGCGCATCGCCCAGCGCATTGCCGTGCTGCGCGACGGCAAGCTGGTGTGCGTGGAACCGATGCAGCGCTACAGCAGCGAGCAACTGGTCAACCTGATGGTGGGGCGCGAGCTGGGCGAGCATATCGACCTGGGGCGCCGCACGATCGGCGAGCCGGTACTGCGTGTCAGCGGCCTGGGCCGGGGCGACAAGGTGCAGGACGTCTCGTTCGAGGTGCGCAGCGGCGAAATCTTCGGCATCTCCGGGCTTATCGGTGCCGGGCGTACCGAGCTGCTGCGCCTGATCTTCGGTGCCGACACGGCCGACAGTGGCAGCATCGAGCTGGGCAGCCCGCTGCGCCCGGTGCGCATCGATTCGCCCATGGCTGCAGTGCGCCACGGCGTGGCCCTGATTACCGAAGACCGCAAGGGCGAAGGCCTGCTGTTGTCGCAGTCGGTCAGTGCCAACCTGGCGTTGGGCAACATGCCGGCGATCTCACGCGCGGGCCTGGTGGACGGTGCTGCCGAGCGTGCCCTGGCCGAGCGCCAGATCCAGGCCATGCGCATCCGCAGCGCCGGGCCCGCACAAACGGTGGGCGAGCTGTCGGGTGGCAACCAGCAGAAGGTGGTGATCGGCCGCTGGCTGGAGCGCGACTGCGCCGTGCTGCTGTTCGACGAGCCCACGCGCGGTATCGATGTGGGCGCCAAGTTCGACATCTATGGGCTGCTCGCCGAGCTGACCCGCCAGGGCAAGGCGCTGCTGGTGGTGTCCAGCGACCTGCGCGAACTGATGCTGATCTGCGATCGCATCGGCGTGCTTTCGGCAGGGCGCCTGATTGAAACCTTCGAGCGTGAGCACTGGAGCCAGGACCAGCTACTGGCCGCCGCCTTTGCCGGCTATCAGAAACGTGACGCGCTGCTGCAAGACGCAGTGCCCAGGAACCCCGCATGAACACCTCCCCGATAGACACACCGCCTGGCCCACCGGCCCGGCGCAGCGGTACCTACCTCGGCCTGGGGACCTACCTGGGCCTGGCCGGTGCGTTGCTGGCGATGGTGGTGCTGTTCTCGTTGCTGAGCAGCCACTTTCTGTCGTACGGCACCTTCAGCACCCTGGCCAACCAGATCCCCGACCTGATGGTGCTGGCGGTGGGCATGACCTTCGTGCTGATCATCGGCGGCATCGACCTGTCGGTGGGCTCGGTACTGGCCCTGGCCGCGTCGGCGGTCAGCGTGGCGATTCTGGGCTGGGGCTGGAGCGTGCTGCCGGCGGCACTGCTCGGCATGGGGTGCGCGGCACTGGCCGGGACCCTTACCGGCTCGATCACCGTGGCCTGGCGCATCCCTTCGTTCATCGTCTCGCTGGGTGTGCTGGAAATGGCGCGTGGCGTGGCCTACCAGCTCACCGACTCGCGCACCGCGTACATCGGTGATGCCTTTGCCTGGCTGTCGGAGCCGGTGGCCTTCGGCATTTCGCCGGCCTTCATCATCGCCTTGCTGGTGATCGTGGTGGCGCAACTGGTACTGACCCGCACCGTGTTCGGCCGTTACCTGATCGGCATCGGCACCAACGAAGAGGCCGTGCGCCTGGCCGGCATCGATCCGCGCCCGTACAAGATCCTGGTGTTCTCGCTGATGGGCCTGCTGGCCGGCCTGGCGGCGCTGTTCCAGATCTCGCGGCTGGAGGCCGCCGACCCCAACGCCGGCTCCGGGTTGGAGCTGCAGGTGATTGCCGCCGTGGTGATCGGCGGCACCAGCCTGATGGGCGGTCGCGGTTCGGTCATCAGCACCTTCTTCGGTGTGCTGATCATTTCGGTGCTGGCCGCAGGGCTGGCGCAGATCGGCGCCAGCGAGCCGACCAAACGCATCATCACCGGGGCGGTCATCGTGATCGCCGTGGTTCTCGACACTTACCGCAGCCGGCGCGCGCGCCGGCGGACCTGAACAATGGCAACCATCAAAGATGTAGCGGCGCTGGCGGGTATTTCCTATACCACCGTTTCCCACGTGCTGAACAAGACCCGCCCGGTGAGCGAACCGGTGCGGCGCAAGGTAGAGGCGGCGATTGCCGAGCTGGACTACGTGCCCAGTGCGGTGGCGCGCTCGCTCAAGGCGCGCTGCACGGCCACCATCGGCCTGCTGGTGCCCAACAGCGTCAACCCGTATTTCGCCGAACTGGCGCGGGGCATCGAGGATGGCTGCGAGCGCAATGGCTACTGCGTGATCCTGTGCAACTCCGACGACGACCCGCGCAAGCAGCGCAGCTACCTGCGCGTGCTGCTGGAGAAACGCATCGATGGTCTGATCGTGGCCTCGGTGGGCGAGGAGGCCGACCTGCTCGACAGCCTGGCCAGCGTGCGCACGCCCATGGTGATCGTCGACCGCGCGCTGGCGGGCGTCGACGCCGACCTGGTGCGCATCGACCACGAGCAGGGGGCCTACCTGGCCACCCGGCACCTGCTGGAGCTGGGGCACCAGGACATCGCCTGCATCAACGGCCCGGCACACACCAGCGTGGCCAAGATGCGCCTGGCCGGCTTTCACCGGGCACTGGCCCAGGCCGGGGTGCCCCTGCGCGAGGGCCGCGTGGTGGATAGCGACTTTACCAGCCTGGGCGGCTATGGCGCCGCAGCGCAACTGCTGGGCCACGACCGCCCGACCGCGATCTTCGCGGCCAACGACATGATCGGCATGGGCGTGCTGCGTGCCGCGGCCGAGCGCAACATCTGCGTGCCGAGCGAACTGTCGGTGATCGGTTTCGACGATATCCAGATGAGCCAGTACGTCTACCCTGCGCTGACCACGGTAGGGCAGTCGATCCGCGAGCTGGGCGAGATGGCGTCCGAACTGTTGCTGCGGCGTATCGGTGAGCCGCAGCGCAGTGGGGTGGAGCAGCGCATCGTCGCGCCGAGCATCGTGCTGCGCGAGTCCACCGGGCCGCGTCCCGACCTCTTCAATGATTACCGCTAGGACCGACATGCCATGCAAGCGAATGTAGTGGTGGTAGGCAGCCTGAACATGGACCTGGTGACCCGCGCCGAGCGCCTGCCGCAGGCGGGGGAAACCCTGGCCGGCGAGTGGTTCGGCACCGTGCCGGGCGGCAAGGGCGCCAACCAGGCGGTAGCAGCTGCGCGGTTGGGGGCAGCGGTGGCAATGATCGGCTGTGTGGGGGAGGACGCCTACGGTGCGCAGTTGCGTCACGCGCTGCTCGACGAGGGCATCGATTGCCAGGGCGTGGACACGGTGGCGGGTGTTTCCAGTGGTGTGGCACTGATCGTGGTGGATGCCAGCAGCCAGAACGCCATCGTCATCGTGGCCGGTGGCAACGGGCACTTGCTGCCGGCATCGGTACAGCGCCTGGACCGCCTGCTGCAGGCTGCCGATGTGATCATCTGTCAGCTCGAAGTACCGCAGGCCACCGTGGCACATACCCTGGCCCGTGGCCGGGCGCTGGGCAAGACCGTGATCCTCAACCCGGCACCGGCCACCGGGCCGCTGCCGGCTGACTGGTTTGCCAACATCGACTACCTGATCCCCAACGAGAGCGAGGCCAGCGCCCTGACCGGGCTGCCGGTGGCTTCGCTGCAGGAGGCGCAGGCAGCCGCCAGCCGACTGCTGGCGCTGGGGGTGGGCAAGGTGATCGTCACCCTGGGCGCGCAAGGCGCTCTGTTCGCCGATGGCCAGGGTTTTGCGCATTTTCCGGCGACGCGGGTGCAGCCACTGGACACCACGGCGGCCGGGGATACCTTCGTCGGTGGCTTTGCCGCTGCGTTGGCCGCTGGCAGGTCGGAGCGCGAGGCCATTGCCTTCGGCCAGCAGGCCGCCGCCATTTCGGTCACCCGCGCCGGTGCCCAGCCCTCCATTCCGTATCTGAGCGAACTGCAGGGGAGCACGCCATGAAGAAGACTCCGTTGCTCAATATCGCCCTGTCGCGCCTGATCGCGTCGCTGGGGCATGGCGATGTGGTGCTGATCGGCGACGCCGGCCTGCCCGTGCCTGCCGGTGTCGAGCTGATCGACCTTGCACTGACGCCCGGCATACCGGATTTCATCAGTACCTTGCACACGGTGCTGGCCGAAATGCAGGTCGAAAGCCACGTGCTGGCCGACGAGACCCTGCAACACAGGCCGCCGGCCCTGGCAGGCATCGAGCTGCTGCATGCCCGCGGCGAGCTGGGCGCGCGCCATTTGATGAGCCATGCGGCGTTCAAGCAGCTCGGTGCGCAGGCCAGGGCCATCGTGCGCACCGGCGAATGCCAGCCCTATACCAACATCGCGCTGGTGGCGGGCGTGACCTTTTGACTGTTGTCCCCTGAGCACAAGGAGTGCCCAATGCCTGAACGTGTCCAAAAAGCCAAACGTTTGCTACGAGGTTTAGTGCTTATGTCTGCCCTGTCGAGTACTGCCGTGCTGGCCGCGCCCCGCGACCTGATCATCGATACCGACCCCGGCGCGGATGACGTGGTGGCGTTGTTGTTCGCCCTGGCGTCGCCAGAGGAACTGAAGGTGCGCGCCATTACCACCGTGGCCGGTAATGTGCGACTCGACAAGACCTCGCGCAACGCACGGCTGGCCCGGGAGTGGGCGGGGCGCGAAGAGGTGCCGGTGTACGCCGGCGCGCCCACGCCGCTGGTGCGCACGCCGATCTATGCCGAGAACATCCATGGCGAGGAGGGCTTGCCTGGCGTGGCGGTGCACGAGCCGAAAAAGGGCCTGGCCCAGGGCAGCGCGGTGCAGTACCTGATCGACACCCTCGGTGGCGCTGAACCCAACAGCATCACCCTTGCCATGCTCGGCCCGCAGACCAACCTGGCACTGGCGCTGATTCAGGCCCCGCAGATCGTCAAGGGCATCAAGGAAGTGGTGGTGATGGGCGGTGCCCACTTCAATGGCGGCAATATCACCCCGGTGGCCGAGTTCAACCTGTACGCCGACCCACAGGCGGCAGAGGTCGTGTTGCGCAGCGGGGTCAAGCTCACCTACCTGCCGCTGGACGTGACCCACAAGGTACTCACCAGCGAAGCGCGCCTGAAGCAGATTCGCGGGTTGAACAACCACGCCAGCAAGCTGGTGGGCGATATTCTGGATGCTTACGTCAAGGGGGATATGGCGCACTACGGCCTGCCGGGTGGGCCGGTGCACGATGCCAGCGTGATTGCCTACCTGCTCAAGCCCGAGCTGTTCAGTGGCCGGCAGATTCACATGAGCGTGGATAGCCGCGAAGGCCCGACCTTTGGTCAGACCATTGCGGACTGGTACGGCACGCTCGAGCTACCGGCCAATGTGATGTGGATCGAGAGCGGCGATGCCCAGGGCTTTTTCGATTTGCTCAGCGAGCGTCTTGCTCGATTGCAGTAATGGGTGTGGGCTGGTGTTCGGTCGCGGGCCAGTGGCGTTCGAACACCTGGTCGACGAAGGTGCGGGCAGCTTCGTGGCCGAGGTCTTGAAGCAGCAGGTCGGCGGCGATGATGAACAGCTCTTCGGTGGTGCCGGGGCTGTAGGAACGATGGCCGTCAGGCCATGTGACCTTGATGTTGGTGTCCAGGGTGGGGCTATTCATGGGGGTCTCGATCGAAAATACGCGTGCTGTTTGGTGCAGATGCCGGGCCCTGGCGTCTACAGCGGGGGCATGATTGCGCTCCGCCAACTGGTACAAGTTAAACATGTTGCAACAGGGCCGGCACTGCTACTTATGCATAAGCAGCGGGGCTAGGCAAACTAAATGGTGGTTGGGTTCGCCTATTCGTGACGTCTGTACCGATTCTTCGTTGGCACTTGGGTCGGCGCGGTAGCCGTGGAGCTGGCTTGCCAGCGAAGAGGGCGTACAGAGTCCGCCTGATGTACCCTGCACCCCACAGCCACCGCGCACGCCCGAGGACACCCCGTGCAGATCGACTTGAACACCCCCGAGCAGCTCACCCCCCAGCAGGTGCGCCAGCTGCTGGCCGAAGGCAACGACCGAATCCACAACCAGTTGCGCGTCACCCGCGGCGGCATTGCCTACCTGTCGCAGATTACCGGCGGGCGCGAGCTCGATGGCCTGCTGTTTCGCCTCGAGACCTGGGCCGCCGGCTCGGGCTGCGTGGGCCCTGTTGCCGCCGACGACGAACGCTGGGTCATGCAGGTGTACAACGTGCTGGCCAGCAACTGGCCCAAGCCCGCCAGCGACTACATCGATATCTACTGAACCGCTGCGCTCAGGCAAAATCCGGTCACGATTGAGGTTTCCCTGACGAGCACGTCTCAGGCAGACTGGGACGTTTTTGCAACCAAAAGTGCTTAAAACTGTCGTATCAGACAGCATTCCAGTATTTGAAAGGAGGATTCATGTTCCGCACGCGTGCAACATTGGCGAGCCTGTTGGCAGCCGTGGTTCTGGCAGGTTGCAGTACCGATGGCTCATCGTCCAAGGCGCCAGAGGTAGCGGCAGCACCGAACCTCGATGGTCGCTGCGATGCCAGCAACGCCGCATTCACCGTCGGCAAGCCGGCAACCCCCGAGCTGCTGGAGCAGGCGCGCAAGGCGAGCGGGGCGCAGATCGCCCGCGTGCTCAAGCCGACCGACATGATCACCCTGGAGTACCGTTCCGAGCGCTTGAACCTCAACGCCGACGACAAGGGCGTGGTCACCCGGGTCAACTGCGGCTGATTCCGCCCCGGGCCTGCCGTTGCATAAACGGCAGGCACAAAAAAACCCGTCCAAGGACGGGTTTTTTAATTCGTCAGAACTTACTCTGGACGAACTTGTGCAGCCTGCATGCCCTTCTGGCCTTTTTCGGCAACGAAGGAGACGGTCTGGCCTTCTTTCAGGCTCTTGAAGCCGTCAGACTCGATGGCCTTGAAGTGTACGAACAGGTCGTCGCCGCCACCTTGTGGAGTGATGAAGCCGAAGCCTTTTTCATCGTTGAACCATTTGACGGTGCCGGTTTGGCGATTGGACATGGGTGTATCTCCAGGAAACATGATGTTTTTCAGTAGTGCGGTGTCGCCGAGGCCAACAAGGTGCACAGAGGCATCATAGTCTAATTTTGCGCTTGTGGTGACTTTTACGTGTGCCGAATGCTGATCTGGCGCAAATTAACTGAGTTTTGTATGGCCTGCGCCCTTATTTCTGGGGCTTGCAGGCCTTCGTAACCAGCTGGGTTGCCTTGTCTATGAGCTTCTGGTCTACGCCGTCAGTGCTGTTGAGCTCTTTGATCTCTGCGTCCGAAAAGTTTTTTTCGATCACATTCACGCTGCAGCTGCAGTGCTTTTCGGCGGATTGTTTCGTCATGCCCGGCTGGGCAGAGGCGGTGGCCACGCAGGACGTCAGGTAGCCTGGTGGAACAGTGCCTGCGTTGGCGCCAAGCGGCAGCAGCAGGGCACCAGTGGCCGCCAAGGCCAGAAGAGAATGAAGTCGCATACCGGTCACTCCTTTATTAGGTCGGGTGTATCTAGAGTAGGTCGCTTCCTAATCTCTGAGCGGAAAAAAACCGCTCAAGTTCACCGCATCGGTCTAATTTCAGAATATTTCTGCATATCCCCGGCCCATGGCCCTACGCGCCGAAAGCTTTGTGCTAGCATGCCTGGCTCAGGATTTGGCCGATTCGTCTTGCCGCTCAAATCTTTCTATATATATGTATCCAGTCACTCTGGTTCGTACCCTGGCAGGCCCTTGGGCTTCTGCCACTGTGAGGCAGGCTTTGCATTGCAAAGACAGGGTCGAATCGCGTACTGGCTCATCCCAACCCACGTGACCTTTGGTAGGGGTCACCACTAGGAGAGGAGGCGCCATGCCCACTATTACTCTTCCCGATGGCAGTCAACGTTCGTTCGACAAGGCCGTAACCGTAGCCGAGGTCGCCGCATCCATTGGTGCAGGCCTGGCCAAGGCCACCGTGGCCGGCAAGGTCGACGGCAAGCTGGTCGACGCGTGCGACCTGATCGAGCAGGACGCCAGCCTGCAAATCATCACGCCCAAGGACGAAGAGGGGCTGGAGATCATCCGTCACTCCTGCGCTCACCTGGTCGGTCATGCCGTCAAGCAGCTGTACCCGACCGCCAAGATGGTGATCGGCCCGGTCATCGACGAGGGCTTCTACTACGACATCGCGTATGAGCGTCCCTTCACCCCGGAAGACCTGGCGGCGATCGAACAGCGCATGCAGCAGCTGATCGAGAAGGACTACGACGTCATCAAGAAGGTCACCCCGCGCGCCGAGGTGATCGAGCTGTTCAAGGCCCGTGGCGAAGACTACAAGCTGCGCCTGGTCGAAGACATGCCGAACGAACAGGCCATGGGCCTGTACTTCCATGAAGAATACGTCGACATGTGCCGCGGCCCGCACGTGCCCAATACGCGCTTTCTCAAGTCGTTCAAGCTGACCAAGCTGTCCGGTGCCTACTGGCGCGGCGACGCCAAGAACGAGCAACTGCAACGTGTGTACGGCACGGCCTGGGCTGACAAGAAGCAGCTGGCCGCCTACATCCAGCGCATCGAAGAGGCCGAGAAACGCGACCACCGCAAGATCGGCAAGCGCCTGAACCTGTTCCACCTCCAGGAAGAAGCGCCGGGCATGGTGTTCTGGCACCCCAATGGCTGGACCCTGTACCAGGTGCTCGAGCAGTACATGCGCAAGGTGCAACGCGACAACGGCTACCTGGAAATCAAGACCCCGCAAGTGGTCGACCGCACGCTGTGGGAGAAGTCCGGGCACTGGGCCAACTACGGTGACAACATGTTCACCACCCAGTCCGAGAACCGCGACTACGCCATCAAGCCGATGAACTGCCCGTGCCACGTACAGGTGTTCAACCAGGGCCTGAAGAGCTACCGCGAGCTGCCGCTGCGTCTGGCCGAGTTCGGCGCTTGCCATCGCAACGAGCCTTCGGGCGCCCTGCACGGCATCATGCGTGTGCGCGGCTTCGTGCAGGACGATGCGCACATCTTCTGCACCGAAGAACAGATGCAGTCCGAGTCCGCCGCGTTCATCAAGCTGACCCTGGACGTGTACAAGGACTTCGGCTTCAAGGACATCGAGCTCAAGCTCTCGACGCGCCCTGAAAAGCGCGTGGGTTCCGACGACCTGTGGGACCGTGCCGAAGGCGCACTGGCCGCCGCGCTCGACAGCGCCGGCCTGCCGTACGACCTGCAGCCGGGTGAAGGGGCGTTCTACGGCCCGAAAATCGAATTCTCGCTGAAGGATTGCCTTGGCCGTGTGTGGCAGTGTGGTACCCTGCAGCTCGACTTCAACCTGCCGATCCGTCTGGGCGCCGAATACGTCTCCGAAGACAACGGCCGCAAGCATCCAGTAATGCTGCACCGTGCGATCCTCGGTTCGTTCGAGCGTTTCGTCGGAATTCTCATCGAGCACTACGAAGGTGCATTCCCAGCCTGGCTGGCGCCTACGCAGGCGGTGATCATGAATATCACCGACAAACAAGCGGATTTCGCCCAGAAAGTGGAAAAAACTCTGGCCGAAAGCGGCTTCCGTGCCAAGTCCGACTTGAGAAATGAGAAAATCGGCTTTAAAATCCGCGAGCATACCTTGCTCAAGGTTCCCTATCTCCTGGTTATCGGGGATCGGGAAGTCGAAACGCAAACTGTCGCTGTGCGTACCCGCGAAGGTGCTGACCTGGGCTCCATGCCCGTCGCCCAATTTGCGGACCTGCTCGCGCAAGCGGTTTCCCGGCGTGGTCGCCAAGATTCGGAGTAATTACTATTAAGCGTGATATGAGACAAGATAAACGAGCTGCACCGAAAGCCCCGATCAACGAGAATATCTCGGCACGTGAGGTTCGGTTAATTGGCGCTGACGGCGAGCAGTTGGGCATCGTCTCGATTGAAGAAGCGCTTCGTATCGCTGAAGAAGCGAAACTGGACCTGGTAGAAATTTCTGCTGACGCCGTTCCGCCTGTCTGCAAAGTCCTCGACTACGGCAAAAGCCTGTTCGAGAAGAAAAAGCAGCAGGCTGCGGCGAAGAAGAACCAGAAGATCATCCAGATCAAAGAAATCAAGTTTCGTCCAGGGACGGAGGAAGGGGATTACCAGGTAAAACTACGCAACCTGGTACGTTTCCTTACTGATGGGGACAAGACCAAAATCTCTCTGAGATTCCGTGGTCGTGAGATGGCCCACCAGGAGCTGGGTATGGAACTGTTGAAGCGGATCGAAGCTGATCTTGCCGAATACGGGACCGTCGAACAGCATCCTAAGATGGAAGGACGCCAGCTTTTGATGGTCATCGCCCCCAAGAAAAAGAAATAACCACCAGGGCACGGCAGGCCTTGCGGTTATGTTTATCAACTGAATGCGGAGTATCCGAACATGCCAAAAATGAAAACCAAAAGCGGTGCAGCCAAGCGTTTCTTGAAAACGGCTAACGGCATCAAGCACAAACACGCTTTCAAGAGCCACATCCTGACCAAAATGTCGACCAAGCGTAAGCGTCAACTTCGCGGTAGCAGCCTGCTGCACGCGTCGGACGTTGCAAAAGTCGAGCGCATGCTGCGCCTTCGTTAATTTTTGGTTATAGATAGAGGAAATTACTCATGGCTCGTGTAAAGCGTGGCGTCATCGCTCGTAAGCGTCACAAGAAAATTCTGAAACTGGCTAAAGGTTACTACGGCGCTCGCTCGCGCGTATTCCGTGTTGCCAAGCAAGCGGTCATCAAGGCAGGCCAATACGCCTACCGCGACCGTCGCCAGAAAAAACGTCAGTTCCGCGCTCTGTGGATCGCTCGTATCAACGCTGGTGCTCGCGTCAACGGTCTGTCCTACAGCCGCCTGATCGCTGGCCTGAAAAAAGCGTCGATCGAAATCGACCGCAAAGTTCTGGCTGATCTGGCAGTGAACGAAAAAGCGGCGTTTGCTGCGATTGTCGAAAAGGCTAAAGCCGTTCTGGCTTAAGTACCCACGACAATCATTCGCCGTCGATGTCGGCGGCGGATGTTAAACGTCATAGATAGGGGAAGAGCCTGTAAGCTCTTCCCCTATTTTGTATCTGGAGTCTGTACATGGAAAACCTGGATGCGTTGGTCTCCCAAGCCCTCGAGGCTGTGGAGCGCGCTGAAGACATCAATGCCCTGGAGCAGATCCGGGTTCAATTCCTTGGCAAGAAAGGCGAACTGACTCAGGTGATGAAGACCCTGGGCAACCTGCCGGCTGAAGAGCGGCCCAAAGTCGGCGCGCTGATCAACGAAGCCAAGGAACGCGTTACCGAGGTGCTCAACGCCCGCAAAGCCGCCTATGAAGAAGCCGAGCTCAGCGCTCGCCTGGCTGCCGAGTGCATTGACGTCACCTTGCCTGGCCGTGGCCAGACCTCCGGTGGTTTGCACCCTGTCACCCGTACCCTCGAACGCATCGAGCAGTTCTTCACCCATATCGGCTACGGCATCGCCGAAGGCCCGGAAGTCGAAGACGACTACCACAACTTCGAAGCGCTCAACATTCCCGGCCACCACCCGGCCCGGGCAATGCATGACACCTTCTACTTCAATGCCAACATGCTGCTGCGCACCCACACCTCGCCGGTGCAAGTGCGGACCATGGAGTCCACTCAGCCGCCGATTCGCATTGTCTGCCCGGGTCGCGTGTACCGCAACGACTCGGACATTACCCACTCGCCGATGTTTCACCAGGTCGAAGGCCTGCTGATCGATCGCGACATCAATTTTGCCGACCTCAAAGGCACCATCGAAGAATTCCTGCGCGTGTTCTTCGAAAAAGAGCTGGCGGTACGTTTCCGTCCGTCGTTCTTCCCCTTCACCGAGCCTTCGGCTGAAGTCGATATCCAGTGCGTGATGTGCAGCGGCAAGGGCTGCCGTGTGTGCAAGCAGACCGGTTGGCTCGAAGTCATGGGCTGCGGCATGGTGCACCCGAACGTGCTGCGCATGTCTGGTATCGACCCCGAAGAGTTCTCGGGCTTCGCATTTGGCATGGGGGCCGAGCGCCTGGCCATGCTGCGTTACGGCGTCAACGATTTGCGCCTGTTCTTCGACAACGACTTGCGGTTCCTTGCGCAATTTCGCTAGGTCGCGCACCCGTAACGAATCTTTAGGAGAGCAGGATGAAATTCAGTGAAAAGTGGCTGCGCGGTTGGGTCAACCCGCAGGTATCCCGTGACGAGCTGGTGGCACGTCTGTCCATGGCCGGTCTTGAGGTCGACAGCGTAACCCCGGCCGCCGGTCAATTCAGCGGCATCGTGGTGGGCGAGGTCCTGAGCACCGAGCAGCACCCCGACGCCGACAAGCTGCGCGTGTGCCAGGTCAGCAATGGCAGCGAGACCTTCCAGGTAGTGTGCGGCGCGCCGAATGTGCGCCCTGGCCTGAAGATCCCGTTCGCCATGATCGGCGCCGAACTGCCAGGCGACTTCAAGATCAAGAAGGCCAAGCTGCGTGGCGTCGAGTCCAACGGCATGCTGTGCTCGGCCGCCGAACTGCAGATCAGCGAAGAGAACGACGGCCTGCTGGAACTGGCGGCAGACGCCCCGGTTGGCCAGGACATCCGCGTGTATCTGGACCTGGACGATGCCAGCATCGAGGTCGACCTGACCCCGAACCGCGGCGACTGCCTGTCCCTGGCCGGCCTCGCCCGTGAAGTCGGCGCCCTGTACGGCGCCCCGGTCACCCGCCCGACCGTGCCGGCCATTGCGCCAGGCATCGACGACGTGCGCCCGGTAGACGTACTGGCGCCGGCCGCGTGCCCGCGTTATCTGGGCCGCGTTATCCGTAACGTCGACCTGTCACGCCCGACCCCGCTGTGGATGGTCGAGCGTCTGCGCCGCAGTGACGTGCGCAGCATCGATGCTGCCGTCGACATCACCAACTACGTGATGATCGAGCTGGGCCAGCCGCTGCACGCCTTCGACCTGGCTGAAATCAACGGTGGCATCCGGGTGCGCATGGCCGAGGAGGGCGAGAAGCTCGTCCTGCTCGATGGCCAGGAAGTTGCCCTGCGTGCCGACACGCTGGTCATCGCCGACCACGATCGCGCCCTGGCCATTGCCGGCGTGATGGGTGGCGAGCATAGCGGCGTTGCGGCCACCACCAAGGATATCTTCCTTGAAAGCGCCTTCTTCGAGCCGATCTCGGTGGCTGGCAAGGCCCGTTCCTACGGCCTGCACACCGATGCCTCGCACCGCTACGAGCGTGGCGTCGACTCGCAACTGGCCCGCGAAGCCATGGAGCGCGCCACTGGCCTGCTGCTGGATATCGTAGGCGGCGAAGCCGGCCCGATCATCGAGACCGTCAGCCCAGAGCACCTGCCCAACATCGCCCCGGTCACCCTGCGTGCCGAGCGCATCACCCAGATGCTGGGCATGGAGATGGACAGCGCCGAAGTCGAGCAACTGCTCAACGGCCTGGGCCTGAAAACCAGCGGTGAGGCCGGGCAGTGGCAGGTCGAAGTGCCCAGCCATCGCTTCGACATCAGCCTGGAAGTGGACCTGATCGAAGAGCTGGCCCGTCTGTACGGCTACAACCGCCTGCCGGTCCGTTACCCGCAAGCGCGCCTGGCCCCGCAGGCCAGGTCTGAAGTGCGTGGCGAACTGCCTGCGCTGCGTCGCCTGCTGGTTGCCCGTGGCTACCAGGAAGCGATCACCTACAGCTTCATCGACCCCAAGCAGTTCGAGCTGTTCAACCCTGGCGTAGAGCCGCTGCTGCTGGCCAACCCGATTTCCAGCGACATGGCGGCCATGCGTGTCAGCCTGTGGCCGGGCCTGGTCAAGGCACTGCAGCACAACCTCAACCGCCAGCAAGACCGTGTGCGCCTGTTCGAGAGCGGCCAGCGCTTCGTCGGCCAGCTGGGCGACCTCAAGCAACAGCCGATGCTGGCTGGTGTGGTCTGCGGGAGCCGCCTGCCGGAAGGCTGGGCCAACGGCCGCGACACCATCGACTTCTTCGATGTGAAGGCCGACGTTGAAGCGGTACTGGGCTTCTCCGGTTCGCTCGACGACTTCACCTTCGTGCCCGGCAAACACCCGGCGCTGCACCCAGGCCAGACCGCGCGCATCGAGCGTGACGGCGTCGAAGTCGGCTACCTGGGCGCCTTGCACCCCGAGCTGGTCAAGACCCTGGGCCTGGATCGCACCGTGTATGTGTTCGAGCTGGTGCTGGCGGATGTAGTGGAAGGGCGCCTGCCGAAGTTCCACGAACTGTCGCGCTTCCCCGAAGTACGCCGTGACCTGGCGTTGATCGCAGGGCGTGATGTGGCGGCCAGCGCGGTGCTGGATGTAATCCGTGAAAACGCGGGCGAGTGGCTCACCGACCTCAGGCTGTTTGATGTGTATCAGGGTAAAGGTATTGATCCTGATAGAAAAAGCCTGGCCGTCGGCTTGACCTGGCAGCATCCATCGCGCACTCTTAACGACGATGAGGTGAACGCCACCACGCAAAACATTCTCACCTCGCTTGAACAAAGGTTGAACACCACGTTAAGGAAATAGCGTATGGGTGCTCTGACGAAAGCTGAGATGGCCGAACGGCTGTACGAGGAGCTGGGCCTGAACAAGCGCGAGGCCAAGGAATTGGTCGAGCTGTTTTTTGAAGAGATCAGGCACGCTCTTGAAGACAACGAGCAGGTCAAATTGTCGGGTTTCGGCAACTTTGACTTGCGTGACAAGCGCCAGCGGCCGGGCCGCAACCCGAAAACGGGTGAAGAGATCCCGATCACGGCGCGTCGAGTCGTCACCTTTCGTCCAGGGCAGAAGTTGAAAGCCCGAGTTGAGG
Source organism: Pseudomonas palmensis (assembly GCF_017848315.1). GTDB lineage: Bacteria > Pseudomonadota > Gammaproteobacteria > Pseudomonadales > Pseudomonadaceae > Aquipseudomonas > Aquipseudomonas palmensis. Next base: position 36,917 of record NZ_JAFKEC010000049.1, read on the forward strand.
CCTATGCTGGAACCAAGTCATAACGACGAGCTTCCGCCGATTCCAGGCAAACGCTACTTCACCATTGGTGAAGTGAGCGAGCTTTGTGCGGTAAAACCGCACGTGCTCCGTTACTGGGAGCAGGAGTTTCCCCAGCTTAACCCGGTGAAGCGCCGCGGTAATCGCCGGTATTATCAGCGCCAGGACGTGCTGATGATCCGGCAGATCCGGGCGCTGTTGTACGACCAGGGCTTCACCATCGGCGGTGCTCGGTTGCGCCTGTCGGGGGATGAAGCCAAGGATGACACGACCCAGTACAAACAGATGATTCGGCAGATGATTGTCGAATTGGAGGATGTGCTGGTGGTGTTGAAGAAGTGACCGAAGCCGTTTCAGGAATTTTGGAAAAAAAGCTTCCATAATTCAAAAGGTTAAGGTAAATTCTTCATCGTTCTCAGCAACAAGGGGAACATGCTTCAAGCCCAGTCGGGGCGTAGCGCAGCCCGGTAGCGCACTTGCATGGGGTGCAAGGGGTCGAGTGTTCGAATCACTCCGTCCCGACCATATATTTCAATGACTTAGCCACCTTCGGGTGGCTTTTTCATTTATGCGTGTGGGGACTTTTTCGGGACATCATCCGATTTTCCTCTTCAAGATCGTCAACACCGGCCCGCGCGAGTCGGTTGTTGATACCATGTTTGCAGCCTCAATCAGCTTGCCCAGCTCAGCGCCGGAATAGTGACTGGTGATGCTGCCGTTCTTGTGCCCGAGCAGTGACTTCCGATCCTCTTCAGTAACGCCTGCTGCCCGCAGTCGGCGACCGAATGTGTGCTTCAAGTCGTGAATCCTGATAGAGGCATATCCAGGGTGAGCGGGGCGAAGGTTTTCCTCCTGCCAGAGTTTCGCCGCTCTCACCCGTGCCTTCTTCCAGGCCGAGTCGTTCATTCGGTGCATCGCGGTGCCGTTGTATGGGAATACCCATTCCTTGCTGATCCCGCGCTGCCTTTCAATGATCGACTTGGCCACGGTGTTCAACACCACCAGGCGCTCGTCGCCATTCTTTACGCCCGACCGGGCGTGTCTCCCGCCGAAGTCAGCGGGGATCAGGAAAACACTGGTCCCGAGTTCCGGCACCGATATCTCCCAATCCCACCTCAGCTTGCACACCTCTTGCTCCCGGCAGCCCGTGTTTACCTTGAACAGGGCCATCGTTTGCAGATGGCCCGGCAACTCGTTGAAGAGGATCGACTGCTCCTCCCATGACATTGGGTAGGGCTTGCGGCTCGACTTCTTCTCTTCGAGCTTCCTGAGCATGGGTACACTGTCCAGCCAGGGCCGGCGATCATCGTCTCGCCACTTCCTGGCGCAGAGCGTCAAAACCCGGACCGCGCGCTCGATGGCGATGTTGATCGTCCGGTTGCTCACGGCCTTTTCAATGGTCCCATCCGGCAGAACCTTTTCTGTCTGCCGATCCCTGATGAACGGCTCCAGCGCCTGGTCATCGATGTGCGTCAGCGGCAGGTGGCCCAGGTAAGGGTGAAGCTGCTTCATGCACAGGGCAGTCAGGTGAATGGAGGGCTGATCCTTGACCTCAAGGAGGTAGCGCATTGCCGCCTCCTCCCAGGTGTGCACTTGCCGAACGCCATACACCTTCCTTTGACGTAGCTGCTCGAGCTTGTGGATCAGGTACTGCTCTGCCTCTTCCCGGTCACCAGTGCCAGTACTCTCTCGAATTCGCTCCCCTCTGTAGACTTTGTCGATTTGCCAGACACCGCCCTTCTCGTAGAGGCCGGTGATCGTTTTTCGCGCCATGTATCATCTCCTCGGCGCTCGCTGCGGGGCCGATTGTTGTCCTGTCCGGTGGCTTTTTCAATCGCCTTGGCCTCGATGTAGGCGTCCGCCCACTCATCAAGCTCCTGGCGGTCGAAGGCCACGCCCTGTTTTCCGATGGGGAATTCCCGCACATTCGGCCTGACCGTCTTATTGAACTCATCCCGGCACATACCGAGATACCCCGGCGCATCGCCGAACCGGATGAACCGCGGCTGAATGCTTGAGGGCTTTGCTGCTGTGGCATTCGCCATGCGTGTCTCCACGCCGCCGGTGGCGGCAGGTTTGTCGTTAGCCGCGATGCAATCGGATCATGGCGCGTGCATGCTCGAGGGCGGCCAGGTGTTCTTCCTCGGCGCCAATCTGGCCATTGGCGTCAGGGGTGGTCACGGCAACCAGGTGCTCAAGGGCGTGCACCAAGTCGTCGCGCTGCTGTCCTTCGGCCCGGCCGATATCCCAGAACCGATTGGCCCAGTGGTCCGCCGGCGTCTGGTTGTTGTTCTGCTTGCCCACGAAAAGGGCGCCCACGATTACGTCGCATAAGCCGCTCTTGTAGCCGTTGTCGCCATCGAGGCTCAGACCCCCGCGCCGGCGCAGGGTGTTCACGACCTCGTCGGCATCGACGCCGGGCCCCTTCAGGACGATGTCTTGCTCTGGCTCGCCGGGCTTGTATATCGCCATGGTTAGTTTGGCTTCGGGCGCCAAGTGATTGCTGATCATCACCAACGCATCGTTGGCGACCTCATGGAATCGGTTGATTGCGGACATAGGGAATCCTCGCCCGCGCATGTCGGCGGGCTTGAGTTGTAGGGGGAGGGTTACTGAATCTTGCCGGTGAGGCGTTCGCGCCAGGTCAGGCGGCGGGTCAGGCACTCGCGGTCGTCGATCTCGACCACCACATAGGCTGTGCGGTCGAACGCGGCGTCACGGCGCGCTGCGAGCAGGCATGCTTCGTCATCGGCACCCCGTGCAGTCCTCGCGGTCAGCTCATAGACGTCGAAGCCTTTGCTCTCAACGTGCCCGCCGTGGACAACGGCAATAAAGCGGCTCATCGCGGCCCCCTGTAGATCAGGTAGGCCATATAGGCGAGGGCGATCATGGCATCAGCTCCTTCGGCACCTGGACTGTCCAGCCGGTGATTTTGGTTATGACGGCTCTGCAGATGGCGACGAGTGGAGTCGGGCCCATCAGCCAGTCGGTGGGCTCATTCGGCCGGCTAGGGTAGGCCGTCCAGCCACCCCGCACTGGGCCATCGCCGATCTGATGCTTTGTCTTCAGCGGCCCTCCAAGCACCCAGTTCTCTTGCGGGTTGTACCGCTCGCAGCGTTCGGTTGCTTCGCCGCGGTACTGGACGAACACCCTGGCCGGCGCGCCGTAGTGCGGCTTGGCCACATGCACATCCAGCCCCTCGGCCTTGGCGACCGCCCAGGCCAGTTGCTCGCCCACCAGGTCGGCCGCCTTCACTTCGATCAGGTCGGTCATGGTCGCTTCTCCAGAGAGTCCTTCCAGTCGCCACCAGGAGCGCTCTTGCCAGCCAAGGTGTGCTCGGTGTCATAGTCCGCGAGCCACAGAACTCGTCGGCAGTCAGGAAGCGCCTGGAACCAATACCACTCGCCGAAGCTGTCCCTGGCCAACCATTCCGCCCATTGCGGGGCGTCCTTCCAATCGGGCTTGCTCACAGCTGGTACCTCTCATCAACCCAGCGCCCCGGCGCCAGAGCGGGTGTAGGTTCGGGTTGCGTTTCGTGCGGGGAGAGCTGGCGCTCGTTGCCGGCCTGCAGCTGGCTGTCGGGGATGCAGCTGATGCCGACCCCATTCAGCAGGTAGCAGGTGACGCCGCGCTGGCTGTCGTGCTGCACGTCGATGACGTTCTCGGTTGCTCTGGCGCCGGTGGCCAGAAGCAGGAGGCAGAGGGCAAGGCGGGTCATGCTGCCTCCTTGCTGATTCGCTCGCAGCTGGCCGCGAGCTTCAGCAGGTTGATCGTTGTAGGCCGAAATCCCTCTGTGTTGGGGTAGCCTTCATGGCGATGTCCCTGGGGGTAAGCCTCGAAAGGACCATGCCAGCACCAGTTCATCTTCCAGATCTCCCAGACGGTATAGGCGTCGCAACCTTCACCCCAGTAGTCCACCCCGCCACCCACGCTCCAGATGTGGCTGACCCGCGTCCCCTGCTCGTAGGCCAACTCAGTCGGCTCGCCCTTATCGATCCACGCGCCGTGAAACTGCGATGGGGCTATTTCCAGCAAGCGCTTGCTCAGTTTCTTCTCGATCCGCGCCTTCATGGCTTTACCTCGCGGCGCGCCCATTGCACATGCGGGCCGTCTTCCGTGTCGAAGATTCCCATCAGGAACCACTCAGGGCCGGGCGATTCAGGCTCCCAGCCGTTGCAGTGGCTGGCGCCGTCGAAGTACGGATGCTCAACCAGGTCTGAATCCATATCCCAGGTCTTCAGCTCCAGGCCTTGCTCAGCCGCCCAGGCCTTGAAGGGGGCCGGGTCTTCCGTTCCGCCAAAGCCAGGGATGCCAGGGTGGCACCACCACCCGTTTTCGTCGCGCGTGACGGGGGCCGGCTGGATCAATTGCTTTTCTGTAGGCATGACTTCGTCCTCGCTGATTTGTAGCGGTTATACAAAAGTTATACATATGATTTATTTGTATCGAATCTGTATAGGTTTAAAGACCAGTTATCTTTTAGATCCTAAAAATGGGGAACAGAGAGCGGTACAGACCGTCAACTTTATTACGCTAATAGTTCCGCTAATTGCGAGCAGGAGGCTTTATGAGGAATAGAGGAGAGCAATTTTGGGCATGGGCAGACCCTCAATTGCACACACGAACCCACGACGAAACTCTTCATGGCGGTACCACCATTGATGTTCAAGTGAGGCTTTCGAGGACTGGCTCTACACAAATGTTTATCGGCGTGTATGCCGCAAGTGGCATGGCTATTATTGAAGAGGCCTATGATTCTCGCCCGCAAGAATCAATGACACGCGCCCTGGCATGGGGCGTAGGCCGAGCTCGCCGCATTGCAGCGGAGCCTGAGCACTTATCCCAAGTAGTCTCTAAACAGGCCTGAAACATCAAGGGATGCGAACCCACCAAGACTGGGCGTAGGCGACACCGTCGATGATCTCGATTCCGGTGAACGTCGCGCCCAGCGTAGACATTCCAGTCATCACGGCTTCATACAGCGGCGGCAGGTCGGGTTTTCCGGGGTGCACGTTCAGTAGCGACGCCGAGTTCGAAGCCCGGCCAAGCGGCGCGAACTCATCCAGGCGCAGGTGCACGTCACCACGTATCGGGTTAAAGGCGCGGATCTCTTTCTGGCTGCGTGGCACGCCGCGCACACGCATTGGAACGATGAGGAAGTGCATAGAGAATACTGTTCAAATAAACAGTATTTTGTTCCTGCATTGCTCAGCCGTCGATGGCGGTTCGTCGGGGGAGTACAAATGTTCTCCTGCTATGGCTTGCGCTCCAGGGCGGCGCGGGCCTGCCATCCGGCCCACGCAAAACGAACAGCGGGGATCATGTAGGTTGCGACGGTCCCAGGAAGGAGGTCGATGGCAAAGCCCTTGCTCAGTTGATCCGCCTCAAAGTCCGCCCGCTCATCCCGCTCAACCGGCGCGCTCGGCTCTGCCGGTAGCTTGCGATCTTCCGGTACGGGCGGATAGCCAGGGAACGGGATCGGCTCTGCGCTGGCGGATAGTACGGCTTTCATGCGCTGATTCCAGCCTGGAGTTAGGTGGCGGTTCTCCAGTACGTCACGCAGCAGCGCATGCGCCGCGTACAGGTCGCGCTTATACCCGGTTGCAATTTCGGTCAGGGCATCCAGGGCCGCCACGCGCTCGGCCAGTTGGGCGCGCAGGGTGTCGCGCTCTTCCCGCAGCTCGTTTTGCCGGTTCACGAGCCCTTCCACTACGGAGTTAGGGTAGCCCTGCTCAACCTCGCCAGCGTCGACGTGGCTGTAGGCCAGTTCGATCTTGGCGAAACTGCCCGGGTTTCCGCGCAGGTCCACCATCCTCTCGGGGGGAACCCCATCAATCCATTCGGTGACGACTTCGCCGAGCTCATTGATTCCGCGCCACGCCACCGGCTCGCCCTGGTGCTGGGCGGCTGATTTCTTGCGTCGGTTCCAATCCCGAACGAGCAGTTCGCGCTGCTCGTCAGTGGCGAGCACCATCATGGTTTCAGGATCGAGGAAGACGCACTCCTCGTCGTGCTCACCCATCACG
>NZ_JAFKEC010000004.1 GCF_017848315.1 Pseudomonas palmensis
TTTATGGTCCGGGTCGGCGGCGGGGCTTTGCTGGAGCCGGCCTTGCCGGCGAAGGGACGCGCTACGGTACATCTTCATACACTGTTTTCGACCATCCGCCTGACACCGCTGGGCGTATACCTGCATGACAGTTATAATCAGCCGATTTTCCCCTCCGCCAAGACACTGAGCCCATGACTGAGTCCGTTCTTGACTACATGACCCGCCTGGGTCGCGCCGCCCGTGAGGCCGCGCGCGTGATTGCCCGCGCCAGCACCGCGCAGAAGAACCGCGCCCTGCACGCTGCCGCCAATGCCCTGGACGCCGCCCGCGCCGAGCTGGGTGCCGCCAACGAACTGGACCTGGCTGCCGGTCGCGCCAATGGTCTGGAGCCGGCCATGCTCGAGCGCCTGGCGCTGACCCCGGCCCGCATCGACGGCATGATCGTCGGCCTGCGCCAGGTGGCCAGCCTGCCGGACCCGGTCGGTGCCATCCGCGACATGAGCTATCGCCCCTCCGGCATCCAGGTCGGCAAGATGCGCGTACCGCTGGGCGTCATCGGCATCATCTACGAGTCGCGCCCCAACGTGACCATCGACGCTGCCAGCCTGTGCCTGAAGTCGGGCAACGCCACCATCCTGCGTGGCGGCTCCGAAGCCATTCATTCCAACCGTGCCATTGCCGCCTGCATCCAGCGCGGCCTGGCCGAGGCCGACCTGCCCGCGGCGGTGGTGCAGGTGGTCGAGGTCACCGACCGCGAGGCGGTGGGCGCGCTGATCAGCATGCCCGAGTACGTCGACGTGATCGTGCCCCGTGGCGGCAAGGGCCTGATCGAACGGGTCAGCCGCGACGCACGGGTGCCGGTGATCAAGCACCTGGACGGCATCTGCCACGTGTACGTGGCCGAGCACGCCGAGCTGGACAAGGCCCAACGCATCGCCTTCAACGCCAAGACCTATCGCTACGGCATCTGCGGCGCCATGGAAACCCTGCTGGTCGACCAGTCGGTCGCCGCGGCGTTCCTGCCGGCGATGGCCAGCCAGTTTCGCGACAAGGGCGTGGAGCTGCGGGGCTGCGAGCGCACCCGGCAGATCATCGAGGCACTGCCGGCCAGCGAAGACGACTGGAGCACCGAGTACCTGGCGGCGATTCTGTCGATTCGCGTGGTCGATGGCCTGGATGCGGCCATCGAGCACATCAACCACTATGGTTCGCACCATACCGATTCGATCGTCACCGAACACCAGGGTCAGGCCCGGCGCTTTACCGCCGAGGTCGACTCCTCGTCGGTGATGATCAACACCCCGACCTGCTTTGCCGACGGCTTCGAGTACGGCCTGGGGGCCGAGATCGGCATTTCCACCGACAAGCTGCATGCACGCGGCCCGGTCGGCCTGGAAGGGCTGACCTGCGAGAAGTACGTGGTGATCGGTGACGGCCAGCTGCGCGGTCAGGAGTCGTTCTGACCTTGGCCGAGCACAGCCCGCTCGCCGTTGCTGCCACGCCGTCGCCCGCCCGGCGCATCGGCGTGCTCGGCGGCACGTTCGATCCGGTGCACATCGGTCACCTGCGCAGTGCGCTGGAGGTGGCCGAGGTGCTGACGCTGGACGAACTGCGCCTGATGCCCAATGCGCGCCCGCCGCACCGCGACATCCCGCAGGTGTCGGCGCAGGATCGCCTGGCCATGGTCGAGCGCGCGGTCGAGGGCGTGCCCCTGCTGAGCGTCGATGCGCGTGAGCTGGCCCGGGACAAGCCGTCCTACACCATCGATACGCTGGAGCTGATGCGCGCCGAAATGGCCGCTGACGACCAGTTGTTCCTGCTGCTGGGCTGGGACGCATTCTGCGGCCTGCCGAGCTGGCATCGCTGGGAAGAGTTGTTGCAACACTGTCATATCCTGGTGCTTCAGCGCCCGGATGCCGACGTCGAGTCGCCGGATGCCCTGCGCAACCTGCTGGCCGCACGTTCGGTGAGTGACCCGCAAGCCCTGCAGGGGCCGGCCGGGCACATAGCATTCGTCTGGCAGACACCCTTGTCGGTGTCGGCCACGCAGATCCGACAGCTGCTGGCCAGCGGCAAGTCGGTGCGGTTTCTGGTGCCGGACGCAGTACTGGCCTATATCGATGCGCACGGCCTGTACCGTGTGCCGAACTGAGTGCGCCAACGGCGCCTCATACCTACGAGTTGAATGAGTTTTATATGAGCAAGCAAGAAATGATTAAAGGCGAAGAGCTGGTCAAGGTCGCGGTAGCTGCCCTTGAAGACGTCAAGGCCCAGGACGTCCTGGTCATCGACGTTCGCGACAAGCAGAGCATCACCGACTACATGATCATCGCCACCGGTACCTCCAACCGCCAGATCAGCGCGATGCTGGACAAGGTCCGCCAGATGGTCAAGGAGAAGGGCGTTCGTCCGCTGGGCGAAGAAGGCAAGGGCGACAGCGACTGGGTGCTGCTGGACCTGGACGACGTCATCGTGCACATGATGACCGCCTCGGCCCGTCAGTTCTACGACCTGGAGCGCCTGTGGAAAGGTGCCGAGCAGAGCCGTGCCGCCGATGGCAAGCACCACAGCCCGGAGCACACCCACGAGCACTTCGCCAAGCTCAACAAAGACCAGGAATAAGGTAGCCCCGTGCGTCTGCGTCTGATCGCGGTCGGCTCGCGCATGCCCAAATGGGTCGAGGACGGCTGGCATGAATATGCCAAGCGCCTGCCGTCGGAGCTGTCCCTGGAGCTGGTGGAGATACCGCTCAACACGCGCGGCAAGAATGCCGACGTTGCCCGCCTGATCCGTCAGGAGGGCGAGGCCATGCTGGCCAAGGTCCAGCCGGGCGAGCGTATCGTCACCCTCGAGGTGCACGGCAAGCCGTGGAGCACCGAACAGCTGGCGGTCGAACTGGACCGCTGGCGCCTCGACTCGCGTACCGTCAACTTCATGGTCGGCGGCCCCGAAGGGCTGGCGCCGGAAGTCTGTGCGCGGGCCGAGCAGCGCTGGTCGCTGTCGCCGCTGACCTTGCCGCACCCGTTGGTAAGGATACTGATCGGCGAACAGCTGTACCGCGCCTGGACCGTGTTGTCCGGGCACCCTTACCACAAATAGTCGTAAGCCTTTTCAATGTCGCAGCCGATTCGCCTCAAGGACCACGAGAAAGACGCCCGCCTGGTGCGTAGCCGCGTCGTGGTCGGCGCAGTCGCGATCGTGCTGCTGATTTGCGTGCTGATCGCCCGGCTGTACTACCTGCAGGTCATTCAGTACGACTACCACTCCACGCTGTCGGAGAACAACCGGGTGCATGTGCAGCCGATCCCGCCGACACGCGGGCTGATCTTCGACCGCAACGGGGTGATCGTCGCCGACAACCGGCCAAGCTTCAGCCTGACCATGACCCGCGAGCGTTCCGGTGACTGGCAGCAGGTACTCGATTCCATTGTCGAGGTGCTGGAGCTGACCGAGGACGACCGGGCACTGTTCGAAAAACGCATGCGCCAGGGGCGTCGGCCCTTCGAGCCGGTACCGATCCTGTTCGAGCTGACCGAAGAGCAGATCGCCCGGATAGCGGTGAACCAGTTCCGTCTGCCGGGTGTGGAGGTGGCGGCGCAGCTGGTACGCCATTACCCGCAGGGTGCGCACTTTGCGCATTCGGTCGGCTATGTGGGGCGCATCAACGAAAAAGAGCTCAAGTCCCTCGACCCGGTCAACTACAGTGGCACCCACCATATCGGCAAGACCGGTATCGAGCGCTTCTACGAAGCCGAGCTGCATGGCCAGGTCGGCTACGAAGAGGTCGAGACCAACGCCCGTGGCCGGGTGCTGCGGGTGCTCAAGCGTACCGATCCGATCCCCGGCAAGGACATCGTCCTGAGCCTGGACATCAAGCTGCAGGAAGCTGCCGAAGCGGCGCTGGGCGGTCGTCGTGGCGCGATCGTGGCGCTCGACCCGAACACAGGTGAAGTGCTGGCGATGGTCAGTCAGCCGAGCTTCGACCCCAACCCCTTCGTCACCGGCATCAGCTTCAAGGCCTATGCCGAGCTGCGCGACTCGATCGACCGCCCGCTGTTCAACCGCGTACTGCGCGGCCTGTACCCGCCGGGGTCGACGATCAAGCCGGCAGTGGCCATCGTCGGCCTGGACACCGGCGCGGTCACGGCCACCTCGCGGGTGTTCGACCCGGGCTACTACCAACTGCCCAACTATGACCACAAGTACCGCAACTGGAACCGCACCGGCGATGGCTGGGTCGACCTCGACACGGCGATCATGCGTTCCAACGACACCTATTTCTACGACCTGGCGCACAAGGTCGGCATCGACCGGCTTTCGGCCTACATGAACCGCTTCGGCATCGGCCAGAAGGTCGCGCTGGACATGTTCGAGGAATCCTCCGGGCTGATGCCGTCGCGTGACTGGAAGCGCGCGACCCGGCGCCAGGCGTGGTTCCCCGGCGAGACACTGATCCTCGGCATCGGCCAGGGCTACATGCAGGCCACGCCGCTGCAACTGGCCCAGGCCACCGCGCTGATCGCCAGCAAGGGCAAGTGGAACCGCCCGCACCTGGCCAAGACCGTCGAGGGCGTGCGGCCGGTGGACGAGAACCCGATGGAAGACATCGTGCTGCGTGACAAGGCCGACTGGAACAGGGTCACCCACGGCATGGAGATGGTGATGCACGGTGCCCGTGGTACCGCGCGCAAGGCCGCCATCGGCGCGCAGTACCGCATCGCCGGCAAGAGTGGTACCGCGCAGGTGGTCGCGATCAAGCAGGGCGAGAAGTATGACCGCAACAAGGTGCAGGAGCGTCACCGCGACCACGCCCTGTTCGTGTCCTTCGCCCCGGCCGAAAACCCGAAGATCGTGGTGTCGGTGATGGTCGAGAACGGCGAGTCCGGCTCCGGCGTGGCCGCCCCCGTGGTGCGCCAGGTGATGGACGCCTGGCTGCTCGACCAGAACGGTCGCCTCAAGCCTGAATACGCCAACCCCGCGGGCGCCCCGACCAATGTGTCGGTGACCACCCCGGCCGCCCCGCCAGCCAACCCTACAACCGCGCAGGAAACGGCCCGTGAAGAGTAATTTCGATCGCATGCTCTCCAGCGAGGACGTGATGCGCCGCCGCGCCAGCTTCCTGCAGCGCATCCACGTCGACGGCCCGCTGCTGGTGCTGCTGCTGACCCTGGCCGCCGGCAGCCTGTTCGTGCTGTATTCGGCCAGCGGCAAGAACTGGGACATGCTGCTCAAGCAGGCGTCCTCGTTCGGCCTGGGCCTGGTGTCGATGTTCGTCATCGCCCAGCTGGAGCCACGCTTCATGGCGCGCTGGGTGCCACTGGCGTACGTCGGCGGGGTGATCCTGCTGGTGGTGGTGGACGTGATGGGCCACAACGCCATGGGCGCCACGCGCTGGATCAACATCCCCGGGGTGATCCGCTTCCAGCCGTCGGAGTTCATGAAGATCATCATGCCGGCGACCATCGCCTGGTACCTGGCCAAGCGCACCCTGCCGCCGCACCTCAAGCACGTGATGATCAGCCTGATCCTGATCGGTGTGCCGTTCATTCTCATCGTGCGCCAGCCCGACCTGGGCACCGCGTTGCTGATCCTGGCCTCGGGCGCGTTCGTGCTGTTCATGGGCGGGCTGCGCTGGCGCTGGATCCTCAGCGTGCTGGCGGCGGCAGTGCCGGTGGCGGTGGCGATGTGGTTCTTCGTCATGCACGACTACCAGAAGCAGCGCGTGCTGACCTTCCTCGACCCGGAAAGCGACCCGTTGGGCACCGGCTGGAACATCATCCAGTCCAAGGCGGCGATCGGCTCGGGTGGGGTATTCGGCAAGGGTTGGCTGCTCGGCACCCAGTCGCACCTGGACTTTCTGCCCGAGAGCCACACCGACTTCATCATCGCCGTGCTCGGCGAGGAATTCGGCCTGGTGGGCATCTGCGCGCTGCTGCTGATCTACCTGCTGCTGATCGGTCGCGGCCTGGTGATCACGGCCCAGGCGCAGACGCTGTACGGCAAGCTGCTGGCCGGCAGCCTGACCATGACCTTCTTCGTATACGTGTTCGTCAATATCGGTATGGTGAGCGGCCTGTTGCCCGTGGTGGGCGTGCCGCTGCCCTTCATCAGCTATGGCGGAACTTCGCTCGTGACGCTGCTGTCAGCGTTTGGGGTTTTGATGTCGATCCACACGCACCGCAAATGGATCGCGCAGGTTTGAATAAGGTGAACAATTCAATGCAAGCAATGCGTGGCTGGGTGGCTCGCTGTGCCCCCTGGGTCGGGCTGTTGGGGCTGCTGGCCCCAGGTCAGCAGGCGAGTGCCGCCGATTATGACGGCTCGCCCCAGGTGGCCGAGTTCGTCGGCGAGATGACCCGCGACTACGGCTTTGCCGGCGAGCAACTGATGGCGGTGTTTCGCGAGGCGCAGCGCAAGCAGTCGATCCTGGATGCGATCTCGCGCCCGGCCGAGCGGGTCAAGCCGTGGAAGGAATACCGGCCGATGTTCATCACCGACGCGCGTATCGCCCGCGGTGTGGACTTCTGGCGCCAGCACGAGGCCACCCTGGCGCGCGCCGAAAAGGAATACGGCGTGCCTGCCCAGGTGATCGTGGCGATCATCGGCGTGGAGACCTTCTTTGGCCGCAACACCGGCAATTACCGGGTGATCGACGCGCTGTCGACCCTGGGCTTCGATTACCCGCCGCGGGCCGAGTTCTTCCGCAAGGAGCTGCGCGAGTTCCTGCTGCTGGCCCGCGAAGAGCAGGTCGACCCGCTGACCCTCAAGGGCTCGTACGCCGGCGCCATGGGCCTGCCGCAGTTCATGCCCAGCAGCTTTCGCGCCTATGCCGTGGACTTCGACGGCGACGGCCACATCAATATCTGGACCAACCCGGACGATGCCATCGGCAGCGTGGCCAGCTACTTCAAGCGCCATGGCTGGGTGGCCGGCGAGGGCGTGGTCAGCCGCGCCCAGGTGCGTGGCGAACGTGTCGACGAGGGCCTGAGCCCGGGTATCGAGGCGGTCAAGACCGTCGCGCAGTTGCGGGCACTGGGCTGGTCGAGTCATGATGCGCTGCGCGATGATCTGCCGGTCACCGCCTTCCGGCTCGAAGGCGACAACGGCCCGGAATACTGGCTGGGCCTGAAGAATTTCTACGCGATCACTCGCTACAACCGCAGCGTGATGTACGCCATGGCGGTACATCAACTCTCGGATCAGCTGGTCCAGGCAAGGGGCGCCAGGTAATGCGCGTACTGTTTACTGACACATCTCTCAAACTGATCGGTTGCGCGGCCCTGGGCCTGTTGCTGGTCAGCTGCTCCTCCAGCCGCCCGACGCCGCAAGGTGGCAGCAACGTGGTTCGCGCCAAGCCGGGCCTGGACATCAACCGGGCCCACAAGGACGGCGCGCCGTGGTGGGACGTGGATGTCTCGAAGATCCCCGACGCCACCCCAACGGTGCACACCGGCAACTACAAGGCCAACCCCTACACGGTGCTGGGCAAGACCTACTTCCCGATCCAGGACTCGCGCAACTACCGCGCCGAGGGCACGGCGTCGTGGTACGGCACCAAGTTCCACGGGCAGAACACCGCCAATGGCGAGGTGTACGACCTGTACGGCATGAGTGCGGCGCACAAGACCCTGCCACTGCCGGCCTACGTCAAGGTGACCAACCTGGACAACCAGCGCAGCGTGATCCTGCGGGTCAACGACCGTGGTCCGTTCTATTCGGACCGCATCATCGACCTGTCCTACGCCGCGGCCAAGAAGCTCGGCTACGCCGAAACCGGTACCGCCCGGGTGCGCGTCGAGGGCATCGACCCGCAGCAATGGTGGGCCCAGCGTGGTCAGCAGGCGCCGATGGTGCTCAACCAGCCCCAGGTGGCCCAGACCCAGCCGCTGCCGGCCAGTACCGGCACCGTCGAGCAATGGACCCCGCCGCCGCAGCAGCACGCCGCGGCCGTGGTGCCGGTGCAGGTTGCCAACAACGGCAGCGGGCCGGCCAGCAATGGTCTTTACTTGCAGGTCGGCGCGTTCGCCAACCCGGATGCGGCCGAACTGCTGCGCTCCAAGCTCAGCGGCATGGTCAGCGCGCCGGTGTTCATCAGTTCCATCGTGCGCAACCAGCAGACCCTGCACCGCGTGCGCCTGGGGCCGATCAACAGCCAGGGCGAGGCCCAGCAGATGCAGGACAGCGTGCGCCTGGCCAACCTGGGGCAACCCAAAGTCGTCACGGCAGACTGATCGGGGGGACTGATCGGTTTGTCATGCAGTCGGGCAGAGCAGCCATGTACAATGGCCGTTTTGCTCGCCAGGCCCAGCGCCTGGAATACGTTTTGCCCGCGAGGGCATGAGCCCAATAGCCATTTCGAGAGACGGATGAACATAACCAGCTTTGCCAAACGCCTTTGCCTGCTTGTACCGCTGATGATCGCTCCTGCCGCTTTCGCGGCAGAGCAGATGATGCCGTCGCCGCCGCAACTGGCAGCCAAGTCCTACGTGCTCATGGAAGCCTCCAGCGGCAACATCCTGGTCGAGAACAATGGCGACCAGCGCCTGCCTCCGGCGAGCCTGACCAAGCTGATGACCGCCTACATCGCCACCCTGGACATCCGTCGCGGGCAGATCGGCGAGAACGATCCGGTCACCGTCAGCGAAAACGCCTGGCGTACCGGCGGCTCGCGCATGTTCATCAAGGTCGGCACCCAGGTCAGCGTCAGCGACCTGCTGCACGGCATCATCATCCAGTCCGGCAACGACGCCAGCGTCGCCCTGGCCGAGCACATCGCCGGCAGTGAGGACGCCTTCGCCGACATGATGAACAAGACTGCCACCGACCTGGGCATGAGCAACAGCCACTTCATGAACCCCACCGGCCTGCCGAACCCCGAGCACTACTCCTCGGCGCACGACATGGCGGTGCTGGCACGGGCGATCATCCACGAGGATCCGGCGCACTACGCGATCTACTCGCAGAAGGAATTCTTCTGGAACAACATCAAGCAGCCCAACCGCAACCTGCTGCTGTGGCGCGACAAGACCGTCGACGGCCTGAAGACCGGCCACACCGACGAGGCGGGCTACTGCATGGTGTCCTCGGCAGTACGTGACGGCATGCGCCTGATCGCCGTGGTGTTCGGTACCAACAGCGAGCAATCGCGCGCTGCCGAAACCCAGAAGCTGCTGACCTACGGTTTCCGCTTCTTCGAGACCCAGACCTTCTACCAGAAGGGCACCGAACTGGCCCAGGCGCCGGTGTGGAAGGGCAAGACAGCCCAGGTCAAGGCAGGTCTTGCCGAAGACCTGAGCATGACTTTGCCTAAAGGCCAATTGAAGAAGCTGGCTGCAAGCATGACCATGAACCCGCAACTGACCGCGCCCATCGCCAAAGGTGACGTGATCGGTAAAGTGGAAGTCAAACTGGATGACAATGTGGTACACAGCGCCGACCTGATCGCGCTGGACGACGTGGAGGAAGGTGGTTTCCTGCGTCGTGCGTGGGATAGCATTCGGCTATTCTTCTACGGGCTGTTCAACTGATATCGTGACCTGCCATGCCCCCGCACACTCACGCGGGGGCATTGTTGTTGCCACGGCTTACGAGGCCGTTACTGCCATGACCGAACCAGACGTCAAGTCGCACAAGATCGAATTCCCCTGCGCCGATTACCCGATCAAGATAATCGGCGACACCGTGGTCCATTTCAGGGACACGGTGATCGAGATTCTCAAGAAATACGCCGAGGTCGACCTCAAGACCCTGGCCGAGCGCCAGAGCAAGGAAGGCAAGTACACCACGGTGCAGCTGCACATCATTGCCACCAGTGAAGACCAGTTGCAGAACATCAACAGTGCCCTGCGCGCGACCGGAATCGTGAAAATGGTGCTCTGATGTCGGCCAGCCTCGGCTTTCGCGACCTCGGCCTGCTGCCTTACACGGCCGTGCTCGAGGCCATGCGTCGGTTCACCGACCAGCGTGGCCCGGGCACGGCCGATGAAGTGTGGCTGGTTGAACACCCGCCGGTGTTCACCCAGGGCCAGGCCGGCAAGGCCGAGCACCTGCTGCTGCCGGGAGATATCCCGGTGGTGCAGACCGACCGCGGTGGCCAGGTGACCTACCATGGACCGGGTCAGCTAGTGGCCTACCTGTTGCTCGATGTACGCCGCCTGGGCTTTGGCGTGCGTGACCTGGTCAGCCGCATGGAGCGCTGCCTGATCGAGCTGCTGGGCAGTTATGGCGTCGAGGCGGCGGCCAAGCCCGACGCGCCTGGCGTCTACGTCGACGGGGCGAAGATCGCCTCCCTCGGCTTGCGCATTCGCAATGGCTGTTCTTTTCATGGCCTTGCCTTGAACGTGGACATGGACCTTGCGCCATTCCGCCGGATTAACCCCTGCGGGTATGCGGGGCTGGCCATGACCCAGCTGCGCGATCAGGCAGGCCCGATCGAACTCACCGAGGTAAGGGCAAGGCTGCGCGGGCAGCTGGTCAAGCACCTCGACTATGCTGAGCAGACGACCCTTGCGGGCGGAATCGACTGAATATGAATACTGTTGTGCAAGAACCGCAGCAAACCCTTATTCCCACTCAGGACGTCAGCGCGCGCCCGGCCCCACGGCCCAAGGTCGAAGCTGGCGTCAAGCTGCGTGGCGCCGAAAAGGTTGCACGTATCCCGGTCAAGATCATCCCGACCGAGGAACTGCCGAAAAAACCTGACTGGATCCGCGTGCGCATCCCGGTGTCGCCGGAAGTCGACCGCATCAAGCAGCTGCTGCGCAAGCACAAGCTGCACAGCGTGTGCGAAGAGGCTTCCTGCCCGAACCTGGGCGAGTGCTTCTCGGGTGGCACCGCCACCTTCATGATCATGGGTGACATCTGCACCCGTCGCTGCCCGTTCTGCGACGTCGGCCACGGCCGGCCCAAAGCGCTGGATGTCGACGAGCCGATGAACCTGGCCGTGGCCATCGCCGACCTGCGCCTGAAGTATGTGGTGATCACCTCGGTGGACCGCGACGACCTGCGTGACGGCGGTGCCCAGCACTTTGCCGACTGCCTGCGCGAGATCCGCAAGCTGTCGCCGGGCGTGCAGCTGGAAACCCTGGTGCCGGACTACCGCGGACGCATGGACGTGGCACTGGCGATCACGGCGCAAGAGCCGCCGGATGTGTTCAACCACAACCTGGAAACCGTGCCGCGCCTGTACAAGGCCGCGCGTCCGGGTTCGGACTACCAGTGGTCGCTGACCCTGCTGCAGAAGTTCAAGGAGCTGGTGCCGCACGTACCGACCAAGTCCGGCCTGATGCTGGGCCTGGGCGAGACCGACGAGGAAGTGATCGAGGTTATGCATCGCATGCGCGAGCACAACATCGACATGCTGACCCTGGGCCAGTACCTGCAGCCATCGCGCAGCCACTTGCCGGTGCAGCGCTTCGTGCACCCGGACACCTTCGCCTGGTTCGCCGAGGAAGGCTACAAGATGGGCTTCAAGAACGTCGCCTCGGGCCCGCTGGTGCGTTCGTCGTACCATGCCGACCAACAGGCGCACGAGGCCAAGATCAAGCTGTGACCGGCGTGTGACTGGCTGAAAAAAGGCCCCCGTACCAGCGATGGTACGGGGGCCTTTTTGTTGATGGCTTCACTGGCTTCTTCGCCGGCAAGGCCGGCTCCTACAGGCTGTGGGAGCCGGCCCTGCCGTCGCGCTGTCAGCGCTTGCGCAGGCTTTCCAGCAACTTGTGCGTCGGGTAGCCATCGGCCGGCCAGCCCTGCGCCTGCTGCGCACTGCGGATGGCCTTGCGCGTGTTGGCGCCGATGATCCCGTCTGCGGTGCCCGCGTCATAATTGTTGGCGCTGAGCAGTTGCTGCAGCTCGATCCGCTCGCTGCGGCTCAGCGGCAGGTCATCCTTTGGCCACGACCCGCGAATGAAGCCCGAGTTGTCGAAGCGTTCCGCCAGCAGGCTTACGGCCAGCGCATAGGACGACGAGTTGTTGTACTTGAGGATCGCGCGGAAATTGTCCAGCACCAGGAATGCCGGGCCACGGGCGCCCGCCGGCAGCAGCAGGGCGGCCGACAGCTGTTCGGTACCAGCCGGGGCACGGGCACCGGCTGGCAGGGTCACACCCAGTTGCTGCCACTCCGCCACGCTCTTGCGCAGGCTGCCATCGGCCAGCCAGTAGTCGAAGCTGCCTGGCACCTGGACTTCGAAGCCCCAGGGCTCGCCACGTTTCCAGCCGGAGCTTTGCAGGTAGTGCGCGGTGGAGGCCAGCGCATCGGCCGAGCTCTTCCAGATGTCGCGGCGACCGTCGCCGTCGAAGTCCACGGCGTGGGTGTTGTAGGTGGTCGGGATGAACTGGGTCTGGCCCATTGCGCCGGCCCACGAACCCAGCATGGCCTCGGGCTGGATATCGCCGTTCTGCAGGATCTGCAGGGCCGCGATCAGCTGCGCCTGGGCAAATGCCGGGCGGCGTCCTTCATAGGCCAGGGTGGCCAGGGAGCGGATCACCGACTTGCTGCCCTGGAACTGGCCGAAGTTGCTCTCCATGCCCCATACCGACACCAGTACGCTGCGGTCCACGCCATAGCGTTGCTCCAGCTGGCTGAGCAGGACGGCATGCTGGTCGAGCAGCTTCTTGCCGTTGCGAACGCGCAGGGGCGACAGCGCGCCCTCGAGGTATTCCCACACCGGCCGGGTGAATTCGGGTTGGCTGCGGTCGGCCTTGATCACGTCCATGTCGGGGGTGATGCCGATGAACGCGCGGTCGAAGGTGGCCGGGGTGATGCCGGCCTGCAGGGCCTGCTGACGAAAGCCGGCTTGCCATTGGGCAAAGGTCTGCAGGGGCTGGATTTCCGGGCTGGCGTCGGTGTTCGGGGTGGGCAGGGTGACCACCGGGGCAGGTTGCGCGGGAGCCAGGGGCAGGGTGTCGGCGACGGTAGGTTGCTCGGCACAGGCGACGAGCAGGATAAGGCTGGAAGCTGCGGTCAGCTGGCGAAGTTGCCGGCGACGGGAGGGGCATAAGGGCATGCATGGGTCCAGGTATTTCAGGTCAGGTGACGACCATATCATGCCTGTGGGTTTCTTGCTTTCATGCGGCCAAAAAGTGAGAAGCCTCCCAATCTCTCGATTGGAAGGCTTCGCGGCGGTAGCTGCCTTTGCCTTTGCCGGCGGGTTCCTGACGGCTGCGGAACAAGGGCTGGGCGATGATCGATTTGGCCTTGTTGGGCCGGTGCTTTGCGGGCTTTTTGCTCATGGCAGAGGTCCTGCTCAGATGGGTGTGGGCGCAATATAGGCGCTGAACCCCTCGCAGGCAAGGGCAGAGCCGGCATTGCCGGCGATGGGCTGCGCAGCGGCCCCCCAGAAGCTTCGGCGGTGCTGACCGTCAGTTGGGGGTTACTCGGCAGGCAATGCCAGCCGCTGCCCCGCCATCAACAGCGACAGCCGCGACAGGCTCACCCAGGGCGAGCCCTGGGCCTGGCCCTTTATCTGCGCATCGATGCGCTGGGCATCCTGCAGCAGCTGCGCCCAGCGTTGCGCCGAGTAACGCTGCAGGGCCTTGCTCATCAACGGCTTGCGCTTGTCCCACACTGGCGGGCGAGCCTGGCTGAACGCCTTGTCCAGCGGCACGCCCTGGGCGAACTGCTGGGCCAGGCCGGCCAGTACACGCAGCTCGCGCGCCAGTGCCCAGAGGATCACCGGTGGCTCGACCCCTTCGCCGCGCAGCCCCTCGAGCATGCGCAGTGCATGCGCGGCCTCGCCGTTGAGGATCGCATCGACCAGGCCAAACACGTCGAAACGTGCACTGTCGGCCACTGCTGCCTGCACGGTTTCCACGGTGATCGTGTTGCCGTCGGCCAGCAGCTTGAGCTTTTCGATCTCCTGCGCTGCGGCCAGCAGGTTGCCTTCGACCCGTGCGGCGATCAGCTCTACCGCATCACGCTGGGCCGAGAGCCCGGCCTGGGCCAGGCGCTGGTTGATCCATTGCGGCAGCTGTTGGGTGTCGACCGGCCAGATCTGCACGAACTGCACCTGCTGGCCTTCGATCAGGGCCTTGCCCCACTTGGTCTTCTGCGCGCTGCCATCAAGTTTGGGCAGACTGACCAGCAGCAGGGTGTCGTCGGCCGGGCGCGCACAGTATTCGATCAGTGCCGCCGCGCCCTTGTCGCCGGGCTTGCCCGATGGCAGGCGCAGCTCCAGCACACGCTTTTGCGCGAACAGCGACAGGCTGGCACCGGCCTGCAGCAGGGTGCCCCAGTCGAAGTTGGCATCGGCGCTGAACACCTGGCGTTCGTCGAACCCTTGCTGGCGAGCCGCCAGGCGCACCGCATCGGCGGCTTCCTGGCACAGCAACGGGTCGTCGCCACTGATCACGTAGACCGGTGCGAGGTTGCCTTGCAGGTGTTTGGGCAGTTGGGCAGGTGTGAGCTTCATAGGGCAGATAGACGGGGCGCCGAAGCGCCCCGTTCAGGCTCAGTTGGCCGGCAGTTCCAGCGGCGATTGCTGGGGGGTTGCATCCTGGGCACGACGTGCAGCTTCAAGCGCCTGGGCTTCGGCCTTGGCCCGCTCATCGGCCTGCTGTTGCAGGCTTTCGAGCTGCTCGGGGGTCAGTTGCTGCAGGCGCAGCACCATGCGCTGTACCAGCTCGCGACGAATCTCGTCACGGATCTGGCCGGCTTCCTGATCGGAACCGGTCAGGTTGTTGCTGTCGTGCACGTAGACCTTCTGCACTTCGATCTTGTCGTTCAGCAGGCTCAGGTTGTCCAGGCCCTTGATTTCGTAGCTAAGCTCGGTGGTCAGCTCGTACTCCACCGAACGGCCGGCGCCGGCATAGCTGGCCGCGCGCTGGTTTTCCTGTTCGTTGGTCAGGATCAGCTTGTACGGCGCACCTGTGTGCACGTTGACGCCGCTGGTTTGCAGTACCTGGCGCAGCTGGGTCACGGTTTCGCCATAGGCGTTGCGCGCGCTCAGGTCGATTTCCTTGAGGCTCAGCTCGGTGACACCGGTGCCGCGCAGCTGGAAACCGCAGGCGCTGAGCAGGACCGCCAGGCCCATCACCAGCAGATTGCGTTTGATCATCTTGTTGCTCCCTTGAACCTTGTAGGCGGTGCGGGCGCCATCAAGGCGCCCGTTGCTCTCAGTTGGCGACGATATTGACCAGCTTGCCAGGTACCACGATGACCTTGCGGATGCTCAGGCCTTCGGTGAAACGCAGCACGTTCTCGTTGCTGCGCGCGGCGGCCTCGATTTCTTCACGGCTGGCGCCGGCCGGCATTTCGATGTGCCCGCGCAGCTTGCCGTTGACCTGGATGACCAGTTCGAGGGTGTCCTGCACCAGCGCGCTTTCGTCGACCGCCGGCCAGCCGGCATCGATGATGGCCTGGGTGTGGCCCAGGCGCTGCCACAACTCGTGGCTGATGTGCGGGGTGATCGGCGCCAGTATCAGGGCCACGGTCTCCAGGCCTTCCTGGATCAGTGCGCGGTCCAGGTCGGTGGCTTGCGAGGCCTTTTCCAGCACGTTCATCAGGGTCATCACCTGGGCGATGGCGGTGTTGAACTTGTTGTGCTGGCCCACGTCGATGCTGGCCTGGCGGATCGCCGAATGGGTGGCACGGCGTACCAGCTTCTGTGCGTCGTTCAGGTTGCCCAGCTCCAGCTTGCCCGGCAGGCCCTGGCCAACGTGGGCCTGGGCCAGGCGCCAGACGCGGCGCAGGAAGCGGTTGGCACCCTCGACGCCGGAGTCGGACCATTCCAGGCTCATGTCGGGCGGCGAAGCGAACATCATGAACAGGCGGCAGGTGTCGGCACCGTAGGCTTCGATCATCGATTGCGGGTCGACGCCGTTGTTCTTGGACTTGGACATCTTCTCGGTGCCACCGATGATCACCGGCAGGCCGTCGGTCTTCAGGCGCGCACTGATGGCCTTGCCCTTGGCATCCAGCTCGACTTCGACGTCGGCCGGGTTGAACCAGTCCTGGCCGCCGTTGCTGGCGACACGGTAGTAGGTGTCGGCCACGACCATGCCCTGGGTCAGCAGGTTCTTGAACGGCTCGTTGGAGGTGACCAGCCCTTCGTCGCGCATCAGCTTGTGGAAGAAGCGTGCGTACAGCAGGTGCAGGATCGCGTGCTCGATACCGCCGATGTATTGATCGACCGGCAGCCAGTGGTTGGCCGCCTTAGGGTCGACCAGGCCCTGGTCGTAGTTGGGCGAGGCATAACGGGCGAAGTACCAGGACGACTCGACGAAGGTGTCCATGGTGTCGGTTTCGCGCTTGGCCGGCTTACCGCATTTCGGGCAGCTGCATTCGTAGAATTCAGGCAGGCGCGCCAGCGGCGAGCCGGCGCCGTCCGGAACCACGTTCTCCGGCAGGATGACCGGCAGTTGGTCTTCCGGCACCGGTACGTCGCCACAGGCGTCGCAATGGATGATCGGGATCGGGCAGCCCCAGTAGCGCTGGCGGCTGATGCCCCAGTCGCGCAGGCGGAACTGGGTGCGCGATTGGCCCAGGCCCTTGGTGATCAGGGCGGCTTCGATGGCATCGAAGGCGCCGGGGAAGTCCAGGCCGTCGAACGCGCCGGAGTTGATCAGCTGGCCGTGCTCGTTGTAGGCGGCCTGCCATTCGCTGCCCACTTGATCGCCGGCACTGGTGCGCACCACGGTCTTGATCGGCAGCTTGTACTTGGTGGCGAACTCGAAGTCGCGTTCGTCGTGGGCCGGTACGGCCATGACTGCGCCGTCGCCGTAGTGCATCAGCACGTAGTTGGCGACCCACACCGGGAGCTTCTCGCCGGTCAGCGGGTGCTCGACCAGCAGCGAAGTGGCCAGGCCCTTCTTCTCCTGGGTGGCGACGTCGGCTTCGGCAACGCTGCCGCTCTTGCACTCGTCGATGAACGCCTGCAGCTCAGGGTTGCCCTTGGCTGCGAGGGTCGCCAGCGGGTGCTCTGCGGCCACTGCCACGTAGGTGGCGCCCATCAGGGTGTCGGGGCGGGTGGTGAAGACTTTCAGCGTGCCCGCTTCGCCGATGCTGGCCTGGTCGTAGGGGAACTGCACTTCCATGCCGCGCGACTTGCCGATCCAGTTGCGCTGCATGGTCTTGACCTGTTCAGGCCAGCCCGGCAGCTCGTCGAGGCTTTCCAGCAGCTCGTCGGCGTAGGCGGTGATCTTGAAGTAGTACATCGGGATTTCGCGCTTTTCGATCAGCGCGCCGGAACGCCAGCCACGGCCGTCGATGACCTGCTCGTTGGCCAGTACGGTCTGGTCGGCCGGGTCCCAGTTCACGGTGCCGTTCTTGCGGTAGATCACGCCCTTTTCGAACAGGCGGGTGAACAGCCACTGCTCCCAGCGGTAGTAGTCCGGCTTGCAGGTGGTGATCTCGCGGGTCCAGTCGATCGCCAGGCCCAGGCTCTTGAGCTGGGTCTTCATGTAATCGATGTTTTCGTAGGTCCACTTGGCCGGTGCCACGTTGTTCTTCATCGCGGCGTTTTCCGCCGGCATGCCGAAGGCGTCCCAGCCCATTGGCTGCAGGACGTTCTTGCCGAGCATGCGCTGGTAGCGCGCGATCACGTCGCCGATGGTGTAGTTGCGCACGTGCCCCATGTGTAGCTTGCCGCTTGGGTAAGGGAACATCGACAGGCAGTAGTAGGTGTCCTTGCCTGGCTGTTCACTGACGTCAAAAGAGTGGTGCTCGTTCCAGTAAGACTGGGCGGCGGCTTCGATTTCGCGGGGCTGATAGAGTTCGTGCATGGCTACTTTGCGCTGAGAAATGGGAGACCTTATCCAGGCTGGTTCAAAACCGTTGTGCCCGGCAATCCGGTGTCAAGAGTGAACGCCGTAGCATACATGACCCCCGTCCATCGTGGGAAACCCTGATTGCACCGGATCGGCCGGCGTTCCGTTGGTCGCGGCAACGGGCTGGTTTTGGGAGTGCCGCTAAGCTGACGTGTGGGGGGAGATGAATCTTATCTTCAATGAGGTGAACGGATGGGAGAGTCGCAGCTGGAACCACTGAAGCCGGAGATTTACGAGCGGTTGCTCGATCGCCTGGGGCTTGCCCTGGATGTCGCCCGTACGGCCGCTCGATTGCGTGATGAAATGCCTGCCGAACTGGAACTGCGTGGCCTGAGCCGCGCCGAATTCGACGTGATCAGGGCCTATCTGGCGTCGTTGCCGGAGGGTGCGCCGGGTCGTGCCGAAGCGATGCAGCAAGCGCAGCCGCCGTCCAGGGCCAAGGTCGTCTGGCTCAAGCAGGCGGCGCGTTCCACCCACACGGCAAAGCCCGGAAAGCTGCACTGCAAATAGATAGGCAGTTGCCGGGCACAATCAGGCGCAGGCGGAGTGCGCCACTGGCACCATGATTCCCATTGATCGGCGCCTGGCGGCATTGTTGCCAGGCGCCGTTTGTCTGTAGCCTTGGGCATCCATGGAGGTGCCTGATGCCATTTCGCTATTTCATCAAACAACTGATTCTGCCGCCCGGCGTGCTGCTGTTGCTGCTGCTGGCAGCGTGGTGGCTGCGCCGGTCCTGGCCGCGTACCTCGCTGTTGTGTTTCATCGCCGGCCTGGGCGGGCTGTGGCTGATGAGCCTGCCGGTGGTGGTGGAGTTCGCGGCGCGCCAGCTGGAGCGTGTGCCGCCGCTTGCGCCGCAGCATTGGCAGGCGCTGGCCGGCCAGGCCGACGCGATCGTGGTGCTGGGCGCCGGGCGCGAGCGCGGTGATCCGGCCTGGGGTGGCGCCGACCAGCCCACCGGCGTGGCACTGGAGCGCATGCGCTACGCGGCGCAACTGGCCAAGGCCAGCGGCCTGCCGCTGTTGACCAGCGGTGGGCTGCACTACGGTACGCCGCCGAGCGAGGCGCGATTGATGGCCGATTCGTTGCAGCGCGATTTCGACGTGCCGGTACGCTGGCTCGAAGAGCAGAGCCGTACCACCTGGGAGAACGCCCAGATGAGCGCCGCGCTGCTGTTGCCGCAGGGGGTGAAGCGTGTGGTGGTGGTCACCCAGGCCTGGCACATGCCGCGCTCAGTGTGGAGTTTCGAACAGGCGGGGTTCGACGTGGTGGCGGCGCCGGTTGGCTATCTGGGGCATGCCTATGCACGCCCGTTCGGCGGCTGGATGCCCGAGAGCCGCGCCATGTGGCAGAGCGGCCAACTGCTCAACGAAGCAGTCGGCCTGCTGGGTTATCGCCTGTTCTACTAGACCGTCTTGGCAATGCGGCTGGCCAGCAGGGCCCAGCCGAACAGGCCCAGGCACAGGAGGGTCAGCGGCCAGGAGCGCCAGTGCAGGTAGGGCGTGAGTTTCTGCATCGGCACCACTTCACCGTAGAGGATGCCGCGTTCGAACTGCGGAATCTGCGCGGTGATCTTGCCGAACGGGTCGATCAGGCCGGTGACGCCGTTGTTGGTGGCGCGGATCATCCAGCGCCCGGCTTCCAGCGCGCGCATCTGCGCCATCTGCAGGTGCTGGATGGGGCCGATCGACTTGCCGAACCAGGTGTCGTTGCTGATGGTCAGCAGGATGTCGCTCTTGGCGGCAAGGCTGGCGGCCAGTTCCGGGTAGACCACTTCGTAGCAGATCATCGGCGCCAGGTGGTAGCCCTTGGCCTGCAGCATTGCCTGGTCTTCGGGGCCGCGGGCGAAGTCCGACATCGGCAGGTCGAAGAAGGCGATCAGGCCACGCAGCATGTCCTGCAGGGGCACGTACTCGCCAAAGGGCACCAGCTTCTGCTTGAGGTAGGTGCCGTCACCCTCGCCGACCACGGTGATGCCGTTGTAGTAGCGTCGCTGCTGGTGCACCACCTCACGTACCGGCACACCCGTGATCAGCGCCGAATGCCGGTCAGTGGCGAAGCTGCCCATCATGTCCAGGTAGCCCTGGGCCTGCTCCTTGAGCACCGGCACTGCGGTTTCGGGCCACACGATCAGGTCCACGGGCCGGGAACTGAAGCTCATGTCGCGGTACAGCGCCAGTTGCCGGTTGAGCTGCTCGGGGTCCCACTTCAGTTCCTGCTCGATGTTGCCCTGGATTGCCGCGACCTTCAGCGGCTCGCCCGAAGGCACGGTCCAGGCATGGCCCTTGAGCGCCAGGCCGATGATCCACGGGGCGAACAGCAGCAGCGCGCCGATGGCCATGAAGCCCTTGCGCTCGCGCAGGCGATGCAGGTTGCACAGCAGGGCGGCGGTCAGGGCCACGGTGAAGGACACCAGCCACATGCCGCCCAGCGGGGCCAGGCCCGCCAGCGGACCGTCCAGCTGACTGTAGCCGGCATAGAGCCACGGGAAACCGGTGAGAAACCAGCCGCGGAACGCCTCCTGGCCCACCCACAGGGCGGCAAAGCACAGGGCGTCGGCCAGCGGTGCTTCAGGGCGGCGCAGCCAGCGCGCCCACAGCCAGGCCGGCAGGGCGAAAAACCACGCGATGGCGGCGAAGAACAGCAGCATCAGGCCGCCGGCCAGCAGCGCCGAGGCGCCGCCGTAGTCGTGGATGCTGACGTAGATCCACCAGGTGCCAGCACCGAACAGGCCGAAGCCGTAGCACCAGCCGCGCCACAGCGCCTGGCGCGGGCTCAGCTCGCGCAGGCCGAGGTAGAACAGCGCCAGCGACAGCAGCGACAGCGACCAGATGTCGAATGGGGCCAGGCTCAGCGGGGTGAGGGCGCCGGCCGCCACGGCCAGCAGGTTACCGGGCCAGCCGGGGCGGGTGATCCAGCGCATGGTTGTCCTTAACGGGTGATGGGGGTCAGGCGCAGCAGGTGAATCCGGCGGCTGTCGGCATTGAGGATGCGAAAGCGGTACGGGCCGATCTCGGTGGTTTCGTTGCGCTTGGGCAGGTGGCCGAAGGCGCTCATGACCAGGCCGCCGACGGTGTCGAACTCGTCGTCGGAGAACTCGCTGTCGAAGAACGCATTGAAGTTCTCGATCGGCGTCAGGGCCTTGATCAGGAAGTCGCCGCTGGGCAGCGGCTTGATGTAGCTGTCTTCCTCGACGTCATGCTCGTCCTCGATGTCGCCGACGATCTGCTCCAGCACGTCCTCGATGGTCACCAGGCCCGCCACGCCGCCGTATTCGTCGATGACGATGGCCATGTGGTTGTGGTTGGCGCGAAACTCGCGCAGCAGCACGTTCAGGCGCTTGGACTCGGGCACGAAGGTGGCCGGGCGCAGCAGGTCCTTGATATTGAAGCTGTCGCCGTTCTCCTTGAGGATCAGCGGCAACAGGTCCTTGGCCAGCAATACGCCAAGCACGTCGTCGTGGCTCTCGCCGACCACCGGGTAGCGCGAATGCGCGGCGTCGATCACTGCCGGCAGGAACTCGCGCGGGGTCTGCGACGCCTTGATGCTGATCATCTGCGAGCGCGGCACCATGATGTCGCGCACCTGCAGGTCGGCGACCTGGATCGCACCTTCGACGATGGTCAGGGCCTCGCTGTCGAGCAGCTTGTTCTGGTGCGCTTCGCGCAGCAGCTCGAGGAGCTCCTGGCGGTTTTTCGGCTCATGGGCAAAAGCCTGGGTCAGTTTGCCCAGCCAGGACTTTTGCCCGTTGCTCGATCGATCTTCGCTCATGGCGGTTACTCGTGATCCTTGCAGATATCAGTGTGGGGTGCGTCGTGTTCGTCGTCGGCGTACGGGTCGGGGTGACCCAGTTCGGCAAGCAACGTTCGTTCCAGTGCTTCCATTTCCTCGGCCTCATCGTCGTCGATGTGGTCGTAGCCCAGCAGGTGCAGGCAACCGTGGATGACCAGGTGGGCCCAGTGGGCTTCGAGGGCTTTGCCCTGCTCGGCGGCCTCGCGCTCCACCACCGCCACGCAGATCACCAGGTCGCCCAGCAGCGGGATGTCGAGCAGGTCGTCGGGCACATCGGCCGGGAAGGACAGCACGTTGGTGGCGTAGTCCTTGTGCCGCCAGGTGTGGTTCAGCTCGCGACCTTCGGCTTCGTCGACCAGGCGGATGGTCAGTTCAGAATCGGCACTGCGCTGGCGCAGGGCCAGGGCGCACCATTGGCGGAACTGTTCTTCACTCGGGGCGCTTGCCTGGGTGGCCAGTTGCAGATCGAGCTCAAGCATCGTGCGGTTTGCCTTCGGTCGGGCCCGCCTGTGCATTCTCGAAGCGCTCGTAGGCTTCGACGATGCGCTGGACCAACGGGTGGCGCACAACGTCCTTGGGCTGGAAATGGGTGAAGCTGATGCCCGGCACGTCCTTGAGCACGCTGATGACGTGGGCCAGGCCCGACTTGGTGCCGCGCGGCAGGTCGACCTGGGTGATGTCACCGGTGATCACGGCAGTGGAACCGAAGCCGATACGGGTGAGGAACATCTTCATCTGCTCGACGGTGGTGTTCTGGCTCTCGTCGAGGATGATGAAGCTGTTGTTCAGGGTGCGGCCGCGCATGTAGGCCAGCGGAGCGATCTCGATCACCTGGCGTTCGATCAGCTTGGCCACGTGTTCGAAGCCGAGCATCTCGTACAGGGCGTCGTACAGCGGGCGCAGGTACGGGTCGATCTTCTGGGCCAGGTCGCCGGGCAGGAAGCCGAGCTTCTCACCGGCCTCGACTGCCGGGCGTACCAGCAAGATGCGACGTACCTGTTCACGCTCCAGCGCGTCGACCGCGCAGGCCACGGCCAGGTAGGTCTTGCCGGTACCGGCAGGGCCGATACCGAAGTTGATGTCGTTGCCGAGGATTTCCTTCACGTAGCGCTGCTGGTTGAGCCCGCGTGGGCGAATCATGCCCTTGCGCGTGCGCAGCGAAACGCTGACTTCGTTGACTGCCGGGTTCTCCAGCGCTTCAACGGCCGATTCCTGCAGGAACAGGTGGACCATTTCCGGGGACAGCTCGGTGGCCTTGGTCTCGCGGTAGAGACGGCGCAGCAGCTGCTCGGCAGAGGAGGTCAGTTTGGGTTCGCCGATCAGTTCGAACTGATTGCCGCGGTTGCGGATCTCGATGGCCAGGCGCTGTTCGATCAGGCGCAGGTGCTCGTCGAACTGCCCGCACAGGTTGGCGAAGCGATGAGCCTCGAAGGGCTCGAGGATGAAGCGATGAGGTTCTATGGGTGCGTTCAAGGTCGTTTTTAGCCGCCCTACGGCAATTTGGATGAATTCAAGGATAACCCCACCCGCGCTACGGTGAAAGCGCTGAAACGATCAAGGGTCGCCGGGCCGCTCGTCGGGCCCGGCGCAGGCCCTTATTGCACCAGCGAACCGAACAGCGAATGTGGTCGTGCATCGTCGATATGGATGTCGACGAACTGGCCGATCAGCGTGGGATTGTCGCAGCGGAAGTTGACGATACGGTTATTCTCCGTGCGCCCCTGCAACTGCCCCGGGTCGCGTCGCGAATAGTCGGTTACCAGGATGCGCTGCAGGGTGCCGACCATCTGTCGGCTGATCTCGAAGCCCTGGTGGTCCAGGCGGTGCTGCAGTGCAGCCAGGCGTTCCTTCTTCAGCGCCTCGGGGGTGTCGTCCGGCAGGTCGGAGGCCGGAGTGCCCGGACGCGGGCTGTAGATGAACGAGTAGGAGAAGTCGAAGCCGACCTCGGCCACCAGCTTCATGGTGTTCTCGAAGTCTTTCTCGGTTTCGCCGGGGAAGCCGATGATGAAGTCGGAACTGATGCAGATGCCCGGTACCGCCGCCTTGAGCTTGCGCAGCTTGGACTTGTACTCCAGCACCGTGTGCCCGCGCTTCATCGCCGCCAGCACACGGTCCGAGCCCGACTGCACCGGCAGGTGCAGGTGCTTGACCAGCTCCGGCACCTCGGCGTGCGCCTGGATCAGGCTGTCGGAGAACTCCAGCGGGTGCGAGGTGGTGTAGCGGATGCGGTCGATGCCGTCGACGGCCGCCACCACCCGGATCAGCTCGGCGAGATCGGCCACGCGACCGTCGTGGGTCTGGCCCCGATAGCCGTTGACGTTCTGGCCCAGCAGGGTGACTTCACGCACGCCGTTCTCGGCCAGGTGGATGATCTCGGCCAGCACGTCGTCGAACGGGCGGCTGACCTCTTCGCCGCGGGTATAGGGCACCACGCAGAAGGTACAGTACTTGCTGCAGCCTTCCATCACCGACACGTAGGCGGTGGGGCCGTCGATACGCGGTTCGGGCAGGTGGTCGAACTTCTCGATCTCGGGGAACGACACGTCGACTTGCGGCAGGCGCGTGGTGCGCGCCGCGTCGATCATCTCGGGCAGGCGGTGCAGGGTCTGCGGGCCGAACACCACGTCGACATAGGGCGCGCGCTTGCGGATCGAATCACCTTCCTGGCTGGCCACGCAACCGCCCACGGCGATCACCATGTCGGGCTTGGCGTCCTTGAGCTCGCGCCAGCGGCCGAGCTGGGAGTAGACGCGGTCCTGGGCCCGTTCGCGGATCGAGCAGGTGTTGAGCAGGATGACGTCGGCGTCTTCGGCCCGCTCGGTCACCTCCAGCGCTTGATGTTCACCCAGCAGGTCGACCATGCGCGAGCTGTCATACTCGTTCATCTGGCAGCCATGGGTTTCGATATAGAGCTTCTTGGCCATGCGTGATCATCAGGTGATTCAAAGAACCGCGCATTATAGGGCGCGTGGTCGAGGGTTCCTAGCGCTGTCGTTCGGGCGGCTATGTTATAGTTTGCGGCTTATTTCCCCCTGTGACTGTTCCAGCCCCCAATGACCAAACGCGAAGCTCCCATCTACAAAGTCATCTTTCTCAACCAGGGCCAGGTGTTCGAGATGTACGCCAAACAGATCTACCAGAGTGACCTGTGGGGTTTTCTGGAGATCGAGGAATTCGTGTTTGGCGAGCGCACTCAGGTCGTGGTCGACCCGAGCGAGGAGAAGCTCAAGGCTCAGTTCGAGGGTGTGGTGCGCAGCTTCGTGCCCATGCATTCGATCGTGCGCATCGACGAGGTCGAGCGCCTGGGCACGCCGAAGGTCAGTGAAGCCCGTGGCGTCAGCAACGTGATGCCGTTCCCGATGCCGATGCCCGAGAAGTAACGGCTGCGTTACGGAAGGGGTGCGAAGGGGGTGCGACCGTCGACGGTCTGCAGCTCCAGCAGGTACTTGCGAAAGATCTGGCCGAGTACCTGTGTGGCCATCTCCAGTTCGTCGCGCTGCATTTTTGCCGACACTTCGTCGGCCATGTCCAGCGCGTCTTCAGCGCCGTTCACCGCGGCCATCTTCAGCACGATATAGGCCTGCACGTTGTTGGCAGCGACGCCTTCGCCGCGAAAGAACATGCTGCCCAGGCGATATTGCGCTTCGGCGTGGCCTTGCAGCGAGGCCTGCTCGAAATAGTTGAGTGCCTTGTTCAGGTCTTGCGGGGCGTTCTTGCCGTCGTAATAGAACTCGCCCAGCTCGTACTGCGCCTGTGCGTCGCCGGACTGCGCGGCCTGCTGGCAGCTGGCCAGGGCCTGTTGCAGTTCGTCGGCAGGCGTATTGAGGGTGCAGCGGCCTGCTGCCGGGATCAGCAACGAGTTACCGCCTGCGGTGGCCAGCAGGGGCTGAAGTAGCAACAGGCAGCCCAGTGCGAGGGCGCGGCCGGCGCGGTTCATGGTGATCGACTTACCTCTGCAAAGCTGCGGCCAATGTGTCTGGTGGCACATTATGGGATAAGCAGCGCCCACCTTACAAAGTCTTTACTCGATTTTCTGCCGAGGGAGGAAGGCGGGGAGGCTTGCGGTGGCTGTTCTGGCGTCTTTGCCGGCCAGGCCGGCCCGTGCAGTTTGCATGAGATTGCATGCAACCTGCAGGGGCCGGCCTGGCCGGCGAAGCGGTTTCACAGCTTGGCGAAGGCCCGCTCGGCGGCATCCAGGGTGATCTTCAGCTCGGTCTCGCCGTGGGCGATGGAGGTGAAGCCGGCTTCGAATGCGCTCGGCGCCAGGTACACGCCGCCTTCGAGCATCAGGTGGAAGAAGCGCTTGAAGCGCTCGGCATCGCTGGCCATCACGTCGTCGAAGGTGACGATGTCGTCGGCGCCGCTGAAGTACAGGCCGAACATGCCACCGGCCTGGGTGGTGACGAACGGCACGCTGGCCGCATCGGCGCGCTGCTGCAGGCCATCGAGCAGGCGGCTGGTGAAGGCGCTCAGCTCGTCATGGAAGCCCGGACGGCTGATCAGCTTGAGGGTGGTCAGGCCCGCGGCCATGGCCAGCGGGTTGCCCGACAGGGTGCCGGCCTGGTACACCGGGCCCAGCGGCGCGATCTGTTCCATGATGTGGCGCTTGCCGCCGAAGCAGCCCACCGGCATGCCGCCACCGACGATCTTGCCGAAGGTCGACAGGTCCGGGGTCACCCCGTAGTGCGCCTGGGCGCCGCCCAGGGCCACGCGGAAACCGGTCATCACTTCGTCGAAGATCAGCACCACGCCGTGCTGGTCGCACAGGCTGCGCAGGCCTTCGAGGAAGCCCGGCGCCGGTGGCACGCAGTTCATGTTGCCGGCCACCGGCTCGACGATGATGCACGCCACGTCCTGGCCGACTTCACCGAGCATCTTCGCTACCGCGTCGATATCGTTGAACGGCAGGGTCAGGGTGTGCTTGGCGAACGCCGCCGGCACGCCGGCCGAGCTTGGTACGCCCTGGGTCAGCAGCCCGGAGCCGGCCTTGACCAGCAGGCTGTCGGAGTGGCCGTGGTAGCAGCCTTCGAACTTGATGATGCTGTCGCGACCGGTGAAGCCACGGGCCAGGCGGATCGCGCTCATGGTCGCTTCGGTGCCGGAGCTGACCATGCGCACCATTTCCATCGACGGCACGATCGAGCAGACCAGGTCGGCCATCTCGGTTTCCATCGCGGTCGGGGCACCATAGGACAGGCCGTGGGCCAGTTGCTTGCGCACCGACTCCAGCACGTCCGGGTGGCTGTGGCCGAGAATCATCGGGCCCCACGAGCCGACGTAGTCGACATAACGCTTGTCGTCTTCGTCAGTGACATAGGCGCCTTCGGCGTGCTTGAAGAACAGCGGCGTGCCGCCCACGCTCTTGAACGCACGCACGGGCGAGTTCACGCCACCGGGGATGTGCTTCTGGGCATTGGCAAACAGGGTTTCGGAACGAGACATGTCGGGCTCTCTCAGGCAGATGCGAACAGGGCGTTGAAGGCGCGGGCGCGGCGAGTGACCTCGGCCGTGCTGTCGGCGCCGAACAGGCCGTGAATCACCGCCAGCAGGTCGGCGCCATGGGCGACCAGCGGTGCGGCGTTGTCCAGGGTGATGCCGCCGATCACGGCAATCGGCAATTTGATGCGGCCACGGGCGTCCTCCAGCAGCTGCACGTTGCAGGCCGGGGCGCCGGGTTTGGTGACCGAGTTGAAGAAGCGGCCGAAGGCGACATAGTCGGCGCCTTCGCGGGCCGCCTGCTCGGCCAGGTCCAGCTGGGCGTGACAGGTGGAGCCGATGATCGCGCTGCGCCCCAGCAGGGTGCGCGCCGGGGTCAGCGGGCCGTCGGTCTGGCCCAGGTGCACGCCGACGTCCAGGCGCGCGGCCAGCTCGGCATCGTCATTGATGATCAGGCGGGTGTTGTAGCGCTCGCACAGGGCCTTGAGCGCTTCGGCCTCGCCCAGGCGACGTGCGTGGTCCTGGCTCTTGTCGCGGTATTGCAGCAGGGTCACGCCACCTTCGAGGGCCGCTTCGACGTAGGCAAGAAAGCGGCCAGCCAACAGTTGGCTGTCGGTGATGGCATACAAACCACGTAACTTCATCGTGCAGGCCTCGGGGCGGTCGGTCAGGAACAGAAATCCAGGGGCAGGCGGCGTGGCACGTACTGGCCCTGGCCGAGTTTTTCGGCGTCACGCAGGGTGCGCCAGGTGTAGTCCAGCGCCGAGCGTACCGCGCTGTGCAACTGTTCGCCCAGGGCCAGGCGTCCGGCCAGGGCGCTGGCCAGGGTGCAGCCCGAGCCATGGTAGTCGCCCGGCAGGCGCTGGCAGGTCCAGGTGTGGTGCTCGCCGTCGCGGCTGTACAGGCGGTTGTGAATTTCGTGTTCGTCGCCGTGGCCGCCGGTGATCAGCAGGTGCTTGACGAATGGCAGCAGTTTTTCGGCGCATTCATCGGCACTGCCTTCGGGCAGCTCGGCCAGGATGCGGGCCTCGGGCAGGTTGGGCGTGGCAATCGTGGCCAGCGGCAGCAGCCGTTCGCGCATGGCGTAGCCGACCTCGTCCTTGCCCAGGCGACCACCGCCACCGGCGCGCAGCACCGGGTCGCACACCAGCGGCAGGTGCGGGTGGGCGCTGAGCAGTTCGACGATGGTGTCGACCATGGCCAGCGAGCCAAGCATGCCAAGCTTCACCGCCGCGACGGTCGAGTCGGTCAGCACGGCATTGGCCTGGGCCAGCACCCACTCGCGGTCGAGCACGCGGAAGTCACTGACATTGACGGTATTCTGCACGGTCAGGGCGGTGACGGCCGGGGCGGCGTGACAACCTTGAGCGATCAGGGCTTCGATATCTGCCTGCAAGCCGGCGCCGCCACTGGGGTCGTGGCCGGAGAGACAGAGGACAACGGGGCGGGAGCTGTAGGTATTCATGGTGCGCGAGCTTACCACCAAACGCTTTTGGCGGGTCTTCCAGGCAGGTGGTGTTTTTGATCGACAGGTCAGATTGCATCTCTGATATAGGCTGAAAGCCGCGAGATAGAGCCTCTGAATTGAATTGAAACAACACCGCTGGAAGCGCCGGGAACCTATGCTAGAGTGCTCGCCAATCGATAACAGGTACTGTCGGATTTCGTCGCCTCAAACGGACAGGAGGCCAACGCGACGCGACTGCACATGCCACGCCGGGGCTGTATGCGTAATTTGCTGACTTTCTTGCTGTGCTGTTTGCCACTGTTGGCCAGCGCTGCCGATTTCGACGACACCACCCGGCAGTTGCCGCTGGGCCGCCTGATGCAGGTGTATGAAGACCCCGATGGCAGCGCCAGCATCGCCCAGGTGAGCTCGCCGGACTTCGCCAGCCGGTTCGAGCCGCACCAGGCCGACGTGCTCAACGCCGGCTATTCGACCTCGGTCTTCTGGATCAGGCTCGACCTGCGCTACACCGCCACGGCCCAGGCCGCGCCACGTCACTGGTTGCTGGAACTGGCCTACCCGCCACTCGATTACCTGGAGCTCTACCTGCCCGATGCCGCCGGGCACTACTACCTGGCGCAGCGCACCGGGGATGCCTTGCCCTACGCCAGCCGCCAGATCCGCCAGAACAACTACCTGTTCAATCTGCCGTTCGCCCCCGGCCAGGCGACCACTTTGTACCTGCGCCTGCACAGCGAGGGTTCGGTACAGGCGCCGCTGACGTTGTGGTCGAGCGATGCGTACCTGGAGGCGCAGCCCACGCGGCTGTATGTGCTGGGGCTGATCTACGGCGTGCTGCTGGGGATGCTGGTGTACAACCTGTTCATCTTCATCAGTGTGCGCGACAGGAGCTACCTCTACTACATCCTCTACATCGCCTCGTTCGGCCTGTACCAGGTCTCGGTCAATGGCGCCGGGGTGGCGTACTTCTGGCCGGACCACCCGTGGTGGGCCAACGCCGCCACCCCGTTGTTCATCGGCGCCGCGGGCCTGTTCGGTTGCCAGTTCGCGCGCAGTTTCCTGCAGATGGCCAGCCACAGCCGCGCCTTCGACCGCTTCCTGCAGGGGCTGATGGCCTGTTCGGTGCTGGTGATGGTGATGTCGCTGGCGCAGGACTACGGGATCGCCCTGCGCCTGGCTACCGCGCTGGCGCTGCTGTTCACGGTGAGCATCTTCGCCGCCGGGCTGTTCGCCTGGTGGCGCGGCATGCGCGTGGCACGCTACTTCATCATCGCCTGGTCGGCCTTTTTGCTCGGCGGGCTGGTCAACACCCTGATGGTGCTGGGCTACCTGCCCAATGTGTTCCTGACCATGTATGCCAGCCAGATCGGTTCGGCGCTGGAGGTGGGGCTGCTGTCGCTGGCCCTGGCCGACCGCATCAACAGCATGCGCGAAGAACAGGCGCGCACGCTGCGCGAGGCCGGGCTGACCCTGGAGCAGGCCAACCTGCAGCTGGCGCGCAGCAATCGCCTCAAGGACGAGTTCCTGGCCACCGTCACCCATGAGCTGCGCACCCCCATGAACGGTGTGATCGGCTCGCTGGAACTGATGCAGATGGCCACCAGCGAGCAGGAGCGTACCCCCTACCAGCACACCGCCAACGCTGCCGCGCAGAACATGATGCGCATGGTCGACGACATCCTGATTCTCACCGAGCTCAAGGCCGGTCGCCTGCAGGTGCAGACCGAGCTGTTCAGCGTGCATGGGTTGCTTCACGAACTGCGCGTGCGCTTTCTGCCCAAGGCCCAGGAAAAGGGCCTGTTCTTCAACCTGGACCCGGGCATGGATCTGCCGGACGTGATCCACGGCGACCGGCGCAAGCTGGCCATGTGCCTGAGTTACCTGCTCGACAACGGGCTCAAGTTCACCCATCGCGGCGGCGTGCTGCTCAAGGTGCGGGCCACGCCCATGGGCGTCGATCAGACGAGCCTGACCTTCAGTGTGCGCGACAGCGGTATCGGCTTTCACTGCCTGGACGAGGCAGCGCCCTACCAGCGTTTCTTCCAGGTTGATGGGTCGATGACCCGCGAGTACGGCGGCCTGGGCATTGGCCTGTCGATCTGCCGCAAGCTGGCGCTGTTGATCGATGCACAGCTGAGCCATCAGTCGAGCCCGGGCGAGGGCAGTTGCTTCGAACTGACCCTGACGGCCCGGGTGCCCACCGGCTTTTCCGGGGCGCCCAGATCGGGGCAAATCGCGGCTGATTAGGCGTTTTTGTCACTTTGAGCCGGGGGCGGGGCGTGATTCACTGGGGTCACGTCCGGATCTGCCAGGAGCCCCCGATGAACCTGCACCAGTACGCCGAAACCCACGAAGTCACCAACCAGCCGCCCAGCCTCGACGGCGCCAATCTGTATCGCCTCGACCTGCCGCTGCAGCAATGGTCGCGCCATTACGGCGCGGGCTGGGCCGAGTCGCGCATCGATGCCTACGGCGCGCTGGCCGGTGGGCCGCTGATGGCCGCAGGCTTTCTGGCCAACCAGAACAAGCCGCAGTTCAGCAGCCATGACCGTTATGGGCATCGGATCGATCTGGTGGAGTTTCACCCGGCCTACCATGAGCTGATGCGGACTGCCATCGAGCATGGCCTGCCCTCGCTGCCTTGGGCCGAGCCGCGTGCCGGCGCGCATGTCGCCCGTGCCTCGATGACCTACCTGCACAGCCAGGCCGAAGCCGGTAGCGGCTGCCCGCTGACCATGACCTTTGCCGCGGTGCCGGCGCTCAGGCTGCAACCGGACCTGGCCGAGTACTGGGTACCCAAGGTGCTGGCCACCGCCTACGACCCGCGCAATGTCGGCGACCGGCACAAGGTGGGGGTTACGCTGGGCATGGCCATGACCGAGAAGCAGGGCGGTACCGATGTGCGTGCCAATACCACCCGGACCTACCCGGTGGGCGCGCCGGGGCCGGGCCAGGCCTACGAGCTGGTGGGCCACAAGTGGTTCTGTTCGGCACCGATGTGCGACGCGTTCCTGACCCTGGCACAGACCGACAAGGGCCTGAGCTGCTTTTTGCTGCCGCGCCATCGCCCGGACGACACGCGCAACCAGTTCTATATCCAGCGCCTGAAGAACAAGCTGGGCAACTGTTCGAACGCGTCCAGCGAGGTGGAGTTTCGCGGCGCCCTGGCCTGGATGATCGGCGAGGAAGGCCGTGGCGTGCCAACCATCATCGAGATGGTGGCCATGACCCGATTCGACTGCATGGTCGGCTCCAGCGCGCTTATGCGCCAGGCCCTGACCCAGGCCGCGCACCACTGCGCCCACCGCACGGTCGGGGGCCGGGTGCTGGCCGAGCAGCCATTGATGCAGAATGTGCTCGCCGACCTGGCCCTGGAAAGCGAGGCGGCGCTGGCCCTGAGCCTGCGCATGGGGCATGCGCTGGACCAGCCCGACGACCCGCACCAGGCGCGCTTTGCGCGGCTGATGACGGCGGTGGGCAAGTACTGGATCTGCAAGCGCGCGCCGGCCATGATCAACGAGGCCGCCGAATGCATGGGCGGCGCCGGTTACGTGGAAGAGAGCATCCTGCCCCGGCTGTACCGCGAGGCCCCGGTCAACTCGACCTGGGAAGGCTCGGGCAACGTGCAGTGCCTGGACGTGTTGCGTGCCCTTTCCAAGGAGCCCGGTGTACTGGACACGCTGTTCGCGGAGCTGGGCGATGGCCATGGCGACCCGCGTCTGGCCGCACACATCGGCAACCTCAAGTCGGCCTTCGCCGATACCGGCGACATCCAGTACCGCGCCCGCCAGCTCACCGAGGACATCGCCCTGGCGGTGCAGGCCAAGCTGTTGCTGGAGGCCGGCAACGCGGCGGTCAGTGACGCCTTCATCGGCAGCCGGCTGTCCGGCAGCGGCCGGGTCTACGGCACGTTGCCGCGCGGGGCGGACGTGGCGGCGCTGGTGCAGCGGGCCACACCGAACTGGCCGCTCTAACGTGCGTGCCTTTGCCGGCGGATATAGGCAAGATGGGCCCATGCATGTCAGACAGACAGGAAGTACATTGTGAGCCGTACCGATGAAACCTTCGTTGTCGTGGAAACCGCCGAGCAAGCCGTCGACCAGTTGGCCGCCTTGCACGAATCCGCCACCGCCGCACTGAGCCAGGCGCTCAAGCGCTACCTCAAGGACCGCACCGAGCCCAATGCGGCCGAGCGCGCACAGTTTCGTTACCCCGAACTGCGCCTGACCTACCAGTATCAGGGTGACGTACCGGTGATCACCCGGGCCTACGCCAAGGTTCAGTTGCCGGGCACCTACAGCATCACCGTGACTCAGCCGGCCGCGTTTCGCGGCTACCTGCTGGAGCAGCTCGGGCCCTTGATGCGCGACTTTACCGTGACGGTCGAAGTGGGCCTGAGCGAGCAGAACATTCCCTACCCCTATGTGGTCGAGCAGGGCGATGAACTGGCCGGCACCGGCATCACCGCTGCGGCGCTGGCGCGGGTGTTCCCCAGCACCGACCTGTCGGCGGCCACCGACGGCATCGCCGACGGGCTGTATGACTGGGCCAACGTCGACCCGCTGCCGCTGGCGCTGTTCGACGCGGCGCGGGTCGATTTCTCGCTGCGCCGGCTGGTGCATTACACCGGCAGCGACTGGCGGCATGTGCAGCCATGGATCCTGCTCACCAACTACCACCGCTATGTCGACCAGTTCATCACCCACGGCCTGGAGCAACTGCGCCAAGACCCGCGCTTCGTGCGCATGGTGCTGCCGGGCAACGTGGTGATCGAAAAGGCCATGGACAATGGCGAGGCCCAGGCGCTGGTGGCCGGGGTGGTGTGGCACCGCTACCAGATGCCGGCGTATCACCTGATTGCTGCCGACGGCCATGGCATCACCCTGGTCAATATCGGCGTGGGCCCGTCCAACGCCAAGAACATCACCGACCATCTGGCGGTGCTGCGCCCGCACTGCTGGCTGATGATCGGCCACTGCGGCGGCCTGCGCCAATCCCAGACCATCGGCGACTACGTGCTGGCCCACGCCTACATGCGCCGCGACGGTATCCTGGACCGTGTGCTGCCGCCCAATATCCCGATCCCGGCCCTGGCCGAGGTGCAGTTGGCGTTGCAGGAAGCGGCGGCGCAGGTGACCGGCGAACGTGGCGACGAGCTGAAAAAGCGCCTGCGCACCGGCACCGTGCTGACCTACGACGACCGCAACTGGGAGCTGCGCTGGGCCCAGGAGCGCCCGTTGATCAACCTGTCGCGGGCCGTGGCAGTGGACATGGAAAGCGGCACCATCGCCGCCCAGGGCTACCGCCTGCGCGTGCCCTACGGCACCTTGCTGTGCGTGTCCGACAAGCCGCTGCACAGCGAGATCAAGCTGCCGGGGGCGGCCAACGCCTTCTACAACCGGGCGGTCAGCCAGCACCTGAAGATAGGTATTGCGGCGCTCGACCTGCTGCGCACCGAACTGAACTCGCTGCACTCGCGTAAACTGCGCAGTTTCGACGAGCCGCCGTTCCGCTGAGGCCCCATGCCGTTACCCCCCCGTTCCAAGCCGCGGCCCGCCGCGGCCAAACCCGCCGGCCCGCGTCGCCAGGCCAAGGCGCCGCCGGCCGCGCCGCGCCTGCTCCTGTTCAACAAGCCCTTCGACGTGCTGACCCAGTTCAGCGACGGCGAGGGCCGCGCCACCCTCAAGGACTTCATCGATGTACCGGGCGTATACCCGGCCGGGCGTCTGGACCGCGACAGCGAAGGGTTGTTGCTGCTGACCAATGACGGCCAGTTGCAGGCGCGCATTGCCGACCCCAGGCACAAGTTGCCCAAGACGTACTGGGTACAGGTGGAGGGCGAGCCGACCGAGGAGCAGCTGCAGCGCTTGCGCGAGGGTGTGCAACTGAATGACGGCATGACCTTGCCGGCCCAGGCGCGTCATCTGGAAGAGCCGCAACTGTGGCCGCGCAACCCGCCGGTACGCTTTCGCAAGAGCGTGCCGACCGCCTGGCTGGAGTTGGTGATCAAGGAAGGGCGCAACCGCCAGGTGCGACGCATGACCGCGGCGGTAGGCTTGCCGACCCTGCGCCTGGTGCGCGTGCGGATCGGCGACTGGAGCCTGGATGGGCTGGACCAGGGCTGCTGGCGCGAGGTGCCGGCGCGGCGCTAGACGCCTTCGATGAAGCCGATGACCACGCTCTTGATGACGAAGGCGAGAATGCCCAGGCCCAGCACGAAAAACAGGATGAAGGTGCCGAACTTGCCAGCCTTGGATTTTTTCGCCAGGTCCCAGACGATGAAACCCATGAAACCAATCAGGATGGTGACCAGGATGGTCATCATCCATTCTTCGAACAACGCAGGATCCATCGATCTTCTCCGCCAGGTTGAAGCGCGCGATTATACGCCCGGCCCGCAGCGCTGACTAACGCAGGTGCGTAAGGGGCAGCTCGGTGCTGGCCAGCACCTGGTTGAGCACGAAGCTCGAACGCACGCTGGTGACGCCTTCGATGCGGGTCAGGTGGCCGAGCAGCAGCTTCTGGTAGTGGTCCATGTCTGGCACCACTACCTTGAGCTGGTAGTCGGCATCCATGCCGGTGACCAGGCTGCACTCCAGCACCTGGGGCAGGCTGCGGATGGCGGCCTCGAAGGTTTCGAAGCGCTCGGGGGTGTGTCGGTCCATGCCGATCAGCACGTAGGCGGTGAGGCTCAGGCCCAGCTTCTTGCGGTCGAGCAGGGCGACCTGGCGCGAGATGTAGCCATCGTCCTCCAGTTGCTTGACCCGCCGCGAGCAGGGCGAGGGCGACAGGCCGATCCGTTCGGCCAGTTCCTGGTTGGAGATGCGCGCATCGCGCTGCAGTTCGGCAAGAATGCTCAGGTCGTATCGGTCGAGCTTGCTCATGAATGAAGCCTTTTCTGTTTCGATTGCTGCGGATTATCAATCCTTAGTTAAAAATTGCGCAAGTAATGTTTTGTTGAGCAATTTTCGCAATCCTCTGTCGCAGCGCTTGCCTATGATGGTCAACAGAATCACTGCCCGGACACATGTCCACAGCGGCGGCCCCAATCAGGGGCGCTGCGGCCAGCAACCCCACCGGGTTGTGCTCGGCCCCCGGGCTGCACACTGTTCACAAGACAGCGTGAGGTGAGCCGGCGTCACAAGCGCCGAGCACGGACGAAAATCTCGAAGGGTGGCCTCAGGGTCACCCTTTTTTAATGTCCGCAATTTCATCTGGCGCCTGCTGGCGCGTGGCAGGCGGCCTGATAGAGTAGGCCATGAATGCCAGCGGGAGAGAAACAGCATGAAGTCGCGCATCTGGCAGTTGACAGGTGTTGGTCTGCTTTGCCTGAGCCTGGGCGCACAGGCCCAGGACGAGCGTCGCGGACCACAGCAGGACCCCAATGGCGGCGAGCGCCCGCCTGCGTCCTCGCCGCTCAACGCGCGCCCGGACGAGGTCCGCCAGACCCAGCCGCCACGCCAGGGGTACTATCAGGACGTGCCGCGGCGCAATGACGCCAATCAGCACTGGCAGGCCGGCGGGCCGGGGCAGCGCCCTGGCGAAGGGCACGGCAATGGCTGGGGCCCCGGGCCTCAGTATCGGCCGGGGCACACCATAGACCGCTTCCCGGAACCGTACCGGCGCGTGCCGTATCGTGGCAGTGACTACTACTATTCCGGTGGCTACTGGTATCGCCCGCAGGGGCCGCATTACGTGGTGGTGGCGCCGCCTTACGGGGTACGGGTGAACTACCTGCCCGACTATGCGCGGCAGGTGTGGGTGGGCAGTGCGCTGTTCTTTCTGGCTGCAGGCACCTATTACCAGTACCTGGACGACAGCCGCGACTATGTGGTGGTAAGCCCGCCGGTGGCTGCGGCGCCGGCGCAACCGGGCAATAGCTATGACGTGATTGCCTACCCGGCCAACGGGCAGTCGCCACAGCAGGTCGATCAGGACCGCTACCAGTGTCACCGCTGGGCGGTGCAGCAGACCGGGTTCGACCCGGCATCGGCGACCTACGCGCCTGCGGCGCAGGTGACGGACACCTATCGACGGGCGCTGGGGGCGTGTTTGAGCGGGCGCGGTTACAGCGTCAACTGAAGCGCAACAGCTTCGCCGGCAAGGCCGGCTCCTACACGCACAGCGTGAATCCCGTAGGCGCCGGCCTTGCCGGCGAAGGGGCTGCTGTGTCACTCCACCGGGTCGGCATGCACCAGCACTTCGGCCTTGGGGTACTCCCGGCGGATCGCCGCCGCTGCCGCATCGCACAGCACGTGGGCCTCGGTCAGCGTCAAGGTGCCCGGCAGCTCCAGGTCCACCTGCACGAACCAGCGGTTGCCCGACACCCGGGTGCGCAGGTCATGCGCGCCCTGCACGCCAGGCACCGCGCACACCAGTGTCATCATCTGCTCGCTCACCTCGCCGGGCAGCTCCTTGTCCATCAGGATGGCCGAGCTTTCACGGGCGATCTGCAAGGCACTCCATAGAATGTACAGCGCGATGCCCAGGCCAAAGTACGCATCCACCTGTGGCCAGCCGAACCGCGCCAGCACCAGCGCGACCAGGATGCTGGCATTGAGCAGCAGGTCGGAGCGGTAGTGCAGCGAGTCGGCGCGCACGGCGGTCGAGCCGGTGAGGCGCACCACCCTGGCCTGCACCATCAGCAAGGTGACGGTCAGCCCCAGCGACAGCAGCATCACGACAATGCCCACCGTGGCATCACCCAGCGGCGTGGGATTTTTCAGGCGTTCGACCGCCTGTACGCCGATCAGTACCGCACTCCCCCCGATGAACAGTGCCTGGGCCATGCCGGCCATTGCCTCGGCCTTGCCGTGCCCGTAGCGATGATCGTCATCGGCCGGGCGCAGGGCATAGCGCACCGCCAGCAGGTTGAGGAACGAGGCCACGCCGTCGAGCATCGAGTCGGTCAGGCCGGCCAGCAGGCTGACCGAGCCGCTGAGCCACCAGGCCACCGCCTTGCTCACGATCAGGATGCTGGCGACCCCGAGCGAGGCATTGGTCGCCAGGCGCAGCAGGCGGGCGTGTTCGGCGCTGGTGTTCATCGGTCGTCCTTGTGCGGGCGGTCAGGCGGCGGGCTTGAGGCCGTACATCGCTAGTTGTTCAACGCTGCCCTTGTGCTGGATCAGGCGCGGGTCGTTCAGCGGCAGGCGCTGGCCCAGCTCGCTCTCCAGGATGGCCTGCAGGCGCACCTTGTCGACCTTGCCATCGGCAGCGATGGCCTTGTTCAGCGTGTGCGGGTCGACCTGGGCGGTCTTGCCGCCGGGCAGGTAGATGGCACCGGTGGCAAAGTCGACGCCGAAGGCGATCAGCCCGGGGATCACGTAGAACAGGATACC
Organism: Pseudomonas palmensis; assembly: GCF_017848315.1. Classification (GTDB taxonomy): domain Bacteria; phylum Pseudomonadota; class Gammaproteobacteria; order Pseudomonadales; family Pseudomonadaceae; genus Aquipseudomonas; species Aquipseudomonas palmensis. The sequence continues at coordinate 37,777 of NZ_JAFKEC010000004.1, forward strand.
GATGGCATCCAGCGCCACGATCACCGGGTCGACCTTGCCTTCGATCTGGCCGCGACGGTCGGGGAAGAACAGGGTGCCGCAAGCCGTCAGCTGGGTCAGCAGGGCAGCAACCACGGCACCGCCGATAAGGCGTGAAGGAATACGCATGTGAATCTCCGCAAAGTAGGCCGCACCGCTACCGGCGAAATGCCGGAGGGTGCAGCTAAGACCATGATAAGGCAGGCTCGGTTCGCCGTTATACTCGGCCGATTGTTCGAGGGCTACCATGAATTCATTACCGATCGATGCCGTGCTGCCGGCCTTGCGCACCGCTTTACAGCAGCGCCACGAAGCCGTGCTCGAGGCACCGCCGGGCGCCGGCAAGACCACCCGCGTGCCACTGGCCCTGCTCGATGAGCCGTGGCTGGCCGGCCAGCGCATCCTGATGCTCGAACCGCGCCGGCTGGCTGCCCGCGCGGCAGCCGAACGGCTGGCCAGCGAACTGGGCGAGGCGGTGGGCGAAACCGTCGGTTACCGCATTCGCCTGGACAGCAAGGTCGGCCCGCGTACCCGCATCGAAGTGGTCACCGAAGGCATCCTCACCCGGCGCCTGCAGGACGACCCGGCGCTGGACGGGGTGGGCCTGTTGATCTTCGACGAATTTCACGAGCGCAGCCTGGATGCCGACCTGGCCCTGGCCCTGAGCCTCAACGGCCGCGAGCTGCTGCGTGATGAGCCGCCGCTGAAGATCCTGCTGATGTCCGCCACGCTGGAAGGGCAGCGCCTGTCCGCGTTGCTCGACGACGCCCCGGTAATCAGCAGCGAGGGGCGCATGTACCCGGTGCAGATGCGCTGGGGGCGGCCGTTCCAGCCCGGCGAGTTCGTCGAGCCGCGGGTGGTCGACACGGTGTTGCAGGCGCTGGCCGACGAGCCGGGCAGCCTGCTGGTGTTCCTGCCTGGCCAGGCCGAGATCCGCCGTGTGCACCAGGCCTTGCAGGAGGCCCTGGGTGAGCGACGCGAGATCCTGCTGTGCCCGCTGCACGGTGAACTCGATCTCGCGGCCCAGCGCGCCGCCATCGAGGCGCCGGCCGCGGGCCTGCGCAAGGTGGTGCTGGCGACCAACATCGCCGAAACCAGCCTGACCATCGACGGCGTGCGGGTGGTGATCGACGCCGGGCTGGCGCGGGTGCCGCGTTTTGACCCCGGCAGCGGCATGACCCGCCTCGATACCCAGCGCATCTCGCGCGCCAGCGCCACCCAGCGGGCCGGGCGCGCCGGACGCCTGGAACCGGGCGTGTGCTATCGGCTGTGGTCCGAGGCCCAGCATGACCAACTGGCTGCCTACGGCAGCGCCGAGATCCTGCAGGCCGACCTTGCCGGGCTGGCCCTGCAATTGACCCGCTGGGGCGTGGCCCCGGCGCAGCTGTGCTGGCTCGACCTGCCACCGGCGGCGGCCTATGCCCAGGCCCAGGACCTGCTGGTGCGCCTGGGGGCGCTCAGGCCGGGGCAGTTGCTGGCGCTGACCGAGCATGGTCAGGCCATGGCCGAGTTGCCGGCACATCCGCGCATCGCACACCTGCTTTTGCGCGGCCAGGACCTTGGCCTGGCACAGATGGCCTGCGATGTGGCGGCACTGCTGGGCGAGCGCGACATTCTGCGCGGGGCGGGTGCCGACCTGCACAGCCGACTGGCCCTGCTCAGTGGCGAAACCCGTGCAGCCCGAGGAGGGCAGGGCGGGGTGCAGCGGGCGCGACAACTGTCCCGTCAGTACCGCAGCTACCTGCGCGGCAAGGCCGGCGCGGCCGTGGCCGACCCCGAACATTCCCGCTGGCTCGGTGCCCTGCTGGCGCTGGCCTATCCCGACCGGGTCGCTCAGCAGCGCCGTGCCGGCGGCGCCGAGTACCGGTTGGCCAACGGGCGTGCGGCGCTGTTCGGTGAGGCCGACGCGCTGATGAAGCAACCCTGGCTGGTGATCGCCGACCTCGGCAGCCGCCAGGGGCAGCGCGAAGAGCGCATCTACCTGGCGGCCGAATTCGACCCGGCGCTGTTCGACGACGTGCTCGCCGAGCAGGTGCGCCACGTGGATCAACTGGACTGGGACGAGCGTGAGAACGTGCTGCGTGCCGAGCGCCAGCGCAAGGTCGGCGAACTGGTGCTCAGCCGCGAGCCGCTGACCGGGCTGGGCGAGGATGCGCGTGCGCGGGCGCTGCTTGACCTGGTGCGGCGCAAGGGCCTGGAGCTGCTGCCCTGGACCCCGGAACTGCGCCAGTGGCAGGCGCGGGTGGCGCTGTTGCGCGGGCTGGATGTTGCGGCGGCAGGCCAGAGCGAATGGCCGGACCTGAGCGACGCGGCCTTGCTGGCCAGCCTTGAGCACTGGCTGCAACCCTACCTGGGCAAGGTCACCCGGCTCAGTCATTTTGCCCAGCTCGACCTGTCGTCCATCCTGCGCAACCTGCTGCCCTGGCCGCTGCCGCAGCGCCTGGACGAATGGGCTCCGGTGCACATCGGCGTGCCCTCGGGTTCCAACATCCGCCTGGACTACAGCGAGACGCCGCCGATTCTGGCGGTGCGCTTGCAGGAACTGTTCGGCCTGGCCGAAACCCCGCGCATCGCCCAGGGCCGCCAGCAGGTGTTGCTGCACCTGCTGTCACCGGCACGGCGCCCGGTGCAGGTGACCCAGGACCTGGCCAATTTCTGGCGCAGCACCTACGCCGAAGTGAAGAAGGACCTCAAGGGCCGCTACCCCAAGCACTACTGGCCGGACGACCCGCTGGTGGCCGAAGCCACCGCGCGGGCCAAACCGCGCAAGTAGCCGCTAGGGCGGCGTCGGCAACAGCAGGCGCGCGCTCAGCGGCAGGTGATCGGAAATCTGCAGGGTGTCCTGCTGCAGCACCCGGGCGCTCAGGCGCTGCAGCTTGGGGCTGTGGAACAGGTAGTCCAGGGTGCGGTCCGGGCCGTTCAGGCGCGGGTCGTTGGGGTAGTGGGTCAGCCAGGCGCTGCGCTCGGCGCCACCGGCTTCGGCGTTGCTGGGGATCATCGGATACTTGTCCCACAGCAAGTGCAGGTCGCTGTCGGCGCCATAGTGCTGGCGCTGCTCGGGGGTGAGCCGGCGGTACTGGCCCAGCGGCAGCAGGTTGAAGTCGCCACCGATCAGCCACGGCGTGCCCTGGCTTTCCAGCTTGTCGAGCAGCGCGCCGAGCTGGCGCACCTGCTGGCGCTGGATATCGCTGCCGGGAACGAAGGGCGCCAGGTGGGTGTTGAGCACCGCCAACGAGCCGCCATCACGCAGCGGCAGGTAGCTGGCCAGCACCGCGTGTTGCGGCTGCAGCAGGCGGCTCAGGGCGTTGTCGGGGGCCGATGGCAGGGCCAGGCGTTCGGCCTGCTGGATGGGGTAGCGGCTCAGGGTCGCCAGGCCGCGGCCGACGCTGCCGAACACATGCCGGTCGGGCACGAAGTCCGCCTTCCAGTCGTAGGCCTGCACCGCACAGGGGTAGAGGTCGGCCAGACGCTCGCGCAGCAGGGCCAGCTGGTCCTGGTAGGCGCTGGCCTTGGCGTTGGTGTCCAGTTCCTGCAACAGCACGATGTCGGGGTTGTCGGCGCGGATCACCCGCGCCACCTCGTCGAGGTTGAACGCCAGGTCCTGTTCGGTAGGGCGGGTGTCACTGCCCCGGCCTTCGTCATACCAGAACACGTAGCCCTTGCCGGCCAGGTACTGGATGTTCCAGCTCATGACCTTGAGCATCTGGCCCGGCACCAGCGGCGTGGCCGTGCCACGGCAGGCCACCGGCAGGGCCTCGCGCGGCTCGGGTTGCCAGCTCAGGTGACTGGCCAGCAGCCACAGCAGGGCAAGTATCAGCAGCAGGGTCAGCAGGGCATTGCGCAGTAGTCGGATCATCGGCTCGGCTTGGCGTCGCAGGTGAACCCGCAGCATACCCGAGCCGTTCGTCGCCTGCTTGGTTCAGCTCGGGTCGCGGGCCAGCGGCGGCTCGGTGACCAGCATGAACATGCGAAAGCTCACCAGGGTGCTGAACAGGGTGAGGAAGCCGTTGAAGCTGCCCACCAGCAGTTCCAGCCACAGCTCGGGCTCTTCGCCGATCAGGCTGCGGGTCAGCGCATCGATCAGCCATAACGGGATCATGGCCACGATCATGCACACCAGGATCTGCCAGAAGTGGCCCTTGCACAGCTCGAAGCTCTGACGCATGGCCGGCAGCGGTTGCAGGCCGCGCAGCACCAGCAGGTACTCGGCGAACACCAGGTTGACCATCACCCAGATGCCCGGAAGGATGAACAGCGCGCAGCCGGCCACGATCAGCAGCAGGCAGACGATCATCAGCAGCGCGAACGAGGGCCACAGGCGCAGCGACATGGCCAGCAGGTCGCGCTTGCGCGGCTCTTCACCTTGGCTGCGGGCGTCCAGGTAGAGGATCAGTGCGCCGCTGTAGAGCGGGTAGAACACCAGGCCCAGCAGCATGCCGTAGGCCAGGGTACGGGTCTGGCTGCCGAACTGTGCATAGATCGCCTGGGCCAGCAGCGTTTCGATGACGATCAGCGGCAGGCACAGCTTGGCGATGCTCAGCAGGTGGCGGCGGAAGAAATACAAGGAGTCTTGCAGAACGCTAAGCGGATTCATCAGTCGATATCGCAGTGACAGAGCAGGCCGCTACTTTAGCCCAGCGGTCGAACCTGAACAAAGTTTCATGCCGCGGGCCGATTGAATCGCCCATGCTGGAACCCCATCTAGTGCTCACCTGTAATCCCCCGGCTATCCAGTGAGGTCGCCCCATGAACCACGAAGAACAAACCTTGATCGACGGCCTGTTCGGCCGCCTCAAGCAAGCCGAGAGCGAAGGCGCACCGCGTGATGCCCAGGCCCAGGCGCGCATTGCCGAGCACCTGCAGCAACAGCCGTCGGCCCCTTACTACATGGCCCAGGCGATTCTGGTGCAGGAGGCCGCGCTCAAGCGCCTCGATGAACAGAACAGGCAATTGCAGGCCGATCTGAACCAGGCCCGCGCACAGGTGGCGGCCACTGCGCCGAGCAGCGGCGGCTTCCTGTCGAGCATCTTCGGCGGGGGGGCACGGCAACCCGAGCCGCAGCCGCAGCGCGCGGCCCAGCCGGCCCCGGCACCTGCCACCAGTGGTGGTGGCTGGCGTGAACCGGCCAGCGGCTTTGGCGGGCCCGGCGTGGCCCCCCAGCAGCAGGGTTCCAACGCCGCGCCCCAGGCCGCACCGGCCCGCGGCGGCGCCAGCAGCTTTCTGGGCGGTGCACTGCAGACCGCCGCCGGCGTGGCAGGTGGGGTGATGCTGGCGCAGGGCATCAGCAGCCTGTTCGGCCATCATTCGTCGCAGCCCCAGGAAGTCACCGAGATCATCAACGAAGCGCCGGCACCAGCCAGCGACAGCGGCTGGGGCGGTAACGACGAGCAGCGCCTGACCGCCGACAACGGTGGCTACGGCAATGATCAGGGCGGCTTCATGGACACCGACTACGGTGACGATGGCGGCGGCTTTTTTTCGGACGACGATTCCTTCGTCTGAGCCGCGCACATACCCGTACTGCCGTCAGGCTGGCATACTGGGCGCCGAAACGGCCCCGGTATGCGGGGCCGGCCCCTGGCGTGACGAGGAAGTGCGGTGAAGAAGATTGCGGTGTTCGCCGATGTCCAGAACCTCTACTACACCGTGCGCCAGGCCTATGGTTGTCATTTCAACTACGCCGCCTTCTGGGCGCACGTCAGCCAGGACGGCGAGATCGTCGAGGCGGTGGCCTATGCCATCGACCGCGGCGACAGCAAGCAGCAGCAGTTTCAGCAGATCCTGCGCAACCTCGGTTTCACGGTCAAACTCAAACCCTATATCCAGCGCAGCGACGGCTCGGCCAAGGGCGACTGGGACGTGGGCATCACCCTGGACGTGATCGACGCCGCCTCGCGGGTCGACGAAGTGGTGCTGGCCTCCGGCGATGGCGATTTCGACCTGCTGCTGGAACGGGTGATCAACCGTCATGGCGCCGAAGCGGTGGCCTATGGCGTACCGGGGCTCACCGCCAACTCGCTGATTCGCGCCGCCACCCGCTATGTGCCCATCGAAGGCGCACTCCTGCTCAAGCACTGAGAGCTACCCGAGGTTTTTGTGGAACGTATTGCGGTCATCGACTTTGAAACCACCGGCATCTCGCCGGGTGCCTACTGCCGCGCCACGGAAGTGGCGGTGGTGATGCTCGAACGCGGGCGCATCGTCGATCGCTACCAGAGCCTGATGAATGCCGGCGTGCCGGTACCGGCCTTTGTCGCCGGGTTGACCGGCATCACTACCGCCATGCTGCGCAGTGCGCCGGCCAATGCGCAGGTGATGAACGAGGTGGCCGAGTTCGTCGGCAGCACGCCCTTGCTGGCGCACAACGCCTCGTTCGACCAGAAGTTCTGGGACTACGAACTGAGCCTGATCGGACGCTCGCGGGTGCAGTCGTTCGCCTGTTCGATGCTGCTCTCGCGGCGCCTGCTGCCGGCTGCGCCGAACCACAAGCTCGGCACCCTGACGCGCTGGGCCGGGCTGCCCGACACCGGCACCGCTCACCGGGCCATGGCCGATGCCGAGATGGCCGCCAACCTGGCCCAGCACCTGGCCGGCGAACTGCGCCAGCGCCACGGTATCAGCGAGGTAACGCACCCGCTGTTCTGCAGCCTGCAGAAGGTTCCGGCAGCCAAGGTTGCCGAAACCCTCAAGCGCTACCGCTAGGCTTTCTTGCCGTTGCTGTCGAGCTGGCCGAGCGGCACCCGTCGCTCTACCGCGCTGGACAGGATGATCGAGGTCTTGCTGAACCCGAACTGCGCCACGTGGTTGATCAGCTCTTCGAGTTCCGGCATCGAGCCGACCGCCGCCTGCATGATCACGCACGGATCACCGGTGACCCGGTGGCACTCGGTGATCTGCGGGATACGCGCCAGGTCCTCATAGGTCTGCTGGTTGCCGTGGCTGGCCAGGCGCAGCTCGATCACGCACTGGATCGGCAAGCCGATCCGGCTCATGTCGACCTTGGCCTGGTAGCCGGTGATGACCCCGCTGGCCTCGAGCTTGGCCACTCGCTCGGCCACTGCCGGGGCCGACAGGTTGACCTTGCGCGCCAGTTCGGCGAAGGAGGCGCGGCCGTTGTCGAGCAAGGCGGCGAGGAGCATGCGATCGTACTTGTCCATGGGGCGTGGGTACCAGGTGTTGAAACGATGGCGAAACGGGCAAACATCCGTTTTTTCGAAAGTCTGGTGGCCGTATAAACAGGGTTTGTAACTTAAAATTACCCGTTTGGCTTTCTAAACTACAGCTCCAAAACCCTGATTTCGAGCCTCCCATGCCTGCCTCCCGTCGCTTTCCGCTGGTGCTGATCGGTGCCTTCCTGGCCTTGTACCTGGTGTGGGGGTCGACCTATCTGGTGATCCGCATCGGTATCGAGTCGTGGCCACCGCTGCTGATGGCCGGGGTGCGCTTTCTGATTGCCGGCAGCCTGCTGTATGGCTTTCTGCGCTGGCGCGGGGTGCCGGCGCCCAGCTGGGCGCAATGGAAGGCCGCCGGGGCCATCGGCATATTGCTGCTCAGTTGCGGCAACGGCGGCGTGACCCTGGCCGAACATGCGGGCGTGGCGTCCGGGGTCGCAGCCCTGGCGGTGGCGACCGTGCCGCTGTTCACCCTGGTGTTCGGGCGATTTTTCGGGCACCGCAACACGCGTCTGGAATGGGCCGGTATCGGCCTTGGCCTGGCCGGCATCGGCCTGCTCAACCTGGGCTCCAACCTGCAGGCCAGCCCGCTGGGCGCGGCGCTGATCCTGTTTGCTGCAGCGTCCTGGGCCTTCGGTTCGGTGTGGAGCAAGAGCCTGCCGCTGCCGGCCGGGCCGATGGCCAGTGCCGCCGAAATGCTGGTGGGCAGCGCGGCGCTGCTGCTGGGCAGCGCGCTCAGCGGTGAACGCATGACCCAGATGCCGACCGCTGCCGGCTGGGGGGCGTTGCTCTACCTGGTGTTCTTCGGTTCGATCCTGGCCTTCAGTGCCTACATGTACCTGCTCAAGCATGTGCGCCCGGCGGCGGCCACCAGCTATGCCTACGTCAACCCGGCGGTGGCGGTGCTGCTGGGCATCCTGTTCGCTGGCGAGCAGATCGGCGTGGAGGAGTGCGTGGCGATGGCGGTGATCATCGGCGCGGTGGTGTTGATCGGCGTTCCGCAATGGCGCAAGGTGCCGGCCAGCGTAGCCACCCCGGCTGACGCCTTGAGGGGTGAGTTGTCCAAGTGAAGCGTCGTATTGCCATGGCAGGCTTGTTGGTTGGGATGCTGTCCGGTTGTGATGAACAGGAAGTCGGCCTGGAGTTTCAGGTATCGGTTATCGACAATTACGCCCACGGCCATGCAGACCGGTATTACGCCGAAGCGGTCCGTAACCTGCTGGCCGAACAGCAGATCGACCTGGCCCGAGTGGAAATGTGGGCCGATGACGAGACTCCTTGGGTGGTGAACCTGCGCATGCCAGGCGACGTATTGACCCCGGCGCGGCGTGAGACTCTGCAGGCAACGGTCGACGCCGTGCTGGCTGCGCGCCAGGCAGTCACCGGCAACGTCACCCTGACCCTGGCGGATCAACCTGACCAGCCGATCGCGTTGCGGTTGGCCTTCCCCAACGATGTCGCGATCAAGAGCCATCCTACGCTCAGCGAAGCGATGCGCTCGCTGATCGAGAACACGGCGCGTGGCGAGGTCGATTGCCGGGTCCCGGTGAGGCTCAGGGCCAACCTGCCCTTCGAGGTGCTCGACTACAGTCAGGGCGTGATGACGCTGCGCACCCCGGACCAGAAGCTCAGGCGCACGCCGGTTCGCCTGGAATTCGCTGATGGCGGGTTGCGTAGTCAGGTAGCGCGCGGCCAGGTAGCCGTCAGCTTCAGCCGCGAGAAGGACCGCGACCACATGATCTTCGAACTGGGGTCGCTGGGCATGCACAGCTGGACGCCGATGTCGGCGCGCGATTCGAGCCTGAACGAGATCTACGGCCTGTGCCGTTCGCGCGCCAGCCAGCTGGGCAGGCCGCTGTCGCTGTTTGTCGGCAATGGCCTGGATCGCCTGACGTACGTGTACCTGCCGCCTGTGGATTGAAGCTCGGTGAACCCGCGCGAACAGGGTAAACTTGCGCCATTGCTGAATTCCCCAGACGGTATTGCCATGACATTCGCCAAACTTGGCCTGATTGAACCCTTGCTGCGCGCGCTCGAGCACCTCAAGTACACCACCCCGACACCGGTGCAGGCGGCGGCCATCCCGGCCGTGCTGGCCGGCCGCGACCTGATGGCGGCGGCGCAGACCGGCACCGGCAAGACTGCCGGCTTCGCCCTGCCACTGCTGCAGCGCCTGGTGATGGAAGGCGAGAAGGTCGCCAGCAACTCGGTACGAGCGCTGGTGCTGGTGCCGACCCGCGAGCTGGCCGAACAGGTGCACGCCAATATCGTCGAGTACGCCGAACACCTGCCGCTGCGCACCTACGCGGTGTACGGCGGGGTGAGCATCAACCCGCAGATGATGAAACTGCGCAAGGGCATCGACCTGCTGGTGGCCACGCCCGGGCGCCTGCTCGACCTGTTCCGCCAGAACGCGGTCAAGTTCAACCAGTTGCAGGCGCTGGTGCTCGATGAAGCCGACCGCATGCTCGACCTGGGCTTTGCCGAAGAGCTGCGCTCGATCTACGCGGCGTTGCCGGTCAAGCGCCAGACGCTGCTGTTTTCCGCAACCTTCTCCGACGAGATCCGCCTGATGGCCGGGCAGATGCTCGATGACCCGCTCAGCGTCGAGGTCAGCCCGCGCAACGTGGCGGCCAGCAGCGTCAAGCAGTGGGTCGTGCCTGTGGACAAGAAGCGCAAGCCCGAGCTGTTCATGCACCTGCTGCGCAAGCAGCGCTGGAAGCAGGTGCTGGTGTTCGCCAAGACCCGCAACGGTGTGGATGCGCTGGTTGAGCGCCTGCAGGCGCAGGGCGTGAACGCCGACGGCATCCATGGCGATCGCCCGCAGGCCACGCGCCAGCGTGCGCTGGACAGCTTCAAGGCGCGCGAGATCCAGATCCTGGTGGCCACCGATGTGGCGGCGCGCGGGCTGGATATCGACGACTTGCCGCTGGTGGTCAACTTCGATTTGCCGATCGTGGCCGAGGACTACATTCACCGTATCGGGCGTACCGGGCGTGCGGGCAATACCGGCGAAGCCATTTCGCTGGTGTGTGCCGACGAGGTGAACATGCTGTCGGCCATCGAGATGCTCACGCGCAAGACCTTGCCGCGCCATGAAGAGCCGGATTTCGTGCCGGAGCACCGGGTGCCGGAAACCGACGCCAGCGGGCAGGTGGTGAAGAAGCCGAAGAAACCGAAGAAGCCCAAGCAGGGCAGCGGCAAGGGCAGCCTGGGGCGCTGGACCGACAGCGGGGATACCCCCGCAGCCGCGCCGCAGGTCAAGCCGGTGCGCAAGGTGCCGACGTTCAATACCGGGCCGCGCAAGCGCAAGCCTTAATTGGGCACGGGCTGCGCTGCAGCCCTTTCGCCGGCAAGGCCGGCTCCTACAAGGGCTGTGCGTACCCTATAGGCGCCGGCCTCACCGGCGCAGCCACTCCAGCACCCCCAACCCCGCCCTTCGCCCACTGGCAAAGCACGCCGTCAGCAGGTAGCCGCCGGTCGGTGCCTCCCAGTCGAGCATCTCGCCCGCACAGAACACCCCCGGCAACCGGGTCAGCATCAGGTGCCGATCCATCGCCTCGAACTTCACGCCGCCGGCGCTGCTGATCGCCTCGTCCAGCGGGCGCGGTCGTACCAGCGTGATCGGCAACGCCTTGAGCGCTGCCGCCAGGCGCGCCGGGTCGGCAAACACCTCGGGCCCGGTCAGCTCGCGCAGCAGCGCCGCCTTCACCCCGTCCAGGCCCAGCTGACCGTGCAGGTGCCTGGCCATCGAGCGCGAACCACGGGGTTTGCGCAGCGCCGCCTCGATCTTGTCCACAGGCCGGTTCGGCAGCAGGTCGAGCAGCACCGTCGCGCTACCTTCGCGGTTGATCGCTTCACGAATCTGCGCCGACCAGGCATACACCAGGCTGCCCTCGACGCCGCCCTCGGTCAGCACGAACTCGCCCAGGCGCGGCGCCTGGCCGGCAAGGCTCAGGGCGATGTTCTTCAGCGGTGCACCGGCGAACCTGCCCTTGAGCACGTCGCTCCAACCCGTTACCTCGAAGCCGCTGTTGGCTGCCTGCAACGGCGAGATATCCACACCCCGCGCCTGCAGCCAGGGCAGCCAGGCAGCGTCCGAGCCCAGCCGCGCCCAGCTGCCGCCGCCCAGCGCCAGCACCACGGCATCGGCCTGCACGCTCACCTCGCCCTGTGGACAAGTGATCCGCAGGGCGTCGTCGGCATCCCAGCCGTGCCAGCGATGCCGGGTGTGGATAACTACCCCGGCATCGCGCAGGCGCTTGAGCCAGGCGCGCAGCAGCGGGGCGGCCTTCATGTCGCGCGGAAACACCCGGCCGGATGTCCCCACGAAGGTGTCGATGCCCAGGCCGTGGATCCATGCGCGCAGCGCGTCTGCATCGAAGCCGTCGAGCAGGCGCGCGATGTCGTGTTCGCGTTCTGCATAGCGCGAGATGAACGCGGGGTAGGCTTCGGAATGGGTGATGTTCATGCCGCCCACGCCCGCCAGCAGGAACTTGCGCCCCACCGAGGGCATGGCGTCGTACAGGTCTACCCGCACACCAGCCTGGCTGAGGACCTCGGCGGCCATCAGCCCGGCCGGCCCGCCTCCGATAATGGCAACGTGGGGGGCGGTGGTTGGGGGAGTATCGGTCATGGGCGGCTGCAGGCTGGGGATAAAAGAGCGGGCATTCTACCCGACACGGCCCCGCCCAGGCACTGTACAAAAAACGATCAGTACGGTGCAGGCCCCGTGCCACAAGGGCCGGATGGGCTTGCGCTCAGGTTATCCACAGGCAGCTCCACAGTCATTGTGGGTAATCGAGTACCCGTTGGGCGCTGTGGTGCAGGATGCCGTGGCGTCGGGCAAGGGCGTGGCGGTCCTTGCTGTAGCCGCCGCCGATCAGGCCGACCACCGGGATATCGCGCCCCAGGCAGTGGCGCAGCACGGCTTCGTCGCGGGCAGCGACGCCTGCGTCGGTCAGTTGCAGGTAGCCCAGCGCATCGTCCTTGTGCACGTCCACGCCGGCGTCGTACAGCACCAGGTCGGGTTGGTACAGCGGCAACAAGTAGTTCAGCGCGTCGTGCACCACCTTCAGGTAGTCGGCGTCGCCCATGCCGCGCGGCAACGGGATGTCCCAGTCGCTCTGGGCCTTGCGTGCCGGAAAGTTCTGTTCGCAGTGCAGCGACACGGTGATCGCGTCCGGGGTGTCGTGCAGGATGCGCGCGGTGCCATCGCCCTGGTGCACGTCGCAGTCGAAGATCAGCACCCGGTGCACGCGCCCGGCTTCGAGCAGGTAGCGGCTGATCACCGCCAGGTCGTTGAAGATGCAGAAGCCGGCCGGGTGATCGTAGTGGGCGTGGTGCGTGCCGCCGGCCAGGTGGCAGGCGATGCCATGCTGCAGGGCCTGTTCGGCGGCCAGCAGCGAGCCGCCGACCGCGCGCACGGTGCGCCGTGCCAGCGCTTCGCTCCAGGGCAGGCCCAGGCGACGCTGGTCTTCGCGGCTCAGGTCGCCATTCATGTAGCGCTCGATGTAGCCCCGCTCGTGGGCCAGGGCGAGGATGTCGCTGGGGCAGAGCTCGGGGCGCAGCAAGGCCGCATCGGTGGTCAGGCCGCTGTCGACCAGGTGGTCGCGCAACAGGCGGAACTTGTCCATCGGGAAGCGGTGCCCGGCAGGAAACTCCGGGCTGTAGTCGTCGTGGTAGATCAGGGGCAGGGGCATGGCAGCTTCTAACCGGGGCAGGCCTCGATCTTGCCAGTTGCTGTACAGCCAGCGCCAGCGATCTACACTGCGCGCAGGTTCTCGACAGGGGTGCACCCATGCTGGCTTCCTGGACGTTCTGGGCGATTCTGTCGGCGATATTCGCCGCCTTGACCGCCATATTTGCCAAGGTTGGCGTGACCGGCATCAATTCGGACTTCGCCACCCTGCTGCGCACGGTGGTGGTGCTGGTGAGCCTGGCGCTGATTCTGTTCGCCACCGGCCAGTACCAGTCACTGGGGTCGATCTCGCCGCGCAGCTACCTGTTCCTGCTGCTGTCGGGGCTGGCCACAGGCGCCTCGTGGATCTGCTACTTCCGCGCCCTGCAACTGGGGCAAGCCTCGCAGGTAGCGCCTGTGGACAAACTCAGCGTGGTGCTGGTGGCGGTGCTCGGCGTTACCCTGCTGGGCGAGCGGCTCGACCTGCGCCAGTGGGGCGGCATCAGCCTGATCACTCTGGGCGTAGTGATGCTGGCATGGCGTTAGCGCGCAGAGGTGTTGCCGGTAACTCCAGCGGTGCCTTCAGCGGTGCCTGCAGCGCGGTGCGGCCATAGAAGCACAGCGCGGTCGGCAGGCAGGTCAGCCAGACGAAGATCCCCGCCCAGAAGGTGTGCGACATGTAGTGCCAGCCCTGCATCACGCGGGTGGTGCCGTACACCATGCCCAGCAGCACGATGAACCCCAGCAGCTTGCGTGCGTGCGCCCAGCGCCAGCGGCGGGCCACGAAGTACAGCGCCATCAGGGTGAAGCCGCTGGAGGCATGCCCGCCGGGCCAGCAGCGCCCGTCACCGGCCTTGTGCAGCAGGTCGAACTGTTGGTACCACTCCAGGCGCGGATGGGCACCGCCGTAGAATGTGGTCTCTACCGGGCAGTACACCCCTGTGTGGCTCTTGAGGTAGTGAATGATGGCGGTGCACAGTGCGAATGCCACCACCACGAACAGCAGGTCGCGCCGGTGCCGGGTGGTGAAGCGCAGCACGCCGGCAATGCGGCTGCGTTGCAGCAGCCGGGTGGCGGCGGCCTGCGGATGGCGGGCGAAAAGCGGCCACACGAAGGACAGCAGGGCGCCGATCAGTGCGGCTTCGCCTGTCCAGTTGGGCAGGATGCGGGGCCACTTGTGGGTCACTTTCTCGAACCAGGCGTCGTGCAGCAGGGTGAACTGGCCGCTGGCCGGGTCGATGAACAACTGGCTGAACCAGCGGTCGAGGTCGGTGAGGTCGAAGGCCACGAACACGACCAGTGCCAGCAGCAGGGGCAGGCCCAGGTGGGTGAGGTAGAACGACTGGCGTGGCGACATGCTCATTGCTCCGCCCTGGCCAGCAGCTTGCGCCATTCGGGGGCGTTCATGCGGCCGAGGATTCTCGGTTTGCCGCTGGCGCCCACCGAGACGAATACGGCTTCGGCGTAGGCGCTGGAGCGTTCGCCACCGGGCACGTTCAACTGGCGTTCGAGCTGGTCTATGCAGCCGCTGTGGGTCACCAGCACCAGGTTGCGCTCGGCGGCCTTGCGCGCCAGGGCGTTGTCGGCGAAGCCCTTGTTGCATTGCTGCAGCCAGTCCTCACTGGCTGCCAGCTTGCCGAACATGAAGTGAGCGGTTTGCTGGGTGCGGGTCAGGGGGCTGGCCAGCATGTCGGCATGCTCCAGGCCCAGGCGCTGCAGCCCTTCGCCCACCTGCGCCGCAGCCTGGCTGCCCGCCTGGGTGATACCTTGCGGATCATCCAGGCACGGGTTGCGCGAGCGGTCGCAACGCTCGGCATGCCGCACCAGCACGATGACTTCACCTTTGGCCCAGTCGGCATACACACCGCTGTTGCGCATCTGTCTTTCGCTACCCAGGTCCACGATCGCCAACCCTCTGACCAGCCACAGGCTTGAAACGGCCAGTGCAAGCAAGGTGCACAGGCCCAGCAGGAACGTCGCCGAAGGCAGGCGTCGTCGTCGCCCCGGACGGGCTGGGGTCAAGGTCTGGTCGAGTACTGCATCATGCAACATGGGGCCGCTCCGGCTACCGCGAGAATGTCTGCACGGTAAGCAACGGCCTGTGGTGAATCGGTGAAGGCGATGTGAAAGCCTTGTGGGGCAAGGGGCAACAGCACGTTGCAGTTTCAATTCCATGAAGTAACAAGCCCAATCTCGGGCCTGGTGGCACTGGATGGCGACCAGCGTGTCACCGGCCTGGAGCTGGGCGCCACCGGACGCATCACCGATGCCTGGGCGGTGTGGGCCGGCTACACCTACCTGGATGCCGAAGTGGTGAAGGCCGGTGGCAACGGCGTCAACGACGGCACCAGCCCACGTTCATCGCGCCCGACAGCTTCAGCCTGTGGACCTCCTACAACATCGATGCACGCAGGGGCAGTCGGGGCTGGCGCCAACTACATGGGCCTGCCTACGCTGTACACTGCAAGGCAATGATCACGGAGCAGGCAATGACCCCGATACTTGAACTGGAGAGCGCGCGGCTGCGGCTGCGCCAGTGGCAGGACGACGACCTCGCCGAGTTCGCCGCCCTGTGTGCCGACCCACTGGTGATGCAGTACTTCCCGGCGCCGCTGAGCCGGGTCGAAAGCGCCGCACTGATTGGCCGCATCCGCGGCCATTTTGCCGAGTACGGGTTCGGCCTGTGGGCCCTGGAGCGCCAGGACAGCGGGGCGTTCATCGGCATGACCGGCTTGCTCAATGTGAGCTTCGATGCGCCGTTCACCCCGGCGGTGGAGATCGGCTGGCGCCTGGCGCGGCGCCACTGGGGCCAGGGCTTCGCCAGCGAGGCGGCCTGGACCTGCCTGCGCTGTGCGTTCGCCCAGCTGGGCCTGGACGAAGTGGTGTCGTTCACTACCCAGGGCAATCTGCCGTCGCAGAAGGTGATGCAGGCCATCGGCATGCAGCCCGATCCGCTGGGCGACTTCGAGCACCCGCGCCTCGAGCCCGGCCACCCCTTGCGCCCCCATGTGCTGTACCGGATCAACCGCGCCCAGTGGCAGGCCACCTTGCATGGCTGAATCGCAGAACATACAGGCCGCCAATGACAAACCCTGTATTATTTGCGCCCTGGGCCTTGCTTTGGAGAATCTCGAATGAGCCACGTGTTGGACGATCTGGTCGACCTGTTGAGTCTGGAGGCGATCGAGGAAAACCTGTTCCGCGGACGCAGCCAGGACCTGGGCTTTCGTCAGCTGTACGGGGGCCAGGTACTGGGCCAGTCGCTGTCGGCGGCCAGTCAGACGGTCGAAGAGGCGCGCCACGTGCATTCGTTGCACGGCTATTTTCTGCGTCCGGGCGATGCGTCGATGCCGGTGGTGTATTCGGTGGACCGCGTGCGTGACGGCGGCAGCTTCAGCACCCGCCGGGTGACGGCGATCCAGAAGGGCCAGCCGATCTTCACCTGCAGCGCCTCGTTCCAGTACGACGAGGAAGGCTTCGAGCACCAGGGCCAGATGCCCCAGGTGGTCGGCCCCGAGAACCTGCCGTCGGAAGTGGAACTGGCCGAGCGCATGGCCGATCAGTTGCCCGAGCATATTCGCGACAAGCTGCTGTGCGCCAAGCCCATCGAAGTGCGCCCGGTGACCGAGAAGGACCCCTTCAACCCCAAGCCCGGCGACCCGGTGAAGTACGCGTGGTTTCGTGCCGACGGCAACCTGCCCGACTCCCAGGCGCTGCACAAGTACATGCTGGCATACGCCTCGGACTTCGGCCTGCTGACCACTTCGCTGATGCCCCATGGCAAGTCGGTGTGGCACCGCGACATGCAGCTGGCCAGCCTCGACCATGCGCTGTGGTTTCACGGCAACCTGCGCGCCGATGACTGGCTGCTGTACGCCATGGACAGCCCGTGGGCGGGCAATGCGCGCGGCTTTGCCCGTGGCAGCATCTTCAATCGAGCCGGGCAGCTGGTGGCCTCGTCGTGCCAGGAAGGCCTGATTCGCCATCGCAAGGACTGGGCATGAGCCTGCGCTCGATTCGCCACTGGGTGTTCGACATGGACGGCACCCTGACCGTCGCCGTGCATGACTTTGCGGCCATTCGCGTGGCGCTGGACATCCCGGCGCAGGACGACATTCTTACCCATCTGGCGGCCCTGCCTGCGGCAGAGGCGGCGGCCAAGCATGCCTGGCTGCTGGAGCACGAGCGCGAACTGGCAGTGGCCTCGCAGGCGGCGCCGGGGGCGGTGGCGCTGGTGCGCGAGCTGGCGGCGCGGGG
Source organism: Pseudomonas palmensis (assembly GCF_017848315.1). Taxonomy (GTDB): domain Bacteria; phylum Pseudomonadota; class Gammaproteobacteria; order Pseudomonadales; family Pseudomonadaceae; genus Aquipseudomonas; species Aquipseudomonas palmensis. The sequence goes on from NZ_JAFKEC010000004.1 coordinate 54,904, forward strand.
CTGCCGGCTGGGGATCCTGACGCGTAATGCGCGCGAGCTGGCGCATGTGACGCTGGAGGCGATCGGCCTGGCCGACTGCTTCCCGGTGCAGGACATCATCGGCCGCGACGAGGCTCCGCCCAAGCCGCACCCGGGCGGGCTGCTGCAACTGGCCCAGGCGTGGGACGTGGCACCGGCGCAGATGGTGATGGTCGGTGACTATCGCTTCGATCTGGACTGCGGGCGTGCGGCGGGTGCGCGCACGGTGCTGGTGAATGTGCCGCAGAACCCGTGGCCGCAGCTGGTGGATTGGCATGCGGCTGATTGTGGGGTGTTGCACGGGATGCTGGAGTAGGTCCGTGCTGGCCTCTTCGCCGGCCTTGCCGGCGAAGAAGCCCGGATCATCAACCCAGGCCTTCGATCAGAACGCCCAGCGCGTAGTCAGCATCAGGTTGCGCGCTTCGCCATAGTAGGTGGTGTCGAAGTTGCCCAGCCCGGCCAGGTAGCGCTTGTCGAACACGTTGTTGGCGTTGAGCGTGAAGCTCAGGTGGTCGTTGTACTGGTAGCGGCCCATCAGGTCGACCAGGGTGTAGCCACCCTGCTTGATGAAGGTGTAATCCTTCACCGTAGGGCTGTAGATCTGGCCGTAGAACGCGCTCTGCCAGTTCACCCCGCCACCCACCGTGACCTTGTCCAGCGCCCCCGGCAGGCGGTAGGTGGTGAACAGCCGCAGCAGTTGCTCAGGCTTGGTGGTGCTCATCGGCGAGCCGAAGATGCGCTGGTGGTCCTTGTCGCGAGAGCGCGCATAGGTATAGCCGGCCGACAGGTTCCAGCCCTCCTGCAGTTCGCCGGCAATCTCCAGCTCCACGCCCTCGGTGGTTGCGCCGCGGGTGGCCTTGTAGATCCCCTCGTTGGTGTTGGTGGTGCCGGTCTGCACCGCCACGTTGTCCTGCTCGATACGGAACAAGGCCAGGCTGGCATTGAGCCGCCCCTCGAAGTAGGCCGCCTTCAGCCCTGTCTCGTAGCTGTCGCCCTCCACCGGATCCAGCGGGGTGCGGTTTGCGTCCTTGTAGGTCTGTGGCTGGTAGATCGAGGTGTAGCTGGCATACACCGAGTAGGTGTCGTTGAGGTCATACACCACGCCGGCATACGGGGTCACCACGCCATGCTGCTTGTAGCCGGCCTGGTTGTCGCTGAAGTACACCGGGTTGAGGCCGTCGTAATCGTAGTTGTCGTTGTACTTGAAGGTGCTGACGCGGGTGCCGAGGATCAGCGACAGGTCGTCGGTGGGGCGCAGGCGGGTGGCGATGTACGCGCCGTTCTGGCGCTTGGTCTGCTCGTACTTGCCGTTTTTCGGGAAGTCCGGCACGCCGATCTTGCCGTTCCATTCGTAGATGTTGCCCGGTGTGCCGCCCAGGCTGGTGTCCCAGGTGGCGCCGGTCTGGCGCGAGTTGGCCGCGTTGAAACCCATCACCAGGTCGTGCTGGCGGCCCAGCAGGGTGAAGGGGCCGGACAGGTTGATGTCGGCGGTGTTCTGCACCCGGTGACCTTCCCAGCGGCCCCAGAACATGAACATGCCTTCGCCCGTGGCACGGTCGGGATTGCCGCCGCTGGCGGAGGCAAGGCGCGTGTCGTGGTCGCTCTGCAGCTGGTTGACGCTGAGCTTCAGGCTCCAGTCGTTGGCCAGCGCCTGCTCCAGCGAGGCGAAGTAGGTGCGGTTCTGGAAGTCGCGACGGCTCCAGTCGGCCCCCGGGTTGAACCGGCGCGAAAAGTCGGTGCGTCCGCCATCGGCGAAGTACACCGGGTTGCCGGTCCAGGAGGTGCCGCGCGGGGTGGTGGTCTGCTGGTCGATACCCACGGTCAGCAGGGTGTCGGGGGTGACGTCGACTTCGAGGATGCCGTAGTACACCTCTTTCTTCTGCTGGTAGTGGTCCTGGTAGCCCTTCCTGTCCTGCTGCGCGCCGACGAAGCGCCCGCGCACGCTGCCGCTGTCGTTCAGCGGGCCGGAAACATCGCCTTCGCCACGGTAGTCGTCCCAGCTGCCGGCGCTGCCCGACAGCGAGGCCTGGAACTGCGCGGTGGGTTTCTTGCGGATCAGGTTGACGGTGGCCGAAGGGTCGCCGGAGCCGGTCATCAGGCCGGTGGCCCCCTTGAGCACTTCGACGTGGTCGTAGATCGCCATGTCGACATGCGCGGTGCCTTCATCGTACACGCCGTCGTAGATGGTGTTGACGCCGTCGTACTGGAAGTTGGTGATGGCCAGGCCACGGCTGGAGAATTCGGTACGGTCGCTGTCGTAGGCCTGGGCGGAGACGCCGGGGGTGTTGCGCAGCACGTCGGTGATGCTCTGCGCGCCCTGGTCATCCATCTGCTGGCGGGTGACCACGGTGACCGATTGCGGGGTTTCGCGGATCGACAGCGGCAGCTTGGTGGCGGTGCGGGTGGCGGCGGTGGTGTAGGCGCCGGTGTTTTCGGTGGTCTCGCCAAGGGTATTGCTTTCGATGCTGGTGGCCCCCAGCTCGACGGCGCCGCCGTTGCCGGCTGGCACCAGCACGTAGCCGCCATTGGACTGGCGCTGGGCCTGCAGGCCGCTGCCCGCCAGCAGTCGCGCCAGGCCTTCATCGATGCTGTAGCTGCCCTGCAGGCCCGCCGATTGCAGGCCCTGGGTTTGCCGCGCATCGAACGACAGGGTGATGCTGGCGCGGGTGGCGAACAGGCTCAGCGCGGTGCCCAGCGGGCCTGCGGCGATCTGGAAGTGGGTGCTTGCGCTTTGTGCCAGGGCGTTTGACGGCAGCACCGCCAGCAACGGCAACGGTGCCAGCGGCAGGCTGAACAGGGCCAGGTGGACGGCGCGTAGCAGAGGGCGAGGCGCTCGCGGGCAAGGGGCGGACATGCAGGTTTTCCTTCGATTGGCTGGGCAGGGGCGCGGCTTTTTTTTCCGCTTTAACTGCGTAGCCGAATGAGAATGAAAATCGGCAACCCGGTTTTCGATGTTTTTTCAGACCGGCTCGACGCTCACCCAGTACCGCGTGAGGTAGCGCACCTTGACCGGCAGCGAGGTGCCCAGGTTCTGCAGGACGGTGTCGGTATCGTCAATGCGAAAGGCGCCGGACAGGCGCAGGTCGGCAATACGCTCATCGCAGCGCAGCAGGCCGGGACGGTAGCGGCGCAGCTCGCTGATGAAGTCGGCCAGGCGCCACTCGATCACGGTCAGCATGCCGTCGGTCCAGGCACCTGTGCCGGGGGCCGCGCTACCGACCGCTCCGAGCTGATGCGCGTCGAAGCTCACGCTTTGCCCGCTGTCCAGGCGCAGCACTTGCCCGGGCTGATCGGCGGGGCGGATCTCCACGGCGTGCTCCAGTACGCTGACCCGGCTCAGGCCGCCCTCGCTGTGCACGCTGAAACGGGTGCCCAGGGCGCGGATGCGGCCTTCCGGGGTTTGCACCAGGAAGGGCCGGCCAGCGGCGTCGGCGGCGGTTTGCACCATGATTTCGCCGCTGTACAGGCGCAGCAGGCGCTGCTGGCCGTCGAATTCGATATCCAGCGCGGTGTCGGTGTTGAGTTCCAGTTGACTGCCATCGGCCAGTGTCACGTGGCGGCGCTGGCCCTTGCCGGTACGCAGCCCGGCCATCAGCTCGCGGCCCGTGTCGCTTTCGCGCACGGCCCAGCCGGTGATGCCCACGCCCATCAGCAGGGCCAGGGTCTTGAGCACGGCGCGGCGTCGTGCGCGTACACCGGCCAGGGTCGGCAGGGCCACGTCGGCGGGCAGGCGGCCAAGCTGGCGCTGCAGTTTTTCCACCCGCGCCCAGGCCTGGGCATGGGCCTGGCTCTTGCCCAGCCAGTCCCGCCAGGCCTGCACCTGGGCCTCGCTGGGCGGCGCGGCATTGAGCTTGACGTACCAGCTGGCTGCCGCCTCCAGGGTTGAGTAGTCCAGGGGCTGGGCCATGTCAGTCGTCCGTCAGCAGCAGGCAGTGGGTCATGGCGCGGATCATGTGTTTTTTCACCGTGGTCACCGACACGCCCATGCGCTCGGCGGTGGCCACGTAGCTCAGGCCCTCGAGCTGCACCGCCAGGAAGATCTGCCGGGTGCGTTCGCCCATGCCGTCGAGCAGGGTATCGACGGCCACCAGGGTTTCGAGAATCAGCAGGCGCGTTTCGGGCGACTCGACGACGCGCTCCGGGCGGGTGGCCAGCTCGGCGAGGTAGGCCTGTTCCAGGGCCTTGCGGCGAAACTTGTCGACCATCAGCGCATGGGCGATGGCACCCAGGTAGCTGCGCGGTTCACGAATGGTCTGGGCATTGCGTGCGGTGAGCACCCGGATGAAGGTGTCCTGGGCAAGGTCTGCGGCATCGCTGGCGTTGCCCAGGCGCGCGCGCAGCCAGCTTTTCAACCAACCGTTGTGTTCGCTGTAGAGCGCGTGCAGGGCAGCGTGATCGGGTGCGGGCATGGCGCGGAGGATACTGAGTAATTGATAATTAGTCGCATTATTGTGGTTTGCCGGCGGATTGTGCAAGTGCTGGTGCTTGACCTGCGTCAGGCACGGGCGAAGACTGGTTGACCCTTTACAGACACGAGTGAGGCGCTTCCCATGAGCCACAAGGCCATTTACGTTCAACCCGGCGGCGGATATGACAAGGTGCAGGTGGGCACGTGCGAAGCGCCGGCGCCGCAGGCGGGCGAGATCACCGTGCGCCTGCGTGCCAACTCGCTCAACTACCACGACTTTGCCGTGGTCAGCGGCATGTGGGGGCCTGCCGAGCCGCGCATTCCGATGGCCGATGGTGCCGGTGAAGTGGTGGCCGTGGGCGCCGGGGTGAGCGAGTTCGCTGTCGGTGATGCGGTGGTCAGCACCTTCTTCCCCGACTGGCTGGATGGCGCGCCGCTGATCGAAGGCTTTGCCACGGTGCCGGGCGATGGCATCGACGGCTATGCCCGCGAGCAGGTGACGGCCCGTGCCACTTCGTTTACCCATGCGCCCAAAGGTTGGAGCCACGCCGAAGCGGCCACGCTGACCACTGCGGGCTTGACCGCCTGGCGTGCACTGATGGCCGACGACGCACTCAAGCCAGGTGACACGGTGCTGGTGCAGGGCACCGGCGGGGTGTCGATCTTCGCCTTGCAGTTCGCCAAGCTGGCGGGTGCCACGGTGATCGCCACCTCGTCCAGCGACGCCAAGCTCGAACGCCTCAAGGCCCTGGGCGCCGACCACCTGATCAACTACCGCACCACCCCGGCCTGGGGCGAGCAGGTGCGCAGCCTGACCCACAATCGTGGTGTGGACCATGTGATCGAGGTGGGCGGCCCGGCCACGCTGGAGCAATCGATGATTGCCGCGCGCATTGGCGGGCACATCTCGTTGATCGGCATCCTCACCGGCGTGGCGGGGCAGTTGCCGCTGGTGCAGGCGCTGGTGCGCCAGTTGCGTCTGCAGGGGGTACTGGTAGGTAGCCGTGCCCAGCAGCAGGCCATGGTGCGTGCCATCGACGCCAGCGGCCTTCGCCCGGTGATCGACAAGCACTTTGGCCTGGAGCAGATCGCCGATGCGTTCCGCTATCAGGAAACCAACCAGCATTTCGGCAAGATCGTGCTGGATATCTGAGGCACGCCCCGACACGACAAAGCCCGCTTCTGGCGGGCTTTGTCGTGTCTGATACGAGGAAATCAGGTAAGGCGGGTAGGCAGTTTCCTCAATTGGGATGAGAGGTGTCTTGACCACTGTGGGGCTGCTGTTCACAGCGGTTCATCTGGGGTTTCCTGGCGTGCCTGAGTGATCAACGGTAACGGAAGCCGAGTGAAGTTCGATAACGGGAATCCGCTGGCGATGATCAACCTGCATAAGCCACATCCCGGCAACGAGCTGAAGGCTTACATCAGATGCCAGGTTATTGAACACTTGAAAGCCGGAGGGTTGATTTGATGGGCACACTGTTGCATTACAGGGGGTATCACGGCTCCATTGAAGCCAGCCCAGAAGACAACTGTCTATACGGCAAGGTGCAGTTCATCCGGGCTCTGGTGAGCTATGAAGGAGAGACTGTGGCACAGTTGGACGCGGCATTTCGCGAGGCCGTGGATGACTATCTACACACATGTGCAACCTTGCATCAGGCTCCCGAAACCCCATGTAAAGGCTCATTCAATGTGAGGGTTGGCCATGACCTGCATTTGGCCGCCAGCGTGGTTGCCAACCGGCAGAGTATTTCGCTCAACGACCTGACGCGCCGGGCATTGACCGCCTACCTGAGTCACCATGAGTAGTACGATACGCTTGCAGCGCGCCTGAATACGCGCCACGACAAAGCCCGCTTCTGGCGGGCTTTGTCGTGTCTGGCGGTTGAGGTCAGAAGTCGTAGCGCACGTTGGCGGTGAAGGTGTCGGCATCGAAGCCGCTGCTGGTCAGGTAGTTGTACGACCCGCCCACGCTCCAGGCACCGACGCGGTAGGTTGCGCCCAGGCCCAGCTCGTAGCTGTCGCGGGCCGGGGTGGCGCCGCGGGTGGTGAATGGCGTGCCACCCAGCACGAAGGTGGAGGTGGTGCCGGCCTTGTCGCCGATGAAGTCATGCCAGGCCATCAGCTTGGCTTCCGGCTCCAGGCTGCCCACGCCCAGGTCGAAGGCGGCTGCCAGGCGTGCGCCCAGGCCCATCTCGCCGATTTCGTAACGCTGGCTGCCGACGTTGAGCGCCGCCGAGCTGCCTTTTTCACGGTACGAGTCGATCGAGACGTTGGCGTAGCGCGCGCCGATCTGCGGCTCGAGCACTACCTGCCGGTCGAGCTGGAAGGTGTAGCCGGCCAGCGCGTTGACGCCGAAGATCTCGCTGTCGTAGTCGGCCTTGGCGCGGCTGCCGGCGATGTAGCGTTTGGACTCGTTGTCGTTCCAGCCGTACATCACCGAAGCATCGACGAAGTAGTTGTCGTGGGTCCAGTTGCCGTACAGGGTCAGGGCATGGCCGCTGACATCGGTCTTGTTGCCCCGGTCGGATTTGACGTCGCTGGTCAGGTAGCTGTACGCCAGGCCCACGGTGGTATCGGGGTCGAGCTTGCCGTCGGCGCCCACGGCGATGCCGTTGGTGTTGGCATCGTAACCGTCGATACCGTGGCGACGATCCTGATCGGCATCGCTGGACAGTGCCTGCACCCATACGCCAGTGCCCGACAGGCCTTCACCGGACGACAGGCCGTTGCGGGCATTGCTGGAGCGGCGGGTGACGGCGTTGCCGACCAGGGTCTGGCTGCTGGTGGCGGCATTGATCACGCCGCGGCTGACATCCGGGGTCAGGGTTTCGGCGAGACTGGCCAGTTGCGCATCGCTGCTGGCGTTGGCGAAGGCCTGGAATACCGGATCGCTTTCGCTGAGCTGGCCCATCACGGTGTTCTTGAACGGTTGTATGGCATTGACTGCATTGCGCGAAGCACGGGCGCCGAGCAGGTTCTGCTCGATCGCTTCATCGCTGCGGGTTGCGACCAGCGCCTTCACATCCTGGCCCTCGATGCCGAAGTTTTTCACTTCGAGCAGCGCCGAGGACGAGACCACCGACAGGTTCTGCGCCTCTTCCCAGGTGCCGGAGTTCAGCAGGGTGTAGCGGGTGCCCTGGGCCGGGGTGCGGAAGTCGTCGGAGCGGGCTTGCAGCTCGATCTGGCTACCTGCGGAGAAGTAGGTGTTGCCGGTCACCTTGAGGATCGGTGAATCGGGCAGCGTCGTGTTATCCAGCAGCAGACGCAGGCGGGCGGTGTCGCTGTCGAGGTCGAGATCGCCGTCCAGCGTGGTGTGCGGCGCCAGCAGGGTCAGGGTGCCACCGTCGATGTCCACGTAGCCGGCACGGATGGTCGAACCGCCGAAAGCCACGTCGCCTTTGACCAGCACGCCACTCAGCCCCAGCAGATCGCCTTTTACCTGGCCGCCGGACCAGTAGAAGTACGACTGCGCGTTGCTGTCTTCGGCCAGAATCGCCGCAGTGCCGCCTTCGAGCAGGCCGGCGGTCTGGGTGATCGAAAACAGATTGCTGCCGCTCAGGTTGACCAGATGGATGCCGATGCCATCTGCCGAAATGGTGCCGCTGTTGTTGATGTTGCTTTTGTAGGGCGGGGTGATGGACCCGCTGAAGACGGCATTCTCGACTTCGATACCGGCCGAGTCGGCGCCACGCGCGGTGATGGTGCCGCTGTTGATGATGCTCGACTGGGTGGAGGTGATCATCATGCCGTTGGCGTTCTGGCCCGTCACGGCAATGCTGCCGCTGTTGATCACATCACCGGCAATCTTGGCCAGGTACAGGTCCAGGCCCATGGCGCCTTCGCCGGTCACGTTGATGCTGCCCTGGTTGACCAGGTTGCCGCCGATGCTGGAATCGAGGGTGAGGGAAATGGCCGAGGGAATATCGGTGGCACTCGCCGCGCTGAGGTTGATCGCGCCGCTGTTGGTCAGGTTGCCCAGCACAGTGACATCGATCAGCTCGACGCCGGCGTTCTGCGATGTGCCGCTGAAGGTAGCGCTGCTGAAGGTATCGCCGGTATTGCTGTAGGCACCGGAGCGGAGGTCGTGATTCAAGTCGATAGCGGGAGAGGCATTGGCCGTGGCTGTAGCAGCGGCAATGGAAAGCGCCAGCAGTGAGCGGCGCAGCGATGCAGTATTCAAGAGGGTGTCCCTTCCAGGGTCGGAAACCGACGCGGGACAACCAGCGCATGCTGCGTCTGTATCGGCCATCCCTGCCGGCTTGTCAGTGAGTGCTGAATCAAGCGCTGGGTACTGTACAGGATGGTTGTAGGACAATTCAGCAGCGAAAGCCGGTTAGGCTGCTTTTCACGAAAAAAATGTGAATCAGCCGGCATCTGTAGGAAAAACAGGCAGATTCGCGGGAATTTAATCGATCGTGTGGGGTCGACCGGTGTCGTCCTGGCGAAGGCCAGGACGTCTTGCAACCGCAATCAGGCGAAGCTGATGTTGATGCGCTGCTGGCCGTAAACGACTTTGGCGGCAGAGATCAGTTGGTGCGGGATCTCCACGAACGGAATGTCGGAGTTGGTCAGGGCGATGTCCACCAGTTGCACCATGATCGAGTTCTTGCGCACCAGGATCACGTCCGACCAGTCGGTGTTGGTCATGGCCAGCGGGATGAAGTCGGAGCGCTTCATGAAGCTGCTCAAGGCTTCGAGCACGCCCAGGTTCTGCTTGGTGCCATTGGGGCTGTGGCAGCAGTCGTTGAGCAGGATGAAGCCATCCGGGCCGACCAGTTCCTGGTAGTACATCAGGTCGCGCAGGATGAATTCGTACTGGTGGCTGGCATCGATGTACACCACGTCGAAGGTCTCGATGCCGGTACGCGGCTGGATCGCGTCGATGGCGCTGATGGTGTCGGCGCGGATGACGGTGACGTTGTCCTTGTCGGCGAAGCGGTCCAGGCATTGCTGGTAGAGGTTGTCGAAGGTGGCCTGCTCATGCATCGGGCCGCCGTAGTAGTAGGCGTATTTCTCTGGTGGCTCGACCCATGGCGGCAACTGGTCGAATGGGCTGTAGTCGTCATTGGAGGCAGGGCTCCAGCTGTCGATCAGCACCATCTTTTCCGGGGTCAGGGCCTGGTAGAGCTTCATCGCGTTTTCGCCGCGCAGCACTCCCAGTTCCGCTACCACCGGCTGCTTGCCATAGGCGGTAAACACCGCGTTGAGTACGTGATAGAAGGTTTCACGGTAGGTTGTGCAGACTTTCATCGGTGACCTGCTCTGCTGCTAGTTCGGTTGCCAAGCATATCGGCCTGGCATTGGATTTCGAGAGGGCAGGTTCGATGCAATTTGTGACGCGCCCGATCAGCGCGTCACTGTCGATTGCTCAAGCCTGGGCCAGGCGGCCGACGCGTAGCCAGCCAAGCACGACCGCGCCAATCAGCAGGAAGCCCAGGTAGCCGAACAGCGGGTAGACCTGCCCCACCAGGCTGACGAACCCGACCAGGCTGCCAACGAACGCAAGGGCGCCGGCGGCCGCCGAGCCGATGCGGAACGTGCGGGTGCCCGCTGGCAGCAATCGCGCCGAAAAGGAGTACAGGGTGCCAACGGCGGTGTTGAGGATCATCAGGAAAATGACCACGGCCATCACCAGGCCAAGCACCGGTGAAATCTCGGTGGCGATGGACAGCATGGGCATGGGCAGGTCGGCCACGCTGTCCAGGCGCGACAACAGCCCCAGGCTCATCACCAGCATCAGCACCCCCAGCAACGCGCCGCCGAAGATGCCACCCCAGATGGCGTGCTTCTCGGTCTTTGCGGTGCCGCCCATGATCGACAGAAAGGGCACCCCGGCCACGATGTTGTAGGACACGTACAACAGTGCCCCCAGCAGCCAATGGCTGGCGCCGGCGTCCTGCTGGCTGGCCAGTTGATCGAGCTCGCCGAAACTCAGGCCTCGGGTGGCCACACCATACAGGGCCACCGCTACTGCCGTGAGAATCAACAGCGGGGTGGCGGCGCCGATCATGCCAATCACCTTCTGCACATCCAGGCACACGATGGCGACCACGATCACGGTTACCGCCAGGCTGCCGAACAGGGCCGGGATGCCGAACTGCTGCTCCAGCAGGGCACCGCCACCGGCCAGCATGACCACGGTTACCGCAAACATGAAAAAGGTGATCATCAGGTCGACGAAGGCGCCCAGGTAGCGTCCGCACAGGGCGTTCACCACGTCTTTATGGGAGCTGGCCCGCAGGCGGCTGCCCATGCCTGCCAATGCCATGCCGAGAAAGATGAACAGTGAGGCGCTGACCACTGCCCCGAGCAATCCCCATACGCCGAAATCGACGAACATCAGCAGCAGTTCCCGACCGGAAGCGAACCCGGCGCCGACAATCACACCGACGAACGCGCCGGCTATTTTCAGGCTCTCTTTCATGACGATTTCCCTCGAATTATTGTTGTTAGGGCTTATGGGGCGGGCCACTTTCCGTGGCCATGCCGGGGCATCGCAGTGGCAGGCGGCAAGGGTGTGCTAGCGGGCGCCGACCCAGGCCTGGACTTCGATCTCTACGTCGACCCCCAGTGCCAGCTGGCTGCCGCCGACCGTGGAGCGCACCGGAAAACCATTGTCGAAGTAGCGCTTGTACACCTCGTTGAAACCGGCGAAATGTTGCATGTCGGTCAGCCAGACCGTGGCCTTGACCACCTGATCGAACCCCACACCGCACTCGGTCAGGGTTTCGCCGATACGGCTCATGACCGCCTCGGTTTGCTCGCGGATATCCCCGAGCACCACGTTGCCCTGTGGGTCCATTGGTACCTGCCCCGAGAGAAACAGGAAATCGCCGACACGGATGGCCTTGGAGAACGGGTAGGGCAGATGGCTGGGGTAACGCTGCAGTTGTTCGGACATGGCATTGAACCTCGTGGGTGATGAATGATTAACGCAAGCGGGCAGGTGCCAGGCGCTGTGGCTCGACACCTTGATGAAGCAGTGTTTGGGGCAGCGGCTGATCGAGCAACTGGGCGCAGGCCAGTTGCGACACGCCGGCCGCAGACTGGATGCCATAGCCGCCCTGTGCCGCGAGCCAGAAGAAGCCTTCGCGGTGATTGTCCCAGCCGACCACCAGGTCGCCATCGGCGACGAACGAGCGCAGGCCGGCCCAACTGTGACGCGGGCGGCGGATGGTCAGGGAGGTGGCGGCCTCGATGTGGTAGATGCCGGTGGCGATGTCCAGCTCTTCAGGCATCACGTCATGGGGCGGCACGGGGTCGGCGTTGGCCGGGGAGCCCAGCAACTGGCCGGCATCGGGCTTGAAGTAGAAGCTTTCGTCGATGCCGATCACCGTGGGCCAGCGCGAGAAATCCATGCCCTGGGGGCCGTCGAAGGTAAAGGCTGTGCGTCGGCAGGGCTGCAAGCCGATGGGCTTCACGCCGCACTGCTGCGCAACCTCATCAGCCCAGGCGCCTGCGGCATTGACCAGCGTGCGCGCGCGCAACTGGCGACCGTCGGCCAGGGTCAGGTGCCAGTGACCGCCTTCGCGCGTGGCGACGCTCAGTTGCGCATCGCATTGCAGCACACCACCGGCACGGCGCATGGCGCGCAAGAAGCCCTGGTGCAGTGCATGCACGTCCAGATCGCGGGCGTCGGTTTCGAGCATCGCGCCAACCATTGCTTCCGGGTTCAGGCACGGCACCAACGCGAGCGCATGCTCGGTATCGATCAACGACACATTGCCAGCCTGTGCTGCACCGACAGCGAAGGTCTGTTCCAGCAGGGGCTGTTGCCCCTGGCCTGCGACATACAGGCAACCGCGAGGCTCCAGCAGCGCATGCTCGGTGAAATCAGCGGGCGGTTGCTCATAGAAAGTGCGGCTGGCGCGGGTCAAGGCCTGGATCTGCGGTGTTCCGTAACTTTCCATGAACATGGCTGCGGAACGACCGGTGGCGTGATAGCCCGGCTGGCTCTCGCGCTCGAGCACCACGACCCTGGCTTGCCCAGCCAGGCGATAGGCCAGGGAGGCCCCCGCAATACCGCCGCCAATGATGGCGAAATCGAAACATTCGCTGTCGTGCATACCGAGGTGCCTCCTGTTCCGAGTGGGAGAAGCAATGTCTTCGCCGCTGTTCTTGTAATTCTCAGATACGAGAAATGTAAGATATGAGAATTTTCCAGTCAACCTATTACCTTGAGGTATTATTTTTGGCCCTTGCCCGGCTTGGCCCAAGGCATCGTTTCCGTATGGCAGAGAAGTTTGCATGAGCTCCGATCCAGTCTCGCGTTCCCCGGCCCACCCCTTGATAGATCGCGCCCAGGTGGGTGCCCGTCTTCGTGTCATACGCAAGAACCAGAAGCTCACGCTCAAGCAATTGTCCGAGCGTTCAGGCGTGGCGCTGTCTACCCTGTCGAAGATGGAGCTGGCGCAGGTATCGGTGAGTTACGAGAAGCTGGCGGCGGCAGCGCGGGCATTGGGTGTGGACATCGCCCAGCTGTTCAGCCCGGCCAAGGTGAGCGTGGGGGCGGTACAGCCCACGGTGGTGAGCACGGCCATCGATACGGCGGCGGGTTACAGCACGGGCAACTACGAGTACCACCCGATGGCGGGGGATTTTCCCGGGCGCAACATGACGCCGATGTATGCCCGCATCTGCGCGCGTGAGATGAGCCAGTTCGAAGACTACATTCGCCACCCCGGGCAGGAGTTTGCCGTGGTGCTTTCGGGCCGTGTGCGCATTCAGTTCGAAACGGGTGAATCCGTCAGCGTTGGTTGCCGGGAGACGGTGTATTTCAACAGCGCGATCGGGCACATCTACCTGGCTGAGGGCGAGGCGGGGAGTGACGCCGAGGTGATGGTGGTGATGACGGAGGTCTGACCTTGTGCTCGGCAGATTCCGAAAGCCATGGGGTGAGTGCCCCATGGCTGGCCGTTCAGGGGTTAGCGCGACGCCCAGGCGTTGAAGCGTTGCTCCAGTTGTTCGCCATGGTCGGCCCAGAACAGCGGGTCTACCGGCACCTGCTGGGAAAGGTTCGCTGGCGCGGTGGGCAGTTCGGCGATGCGGTCCTTGTCGAGCAGTTGCATGGCCTGCAGGTTGGCGGCGCCGTAGTCGATATGTTCGGCGAAGCTTTTCTGTTGCGCGGGGTCGAGTGTGAAGGCAATGAACTCGCGGGTTTTCTCCTGGCGCGAAGCGCCCCGCGGGATAGCCCAGGAATCGAACTCGTAGAGGCCGCCGGACCAGACGATGTCCAGGTCGTACTTTTTCTTCTGCTTGGCCGAGAGGCGGCCGTTGTACACCGAGCTCATCACCACATCCCCCGCGGCGAGATACTGAGGTGGCTGGGCGCCGGCTTCCCACCACTGGATATGCGGCTTGATCTCATCCAGCTTGGCGAAGGCGCGGTCCTGGCCTGCCTTGGTGGCCAGCAACGTATAGACGTCAGCGTGCGCTACCCCGTCGGCGATCAGGGCGAATTCCAGAGTCGATTTGGCCAGCTTGCGCAGGCCGCGCTTGCCCGGGAATTTCTCCACATCCCAGAAATCCTTCCAGCCGGTGGGGGCTTGCTTCAGCTTGCTGGTGTTGTAGGCCAGCACCGTCGAGTACACCAGGAACCCTATGCCGCAGGGCTGGATGGCGCCGGGAACGAAATGCTTGGTATCGAGGCCGATCTGAGCTGGGTCCAGCGTCTCGAACATGCCCTCTTCACAGCCCCGGGCAAGCTCGGCGGACTCCACCTCCACGGCATCCCAGGACACGCTGCGGGTATCGACCATGGCCTTGACCTTGGCCATTTCGCCGTTGTACTCGCCGGAAATGATCTTGCTGCCCCGGGCTTGTTGCCAGGGCTTGTAGAAGGCCTTTACCTGGGCCTCCTTGTTGGCGCCACCGAAGGAGACGATGGTGAGGTCGGCCGCGAGGCCGTGACTGGCAGTGACTATCCCCGTTGCGAGTGCTGCGAATTTCAGAGCTTTGATCATTATTGTTATCTCCTACTGTTCAAGGGTGATTGCACATCACTCGAGACACCGGGATCAATCGGTCCTCCCAGACGAGAGACATCCGGTTCTCGTTCCAGCGCTGCAGGGCAAACCGCACAGCCAACAGCAAGGCTCGCCACGCAGCGCAGTGTTCTCCTTAGGTGGTTTTGTGGTGCCCTAAGGTTTCATGGGGGTAAGGAGGGTAAAAGCTGACTTTTTCGATTCTTGGATTGGGGTTTACTAAACTATGAATGGATGAGAGGGGGCAGAGAAGAAGTCCGAGAACGTCTTTTCTGAGTTTGGTGGGCCGGGGTAAGTTGAATCTGCTCGGTAAGTTATTGATTTATAGAGTCAATATTGGTTCCAATTTTTGGTTGGAATACCAATTGGAATGCCGTGCGAAATTGCACTCCACTTGACCACCCGCTTGCATTCGATCTGACCACCGATTGCATCGGAGCACGCCTCGTCACCATGATTGGCAGTGAACTGCCCGAAGCGGACATCCCGGTGCATGCTTTGTGTGAGCTCCCTAGTCCAATGCACGCCAACTGATTGCGTCTGACTGTTCCCAGATTTGACCTTGCTCAAAGTGAAGGTAGGCGCGCCACCCTTCGATGCTGTTGAATGGTAGATCGAAATCGACCTCAGCCACTGTGACATGGGGGCCACAGTACTGAGCCATGTACGAATTGAGTTGGTCAAAAAAAATGTCCGGTAGCTTGGTGCTACAGGTCATATAACACGAGGTTCCATTTTCGAAAAAGTCGCACGGCCGCACGACCGACCATAATGTGGCAGGCTCTTGATCGGGGTTTTCCGTTATCCAGCTACGGGCTGCCTGATGGATCAACTTATGCCAATTACCGTCAGCATATGGGTCCTCAATACCCCACGTATCAACGACAAATAGCAGTGCAATTTTTTTCGGCCGACGGAGATTCGGAGTGAATTCAAGGGCGTCTGTCATTTAAAGTCCTTATTTATTGTGCGATGCTGATAAAATCGTGATGATGAGATTCCGATTACCGGCTATTTTCAGCCTGCATGGTTCCACTCTCACTCATACCCAGCCGCAGCATTCCTCAGCTTTTGCGCAATTTGCTCGCGTAGGTTCAGCGGCATTTCAACCACTAGCGCATCGCCCAGCGACAAGATCCACCACTGCAGTTGCCAGCTATCGCTGATCGTTGCTGTGACGCGATAGCCATCGCCATTGCCAAGGTCGGTTAGCGCCATATCTGCGCTCAGCGGCGTTTCTCGCAGCAGGCGAGCTTGCTTTTCACTTAGCCAAGCCTGGAAGGCGATTCTTTCTGTATTGCCGAACTGCAGCGCATCGCTATTCAAGTAGGCCTGTAGATTGAAATCCTTCAGTCCCTGCGTTGGGGACTCCAAGAGGGACAATTCGCGGAATCGATGGACTGCGTACTGGCGCACATCGGTGTAAGAGTCGGCGGTGCCGATCAGGTAAGTGATCAATCCACGTTGCACCAGGGCCAGCGGATTGAGTTTCAGTTGGCTGACTTTGTCAGAGTGTGCGGAGTAGTACTGACATTGCAACTGTTTCTCCTCCAGCAAGGCCTGTTGCAATGTCTCCAGAATTTCCTCTGGAATCTCCGGCGCTTGCAGGTTCAAGTGCGGGGCGCACGCTGGCTACTTTATCCAGCCAGCGTGCGGCTTGATTCTCCTCGCCCAATCACTTGAGTTTTTGTCGCGCGTGGTTGAAACGAGGCTCCAGCACTCTGAGCATGCTGTTAGGCAGCAGTGGGCGGATTGCGTCTTCGACTAGAGCCAGGCTCAACGCCTCGGTCAGGGTAACTCCCTGCAATTCGACGCTGACACCGGGTTGCCAGTACCAACCGTAAGGCGCGCTTGCGTCATTGCATTGCAGGGGGAACATCAGCGACAGATCGATCAGGTCGCGTTCAATCGTACGCCGGCTGATTTTATAACCCGATAAGTGTAGGCGCGTGGCGAGTTCGGCGGTGGTGATTCCGGGTGATCTGGATGGCAACTGGCGAAGCAATTCCCACTGACGGCTGACGGTGGATTGGGCTTTGGCAGAGGGCAAGACAGGCTTCCTTGTGTAGTGCTTAAGCTCGGTATGGCGACAAGGGTGATAGATGGCACTAAGCCAGTCAACACCCGTCCGAACGTCCGCTGTCAGTGTACAAACCCTATAGGTCTCTGCTTCCCGGCAGTTTTGAGGCGGGTTTCAGCGATGAGCGCGCAGGCCAACTCGTTCGCATTGGCGAAGGGTTTGAAGCGCGCTTGCCTGGCCACCGAGGCAAAGTCGCCTGGGGTCAATCGCTGTTCGCTTCTCAGCCGCAGGCTTGCCGTCTTGGTGGGGTCCTTGAGTTTAAGTGCCTGCAAGTGGGTGCTGAACAGTTGCTGTACCTGGGGTTGGTCCAGGTAACCAAAGTAGATTTTCATGTCGAAGCGGCGCAGCGATGCTTCGTCCAGATCACGGATCAAGTTCGTTGAGGCAATGAACAGGCCACGATAGCTTTCCATCTGGGTGAGCATTTCGTTTACCGCTGTCACTTCCCAGCTTTGCTTTGCCTTGCGTCGATCCTGCAAAAAGCTGTCGACTTCATCGAGGAGCAGTACCGCGCCGTCCTGAGTGGCTTGTGCAAAAGCTTCGGCAAGATTCTGTTCGGTCTGGCCCACATACGGGGAAACAAGATCAGATACCCGTTGCACCATCAGTGGCCTGTCCAGTTCCTGTGCTAACCAACAGCCGAAGGCGGTTTTGCCAGTGCCAGGAGGCCCGTAGAAACATAAGCGTGCTTCAGCGTGCTTGCGTAAACCTTCGACCAGACCATCGAGCGGTACATCGGTGTTGATCAGTTCAGGCGAGTAAAAGCTCGGCAATCGCTGGCCCTGTGCGCCCTCCAACTTGTCAAAACCTTGGGCTTTGAGTGTGCTGTCGACCAGGCACTCGCCCGTTGCATCAAGCTTTTTGCCGGCGCGGGGATTCAGGCTGCGGGCGATGCGAACCGCGCGAGTGATCACTGCCGGTGTTGCATGTTCATGATCGATAAGTTTCTCCACAAGCTCATTGCCCAGCTTGTCGGCGCTGCACTCCCTAATGATTTGCTCGCGCTGTGCCCGAGGCGGGTTTGGCAGGTTGATGACCAGATCAAAGCGGCGAATGTGCGCCGCATCCAGCGACTCGACACTGTTGCTCAGCCAAAAGCAGGGCAGGGCGTTTTCTTCGAGCATCCGATTGATCCAGCCTTTCTGTGCCTTGCTGCGGGCACCCATACCCATGGGTGTGGGGCTATCGAAAATGTCTTCGATTTCATCCAGGACCAGCAGCGATTTGTGCGAATGCAAGACGCTCATGGCCGAGCGCAATGCGCACAAGCGCTGGCTGGCACTGACCGGATCGCCGTCACTGTCGGTGCAGGCGATCTCATACAGATCGGTATTCAGTGTTTTGGCGAGCAGGCGGCTCAACTGTGTCTTACCCGTACCTGGCGGGCCATAAAGCAGAGTGTTTACCCCGCTTCGGCCTTCGACCAATCCCTTGGCCAGGTAGGCTTGGGCGATATCTACGTGCTGACGCAGGTGTTCGTATTTATCGAGCCCGAGCTCACCCGGCGGGCTAAGCCTGAACGCATACTTGAACAACTCGATGGGCTCGTCCTGATTGAAACGCATCAATCCCGGCAAATCAGAATTACCCACGCTCAAGCGGCTGCTCAGGGTGGTGACCGAGCAGGACAGGGTATTGACTTCAAGCAGACCCGACCGGACCAGTTGACCGTCGTTGCTCAGATACCGTGTCAGTTGCAGCTGTGGAATATCCAACAGGGTGCTGAGTACAGCGAGCATGCGGTTGAAACCGAGCATTCCCAGCTCGTCGGCAGCGTTGGTGAGCGTCGGATCGGTATGCATCAGGACACAAAAACCGAGAATGCGGAGTTCCGCCGCATCAAGTTCGAGCAACTCTCCCAGCGCCTCAAGATTTTCTTCCAGCATGTCGGGGTATCGTAGCTGGTGAACGTCTCATCAAACAGCTTGCGTTCGCCCTTCAAGCGCAAGAGCGCCTGGCGTGGGTGGAAATCCTCTTCATCGATCAGCGCTTGCAGGCCCAGTTCGATGGCCAGTTCGTCATCGTTAAAGCCATGCCGCTGGATAAGATTCCGATGCCCGCCAAGATCGAGCATCATCATGAACGACCACTTCAGGGTCAGGGCGCAGGTGTCCGCGTTATGGGGGCCGGAACTACGTACATTACTGCGATTCAGCGAACGCGGGATGGGCACGACGACTACTCCTGATACTGGCAAGACATGATCATGAGGCCAAGGTGCGTCGTAATGTGTCGCGCTCGGGTCAGGGGTGGAATGGCGATAGATGCCGTGTCGAAAGAGGCTGGCATTCTGATGCGCAGTCCTTGCTGGTGATGAATCAGAAGCAACGGGATGGACTCTCCTCACCTCGGGATCTTGAGTGTCAGACTGCAAGTGCGAACCTCAGTCAACAGTGAGAAGGGGGCCGGATTCCCGGCGTGGAAGTCCACGCCATCCACCACTTGAGCGTCAATCATTCATAAGCCAAGGCTTCAGTTCCTTGAGATTGGTCACCACGATTTGTTGCGCTTCAGGATTAGTGGTCAGGTTTCTGGGGTCGATCTGATAGCGTTGCAATACATACTTCACCAGCGCCCTGCGACTGGGCACAACTAGCTGGCCATCAACCATGCCGAAGTCGGTTTCGATGATTGACTTCTGCGCCGCGTTCAATCGCCCATCGGCGGCAAATATCACCGGTATTTCGGTGTTCCAGTCTTCATCCAGCTCACGAGTGTTTGGCGATTCGTCGAGCAAATCCGGCTGGCCCCGTAGACGGCTGAGCACAAAGTCGCGGTACTGGGCGTTCTTCTCGCAGTAAGCCCGCACATGCCAGCGCATACCGGTGTAGACCAACGTGTGAGGGGCGATGAGACGAATTTCCACGTTAGGGGTATTGAGCGACACGTACTCGGTTTCCAGGCGCAGGCCATCGCGACACGCTTTGAGCAGCGGGCGTAGTACCTCTGGGCGAATCGGGCGATCCGGGACCTCCAGCACCTTGGTGTGGGCGTAGGCTAGGGCGAGTCCATCGATGTGCGGGGCGCGTTCGTTGTTCTGATAAAGCAGGTGCAAATAGGCGCTGGCGCTGTCGTCGATGAACAGCGGGGTGAACGTCTTGCTGGGTACGTAACCCTTTATTTTTTTGTCATATGTAAGATTTTTGGGCGCATGTTCCGTGATGTAGGTGTTGATGTCCTTGGACGCCTGCTGACGGCTGATGCCGAAGCTCTGTATCAAGTGTCCCGTGGTCAACCGGCCCTCCCACCAGGCAACTGTCTCGATCAAGCGATAGCGAAGTGCCAGGTCCCAGCGGACCTGTTCGATGGATTGTTTGCGTTTCATACCCTCTCCATGTGCGTGAATACTTTACCTGTATAAGTCTACATTCTAGACCTGTCACTTAACACTACATATCTTGTGTCTGGCATTCGAAATGAATTGAAGTCACGGAAGGAAGTGGGCATGAGTATGTCGGAATTGGTTTCGACAGGGGCGTTGGTGATGATGGTGGCAATACTGCTGGTGTTACTGCATCAGTGGTTGAGGTTGCGTGACCTCTGGCAGATGGCTATGGATTGCCAAAAGAGTGCGCGCTGGGCACGGATTTGGGAGGCAGAGAACCGCGAGTTGCGTTCGGCACTGCGCGCTGAAAAAGCACACATCGAGCAGTTGCAAAGAAAGCTGGTGATTTTGCAGGAATTGATCCCGGCTGAGGGATAAGGGAATGGACATGAACAGACTTGAGCTGATCAAAGGTTGCCTGCTGGGTGGCGCTGTCGGTGATGCGCTTGGCGCCCCCGTGGAGTTTCTCGAGTGGCCGCTCATCGAGGCCAGGTTCGGTCCGCAGGGCATGATTGATTTTGCCCCGGCGTATGGCATCACCGGCTCCATCGGCGACAGCACGCAGATGATGCTGTTCACCGCAGAAGGCTTGCTGCGGGCATATGTGCTTGGGAGTTCACGGCAGCCTTGCCATGTCCCCAGCATTATTCATCACGCATTGCTACGTTGGCTGACGACCCAGGATTACCCCTCGCTGATACCGGTCGCCACAGATGGCTGGCTGATCAAGGATGTGGAGCTCTGGTCGAGGCGTGCCCCCGACTCAACTTGCCTGAGTGCACTCAAGGCCAGTGGGTGGCTTGGGGCGGTTGCCGAAAACCACAGCAAAGGCAACGGTGCCTTGGTCCGTGCTGCACCCTGTGCATTCTTTGCCAATGCATTCCACCACGCGGCCCAGTCCGGACGGCTGACGCACGGGCATCCGACATGCTATCTGGCGGCTGGGCTGTTTGCCGACATTCTTCAGCGTGTTGTCGATCGACGCGACAGCCTGGAACACGCAGTGACTCAAAGTCTGGCCAGGTATGGGCAAGTGCCTGGCATGGAAGAAACTCGCAACCTCATCGAGCGCGTGCTGTTGTACTTTTACGAGGGTTACTTGCCCACCCCGCAACGCATCGACGATTTTGGCGGTGGCTGGGTCGCAGAACAGGCGCTGGCCATCGGCCTGTGGTGCGCGCTGACCGCACGATCACTTGAAGAAGGGCTGGTCACGGCGGTCAATCACAGTGGTGACAGCAGCAGTACAGGGCTTGTCGTCGGGCACTTGTTGGGCGCGCAGTATGGCACCGCCACCGTTCCTGCTCGCTGGCTCGAGCGCCTGGAACTGCGTCAGGTGATTACGCAGGTAGCTGAAGATCTTGAACACGTTGCGCATGCGTACTGTGGGCTTGACGGCGAGTTTGATGAGCAGATTGAACTGGCGTATCCGGGGAGTTGAGCACGGTGAAGGCAGTGAACTTGCGCAGCGGAAAAGGAGCTTAAAATGCC
The DNA here is from genome assembly GCF_017848315.1 of Pseudomonas palmensis. GTDB lineage: Bacteria > Pseudomonadota > Gammaproteobacteria > Pseudomonadales > Pseudomonadaceae > Aquipseudomonas > Aquipseudomonas palmensis. The sequence continues at coordinate 76,215 of NZ_JAFKEC010000004.1, forward strand.
GATCAAACCCAGACCCTTCACTTTTGAATGTGAAGGTTGTGGTTGGACGAAAACAGTGGCTCCGCAGAGTGATGCGTTGGCGCCCGGTGAGTGGATCGATCAGTGCCCGAAGTGTGGGAGCAAGGCGCTGAAGATGCGCCCTGCGGGGTGGTTTGCGGGGGCGGTGGCGGAGCTGTTGGCGCGGCGGCGATTTTGAGCGGGTGGCGGATGACCGTAGCACCTGCCTGATCGACTAACGTACAGGCCGGGGATGTGCATCCTGGCCTGTAAGGGCCTGCTATAGGGCAGACCCGGGTTCCCAAAAGTGCGCGTTCAGGCATTTAGCGGCGTATTCGAGTGCGCAGAAAGTCATCAGGCTCGGCAGAGGTTCTCGTGCGAACGAGTTCGCAAGCCTCCAAGGCTTTTCGAGCGGCCAGCTTGAGCTTTCGACGAAGGCCCTCGCATTCATCCACCAGTTTTTCCAGCCCGGAAGAATCGAACATTTGCTCAGATATGGGAAATGCTCGATCTATTCTGTCGAACAACACCGTTCCCCCTATTTCCAGCGCATCGAGCTTGAACCCGTTGAACTCGCCTTTGCGGCTCTCCAGCTGCGCTATATCGGTTTTGAGGGCCTGCTTGTAGGCATCGAACACTGCGTCGAGCTTGCTGGTAACTTTCCCGACCACATCCACTTTACGGTTGATAGAGCGCAGGAACTGGTCAAACGTCCGGCGGCTCGAGGGGTAGTCTTTCTTGCGTGTGGATGAATAGGCGCACATGCCCGCGTATTCGATACCAGCAAAGCTCAGGTCGTCGGCTACCTGATCCATGATCTGGCTAATGTCGTCTTGAGACTTCACATCTGCCTTGTTCAGCACGATGTACAGCGACTCTCCGCGAAACGGCGTGGATTCGATGAACTCGATATCGGACTGGTCGATGGTTCCGGCCGGGTCGAGTCCGATGACCCAGACCAGTGCCGATGCCTGATTGACCAGGGAAGCTGCAGTGCTGCGGTCGGAAGCCGCAGCCCCACCCGTATTACCAGGGTTGTAGCCGGGCGTATCGATGATGCACAGGTTGCCGAACAAGTCCGGATCCATGGGAACCTTGACGCTGATGAAGGGCAGGATGCGCCGTAGGTCGAAGCCGAAGGCCTGGACATATTCGTGGCACATGGATGCGTACAGGCTGGGCTCCAGGTCGATGGCCCCTCCGTTATACGAATAGCCCTTGATCCGGGTTTCTTCGGAACATACAACGTAGCTGGGTACCACGGTCACCGGGTTAATGCCAGTCGCCAGTTGCACGCTTGGGTTATGGATGAAGCTGTTGACGAACGCCGACTTGCCGCTACTGAAGCCGCCAGCAATGCTCAGGATGGTTTTGCCGGCAATGCTCGGGAAGTTGTTCAGCATCTGCATCTCGGCGAGAATCGCCTGCATATCGAGCATTGCCTGGGCTTCGCCGGCCAACGACGATTCGCGACTGGCGAACTCCATGTAGTCGTGGTTGATCAGGTCGGCGAATCTATCCAGCTGTTCATTGGTGGGTGGTTGCTGGGCCAGGACTTTGCTCACCAGGGAAAATTTTTCAGTGAGCGACAGGTGTTGCTTGTTGATGTCTGCGTAGTTGTTCTCCAGGTGCTGCTGAGAGGCCTTGAGTTGCTCGGTCAGGCTTTCCAGCAAGTCGACGTTCTGCTCCGTGGACAGTAACTGGTTTTTATGTTCCTCCAGATACGTCTCCAGTTCGGCTATTTGTGCCAGTGCCTGAGCCTTGCGTTCTTCCAGCTCCGCAGCATTGGCCCGTTCTGCCTCCAGCTGGGCAGTGAGCGCTTCATTGTTCGACTCCAGCGAGCCGATTTGCGCAGCCTGCCCGGCGCACTGTTCGGTCAACCGGTGTTGGGCGTCGTTCAATGCTTCGATCTGCTGGCGCGCGTCGGACAGCGTGTGTAGAAGTTCAGCGATACGCTGTTCTTTTTCGATCAGTTCTTGCTTGCGATCTGCCAGGTGCTCTTTAAGGGAGGCGATCTCGGCAAGCGCCTGAACCTTACGCTCTTCCTGCTCTGCCGCATTGACCCGTTCTGCCTGCAACTGGGTGGTGAGCACCTCATTACGCGATTCCAGCGTGCGGATCTGCTCTGCCTGCTCGGCGCACTGATCGGTCAACATCTGTTTGACGTTATTCAGTTCTTCGAGCTGCTGTCTAGTATTGGTCAGCGTGCGCTGAAGCTCTGTGATGCACTGTTCCTTGTCGACAAGCTGCTGCTTGTGATCGGCAAGGTGCTCTTCGAGCCCTGCGATCTGGGCCAAGGCCTGAGCCTGTCGCTCTTCCAGGTCCTTCGTGTAAACCTTGGCCTGGGTCAGCGCGAGCATGGCCTTCTGGAGCTTGCTCTTCTCCTGCGCAAGGGCTTCGGCGGTCGACGCCATGTTGGCTGTTTCAACCTGCAAAGCCTCGGTAAGCGAGTCGTTGCGCGACTTCAGAAAGCCGATTTCGTCGTTCTGGCCAGCGCACTGAGTGGTCAATTGCTGATTAGTGCTAAACAACGTGTCGAGTTGCCACTGGGCATCGTCCAGATGCCCCTTAAGTTCAGTTGCCAACTTCTTACGCTTGAACTGCCAGAACCGGGAGAGCGACTCCAGCGTCGATCGTGCCTGTTCATTGATACTTGGCGGGTTGCTCACAGGGTGACCTCTTCGGCCTTGCGCGCCAGACGTTCAAGCCGATCAATGGTTTGAGCCGCGTTGTCGACCTGATCCTTGAGCACATTGATCCTGCGTTGAATCTCGTCGACGAACGAATCGGAGATGGTGGAAGGCGCTTTGCGCTCAACATCGTTGATAAACGAACTGATCTTGCTTTTGACCTTGCTGCCCAACGAACCGATGAAGTCATCGGCTGCGTCCTTGAAGCGTTCAGCTTCGTAGCCCTTGAGCGTGCCGTTGCTTTTCAGGCTCTCGGGCAAAGGAATGCTCAGGTCAAAGTCATCATCTGGAATAGAATCAATGATTGAGTTAATCGCGAGCTTGATCATTTGCCCATTGGCATCTTGTTCAAGTACCTCACGGATCTTCGGGGTGAGGTTCCGGGCCAGTTCTTCGTTCAATCCACGGTGAGAGCTCTCCACCTTGGCACCCAGCTCATCTTGGATGTCGTTCATGAACTCGTTGATGGTGGAGATGACTTGGCTACTGATGATCTTGGCGCGGACGACCGTTTTTTCTGTAGTACCGCCACCCCATAGTTTGCGGGCAATCCAACTTCCAACCCCGTCGTTGTCGACTGTAATGGTTTCACTGAAAGAGCCTTCCGCGTCTTTAACAGTGGACTGTGTCTCACGGAGCAATTGCGCAGCTATCTTGCGCATGTCGTCACGCAACTTCTGGCGGTAGTCAGCCATGGTGTATTTGAAGCTGACATCCAGTTCCAGCGAGAGATCCAGTCGCTTCGACTCCAACGAAGCCAGCTGCTCGTCCAGCTGATCCACATTGGCGTTCTTGATCTGGATGACTTGGTTACGCGCCAAGTTGATGAGCAGCGCCTTGAATGCCTCAAGGTTCTTTTGTTTGCGAACCATTAGGTTGGCGATTTTTTCGCGTGTGATCTCAGCTTTCTTCTCACGCACCTGTGCAAGCATGGCGTTGATCGCGTCAATATTCGCCAGGCTGTCCAGGCTGCTCAACGACAGTTCCTGATTATCGCGGGTGAAGTAATCCGGGTAATCGGTGGACAGGTTGTCCCACGTCACCTGCTCGTTCGAGTCCCAGGTTTCTTGCGAGTTGAAGCGGCGGTTGAGGCTGTGGCACAAGCCTGAGCTATGCAGCAGGTTACGGTGCACCGAGCCGATCAGGTTGTCGAACACCGAGCCTACCTCCGGGCTGCTCAGCTTGAGGTCTGTCAGGGTGCTCTGCGCCCGCGCCGACAGTTGGGTGCGGATGGCTTCCACTGCATCGCTCAAGCGCGCGCGCTTTTCGCTGCCGTACAGCTGTGTGTCGATCTGGCTGGCAACCAGTACCAGTTCCTGAATGCCTTCCTTTTGGGTAATACGCCCCATCACCTCAAGGTCTTGCTCATTGAGGAACTGGCCGGCCGGGCTGACGATGAACACCACGTCGCAGGTTTTCAGCAGTTCGACCGTGCGCTCTTCGCGCGACTGGACCGGATCGTTCATGCCGGGGGTATCGATTATGCAGATATCGCGCAGCGCCTCGAGCGGCATGGCGACATGAACCGTCTTGGTGAACGGCATGTACGTGCCGTCGGCACCTACATAGTTGTGCAAACGAGCCGCCAGCTCTTTCGGGTTACCTGCCTGAATCTCGCTGTGCAAGTGCAGAGTGGCCGCATCGAGACCAGACCTCTTCATACGCTGGTACTGGTCGTATGCCGCGAACAAGCCTTCTTCGCGTTGCAGTTCACTCATGGCTTTTTTATCGGCCATGAGCGTCAGCTGCGCCATATCGAGGGGCGCGTCATTGGCCTGGGCGTTACGGCGCTTCACCAGCTCTTCCAGGCATTCGCGCTTGCGCGCGGCCAGCCGTTGCTCGAACTGGTCCGACTTGAAGCGGATCGCGGCGATATCCGTTTCGCTGTAGAACTCGACTTTGGCCTGGAACACTTCGCCCCAGGTGATGGTGGTCAACGCAGCAGTCATGGGCGTTGCGGCTTTGGGTAGGATCGGCTCGCCATCAAAGATCAACGCATTGAGCAGTGACGACTTTCCAGCTTTCACGCGACCGACAATACCGATGTTCATCAGCCGGTTCTGGTCTTGCAGAGTCTGGCATGCTTGCGCGAGCTGTTGCGGTTGGTCGATGCCGTTTAGCCGCTTGAATTGCTCGATTTCGCGCTCAAACAGGTCCTGGTTACTTGCGGCCAGTGTGTGCAAGTTTTCGCTAAAAGCGACGAGTGATTGGTAATCCATTAGGTCGTCCGCCTTACTTGTAGAGGTGTTCGTTTGCAGCGGCTTTTACTGCGTTAGCAAGGTTTTCCAGAACAGCGGTCTTTTCGCTGATCTGAGCTTCAAGCTGCAGGCTTTCTTGTGCGATTGAGTCGATTACGTGTTTTTGCTTGTTGATCTGCTCTTCGAAGCCGTCGCTGATCTTCTTCAGCATGGCGTTGAGCTGTTCGTCGATAATTGCCGGAATCTTTCCGCGCAGTTCCGCCTTGATGTTGGGGAATACTTCGCCGGTCAGTTTCTGGCGAAACGTCTCGCGCTCGTTACCGCCGCCTTTAAACATCTTGAGGATTTCGGGCAGGAAAATGATCACCAGCTCTACCAGTGGATTGACCACGGTGGTGGTGACGGCGAGCACGGTTGAAAGGCTGCGATAGAGCATGACGCCGCTTTTTTTGTCGTCCTCGGCCCGGTTGCTCAGGCGTGTAGACCAGTCGCTGAGCATTTCCGTGGTGCGTTCCAGCGAGAACTTGACCTTGTTGGAAAGCTCTTCGCTCCAGTTACCACTGATGTCCAGCACAGACATCTGGCTGCTGGTGGCACTCAGGTTACTGGCAATCCGGTCGACCATGCTGGTGGAGATGTCCTGCACTTCAGATTTGATCGTGCTGGCCAGGCTGCTGCGGATGATGTCGGAGAGGGCATTCGACAGGGCGCTCGAGTTCTTGCTGCTGCCCAGCGTGACCAGTTCGTCCAGGGAATCATTCAGCGCGTTGTCCAGACCGCGCAGGCTACGGTCGAGCATTTTCCCCGAGTAGCGATCCTTCAGGTCCGACTCCACATCCTTGCGTTGCTCCAGCAGCTTGACCAAGGCCTGTTCGAGTGCGCGCGCGGTTTGCTCGCTCTCGGTCTTGTCCTTTTTCAGCATGCTCAGCGCTAGGTTGATCTGCGCCAGCAATTCAAAGTTCTGATCCTTGAGGATGTCGATGAACAGACGCGAGAACAGCGCGTCGGGCTGCAAGGCGGTCAACGCACGCGTTAGTTCTTCGCCGCCCCGGTTGCCGAGCGTAATGCTGCGGCAATGCTCGCCGAAATACACCCCGAGCTGGTCGTCAATGTAAGCCTGCACGTCTTCCACTTGGTCGGCGGCGCGCAGATTACATTTACTTAGTAGGAACGTGAAGTCCGTGTTATAGGTTTTCAGCTCGTCGAGTTTGCGCAGCATCGATTGCGTAATGTTGCCGTCCTCGATGCTGGTCAGCACCACAAAATGCACACCGCGCGGCAGGTAGTAAGCAATCGCCTTGTTGTGGTTTTCCAGCGATGAGCCAAACCCGGGCATGTCGACCAGTACCAGAGGCGCAATGGCTTTCAACGCCTCGCTGTCGAGGTACAGGCGCAAATGTGAAAACTCGCTGGAGCGACGATTGATTGAGCTCAACGCTTCGACAGGCAAGCGTTCCTGCACACCATCGGGCTTGATCGCCAGCAGATAGGGCTCGGAGGAATAACGCAGTTCGGTCGCCAGTTCAGTTTCCGGCGCAATCCCAACCGGCAATATGTCCTTGCCCATCAGCGCGTTCAAAAGTGAGCTCTTACCGGCGCTGAAGGCCCCGATTACGGGAACTACAAGCTCGGTCTCCATTACTTTGGGGAGCAGTGACTGATCGAATGAAAACGCTTGGCCGTTGAGCAGCGCCTGCATTTTCTTCAAGTAGGTGGCGAACGCTTTCTGGCTGTCGAGCATGGTGATAATCCTTTAAGTGTTGAGGGGCTGCGCGAAGCCTCGGCATAGAGGGCACTGAGGCTTAAGCGTTGGGATATTCAGGGTACTGTTGGTTTTTAATTCGTCGTGCGAGAAGGGCTCCGGCCCGCCGTTCACCAGGTCAGCGCGTCACTGCTTAGCGTCGGTCCAAAAGCATTGAGTGCAATTGAAGGCGTGGGGCAAAGGCATGAACACGTCCTTGTTTATAGGGTATTGATCGCGCATGTCCTGTAACTGACGTCATATCGCTTCCCGGATGAGATGGCGTTGGGTAAATCCTATAGATCGGCGCGATGTGATTTGCCTGCATGATGGCACTTTGATTCGGTATCGTAAACTGTCAACAAAACGCCCATATTCCGACGATTTCTTCAGCGGAAAGACGCATTCTCAAGCCCTTGTGCGGAGGTGCATGCCTGAAAGTTTTACCTGTGTATTTAACCAGTATTTAGGCGTTATTCGTTTTACAGCTAGCGGGGTGGGGGAGAACGAAAGCAGGCCAAGTTTTTTGCTCGACAGTGAGCGTGTGGCGCTGCAATTATTTTTTTGGTGATGTCTTATTGATATTGTGCCGGTCGCGTTTTGGGTGGTGGGCCTCGCTTGGTTATCCCGCGAGCTGACAGGAGCAGCAATTAATTGTGGTTGTTATTGGTCTCGTCATCGCATTGATCGGCTTTGCGATAATGTCCCGTCCTTTCAAGATTGGTTTCGGCCTCTATTTGGCCTTCCTGGCTTACTACATCTACCTGTATGGCGGTAAAGGGGGGGTTGGAAGAGGCGTCCACTGCATTTTCACTCGTGTCTGGGGCGGTAGCCCTGCTAGTGCGCCAGTTGCAGGTGAGGAAGAGCTCGAGTACAGCGAGGCGTTTGCTGCGATGATTCTAGAGCAAGAGGAAAGTGGCTTTCAGAAAATGGATGCTGACGACTTGCTCGCGTTACTCGAGCGCAAGCTCAGCGAGACTAGGAGCGGGAGATAAGCTGCGCTCGCGGCAAGGGCGAGATCAGGTTCGATCTCCCGTGCCTGGCCAGCGGCATGGCTGGTCAGGCATTTTGCAGAGTGCTAACGCAGCCCTTCGTTGTTCAGTTGCAAGCGCGCATAGAACAGAATTGCGACCGCTGGAATCAACGCAGAGTAGCCGGGTTTGACCGCGCTTTTCAGGTTGGTGACTGCGGCCTTGATGCGTTCGGTCGAGATCAGCCCGGTCAGCGACGGAAGCATTGATATTGAGGCCAGTGCCAATCCATTGCTCTCGCTCGACAATGCCGAGCTGCTGTTTCGATACACAGGCGCCGGTGGCTCCGGAGTCGAGAAATAGGAGGTAATGGTCAGGCTGGCGGCCAGGCTATCGACCTGTTCGAAGTAGCCTTTCTCTGTCATGGCCGCCATATGCTCAGTAATCTCCTGTCGCGAAGCAAGCACATGAGCCTCACCGAACGAAGAGCGGAAACACGTGCTGATCAGTAGCGCTTCCATCTCCACCACCTGCGCACAGTTGTGTAACTCGCTCAGCAGATCGTAATGCTCCGCCAGCATCAACAGAATCTGCACATACTTCAGGCCCCGGCCGCGTGCCACGTTGACCAGGCAGTGCCCGCCCAGAAGTTGGAATTCCTTGCTCAGCAGGTAGAGCGAATGATCGGTTTCCAGCGTCGTCCAGCTGCTGCTACGCAAGTGCTTGGCGAATTGGCCGCGGATGCGGTCGCTGGTCAGTTCGAGCAGGTCGTACAGAAAGTGGTCGGTTACCACAGGATCGGGGTTCTTGATGATGGGGTGGGGCTGAAGAGAAACGGGTAGGCCACTTTGGTAACTGTGGAAACCTGATTCTCTCAGTACCTGCTCCAGTCGCGGCCAATAGTCCGTGTGGCCGAAAGATTCCATGCGCACATTTTTGCAGTTGGCAACTGGTTGGCGGCCGGCGCTGTTTTCCCCGATATTCAACCGCAGAATGTCATCATCTTTTGAGTAAGCGTTGTACAGCTTGCAGTTGGTGCGCTTGCGGATGGCACGCGCCTCATTGCCCGACAGTTCGGTAGCTGCGGCCATCAACAGCACGTCGCCGATTTCGAGGTCGTGATTGGCGGGCTTGTGCAGCATGTCGAGCAGCGCACTGACGACGACCCGTCCGCCAAGTGAATGCCCGACCAGGTTGATCTTCGACACGTAAGGATGAAATTCGAGGAGGTAGCGCTCGAGTTGTGACAGCAGTGTCTTGCCCATGGCGGTTGCGCGTTTGCGACTGCTGTTGAAGTGCACGGCGCGGTCGACCACTGCAGCCGCAGCGCCCGCTAAGACATTGACCCGGGTGATCGCCGACACTCCGCCGCTGGACAACGCATCGAACTGACTCCAGTGACCCGACGGCCAGAAAGCAAAGATGTTGACGCAGTTGTGCAGGGACGAAGGGATGCACTTTCGCAGCGCGCACCGGTCTTCCATGTCGTGGCCGGCGGAGTAGCCATGGATGAAGACGTTTGCGACCTCTCCTGAACGGTGAGGGAGGCTCAGGAATTTGAATGTATGGCTCACGTGACGGGGTATCCGAGACTGTAAGGTGCGACGTTGATCAAAAATAGCTCGCAATGCCGCTACGAGCATCCTCATCCTCGACGGTCGCCAGTTGGTAGGGGCTTTCTGGTATGAGCTCGGGGGTACTCTTTTAGCGCAAGCGCTGTCGTTTACACTGGATAACAAGCATCGCCGCGCTTATCGCTTGCCGATACCCAGGCCATTGGTAATCCGGCATTTCGTAGGCTCGAGACCACCCCAATGGTTGGACGGATAACGACCGGCGTTCACTACCGTACCTTCCGTCGTTTGGACTTCTAGCACGGCATTCCAAAGCGACACTCTGGGCGCTTCCAAGAAGGGGTCTAGACACAAAAAGTGAGTCACTATGGTTTTGGCCCGACCTTCCGGACCGTCAATCACCTGACTCTGATAGCCGACCACCAATAGCCAATGACCCTCGCCGCCTGGCCAGTCCACGCCGACAATCGTTGAGTACCCAGCGGTTACCGCTGCGACCAAATCAGTGACAAGTGAACGGGTAGTGCCGTTGAATTTCTTCAGGCTGAGCTGGTTACGAAAGCAATCCAGTAACCAATCCAGGTCGTACTCGTCGGTGCCGTTATTGATTAGCCCACCGAACTCAATCAACCGGTTATAAAATTTTCCCAATCGGGTTCGACCATCGTGCAACCCCATGTAACTCGCTTCAAAGCGGGTAACAATGCCATTGGCTACCAGTGCCATCATCAAGCTATAGGGGCCACAGGCCCCGTCGAGATCCCCCTGGCGGAAGTGCACCGCCTCGCCGGCTTCGTTCACCGGTCCAGATCGCGAAAGGGAAAGCTGGGGCATTACATTCATTACGTTCAAGGGGGAGCGTCCGATGCAAAGGCGAGCGGTAGAAGCGGTACCGCGACTCGCAAAAGGGAAAACGATAGCAGTTGATGATGGCTAATCGCCTTGCGTCTGTCGAGTATCAGTTATGATCAATTGCATTCCAAAAGGCTATCACCCTTGCTGCATTTTTACCCCAATCTAGGATGGTGCGCGAACCAATATGCCAACCATGTGGATGATTCGAGGTGACGGAGGCCGTCTTTACGACCATCCCTTTCAAGGTCCTTTCGTTTTGGCATCCTTGATGACCCTATCTGTTGAAACCCCGCCCGTTCCAATAAGCGCAAAGCTGGTAAAGTGCCACCCGCCAGATAGACGTGGTGGCGTCCTCGACGGACGTTATCACTGCTGAAAATGCATCGGCTCATGCCGCGACTGAGCGGTAATGAATTGATCAGCGGAGTGCCGATCTGTCTGGGTTTATTAGGCGATCGATTTATCTTAATGCAGTTTTCTGTGTACCTAGTGCCCTGACAAGGATTGCACCAATGCAACTGACCCAAGCCCCAGCCCCCGGTGCACGTGCAGTGATCCGCGATGAAGAGTGGATTATCCAGAATGCCGACCAATGCAATCTTGGTGGCTGGCAGCTCTCCTGCATAGGCGTGTCGGAAACCGTGCGCAATCGTCATGCGCTTTTCCTCACTGAACTCGAAGGCGTCACGCTGATTGACCCAGCAAAGACTGAGCTGGTGTACGACGAATCGCCCACATTTATTGCTTCGCGGCTGTTTATCGAGGCGCGTCTGCGTCAGTCGGCGCTGCAAAGCGAGTCGGTAGTGATTGGTCAGCATGGGGTCATGGATGCGCTGCCGTTTCAGTTGCAGCCCGCTCATCAGGTCTTGCAGCAGCTGCGCCCGCGCTTGCTCATTGCGGATACAGTAGGCCTAGGTAAAACCCTTGAGGCCGGCATCCTTACTGCTGAGTTGATGCGCAGAGGTAAAGCGCGCCGCATTTTGGTGGTCACTACCAAAAGTATGATGCGCCAGTTTCAGCAGGAGTTCTGGAACCGCTTTACCATCCCGCTCACCCGCCTGGACTCAGCCGGTATTCAGCGCATTCGTCGCGATATCCCTGCCAATCACAATCCCTTCAACTACTTCGACCGCACCATAATCTCGGTCGATACCTTGAAGCGCGACAGCGAGTACCGGCACTACCTGGAAAGCGCCTGGTGGGATCTGATCATCATCGACGAAGCCCACAACGTTTCCTACAAGGGCAATCGTACCCAAAGTAATCGCTTGGCTGAGTTACTCTCGCAACGCTCCGATGCACTGATCTTGCTCACCGCCACGCCGCACAACGGCAAAAAAGACAGCTTCGCCAGCCTCGTGCGCATGCTCGACCCCACGGTGCTACCAGCAGGGGCCGACTACACCCGTGAGGATGTCGATCACCTCTTTGTTCGCCGTTTCAAGAAAGACGTGCGCGAGCAGATGACGCAGGAGTTCCCAGAGCGAGAAGTGTTTCGTTTGGCCTGCGCCGCAAGCCCGGCGGAAAACCTCGCCTTCGATGCCCTAGCCGAGCTCAAACTTAATAGCGACGGGACCGGTGCGCGCGACGGTGCCATGTTGTTCCGCACCGTGCTGGAAAAGGCGCTGTTCTCCTCCCCGGCAGCCTGCCTACAAACGCTGAAAGATCGCATCCGAAAGCTCGAGGTAAAAGACGCACGCCATCCTGATCTTGAGGGGCTGCGTGATCTTCAAGTTCTGGTGCAGGCCATCAGTGCCGACAAATTCAGCAAATTCCAGCACCTCATCAGCCAGCTCAAACAAGGTCAGCACTGGCGTTGGGATGGCAAAGATCCAAGTGACCGCCTGGTGATCTTCACCGAGCGAGTGGAAACACTGAAATTCCTCCAGCTAGAGCTGCCCAAGGCCTTGGGGTTAAAAGACAACGCCGTAGCCATCCTGCACGGCCAATTGCCTGACCAGGACATCCAGCAGGCGGTCGAAGATTTCGGCAAAACCCATTCGCCCCTGCGCCTGCTGATTGCCTCGGATGTGGCCTCCGAAGGTCTTAACCTGCACTACCAAGCTCATCGGCTGATCCACTTCGATATTTCCTGGTCACTGATGGTGTTCCAGCAGCGCAATGGTCGTGTGGATCGATATGGTCAACTGCATGCCCCGAAAATCGGCTACCTGCTGACAGAACCTCGCCACGAGAGAATTCGCGGTGACTTGCGCTACCTGGAAATCCTGATTGCTAAGGACGTGCAGGCGGCGAAGAATATCGGCGATCCATCAGCCTTTATGGGGCTGTATGACGAGGAGCTGGAAGCCTTCGAAGTGGCCAAGGCCATTGAAGGCAACCGCACTGTCGAGGAATTCGCCGCGCTACTGGCTGGGGATGATATCGACCCTTTCGAAGCCCTGTGGGGCGCGAACGTACCCGGCACTGATAGCGTTGCGCCCGCCAGCACAGCAGTGCTCATGGTGCCCACTGCTGAACTCACCAGTCTGTTTAACGACAGCTACATTTACCTTCGCGATGCCTTGCGCTGGCTGGCGCAACAGTCGCCGCGCGAACATGCTGCAATCAAAACGGATGATGCCAGCCGCACGCTGAGCTTCCAGCCCAGTCGCGACCTTGCCCAGGTGCTCAAGCGTGATCTGGCCAGCGAAATGTGGCCGAACGATAATACCTTTGCCTTGAGCGCCGATAAGGCTGTGGTTGAAGAGGCCATCAAACAGGCGCGCGACACCAATGCCTGGCCGCAGCTGCACTACCTCTGGGCGCTCAACCCAATTGCCCAGTGGCTCGACTACAAACTTATGGCACTGTTTCGTCGCCAGCGTGCGCCGCTGCTGCGCGTTGCGAAGGGGCTGACCGCAGGCGAAGCCATCGTGCTGGTGCTCGCCCAGGTGCCCAATCGCCGGGGTCAAGCCGTGCTAGCCGAGTGGCTCGGTGTACAGCTCGATGCTGCTGGGCAGGTGGTAGGCGTACTCAGCCTGGCGGAAACACTACAGCGCACAGGACTCACCAGCACCGCGAAAGCCCAGGCCAACGATGGTCAGGCGCCCGACAGCCGTGCCCTGCAAAGTGCACTACCGGCGGTTATTCAGGCAGCTGAAAAACACATCAAACCGATCAAGCAGGCCTTCGATGCCAACTGCCGCCAACGTCTGGAGCGCGAGTTGGCCAAACTGCAAACCCTGCAGCTCAAACACAACGAACAGCTGGAAATCGATTTCGCCAAGGGTATAGAACAGGTCATCGCAGCCAAACGTAAGCAGAAAGAAAGCGCCACCGCAGACCTGTTCAGCAACTACCAACAATGGATTCGTGACACCCTGCAACTGGATGACCGCGCTCAGTTCACCGTTGTTGCCGCACTGATGGCTTAAGGAAGGAATACAGCATGAGTTTTGCCATCACCGGCCTCACCAATGCCAACGAGTTCTACAGCCAGCACTACCTGGACGAGATCCTCGAAAAAGACCTCAAGCCGCTGTTTGACCAATGGAAAGAGCAGGGCGCGCAAAGCCCCGTCGCTCGTCTGCGCACTGCTGCGGGCGCTAATGGTTACTTCCGTGCCCGCGAGCGCTTTCTGAATGAGCGCAAAACTAGCGAGCGCGCCAGCCTGTTTATTGACTTAGTGCAGCCTCTGCTCGCTGCCCTAGGTTACGAGCTAGTGCCTCAGAACCTTACGTTGGCCGAAGGCGAATTGCCGGTGCTCGCGGTGTACCGCGATGCCAAGCACCAGCCGCTGTTGGTTGTTGCGGCAGCTATTGCCAATGCGGAAGACGACGAGAACAGCCCACTGCAATTGCTTGCGCCGGCGGCCAGTGAACAAGGCAAAGGTAAATATGCCCACAGCGATTGGGAGGAAACCCTCAGCAAACGCCTGTTTGCCGACGACCACCCGCCACGCTGGGTATTGCTGCTGCACCATGAAGAGTGGCTGCTGATCGAGCGCAGCAAATGGGGGCGCAAGGCACTGCTGCGCTTCAACCTGCCGGAACTGTTCGGTCCGCGTGATGACAAGCAATTCCGCGCTATGGCCGCGCTGCTGGGCAGCCAGTCGGTGCTTCCGGTGGAAGGCGGCGTGGCGCTGCTCGACAGCCTGGACGACAGCTCGCACAAGCATGCCTTTGAGGTATCCACTGATCTCAAATACGCCCTACGTGAATGCATTGAGCTGATTGCCAATGAGGCTATATGGTACAAACGCACGGTGGCCAAAGAGAAGGTGTTTGAGCGTAACGATACCGACCTAGCCGACCAGCTCAGTCGTGAAAGCCTGCGCTACATGTACCGTCTGCTGTTTATGTTTTATATCGAGGCGCGGCCCGAGCTGGGGTATGCGCCCATCGATGCCGAGGCCTACCTCAAGGGCTACAGCATCGAGCACCTGCGCGAATTGGAACAAACCCCGCTGATCACCAGCGAAGCTCAGGAAGGTTTCTATTTTCACGACAGCCTCAGGCAGCTCTTTGGCTTGATCTGGCAAGGCTATCCGCACCGGGATGCCAGGGCGAGTCAGCTCGACTTGGGTGGCAGTCATGATAGCTTGCTCGACAACGGCTTCACCATCGCGCCGCTACAAGGACACCTGTTTGACCCTACGCGCACACCGCTACTGGGTAGCGTGAAGCTGCGTAACTCGGTGCTGCAGAAAGTGATCGAGCTAATGTCATTGTCCCGGGGCGGTGGCAAGAGCCGTCGTGGGCGTATCAGCTATGGCACCCTCGGTATCAACCAACTGGGTGCGGTGTACGAATCGCTGCTGTCCTTCCGTGGCTTTTTCGCCGAAGAAGATCTCTACGAGGTACGCCCTGACCCCAAGGGTAAGAAGGCAAGTACGGGCGACGAGAGCGAAGAAGACGATTCGAGCGAGAGTGATACGGACAGAGAGGAAGGCCTCGATACCCCCAGCGCCGCCGACAAGAAAAAAGATGCCGAGGTCAACCCGCTGGATGCGGCGTATTTTGTACCTGCTAGTAGCATCAGCCACTATACAGACGCTGAACGCTTGTTTGGTGGCAATACGAAGATTCATCCTAAGGGCAGTTTTATCTATCGCCTGGCCGGTCGTGCCCGCGAGAAATCGGCGAGCTATTACACCCCGGAAGTGCTGACCAAATGCCTGGTCGAGCATGCGCTGAAGGAGATTGTCCCCGGCAAGTCGGCAGATGAAATTCTGAAGCTCACCGTGTGCGAGCCGGCCATGGGTAGCGCTGCGTTCTTGAACGAGGCCGTCAGCCAATTAGCCGAAGCTTATCTGCAGGCCAAGCAGAAGGAGCTGGGCCGCACTATCCCGCACGAGCAGTACACCGAAGAAAAACAGCGGGTGAAGATGTTCATTGCCGACAGCAATGTCTTCGGTGTGGACCTCAACCCCATTGCGGTGGAGCTAGCCGAAGTCTCCTTGTGGCTCAACGCCATTTTCAAAGGCAGCCATGTGCCGTGGTTTGGCTTGCAGCTGTACAACGGTAACTCCCTGGTGGGCGCGCGACGCGAACTGTTTAGCACCGCCCAGCTCAGCCCGGGCAGGGGTGAAAACGGTCTGCCCGAACGCGACTGGCGCGCTGCCGCGCCGCGTGCTTTGCCACTCACACAAGTGCCCGCCGCTACCGATGTATACCACTTTTTGCTACCTGCTGAAGGCATGGGTATGGTCAGCGATAAGGTGATAAAGGCACTGAAGCCCGCGGCCTTCAACCAATTCAAACAATGGCGCAACGCCTTTACTGCGCCGCTGAGTAGCGATGAAATCAAACGGGTACAGGCGCTAAGTGTTGCCACCGAGCAGCTCTGGCAGCAACACGCCCAGGAGTTGGCCCGTGTGCGCGCCGCTACTTGCGATGAGCTTCATGTATGGCCCGACCCGGCCGCGAACCGCGCTCCGACTAGCACCGCGCAGAAAGATGCCGCCTACCAGCGGGAAATGCTTAGCGAAGCGCAGAAAAATGCCAGCCCATACCGTCGCCTCAAACTGGTGATGGATGCCTGGTGCGCCCTGTGGTTCTGGCCACTGGATAAAGCCAGCGAGTTGCCTAGCCGCGAACACTGGTGGTTTGTGCTGGAAACTGTACTGCTCGGCAATGCCAGCCTGAACAGTGTGTCGGCGGATGATCTATTCCCAGAAACCCACCCGCAGCAGGGGCTGGACTTTGCTCCCGAGCGTGACCGTTACGGCTATGTCGATATCGCCGCGCTGATCAACGCCTTGCCTCAACTGCAGGTGGCGCAGCAAGTGGCCGGCCAGCAGCACTTTATGCATTGGGCGCTGGAGTTTGCTGATGTCTTCAAGGATCGTGGCGGCTTTGATGTAGTGCTGGGTAACCCGCCTTGGATCAAGGTGGAGTGGAACGAGCAGGCGCTGCTCTCGGACTTTGATCCGCGTTTTGCCATTCGTAAGCTTAGCGCCAAGCAGACGGCGGATCAGCGTGAAGCGGTGTTTGCCGCCTTGCCGCACGCAAAGGCTGATTTTCTGGCTGAGTGCGTGGCTACAGAAGGTATGGGGCAGTTTCTCAACGCCGTACAGAACTATCCGCTACTCAAGGGTCAGCAGAACAATCTGTACAAATGCTTTCTGCCGCTGGTGTGGCAGATCGGTAGTGGCGTACAGGCGCTACTGCACCCCGAGGGGGTGTATGACGACCCCAAGGCGGGAGAGCTGCGCGCATCCCTATATCCTCGCTTGAAGGCGCATTACCAGTTCACCAATGTGAATCTGTTGTTTCAGGAAGTGATGATCTGGGTCCGATATTCCATCAACGTTTATGGGCGTGTTCAGAACGAGATTCGCTTCCGGACAATGGCCAACCTGTTCGCGACAGCGACGGTAGCGGCCAGCCTGGAACATACTGGCGGTGGCTCCGTTCCGGGTATTAAAAGGAATGAAGGTGGATGGAATACGGCCGGTCATGCCAGTCGAGTGATAGAAGTGGATGAAGCCTTGCTGGCTACCTTTGCTCAGCTCTATGACATTCCTGGGACTCCTGCATTGCAGGCCCGCTTGCCCGCGGTACATAGCCGTGAGCTGGTTGCAGTGCTGGAAAAATTTGCCTGCGTACCAAGAAGACTCGGAGATCTGCAGGGTAATTATGGCACCCTTGAAATGTGGCACGAAACTGGCGCGCAAAAGGACGGCACCATCTGCCGCCGTAACACCAGCGAAGACGGTTTTGTCTCTGATCCCGCCGAGTTTGTGCTGTCCGGCCCGCATTTCTTTGTCGGTAATCCGTTCTACAAGACACCTCGTATGGTTTGCACAACTCCACGTGCTTATGATCCGCTCGACCTTGAATTACTACCTGACGACTACCTGGCGCGTACTAACTACCTACCAGCCTGCGACGCACAGGAGTACGCCCGTCGTGTGCCAAGGGTGAGCTGGGTGGAAGAGGGCGAGCGCGAAGCGAGAGCGGCGACAAGGTATTATCGCATGGCTTTTCGCGGCATGCTGTCCCAGTCAGGTGAGCGTACTTTGATTGGCTCAATTGCAGCACCGGGACAGGCGCATATTAACGGCGTGCAAAGCACCGTATTCAAAAGCGTTGAGCACCTGCTGTATCAAGCGATCTTTTCGTCGTCTTTGACCGCAGATTTCTTTATCAAAACCACCGGACGAAGCAATCTGCACTTTATCTGGGAGCAGTTTCCTATGGTGGAAATGCAGGCTGCTGCTGCGTTGAGAACCTTGACACTTAACTGCCTCACCACTCACTACGCTGACCTCTGGCGCGACTGCTGGCAGCCCGCTTTTCAGCAGGATTGTTGGGCCAGTAACGACCCGCGCCTGACGCAGGACTTCTTCACTCAGCTCACCCCCGACTGGCAGCGCAACTGTGCCCTGCGCAGCGACTATGCTCGCCGTCAGGCGCTGGTGGAAATCGACGTGCTCGCTGCCCAGGCACTCGGACTCACGCTTGACGAACTGCTCACCATCTACCGCGTGCAGTTCCCGGTGATGCATCAGAACGAGCGTGACACATGGTACGACGCTCAGGGGCGCATCATCTTCACCGTGAACATTGGGCTTGCGGGCGTGGGCCTGCAGCGCAAGGCCAGCAAGCGCGACGCCAGCTGCACCGTGCGCCTGCCCGATGGCAGCACCAAAACCGGTCGTCTCGGTTGGGAAGATGTAAAACCCAAAAACGGCCAACCCCAAGTCCCCGACGGCACCGTCATCGAGTGCCCTATCCTTGACGACACCCAACCCGGCGGCCCAATACACCGCACCATCCAATACACCGCCCCTTTCACGCTGGCTGACCGCGAAGCTGACTATCACGTAGCCTGGGCGCATTTTGCCAAGGAGGCGAACCATTGCTAACCCTACTGGAGGACTCAGCAAGGCGGATATCGGACAGCTCAAAGTTCTGCTGACGGATTGTATGAGCAACAGATGTTGAAGCGTGATGGCGCGAGCCATCGTTATTTCGTGCGCTAGCCGCTAAAGCCTGGATACCAGCACACCGCTGAGCTACCACCAAAAGGAAACGGATTTTGGCTACCCAAACCATCGAGCAGTTCTTCACCGGCAAGACCCTGGAAATTCCCGCGTACCAGCGTGACTACGCCTGGACGACCAGCAATATCGACGACTTGTTTGAGGATATCGAGGAAGCGATGGAGCTGGGCGGTGGCCACTATCTGGGCACCTTTATCTTGTCGCAGACTGGAAAAATGGCACCGGTGCGAGTGGTGGATGGTCAGCAGCGGCTTACCACGCTGACCATGCTGCTCGATGCTTTGGTTGATGCAGTCGATGAGTTGCCCATCAAGGAGCATTACCGCAGTACCTACATCACGCATCCTGTATACGGCCCCAAGTTCACCGTTCTTGGCAGTAACAAGTCATTCTTTTCTGCACTACTGAATGATGAGATGCCAGAGCCTGATTCTGATGGCCAGCAGCGCTTACTGGTTGCCTACCAGTGGATTCGCCAACGCATCAGAGCCATCAAGGTGCACCAAGGACAGGAAGCCATCAAGAGCTGGTTGCTGAGCATCAGCCATCTTGAGGTGCTTGAGTTCACCGAGGCCAATGAGGGTAAAGCCATTCGCATGTTCCAGTCGGTCAACGACCGGGGGGTACCTTTGGCGAAGATGGATATCGTCAAGAGTTTGTTGATCTATTACTCCAATCGCTTTCTGGATGGCGAATTGGATTCGATGATCGCTGATAAGTTCGGTGAGGCCTTCCGCAGCTTTAGCAAACTCAAGAAGCTCGCGGCGGAGCCGGGTTATCAGATTCGTCTGATCAATCGTGATCCGTTCCGGGAAGACGACGTGCTGCGGTATCACTATTTCGCGTTTAACGGCGAGCAACACGATGTGGAGTCCGGGGCGGATTACAACGCAACCTCTGAAACAGTTCTGGAGTCTTTCCTCAAGCCGGCACTCAAAGCCATGCGCGGCGACAAGGAGCGCTTAGCCAGGTTTATCAGTGATTATGTCAGTGATTTGGAGGTGTTCTTTAAAGGTCTGCTCGGTTTGGCTGAGGGGGGGCGAACCAACCGAGGCCTTTATCTGCTGCTGGTTGTTCAGGATCTCTCGGCCACGCTTTACCCGCTGATCATCCGCCTGTTCACTTCGAAGATGCTGGAGGTGCAAGTACCTAGCTATCTGAATTATTCGATGCTTGAGTTGATTGAGCTCGCAGACCTTCGTGTGTTTAAACTGCAGGGTACGAATCCGCAAGCCGACATGGCTGCTCTCATGCGAGCGTTTAGTCATTTAACCACTGAGGAGATTGCTGAGCGGTTGATCAATTTTTGTCAGCGGTTTATGCCAAGCGCTAAGTTCGAGTCGCGTTTGGCTGGGGAGGAGATGTTCCGAAACCCTGGGCTTGCGCGAGTTTTGTTGGAATCTGAGAGCGCAGCCAGAGTCGCCGTGGGTTTGCCACAGCTCGATATAGGAGACCTGGTCGAGATCAGTACTGCAGGTCTGACCATCGAGCATATTCTTCCGCAGGAGCCTTCCTTTGGCGTCCGTCTGTATGGTTTCCGCACTGAAGACGCCTATCTCGAGCATATCCATCTGCTCGGTAATCTCGCACCGCTTGAGAAGCGCATCAACAGTGCCTGCAATAACTGCTCAGCGGAGAACAAGATGCGCGATCAGAAATTGTACCGGTCTTCGCAGTTCAGGTTAATCCAAGGGGTGGCGGCCAAGAACGCTAGTGCCAATCCAGCCTTTTCCAAGGATGCGATCCTTGCCCGTAGCATCGAGATTGCCAAGTTCTCAGTGAAAAAATGGCCCCTCACTGAAGCTGATCTTGCCGAGTAAAAAATATGCAGCCACTTATCGTTTCTCAGCAGGTCACTCAGGGCGTCGCAGACTTTCTGCGCACCGCATTCCCGTCCACTACTACTGGTTTTGAGGGCTTGCTGGAGCGCTTTTTGGCTGAGCGCAGCAATATCTTCAAAGGGCCATATCTGACATTGCCACTGCCATTTCGCAAGCAGCTTAATGGCGGGTTACCAGCTTTTCCTTGGTTACCCGCCAGCTTTGTGCCCCATGCACATCAGGCCAAGGCTTTTGCGCGGCTGGCGGGATCAGAGGCTCAATCCACGTTGGTGGCAACGGGTACGGGGTCGGGTAAGACCGAGTGCTTTCTATATCCGATCCTTGAGCATTGTCGAGTGGCGCGTGCCGAGGGGCGGCGTGGCATCAAGGCGATCATCCTCTATCCCATGAATGCCTTGGCCAGCGACCAATCTGGGCGTGTGGCCAAGGAAATCGTTAAGGCCGCTGGCCTTAGTGGGATTCGTGCAGGCTTGTATGTGGGCGATGCACCGGCTGTAGAGTCGCAAACGGTCGCCGAATTGAGTGGCGGCAGTTATTCGGTGATTACCGACCGCAATGCCCTGCGTGAAAATCCGCCGGATATTCTGCTGACCAACTACAAGATGTTGGACTTTCTTCTGCTGCGTGCAGCAGATGCCCCTTTGTGGGCGCATCAGCAGCCGGACACGCTGCGTTATTTGGTGGTGGATGAGCTGCATACCTTTGACGGTGCGCAGGGTACTGATCTGGCCTGTTTGATTCGCCGTCTCAAGGGACGTCTGAAGGCGCCGCCGGGCCAGTTGGTGTGCGTCGGTACTTCGGCAACGCTGGGCGATGATGGCGTTAGCGATTTGCTGGCCTTTGCCGGTGATGTGTTTGGTGAAGTGTTGAATGACAGTGCGGTTATCGCCGAGGACTGCGAGTCGGTTGGGGATTATCTCGCTGAAGCCCTAGTTGAGTTCACCCAAAGCCCGCAGCCCAGTGATCTGGATACCTTGGCACCCGATAACTTTGACGACCTGCATGCCTATCTGGCGGCCCAAGCGCCTTTGTGGTTCGGTGAGCCTTGCTCGGTCACGCAGGCAGAGGATTTTGCTTGGCGCTGTGGCTTGGGTAAGGACCTGAAGAGCCACTTTGCCTTCCAGAATCTTTTGCGTGATTTGGAGCGTCTTGGACCAAAGTCCGTGTTGCTGGATGACCTGTTGGTACTGCTCAAGCGCCGTTTGCCGAGCTGCGATGATGAGCGCTTTGCGCTGCTTTGGTTGTCTAGCCTGCTGTCGTTGGTGGCGCATGCACGCCAGGATGCACATCAGAACTTTTTCTTGCAGGTAAAGGTGGAAATCTGGCTACGTGAGCTGCGCCGCATGGCGGCTGTTCTGGATGCTGAACCGCAGCTTCGGCATCACGATGACTTACGTAAAGCCGATATGGAGCGGCTGCATCTGCCGGTGATCCATTGCCGCGAGTGCCACGCCACCGGCTGGGGTTCTACGCAGCAAAAGATCAGCCCCAATCAACTCACTCATGATTTGCAGGCGTTTTACAGCGCGTTCTTCGCCGAGGATGTGAGTACCCGTTTTATCTTTCCCTCCAGTGCGGGGGCGAACCCAGCAGTGTTCGAGCGCAAGCAGGTATGCCCTGCCTGCGGCTCCTTGCATCAGGCATCACAAACCGAATGCTCACACTGTGAGGATCAGCCTTTGCTGGCTATAGATATTGCCAGCAACCTGCGTGAAGGTACGCGCAATGGCGCGAAGTACACCAAGTCGCACCATGATTGTCCTTTTTGTGCCGGTTATAAAACGCTGACAATTGTTGGTTCGCAAGCGGCCAGTCTGGCGGCGGTGATGGTGGGACAGTTGTTTGCAACGCGCTTCAATCCGGACAAGAAGCTGATTGCTTTCTCGGACTCGGTACAGGATGCGGCGCATCGTGCAGGGTTCCTTGCCGCGAGAACCTGGCGAATGAACTTACGCCCGGCGTTGGCGCAGGTAATTGCTGATGCCTATGCAGCTGGGCGACCTGTGACACTAGAAAATTTGCCAACAGCATTCGCGCAACGTTGGCGCACGGCGCTAGGTGATGGTCATTACATTGCTAACTTCCTGCCGCCGCAAATGCAGTGGCTACGTGATTACGAGACCCTGATGGAAGAGGGGGCGCTGCCTGAAAGCAGCAACCTACCTAGCGAGTTGGCGAGGGTGTTGCCTTGGGTCCTCAATGCAGAGTTTGGCCAGGATGCTCATATTGGTCGCACTCTGGTAGCGACGGGAACTGCATGCGTAGTGCCACTTGCGGGCAAGTTAGACGAAGCCGCTCAATGGCTGTTGCCACGTCTACGTGACACGCTTGAACCGTTAGCCGCCGCGCAGCTGGAAGAAGTTGTTGTTTTACTGCGCGGGCTACTGGAAAACATGCAGCGCATCGGGGCTTGGCGTGATCAGGAGCTAGGGTTTTATGCGCGAATGGGTAGCAGCCCTTGGGGGTATAAGAAGAATCCAAGCCAGTTCAAGCTTCTAACCAGCCCGCGGCCTCCGAGGTTTTTGACACTGGCAGAGTTTGGTCGCTGTGTCAGTATAACTAAGAGCCATGCCCGTTTGTTTAGCGACTGGGCGTTCAAGGCATTGCCTGCTTTGCATGATCTGGCGCTGGGTACGGATGCCTTGATTGCGCCGCTTTATCGGCTTGCTCTTGAGGCATTGGAAAGCGTTGGCTTAGCAGGTTTTGAGGAGGCTACCGAGAAGCCGGATATCCGTGTATGGGGGCTGGAGCCCTCTGCTTTCCACGTTATCTTGGGTGGCAAGGTGTGGCGGTGTGCCATCTGCCACAGCACAACACTCTCTGGCCCAGAGGATGATTTTTCTGAGCAAGCGTGTCGCCGCGTCGATTGCCGGGGCGAGTTGCACGCACTAGATGTACCCGGTGATTTTTATCGCAAACTCTACCTGAATGCGGACATTCGGCGGGTAGTGGCGCACGAGCATACTGGTTTACTGCCGCGCGAAACGCGCGAGGCAGTAGAGCGCAACTTTAAATCCAACAGTGATCGCCCCGGGGGCATTAATGTGCTTTCCGCGACACCCACTCTTGAGATGGGTATCGATATTGGCGACTTGTCCAGCGTGCTGCAATGTTCGGTTCCTCCACAGCAGGCAAACTACATTCAGCGAGCCGGTCGGGCAGGGCGTAGCACTGGTAATGCGTTGCTGATGAGCATGGCGACCAGCAAGCCGCATGACCTGTATTTCTGGGATGACCCGAAAACCATGATTGCAGGTTCCGTGCAGGCACCTGGGGTTTTCCTTAACGCCTCGGCGGTACTTGAGCGTCAACTTACAGCGTTCACTCTAGATTGCTGGGTGCATGAGAACGGGCGGGCGGCGCAGATCCCTCAGGAAATTCGTGGGGTGTTCACTGCGATCAATAATCAGACCAACAGCAAGTTTCCTTACCCTTGGTTGAGTTATGTGGAGCAGCACCAAGCGTCGCTTCTTGAACGGTTCTTGCGCTTGTTCAATCAGGGAGATATGTGCCCTTTGAGCGACGGTACGTGCCAATGGCTGGCTAATTTCATTCAGGGCAGCAACGGTGATAGCAGCCCGTTGGCGTATAAGATCGTCAACCGTTTGCAGAGCATTGCTAGTGATGTTGAAAGCATCAAGCGCAAGCGTGAGGCCGCAGTGAAGGAGATCGATAAGCTGCAGGCATTGACGGTGCGTGGTGAGGATCAGGAGCTGGAGTTGGCACGACTGCTTCAGGATCGAACTGCGCTTTCGCGTTTGATTGGCAGCATTGAGGGTAAGGCTACGCTCAATGTGCTGACTGATGAGGGCTTGCTACCCAACTATGCGTTCCCGGAGCAAGGTGTGCTGTTGCGCTCGATCATTGTGCGCGATTCAAAGGCCGGGACATCCGCTCCTGATCCTCTGACCTTCGAATATGAGCGTCCTGGATCAACGGCCATCACTGAGTTGGCACCGAACAACACCTTTTATGCCGAAGGCAGGCGGGTGGTGATCAACCAGATCGACGTATCGAAGATCAAGCCGGAGCACTGGCGTTTCTGTAGGCAGTGCTCCTATACCGAGCCGCTATCCTCAGGTGATCAACACTCTAACTGCCCACGCTGTGGCGATACGCTGTGGCGCGACAGTGGCCGGGTGCACGAGATGTTGCGTTTGACCACGGTGTTTGCCCGAACGCTGGATCGCGATAGCCGTATTGCTGACGACTCAGACGAGCGTCAGCGCGGCTTTTATGTGCGCCAAGCTTTGGTGGATAGCCCGCCTGATGCGGTGCGTCAGGCCTTTGTGATTGACGAGCAAACATTTCCTTTCGGCTTCGAGTTTCTCGATCGGGTGACTTTTCGCGAGGTGAACTTTGGCGAGCAGTCAGCGGAAGGCATGCCGATGGAGATCGGCGGGAAGGAACTCAGCCGCCCTGGTTTTAGCATCTGCCCCGAGTGCGGCACCTTACAGCGCAAGCGCAAGGCCGAGGAGCTATATCGAAACCATTCGTCCTGGTGCGCGAAGCGCAAGAACCCCGAGGCGAGCACGCAGCAGTGCGTGTTCCTCTACCGCGAGTTCACTAGTGAGGGCATTCGTCTGTTTTTGCCCGAGGTGGGTTTTGCCGATACCAACGAGGCCCTGCTGAGCTTTGTGTCGGCTCTGGAGTTGGGGTTGGCGCGGCGGTTTAGGGGAGCAGTGGACCATCTGCGTATTGCTCTAGATATGCGTATGGCTGCGGGCTCAGATACGCCGCGTTGTTATCTGGTGATCTACGACAGCGTGCCAGGTGGCACCGGCTATCTCAAGGAATTGATGCGCGCGCCCGAACCGCTGTTGGAAGTATTCGACATTGCACTGCAAGCCCTCAATACCTGTACTTGCAACCAGAATGCGGACACCGATGGCTGTTATCGCTGTGTGTACCGCTATCACAACAGCCATGATCGTAAGTCTATCTCGCGACGTACAGCACAGAAATTGTTGGGTGAGGTGATGCAGTACAAGGGAGCACTGAAGCCAGTTACCCATCTGGCCGACGTCCAG
The DNA here is from genome assembly GCF_017848315.1 of Pseudomonas palmensis. Lineage (GTDB taxonomy): Bacteria > Pseudomonadota > Gammaproteobacteria > Pseudomonadales > Pseudomonadaceae > Aquipseudomonas > Aquipseudomonas palmensis. Next base: position 101,564 of record NZ_JAFKEC010000004.1, read on the forward strand.
CCAGCTAACCAGTTACTGGATAGCATGCTGGAGAGGCGGTTTGTCGAAGCGCTGCGCCGTGAGCATGAAGGTGAGAAGTTCAAGCTGAGTGAGCTATTGTTCAAGGGCAAGGCGGGCTATCAGATACAGGCTGGCTCGCGTCGTTGGCGGATGGAGTTGCAGGTCAATCTGGGAGCCAGCGAAGGTGTGTTGATTCCGTGCAAGCCTGACTTCGTATTCTGGCCAGACGATGCCGCCGACGACCTGCCCGTGGCGGTCTTTGTTGATGGTTGGCAGTACCACAAAGACATCATTACTACCGATATAGCCAAACGTATGGCGGTGGCCAGGAGCGGGAAGTTCTCAGTCTGGACGCTAACCTGGGATGATGTCGAATGCGCTTTGCAAAACCAGGTATTACCTACGCCATCGCCTTGGGCAACTTTGCTTAATGATGATCCACAGCAGGTAGTGCAGAAGCTGTGCGCGGCACAGGGCATCGCAACACTCTCCAATTTCAAATCGCTGCCGTCCTTTGGCCAGATGCATCAGCGTTTAGCCCATGGGCAACATCAAGCGCTCGGCAAATTGGCCGTCTGCCTGGCTGCGGGAATGTTGATGCCACCGGGTGACACTACTGCGCTTCAAGTCCTGCGCGAAGGGGCTTTCTGGCAGCGTTTGGATGAGCTGGGTCTGCTACCTGACCTGCAACTGCATAGGCTGAGCCTGCGTCAGCTCGGTACAGCCTGGATGCTGGCCATTGCCATGCACCCGGAGCATCTGAAGCAAGTGATGACGGGCAATGGCTCTGCAGACTCTGAGCCTGTTCTGGTTGGCGAGTGGAAAGAAGATGGCCTGCCCGAAAGCGAGCTGCAGTTACGCTGGCAGCAACTTTGGCAGGCACTTAACTTATTGTTGCCGCTGAGTCAGATTTGGGTTGGCAACGCTGAAATGCCAGGGTTACCTGCGCTGCAGGATTGTTCTGCGCTCAAAGCAAAATCCGGCGGACTGTCTGAAGCCTGGCAGGAAGCGCTGAGTCTAGCTGCACATGAAGTACAGTCTTGGGGCTTGGCTCTGGCTGGTCTGGACGTAACCGCCCCAGAAGTGGGCTATGAGTTGATGGATGAGAAAGGCCGCGTAATAGCAGAAGCCGAATTGGCTTGGCCAGATGTTCGTACCGCCGTACTACTGCCAGATTCTGGAGCAGTGGCTGCGCTTTTTGCTGGCCAAGGTTGGCATTCTTTTACCGCTGATGGCAGTGAGTTGCCTGATGAGCTGAGAACCCTTTTGATGGAGACACTGGCATGACGCTGGCACTCAAGATTGCAATGTCCGATGACTTTCTGAAGTCGTTTTCGGTAGTTCCACGTTCTCATCAGCAGGCGGTACTGACCTTCGTTGCAAAGTTTCGTCAGAACCCAATGGCGACCGGCATCAATTATGAGCGCATTCATGATGCCGCCGATCCGAACATGCGCTCGGTTCGGATCAACGACAATATGCGTGGAATCGTGCTTAAACCTGATGTGGGCAACGTTTACTGCCTGTTGTGGGTTGACCAACATGACGATGCCTATCAATGGGCACGTCGCCATCGAGTCGCGATCCATCCGGATGTTGGCAGCATCCAGGTTTATGCAGTGCAGGAGGTGGCTAACACGAAAGCATCTGACGCCTCGGCCGAGGTGCGTGCAGTGGGACTGTTCGATGCCCTCAAGGATCGTGAGATTCGCCGGCTGGGCGTACCCGATGATCGGCTGGAAGCGGTGCGTGCCGTAACTAATGAAGGCGAACTTGAGGCGCTGGAAGCGCAATTGCCCGATGAGGCATTCGAGGCGTTGTATCTATTTGCTGCCGGCGAGCTTTTCGAGAAGATCATCAGTGATCAGGCCGCGCCAGAGTCTGTCGACCCTGCAGACTTCGGGGCTGCGCTGGAGCGCGATAGCTCGCGTCGTCATTTCGTGGTACTGACTGATGACAGCGATCTGGAGGCCTTACTGGCTGCACCTCTAGAACGCTGGAGGGTCTTCCTGCACCCAACTCAGCGCAAGTTGGTGGAGCGTGACTGGAATGGTCCAGTGAAGGTGACCGGTGGTGCAGGTACTGGTAAAACTGTTGTCGCCATGCATCGCGCTGCAAGACTTGCTCGACAATATTCGAACTTGCCTGGTCGTCCGGTCTTGTTTACCACGTTCACCAAAACACTTGCCGAGGACATCCGCCAGCATTTGGCGCTGCTGTGCACCCCACAGGAATTGGAGAAAATTCAAGTAGTGAACCTGGATCAGTGGGCTTCCAGCCTTCTGCGTCGTTTTGGCTACCCACATAACCTGCTGTACAACGAAGGCGATCGTCGCCGTTTCTGGCAAGCAGCTCTGTCTGCGATGCCGACATCGGTTGATCTCAGCCTAACGTTCATGCGTGCGGAGTATGAGCGAGTGGTGCTGCCTCAAGCTTGTGAAACTGCTGAGGACTATATGCGTGCCAGTCGAGTCGGCCGTGGCGGTCAGCTCGGCCGTGCGATGCGTAAGTCTATTTGGCCGGTGTTTGCCGAATACCGTGCCCAGCTGCAAGCCGCCAATTTGCGCGAGCCTGAAGAGGCCTTCCGTGAAGCCTGTCAGTTGTTAAGGACAGAGCAGCCCGCACTCGGAATTCGGTCCATGGTGGTAGATGAAGCCCAGGACATCAGCAACGCAGGTTTTGAGCTTATTCGCACAGCCGTAGAGGAAGCTGAAAACGACCTGTTTATCGTTGGCGATGCTCACCAGCGTATCTACCGGCACAAAGTCGTACTGAGCCGGGTGGGCATTGAGGTTCGTGGCCGCAGCCGTAACCTTAAGGTGAACTACCGCACCACAGACGAAATCCGTCAATGGGCCTGTGCTCAGCTTGAAGGATGTGCTGTCGACGACCTGGACGGGAATGCGGATTCTCTGCGCGGTTACCGTTCGCTTACCCATGGTGATGTGCCGGATATCATTGAGTCGTCTTCCGTTAATGAGGATATTCCGCATATACAAACGATCCTTAAACAACTGCAGGACGATGGCATGGAGCCTCGACAGATTTGCATCACCGCACGTACTAACGAGGATCTGGAAAACATTGCTAGAGCTCTGCAGCAAGCCAATATTATTCACTTGAAACTAGATAACGCAACCTCGGACGATTCGGCACTATTGGGCGTCCGTCTAGCCACTATGCACCGCATCAAGGGGCTTGAATTTAGCGTAGTGATTGTTGCCGCCTACAAGGGAGCCACTACTTATGCAGGGCAATTTAGCCGTGATGAAGATGCCGGGGTAACCGAAGACACTGAAACTTCTGAAAGATGTCTGCTGCACGTTGCTGCTACTCGAGCAAAGAGAAATTTGTTTCTCCTAGTGCGGCCCTCTGTTGGCTGAAGTCTCAGACCTATACAGCTAAAAATTAGCTGTATAGGTCGGCCCAGCATTACTGGCTAACACTGCGACGCCCGGCCAGCTTAAGCTTTGCAAGCCTCCTAAGGCTTGGGCATAAACCTACGTTTTCGCGTCCGATCACCTTTTCAATCCAGTCGAATTGGCTGTCTCGGACTTGCATTCTGGCGTGTTTCAGCGCTTGAAGCGTTGCAACGGCTAAGGCTTTATCTCCGATTGAAATACGCACGGGCTCGTAAGCAAGAATATCGACTGTTGTAATGAGTCGCAGTGTTTCAAAACGTTGGGAGGAAATTTGAGTCGCTTTTTTTTCATCAATGACTGCGGTAAACCCGTTGCTATGTGCAAGCGCGAGTGTCGCGGCTTCTCCGTCTCCGAGCGAGGCAGCTGTGGATCCGGATACCAAGTCGAAGAAGTGCTCTAATGCAATGCCAGAAAGCTCTTCTGTCTTTAAAATTTGATTATGGATTAGCTCCAAAAGCTGTTTCGGCTCAGGCCGGCCGTTTACCGTTCCTAGCTCAATCTCCCGTATTACATTGTCAGTGACAACAATAGGAGTCGGAACTGCTTGCAGGATTGCGCTTGCATAGCCGGTCGCCAGCAAGTTTATGATGACACTGGCGTCGAGAACGAGAATGCTATCTCGATCAGTGAGACAGCTTGAAAAGGTCATCAACCTCATCCTCTTCTGCCTCATCAAGCAACTGGCGTACTTTCGCCCTATCTAGCTTAAGCAAATCCGACATTTGCCCTTCGCTGATTAGATCCTTTTTCCAGGCATCGATAGCTAACAAAAAAAGCCTAGTTGATTGCGCGCCTTCCATAGGCGTGGAATCTTGAGCTATCGTGCCTAGTACCTGCTGGGCTTGGTCGTCGGTTATACCACCATTATCCATGAACCAATCCCACGTTCCCTTTTTCGTCAGATCTAATTCTTCAAGCCTCATCACCATTGCCTGGCGTGAAATGCCAAAGAAACTAGCGAGCAGGATGATGTGCCGACGAGTGAGGTGGGTTGATCCAATGGTCACTTCCTTGAACTTTTCCATGACAGTGCGGGCAGGCGTCAGAAAAGCACTACCGAAAGCATTCGCGTAACGTTCTTCACGCGAGTTCTCATGCTTTTCGGCTTGATAGATCTCGGGCTGACGTCGCGTCGCTATAAAGTGCCCGAGCTCGTGGGCGCCAGTCTGGGTTTGACGATCCTTCCGATGTACTGCATTTATTAGCATACAGGCGCCAACGGCGTCGTCATAGGCAAATAGCCCAGACACTTTCGATTCAAGTCTCCGGCTATAGACACGAATTCCAAGTTGCATCTCTATGAGTGAAAACAGATCTTGGATGGGGCTCTCGCCGAGCCCTAGCCAGCTTCGGAGGCTATGAGCATCGTGCTCTGCTTGTTTGCGTACATCGCCTGGTAAGATGCTTTTTTCGGTCGGATAATTCGAGGTTTTCCGAACACCTAAAATGTTTTCAAGTTCTACTTCCGCCCTGACGAGATCATTCAACATCCGAGCAGCTTGGTCGATGCCTGCATCACCAGTGTCTGGGAGTGAGCGGAAGCGAGGAACAAGGTCCACATGGACCGCTTCTCGGCGTAGCAAAGAGTTAGCAGATACTCCATAACAGCGGCTAAGCATCTGGATCTCGTCAAGCTTTGCAGAGCGCTGTCCTTTTTCAATAGCCACAAGAGTGGTTCGAGCAAAGCCAACTGCTTTGGCCGCTGCGTCTTGGGTCATGGCCGCGGTTTCGCGCGCGACCTTTAGTCGTTCACCCAGTTCACCTGGGTTCAGTTCATAGTTTGGTTTGGTCATGATGCGCCATCTATCCACTTCCTCACGAACGACTCTGATCTCATATCGCTCGTGAACGCTGACCATTCCTTGGCATGTTGCTGCAAGAGCCTGTCAAGGTTCTGCGCCACGGCATGTGGCGACTCGGCCAGAGCTCGAGCCAGTTCGCTCGTTCTGCGGCGTTTGATCAGTTCGTACTGCGAAGATTCCCGAATCGAAGAAAGGTGCTCGAAATGAAGTACCCCTGCGATAGCGTATTGTTGCAAGGCTTCGGTAAAGCTGGTGAATTCTTTTGCTGCGCCTGACTTCCAGGTCGGACTATCTAGGGATTCCCACACATAATTCGTTGGTGGCTCTTCCAATCCTGCAGCGTGAACGCTAAGGCGGCGAAGCATACACGCGGCGCATATGCCGCACTGTCTTCTTGCGCCTGAAACGGCTACCTGCCGGGATTGCTGCCAGCACGACCTGGTCGTTATCCAATTCACGTTAGGGCCACAGGTTTCCACAAACTCGCGCAGGGTCTCGCCTTTCGTCATCCAAAGCCTGGGAAAGGTGTACTGGAATCGGTAACCAAGAAGTGCTTCGATAAAGCGCTCCATCAGCTTGGTGAAGACGGGGTGATTTCGATAGTCCTCATACCCATGTGCAACAGGAAGGAGCACAGGTGCAAGTGCACCTTGTCCGCTTTCGGGGATGATGGCCATTGGAGCATCAATTAGATACGCCGCAACTGCCGATATGATACTGAATTTGAATCCGCGGCTGCGTGCACTTCTCTCAGCGCTTCTTGCATCATCAAGCTTGACTGAATATGGGATGGCCGTGAATGGAATCCTTTGGCGTTCCTTTTTTGAAATGTCGTGTTGTTTGCTCCCTATTCGAAGACGAATCAGGCGTTTACCTAGGCGCTTGCTCTCAAGCTCAGAGACCGCACGTGAGTCCATTCCATCACTGAAGGCAATGACAGCCTCTGCATTGGAAGGAAAAGCTATTTGGCCTTGCGGCGGTCTCTGTGCAGCTTGTTTTCGAGGTCCAAAATTGAAATGCCAGTCGTCTCCGGTCAAAAGGTTCAGTGCGTTGACGAGCGCTCGGTTTACCTTGTTACTCGACCACCGCTCAACGTCGTGTACTGGAGCGTGAACGATGAATCGACGGCCCCAATTCATGGAACTGCGGACAAGGTAGCGATCACAGAACTCAACTGCAGCTGATATGAGTAGTGCGTCATACGTTACGGGCTCCCATTTGTCATGGGATGAGAAGGATGCGAGAGCCTCGAGGTCGAACTCGATGTTCTTCTCGATGTAACACGGGATTACGCCGTTTCTTTTGCGGGCGCCAGGTTCAAGTATATCTACAGCTATTTCCTTAGGCGGGAGGGTGTTCATCACAACCATACCCCGTCATCAAGACCTTCCATCTTCCTCGGTGGAGCGATTCGTACGGGCTCTGGGCCCAGAAGATCCAGACCGAGCTGGGTGGTCGATAGAGTAGAAATGGCATTCTGTAGTCTCTTACTCACGTGCTCTGCTCTTCGCTCGTTTGAGTCGCGAAGGTAGTGTTCTTCAATCGACCGTATGTTCGCGTGGCAGCGGTCTTTGGCGGCGAGGCCTACTGCCTCATGGAATGCTTCAATTCCAAATTTCCCTTCATGGATAAGGGCGATGCTCCATTCCACAAGATTCGTTCCAAAAACGGAGGCTGCTGCAAATGCTTTCGCATCTTCAAGTTGCGTAAGCGCGATTTCTCGAATTTCCAGAGAGTTATCACAACCGGTAAACACTGCTTTCAGGGCTTCCATCAGGAGCCACGAGACCTCCATTTTGAAGTCACTGGCAACTGCATGCTTCGTAGCCTCAGCTATCTGGGAGGCATCGTAGGTGTCTTTGTCCGCACGCTTTGCCAGTTCTTTCCATGGCTTTCGCAGCTTCAAGCTTCTATGTGGCCCATCGCTCATTTCGTCCAGCCCCCAGTGAATACCGGTTTTGACATTGTCAGATATTAGTACTAAAAATCTGACAATGTCAAAGGCACAATTGGAAACAAGGATGTGCCCGATGATTTCGGTTTCTCAATAGAGTAGAAGCTGATTTTCGTCAGCGCATAGGACATGCCATTTATGCGCGGGCGGTACGGATGAGTCGGTAGCCTTCAATGCAAAACCAGTCTGAGTCTCTGAGCCCTTCGTACAGGGAAGTTTTCCAAGAGTTGGTGTCACGGGCGTATCGCGAACGAAATTGACCATCAAGATGCTGGCGAACCCCATCGGGGCCTGAGCTAGCTCCGACCTCCTCAAGCGAATAAGAGATATCTGCCATTTCACTGGCAGCTTGTGCAGCGTAGAGCTCACCGAGGCCCATAACTCGAAAATGATGATGCACGCGTTTTGTGAGCACTTCCGTGTGTGTTAAATGCTGGCGCAGGGGGCTGAGAGTCACCGAATAGCGCCCGGCGCATCTCTTCTTCCGTCAATTCTGTATTCATAACATTTCTCAGAAGGGCGTTATGTACAACCATGCAGATTCTATCAGCGTGGTCGGACTCTGCATTATTCGTCGCTAGGTCAGACCTGAAGCGGTGCAGGGCCACCAGTCAACGTGGAGCGTCATCATCTGGCTGGCAGCTTCATTCGATGTATAGCTTATTGATACTGCATGCTTGTTTTATCACTGCTTCACATTTACGCTTTGTCCCGCCACGGTCAATCCCGTGGACGGGTGTCAGAACCTGAATTGTTCGAGGCGCATAGCGCCATAGCCAGCTATTAGGTGCTTACATAGGCTTAGCTGCTGCTTTTCTATGGCGGTCCGTGCGGGGCAGGCTTCGGCCTGGCCGGTTCCCTCGGACGCCGGTTTCTGACCCCCGTACGGTCCGCCACCCATTTCGTGTCAGAACGGCTGGGTGGACGGCTCCTTAACTGTCCGAGGAGATAAGGAAAATGACCTGTCCCCCTTTTAAGCTCGTGCGCCACCCCGGTCAAATGATTCAAGCTGCAAACCATCTCGGAGGATTCCGCGATGTTTGATCTTTCGCTTCTCATTGGCCTCCCCAAACCTAACAGCATCGATACTTCATCGCTTACCCCTGAAGATGCAGCGATTAAACTACGGCAGGCTGCAATACTTCGGCTTAATGGAGCACAGAGCGTCCTGCTTCATTTTCCACAGGATGTTGAGCTGGCGGTAGAGCTGTTGGACGACGCGGCTGTGTTGTTCGACAAGGCGTTTCGATGTTTGTCCGGTATCCCAGCTCAGCGCGTTCATCAACAGGTTGGTGAGTACGTCTCTGTCCCTTCAGCTGAAGGCTGTCCTGGTCTTCGAACACCATGGGGCAATGAATTCCGCCCGATGATTGAGGACGGCGTTCGGTGCGCTGAGACCTGGCTCGATGGTTCATCATTGCCGCTGTGGTGGGCACTGGCGCAAAATCGAAAGCATCATCGTCCAGGTGATCCCCAAGAAGCATTTGAAGCAGGTTTTCTGCTGCGGTTGCAGCAGACACTGATCATGCGACGTGAGGCCGTCACTTCTCAATCAACCCGCTTTGATGCCTGAGTCTGTAATTGACGTTTGAGATTTGCTTTTCCCGCCAAACCCTCCGATCAAGCGATCTTTGATCGCGCCGATCGGAGGGTTCACTCGCTTTTCTCGAAGCTGCGGCGTTCCACCCTCCCATTTTCAATTTGACGAACGCCACACTTGCTTTCCCACGTCAGTAATTCCCTGCAACCTTTATCAAGCGCAGCGCCATTTCAGTGTATGTGCGGATCTTTTCGTTGGGCATGGATGTAGGAGTGGCGACAGCGGCGACGCTGGCGACAACCCACGTAGAACGTGGCCTGGAGCATGGCGACAATACTGGCGACAGTCGCCACTTTCTGAGCACTTCGGCAGTGACGCTTGACCGCTTTTTCGAGTGAGTATAAAAATTGGCGCACGGATCGCTGTCGTTGACAGCACCTGCCCAGGTAGCCAGAACCTTTAAGGCTACGCCACTTGTGTGGTGGTTCTCCCGAAGTGCGATTAGCGTCCGGCGGCTCGCACGGTCACTCCACAAGAGTGATGGATGCCTACTCGACTGATCTGCCCACTGCGGCAGACGATGGACCTTCCTCGCTGCACTGCAGCAACCTCACCTCTCGACGCACCTCGCTGCGCCAGACTGCGCCCGTCTCTTTCTTCTGGAAAGAGACGGGCGCTCGTACCACTGCTGCAAGCCACGTCGTACAAGGCATTGCCGCAACTCTCCTCGTGACAATCGGCCTGACAAATCCGATTCGTCGCCATCCGCAACGACACAGGCACCGGTGCCGCAGCCTATGGAAAAGCTGCACCTGACTGACAGTCAGGCATGCCCCAGGCGTCGATGTTGTTGCCTTCTCCCACCCAGGATTTCCAGGTGCCGAACTCGTCAGTCGGCACAGCCTCCACCCGCCCGTATCTTCGGATGCGTCTAAGGAGGCCAGATTCATGGGGTTATGCCCTTGCTCCCGGTCGTAAGGAGCCGTCGTTCCGCGTCAGTGAACACCTCACAGGCCGCAGGGGCCTTGATCCCTGATAACACTCAACAGCCGTGGCGGGACTACGTGAGGACAACCAGTAATGAACGAGGAGAGTGCCCATGCAGCAGTTAGATCCAAAGCTTGAACTCCCACGGCCACCTCGACCGCTGATCGAGTCGAATCCCGTGGCCGAGCCTTATCCAGTCCAGGCATTGGGTGGAATTCTTGGACCTGCGGTGCAGCGCATGGCCGACGTCATCGGCGTGCCCCAGGCACTGGCCGCGCAATCAGTGTTGGCTGCCTCGGCGCTGGCCACTCAAGGTCATGCGGGCTTACAGCTCGACGGGAGAAATTATCCCCTGTCGCTGTACCTGATCACGGTGGCCGCGTCAGGTGATCGCAAGACCGCCGCAGACCGATGTGCATTGCTGCCGGCACGGCAATGGGAGCGTGAACAGTGGCAGCGCTATAGCGAACAACTTGCCCGGTACCGTGCCGCACAGCGACAGGCGGAGCGTATCAAGCCTGGCGATCCTGAGCCCGCAAACGGAATGTCGCTCGAAGCGGAGCCCTCAGCCCCTAGACTGATCACCACCGACCCGACTATCGAGGCCCTGATCAAGGGGCTCTGTCATGACCTGCCTAGCATGGGTCTGTTCTGTGATGAGGGTGGACAATTCCTCGGCAGCAGCACCATGAGTCGGGATAACCGTTTGAAAGCGGTCACGACCTTGTCGTCACTCTGGGATGGCAGCCCGATAGATCGCGCGCGTTCCATGGTTGGTGAAAGCTTGCGAGCCTATGACCGACGCTTGAGCCTGCACCTGATGCTGCAACCGTATTTGGCCATGCAGTTACTCTGTGATCCGTTGCTGCAGGGGCAAGGCATTCTAGGGCGCTGCTTGATGACCTGGCCCACCAGTCTAGCCGGGCAACGTAGCTACCAGGCTGTCGACTTGTCCAAAGACGCTGCCCTCAAGCGCTATCATCATCGCCTTTCGGCTCTGTTTTATCAGCCTTGGTCACTTTCCGCTGACGGAGCCTTGCAGCTGTCAAAGCTGAGCCTCAGTCCGCTGGCGCGTCGTCGCTGGATTGATTTGCATGATGCTATCGAAGCTCAGCTGGGGGAGTTTGGCGAGCTGGCCAGCGTACGGCCCAGCGGATCAAAGGCCGCCGATAACCTGCTGCGCGTCGCCGGCATTCTTGCAGTTGTGGAGGAGAGCAGCGTCGTGGAGGTCGACCATATCCAACGGGCCTCCGCTCTAGTCGGCTACTACCTCACCGAGATCCAGCGCCTGACTGAGCAGGAGCCAGTGTGTCGAGTAAAAGAGGAGGCAGACCGGCTGCTGCGATGGCTACAGGTCAAAGATTGGAAGCGTTTCAGTATTCGGGAGCTGAACCGCAACGGTCCCCGTTTTGCCCGTAAGAGCAGTCGTCATACCGCCAAACTGTTGGTCGAGTTGATTGATCATCAGTGGCTCATTACCGACGGCCACACCTTCGAGGTGCGCCATGTTCAATCTTGATGAAGCGCTGCGCAACCATCTGGCTCAGCGCCAAAAGGAGCCGAAAGCGCGATTTGTCGCCGCTACTGTCGCCACTTTGTCGCCACGCTCAAAGCCAGGCAGGGCAAGGGGTGTCGCCACTGTCGCCGCTGTCGCCACCACCCGCAAAACTGTCACCTCGACGACAGCCATCATTCAGTTGTTGAAAGAGGAGGGCGCGCATCTCTACGTCGCCGACAACACGCTGTGTTTTCGCCCGACTGATTGGGCTCAGTTCGCCATCGTGAGTGCGAACTGGCGAGCCCTTTTGCATGATCTCGCGGCAGTCGATCAGGAGCAGGAAAATGGCTCGGGTCGGTAAGCGAGCGGGGCGCAATTTCGGCTTCGGTCGCCAGCTTAGCTATGCTGGACCGCAAGCACTAAAAGACCTGTTTGGCGACGGTCATTTTGCTACCGTCAAAGCCCATAGTGATCGCTGGCAGGCATTCGTGAATTGGTGTCGATCCGAGGAAGGGCCGAGGCTGAATGATGCGCGACAGATCGACCGTGACATCCTCATGCGGTACGCCACTTATGTGAGGGAGCAGGTTGATCAGGGCAACATCGGCATTGCCACCGCGCAGAACCGCCTGTCCAGTGTGAACCGAACGATGGCCGCGCTGCGCGGTGATCAGTACGTCAAAATCCCGAGCCCGAGTAAGGCGCTTGGCTTGCAGCGCTCAAGCGTGCGTAGTGAGGCTCCGCAAGGCCAAGACCGTGCGCAGGTCGAGTTGATCGCGCGGGCGCTGTTAGATCGTCAGCAGGATAGGGTGAGTGCCATTGTGGTCCTCGCCCGGGATACTGGTATGCGCCTGCGTGAAGCGATCTTGGCGGACCTACCTCGGCTGCAACGAGAGGCAGAACGATTGGGCAAGATCAACATTCAGGATGGCACCAAAGGTGGTCGGTCAGGGGCATCTGCACCGCGCTGGATTACGGTAACGGATCAAGTTCGCGATGCCCTGGATTGGGCCCGCGCGACCTCACCCAATGGCAGCCGGAATTTGTTGGCGCCCGACGAAAGCTACAAAGACTTTATGCGGGCAGTTGTGCGACCGGCACGGGACATCTTGCATGAGCATGGATTGAAAGGCTTTCATGAGCTGCGGGCGGCTTACGCCTGTGAGCGCTATGAGCAGATGACCGGCTTTCCTGCACCTCTAAATGGCGTTCGTGTTCATCGTGAAGATCGAGAGCTTGATCTGCGGGCGCGACAGCAGATCAGCCACGAGTTGGGGCATAACCGCATCGATGTGGTGAGTGCCTACATCGGAGGTCGGCGATGACGTTTGAGTTCGACATAGCGTTGTTTCTGAGTCCAGTGCTCAAAGGTGCACATGCCACGCAGCAGCGGCACATCAGGCAAGCAGAAAGGATGCACGAGATGATTCGTGAACGCTGGGGTTGCGCGACTCCCTGGTCCTGGAGAGACAAGCACGTGAGATGGTTTCTGGAGCACTATTTGCGATGCTCAGCTCCAGCTACCATCTACTACTACGAGTTAACAGCAGGGTTGATCCGCCGTAGAAAGGCAAAAATCGCGGTTGTCTGATAGACCTTAAGCGTGAGCCCGTGAGGATGGAGTGCGCAGTATTCACTGGGTGTCGGGGTCGCTGTAATTAGCCCGGTATGGCACTTCGGACTTCATCTCTATCAACATGCGCCGCGCGACTTCGATTAGCTCCGGACGCTACCCACGCTCGTTCAGGATGGTGTTAGCCATGGAGCGGATGCCGTGACTGACCAAGAGGGGGCATATTTTTAAATAGGGGAACATCGTCCTTATCATCAGAATAGGGTAGGTGATTTCTAAGGGCAGTTATTCACCACAGGTTGATCGATATTTTCACCAGAAAGATTGAGCTCGCAGCGATCAATATGGCACCAAGAGTCCCATTTGCTGGGCGTAAGTGTGGGCGCAACCGGTTTTTAGCGAGCAGGAAAACTCCAGAGGCAACCGCTAAAACCAGTCCTTTGAGCAGGCTATAGCTTAGTGAATATAGTAATGCGATCGTCAAATGGGACCTGTTTTCCCCGAGTAGCAAGGGAAACAGAAGGGAGAAAAATACCAAGGTCTTGGGATTGAGCAATCCCGCAAAAAAAGCCTCTAGCCAAGAACCGTGGAAACGGTTTGCCGTGTCAAGGCTATAGGGGCTTGGCCAATATGCATGCCTCAAAATCCTTATGCCGATGATGAGAACGTAGCAGGCACCTGCTAACTGGATGCCTACGACGAGCAGGTTTGAAGCCGCAATCACTGCGCCCAGGCCATAAAGCAGAAGAGTGGCGGTGATCAATGTACCGCCGAGGTCGGCAAGCAGGCGTCGTACGGCAAACATCCAGCTGTAACGCAGACTGTTACGTACCACGAGGATCGTCGAGGGGCCGGGCGATAAAATTGGCAGCAGTGAAAGTCCGAGAAAATTGACCATGTCCATGGTGATTGCCTCTTTGGATATTCAACTTGCTGGCGTACTGTCGAAGATCATGTCGCGCATCAGTTCACTCGCACCGGCGGCTATAGTGCCGGCCATGGCATCTCGATATACGCGTGCCACCTCGGAGTTAAGTTGATAGCCCTGCGCACCATGCAGTTGCGCGCAAGCCTGCGCGGCGCTGAGAGCGAGTTCGGTGGCGCGCAGTTTGAGGATGCAGGCGGAGCGCGTGTCGAGTTGGCCTTTGCTGTGCTGCCATGCCACCTGATAGGCGTAGTTCCGTAGGATTTGTTGTTCGCCGACGAGGTCTGCCAGACGGTGCCGGACACTTTGTTTGTCGCTGAGTGGCCTGCCCTGGAGTTGATGTCGACGCACGCACCCGTCGAGTACACGGATGCTGTGGTGGGCCCCACCGAGGGCTAGAAGACCTGCGACCAGGCGTTCGAAATCCAGGCCCTGCATCAGGTAGAGCAGGCCCTTGCCGGATTTGCCGAGCACATTGCAGGCCGGCACCACCAGATGGGTGAAGTCGAGATCGCAGACGTCGGCGCTGCACCAGCCAAGCATGGGGTGCGGCGTGCGCACCAGCCCCGGGCTGTCGCCATCGATCAGCAACAGACTGCTGCTGCCCAGTGCGTGCTGGCCTTCGCCGCTGCGCACCAGGGTCACGATCAAGGAGGCGCGGGAACCATTAGCGATATAGCGTTTGCTGCCCTCAACGATAAAACCGTTAGCCGAGGGTAGCGCTCTGCATTGTATCTGGCTGAGATCGCTTCCGGCGTGTTCTTCGCTGATAGCCAAGGCGGTAATGATCCGTCCTTGGCGAATGCCAGGAAGGTAGCGCTGGATTTGTTCTTCGCTACCGAACAACTCCAGGTAGGCGCTGGCCATGTAGGCATGCACCCCAACCGACGCACGGATACCGGCGTACCCCAGCGCGCCCAGCTCTTCAAGGAACACAGCGCTTTCCAGAAAGCCTTCGCCACGCTGTGGCAAACCTAGCAGGCCGTGCTCGGCCAGGGTCTGCCAGGCGTTTTCGCACAGATGTCCACGTTCTTCGGCAGCGTCTGCTATTGGCAGAAGCTGGCTCTGCAGGATCTGGCGCACCTGTAGGGCGAAGTTGCGATGGCTGTCGCTCAGATAGGGGCTGGGCATAGTCGGTTCGCTTTTATTTCACCGAGATCACTTGGTGTGCCGAGATGATGTCTGTCAGACAGCCAGGAATTCTGAATACGGCGTTAGGGGTACCGGCTGCGGCCCAAATTTCGTCGAACGTCAGCAGGTCTTCATCGACGAACAGCTTCAGCTCTTGCTTATGTCCGAGAGGCGGAACGCCACCGATGGTGAAGCCGGTCACCTCTTTGACGAAGTCAGCATCTGCCTTGAAAATCTTGTCGCCGACCAGCCGCGAAATGGTCTTTTCGTTCACTCGGTTCGGCCCGCTTGCCAGTACCAGCACCGGGATATTGTCGCGGGTGCGAAAAATCAGCGACTTGACGATTTGGGCCTTTTCGCATCCCAGCGCTTGGGCGGCATCGTCGGCAGTGCGGGTCGAGTCCGGCAACTCCTGAACGGTCAGGTCGAGGCCGCGCTCGTGAAGGGTGTCCTGGAATTGCTGAGCGCGTTTACTGATTGTCATAAGCGGGTTCTCCCAATGGATGAAGCGTAGATAGCAGTCGCCGATGATCGATCTTGCCGGTGGCGGACAGCGGTAGGATTTCGCAGAGTTGGATGTGGCGTGGAACCATGTAGGCCGGCAGCTGCGTAGCCAGGCTAAGACGCAGTTGCTCCGGGCAACATGAGGGGTCGACGGCGATCACGAAGGCGACCAGCGACTTCTCGCCCTGCGGTGATTCAGTAACGGTAATGACGCTTTGTCGCACCTGCGGATGGCGGTTGAGATGGTAGGCAATTTCCCCCAGTTCGATTCGAAAGCCGTTGATCTTCACCTGGTCATCAGTACGTCCTTGAAACACTATGGCACCGTCTCCGCGGAAGTAGCCTCGGTCCCCGGTGCGATAGAGCCGTTCCTGGCGTTCGCCGATCAGGCATTCAAAGAAGCGCTCGCGGTTGACGTCTGGCAGTCCGAGGTAGCCTGGCGAAAGGCCGGGTCCGGCGAGACAAACCTCGCCGCTTTGACCCTGTTCGCAGAGGCGATCCTGGTCAATCAGGTAGACGCGGGTGTTCTGGATCGGGAAGCCGATGGGGAGGGCGGTATCCTCGTTGCGCAGCTCGCAGAGCGGATAGTACGTCGCGAATGTTGTGCTCTCTGTCGGGCCATAGACGCTGACGATCCGTCCCGGCCCGTATCGCTCCAGGGCTTTGGCCATATGCCGCAGAGAGTGTGCTTCTCCGCCGGTGAGGACGGTACCGACACTGTCCAACGCCTGTGGCATTTCGTCGATCAGGGTATTGAATAGGGCTGTGGTCAGAAACAGCACGCTGATCTTTTGCGTCTGCAGGATGTGCTGTAGCCGCGAAGCGCGAATGTACACGTCCGGGTAAAGCACACAGGTGCCGCCTAGCAGCAGGGCACCCCAGATTTCGAAGGTAGCCGCGTCGAAGGTCGCAGGCGCCATTTGCAGCAACCTGCTGTTCTCGTCCAGGCAGGCGTAGCGGGCGTTGTATACCAGGCGGGTAATGCCCCGGTGTGGGACAGGCACGCCTTTGGGCTTGCCTGTGGAGCCGGAGGTAAAGTTGATGTAGGCGATGGCGTCGGCTTCGATTATAAGCGGCGGGTCGCCTCGATTCTCAGTCGCTTCTGCAACAGCACTGGGTGCCAACACGTGGTAGCGGGAAAAGCGGGTGTCGTGCCTGGTGTTTTCGCTTCCTATCAGGTAGTCGCAGCATGCTTGGCCTAGCACTTCATGAATACGTTGCTCCGGCCAACCCGCATCGATGGGCAGGTAGCTCGCTCCAGCCTTCAGGATCGCCAAGAGCGCCACGATCAGTTCGGTGCTGCGCGGTAGGCTGACGGCTATTACATCGCCAGGTTGCACGCCCTTGGCGAGCAGGTACCACGCCAAGTGGTTGGCGTGGGTGTTCAACTGTTGATAGCTACACTCATGATCCTGATGCCATATGGCAATGGCGTTCGGGTGGCGCGCTGCGGTGCGGGAGAACAACTCGCCGACCGATAGGTGATCCGGATAAGGTACGTGGGTTTGGTTGACTTGTATGTGCAGCGCCAAGGCTGAAGGGGTTAGCTCAAGCGTTTGCATGCTGATTCCTCATTCGAGTGGTCAAGCTGTGCAGCAGTTGATGGCGATGGCTGTCGAGGAAAAAGTGATCGCCATTGATCTCGATCAGTTCAAATTCTTTCGAGGTATGCATGGACCAACCTGCCATGCTGGCTTGTCGGTCGATCGGGTCGTGGCGGCCGAAATAGGCGTGTATGGGAATCTCCAACGGTCGCTCATGCCAGTCTTCCCAAATTTCCGAGAGCCGCATGTCGCTGCGCAGCGCTGGGAGCATAAGGCGCATCAGAATCTCGCTCTGTAGTACCGCCAGCGGCGTCCCGCCCATGGTGTGTAGGGCTTGATGGAAATCCTCGGCGCAGAGTTGATGCAGATAAGGCTGCGCTTGTCGGCTGGCCGGGCTGCGGCAGCCGCTGACGAACAAACGGTGGGTCTGGCCGGGATGGCGATAGCGGATTTTCTGAGCCAGTTCGTAGGCCAGGCGTCCGCCGAAGCTGTGCCCATAGAGCGCATGGGGGGCATTAAGGTAGGGCGCCAGTACCTCGAGGCAGTCCTCGATCAGTGGCGACCATTCCTCATACGGCGTTTCCTTGATTCTGGAACCTCGGCCGGGCAGGCGTACGGCGAGCAGTTCCACGTCTGCGTCCAAACCATTTACCCAACTGCGAAATAGATCGGGGTTACCTCCCGCATAAGGGAAGCAGATCAGACGCAAGCGCGGACGAATCCGGGGGCGGGGCACCAGAAGCCAGCGCTCATCGTATGCTTGCCCGGACATATCCTCAGATCTCCGTCAGGGCGTTAAAGTGTTTTGCGTTACGTTGAATGCAGGTAGCAATGTCACTTACAAGGCTCTGTGCGAAGAGATCCTCGGGGGGCAAACTGTCCTCGCCAAAACGCTCCTCAGCCTTCGCAATCAGGCGGATGGCGCTGAGTGACGTGCCTCCTGCGGCGAAGAAGTCGCTGCTGGCATTTTCCACACGTAGCCCCAATTCGCGGCAGGTATTAATCAGCCAGAACTCGATTTTGCCGATTTCTCCTACGTTGCTCATGCTCTGTTCTCCTTCTTTATCTGGCTCAGCGCCGAGGGAATGGGAAGCCGTTGCAGGTGCGATCGACAAAACGGTTGTGAGGGAAACGATTATCCCCGGACACCAATACGCAACCGAACTTGTCCAGGCTGGCCTGGCCGCCGAATTCCTCGAGAGTGTTCGAGTACGGATAGACTTGCACTGAGGTCGGCAGATAACGGGCGGCGAAGCCCAGGCGCATCTGGTCGGTCAGGCCGTTGTGCGGGTGCGAGGCATGCATAAGGGTCGACCAGAAAATGATGAACTGGCCTTGGCGCATGACCATGGATTTGGCCTGGGACTCGTCGGGCTTCCAGTTCGGGTCTTTCTGCAGTTGTCGATAGTCATAACCGAAGAAGCCCCGACGGACGCCGTCCTTTTCCATCTTATTGATGGCGTCGGATTGGTAATCCATGGTCTTCGATTCGTCGTAGTTCATGGTCCGGTGAGTACCGGGAATGAACTGCAGACAACCATTTTCAATGGTGGCATCGGTGAATGCGGCCCAGACGGTGATGGTGCCGCCGAACTGGGCGTCTTCCGGCCAGACTATTTGAGGATGCTTGGAGCCGGCAACGTTAGAAAAATTATCGGCTTGGTGCCAGTCGGTGCCTTCGTCGCCGGGGTACTTGGGAAAGAACTCGGTGCGCCAGCAAAGTGTGTCACGCCCAAGGATGCTCGACACCCGATCGACTATTTCTGGACGGGTAATGTGCTCTGCGAGGAAGTCGACGTCCAAGTGACGGTCATAGTTGGACAGGTTCGTTATCCCTGACACCGCCTTGTCCTGGCTATAGATCGCTTTCTTGGTGTTGAGCAGTTTGGGCCGTAGAGCTTGTAAGCTGCGCTCCATTTCGTCCTTGTGATAAAGGTCGAAAGGCCCTATGTAACCGTCACGGTGGAACTTCTCCAATTCATTCTGGCTGAGACTAAAATCTAGGTCAGGGGAACGTACCTGTTCTTCCATTTGACACCTCACGGGTTTGTGGATCGTGCTTTAACTGGTCATCTGTTTTTCCAGATAGTTTTTGAATGTGTCGCAAGCCCGCTGTAGGTGCTGGCGCAACACAGAGGCCGCCTCTTCGGGGGCTCTGGCTTCAGCAAGCGACACTAATGCCTTGTGGTCGTCCTGTGCCATTTCTCCCAGCCCCATAGCCGAGAGGTGAAGTCGCAAGAAGCGCTCCTCTTCCTGCAATTCAATGTCGATCAGACGCAGCAGCTTCTTGTTGGGCGTGCGTCGATATAGAGACATGTGAAATAGCCTGTTGAGGCGTCCAAGGCTCTCCAAATCTGTTTCACTTTCCATAGCAACAATGTGTTCCCTAGATTGTTTGAAATCCTCCTTACACAGATTGGGAATTGATTGGCGTAACGCCTCCGGCTCAAGCAACAGGCGTATGGCATATGTTTCGACGGCATCGTCAACATTCATCTGAAGTACGATGGCGCCTTTGTTGGGTACATTTCGTACCAGTCCTTGAGCCTCAAGTTTCAACAGCGCCTCGCGGACAGGCATACGGCTAACGCCGAACATGCGGGCTAGCTCCTCCTGCCGTAAGGCTGTACCGCCCGCCAGGCGGCCGTTCAAAATCCCATCCCTTAACGTTTCCTCCACAAGATTTCTTGATAGCGGGACCTGAGCATTTATTTCAGGGAAAGCATTTTTAAGGTCTGCTGTTGATTTCAATGTGTTCTCATTTTTCTCATTGGATCCTGGAGCCAATTTATAATGCAGCTTTCCAATTGCGTCAATATCTCAGGACGTTCGTGCGTACGAGGGATCACGGAGGTCCTAACAGCATAATTTCTTGCTATCCAAGCGTGTCTCACGCTGTGGCCCACGTAAACAGAGGATTAGCAGGTCTGAGGCGATGGCTATTCGCCTTTCGGGTGAAGCGTGTTCATTGGGTGGTGGGATGATGTGGCTCGTGGAGCCAGGTAATTTCCAGCAGCCAATGACTAGTAATTATTTATAAGAACAGATCGGATTTTCAGTGCTGTTCAGTGGGTAAAGGCAAGCAGTGAGTCAATTACTACTAGACCGATCCGCATTCTTCACCAATGAGCCCCTAAACATGGGAGTGCGGAGCCTTCCCATGTTTAGGGGCTTAGCATGAGCAGCACAGGCAAGGAAAGGATTCGGCGCCAGCCGCGAGCTGCATTATAATCACGTGAGCCTTCAGCGTATCGGGAGAACATTGCGGTCCCGGGTTTGGTTAATGGCAGATACCGATAGGCTGCCCATGGCCGCCTTCTGGATATGTTCACTCCACCAGGCCATCATCGGACGCCGGCGTTCTATGTAATCCGCCCGGTTGTAGGCGCTCCGTACTTCGTCTTTATCGACATGCGCAAGTGCGACTTCGATTAGCTCCGGATCCCATCCATGCTCGTTCAGGATGGTGCTGGCCATGGAGCGCATGCCGTGGCTGACCAAGCGGTCCTGAAAGCCCATTCGTTTCAACGCCATGTTGGCTGTCTGGCTATTCGCGTGGGTGCGCGGGTTTCTATCTGACGGGAACACATAATCCCTGTGGCCGCTATGGGGCTTAAGCGTCTCCAATAACGAGAGTGCATGTTCGGTCAGCGGGATCGTGTGGGGGCGACGCTTTTTCATTCGCTCCGCAGGGATGGTCCAGATGCGTTTGTCGAAGTCGATATCTGCCCATCGAGTGGTAGCCGCTTCGGCAGGACGGGTCATAGTGTGTAGCTGCCATTCGATCAAGCAGCGGGTCGTCCGCTTGATGCTGGCGTTCGCAATTTCCATCATGAGCTCCGGAAGCTCATCTGGTGGTAGCGCTGCCATGTTCTCTTTCTTTGGTTTCTTAAACACCGCTCGAATGCCGCTGAGAGGGTTGGCAAAGATCATTCCTGAATTGACCCCGTAGGTCATGATCTCGTTAAGGCGCTGGCTAACTCGCTTAACTGTTTCGAGGCTGCCTTTGGCCTCAATCGGACGAAGGAGCTTGATGACCATTGGGGCGCTGACTTCCGAGAGAGGCGTTGATTTCATGCTCGGAAAAACATGCAGTGTGAGGGAGCGCCAAATGTCTTCGGCATACGCCGGCGTGACGGAATCCTTCTTTAGCTCGAACCAGGCGGTGGCCACGTTCTCGAAGGTGTGTTCCGTTTCCGCCCGTTTGGCTTCCTGAAGCTCATTGCGCTGAGCTTTTGGGTCGATGCCCTGTGCAAGCAGTTCTCTAGCCGCAACGGTTTTCTTCCTCGCTTGCGCGAGAGAAACCTCGGGATAAGAGCCGAGTGCCATGTTGATCCGATTCTTGGTGACGGGATGTCGGTAATTGAAATTCCACTGCATCGAGCGATTGACCCTGACTCGCAGTTGGAGCCCGTCGCCATCGGTGAGGACGTAATCCTTGTCTTTCGGTTTGACCGCCTTGAGCTGGCGGTCGGAGAGGCGGGTGGTTTGAGCGCACATGAGAAGTACTCCATGACACCTTTTGGTATTCCCAAGATTAGCGCCGGTTAGCCGGGAATACCATTGGGAATACCAAATCGGCTGGAACTCAAAAAACCTAGAAAGCCGTCCATAGCCCTGAAGCCCGCGTATTTACTGGATTTAAGGCACAAAAAAAGACGTCCGTGGACGTCTTTAGATGACGAAGTGGTGGAGCCGGGGGGATTTGAACCCCCGTCCGCCAGTACTCCGCTGTCGGTACTACATGCTTAGCCGTGTCTATTGAGTTAATCCGCAGCCGCCCGACGGGCAGGGTGCTTTGGACGAGTTGGGTAAGTTTTAGTCGCTTTGCCCCCAACGTGCTACACGACGATCCTGTTCTGTATGACAATCACTTCGGGTTTACAGGCATCCCCTAGTGATTGCTGGAGCCGAAGCTACCAGGAGAGCGGGCTCGGCTGCTTACGCAGCGAGAGCGTAACCCTCGTAGTTTTCGTCATTGGCAACTATAGAAAGTTGCAACAGTGGATTTACGAGTTCTGTTACCAACTCGGCATGCACCTAGAGTTTCATCACCGGCGTCGAATCCTAATCGGCCCCATTTTTTACTGCTCTAGCGCTAGCACCGTTTCGGGTGCATGTGATGGAGTATACGCCATCGGTCGGGCGACGTCGACTACCGGTCCGGTCGCCCACCGAGGTTACTGACCGTTGCCGCCCTTGTCGGTCTTCTCGAGGCGCGACAGCACCTTGGCGCTGATGGTGATGCAATCCTTGTCGTTGCCCGCCGCCTGCGCGGCCTTGGCGTCAGCCACATGCTGCTTCAGCGCAGCGTCCAGCCCTTCGGAGGTCGCGCCCATGGTTGCCATCTGGTCGTCGATCTTCTGCAGGTTGCTGGTACACAGGTCTTTATCCGCCGCGAACACAGGCGAGGCTAGCAGTGCGGCGCTGAGGAACAGTCCGGTAATCGCAGTACGCTTCATGTGAATCTCCTTGGCTGGGAAGGCCTCAGGATAAGGGGCCTATTTGCATGGACTGCGGCCAATGCCAGGGGTTCAGACGGATGTTGTGGCAGATGGCCTGTTCGCCGGCAAGGCCAGCTCCTGCCGGTGTGCAGGAGCCGCCTTGGCTCACAGCGCCCTGGCTCTGGTCACCCGGTCCACCAGGTACACCAGGCCGTGATAGTCGATGCCGCCATGCTCGCTCAAGCCGATTTCACAGGTGCGGCTGGTGGAGATGCCTTCGCTGCAGTACTGCACGGCGTCCTTTAGGCTACGCAGTGAATGTGCGTTCAGTTCGGGGGTGGTGAAGCCCTTGTCGCCAGCGAACCCGCAGCAGTGGATGCCCTCGGGTATCACCACCTCTTTGCTGCAACGCCGCGCCAGGTCGATCAGGGCCTGGCTCTCGCCCAGGTGCTGGGTGCTGCAGGTCACGTGCACGGCAATCGGTGCGTCCTGCGGGGTGAACTCCAGCTTGTCCACCAGGTGGGTGCGGATGAAGCGCACCGGGTCATACAGGTCCAGGCGCGAGTCCTTGAGGTCTTGCACCAGGCGCAAGGTGCACGGGCTGGTGTCGCAGTAGATCGGGTCGAGCCCGCCGCGGCTGGCATGCAGCAGCGCGCCAATCAGTTCCTGGCGCTTGTGCTCGGCCTGTTCGGCATAGCCCTTGGAGGCGAACGGCTGACCGCAGCACAGGCTGTCCTGGTTCTCGGGGAACACCACCTGGTAGCCGGCCTTTTCCAGCAGGCCGCGGGTCTTGTCCAGCAGCGAGGTCTGTTCGCGATCGCCAGCGGCCGGGCCCATGACGCGCGATACGCAGGCCGCCAGGTACACCACGCGGGGCCGCGCATCGTTGCTCGCCGGGCTGAACTGGATGGGCTGCAGGGGCTGCGGCATGGCCGGCGTCCAGAGCGGCAGGCGGCCGTTGCTGGCTTTGCTCAGCGATTGGCTGATGCGGGCCAGACGTGGCGCGCCCAACAGGCGGCGGGCACCGTTGGCTGCGCGCAGGGTGAGGCGGGCGCCGCTTAGCGCGGTGTGGAAATGCTCCGCCAGCCAGTCGGCTGTCTTCACGTGGCTGGCAGCCTGGGCGCGCAGTTTCTTCACCAGTTCGCCGGTGTTGATGCCTACCGGGCAGCGCTGGGCGCACAAGCCGGTGGCGGCGCAGGTGTCGATGCCCTGGTACTGGTAGTCGCGTTCAAGCGCGGTGGTATCGACCCCGGCGCGCTTCTTGGCCTGGATGTCGCGCCACATCACGATGCGCTGGCGCGGGCTCAGGGTCAGCCCCTTGGACGGGCACACCGGTTCGCAGAAGCCGCACTCGATGCACTTGTCGACGATCTCGTCGGCGGCCGGCAACGGCTTGAGGTTTTTAAGGTGAATCTGCGGGTCGTTGCTGAGCACCACATCCGGGTTGAGGATACCGTTGGGGTCGAGCAGGCGCTTGAGCGTCCACATCAGCTGGTAGGCATCGTGGCCCCATTCCAGTTCGACGAACGGCGCCATGTTGCGCCCGGTGCCATGTTCGGCCTTGAGCGAACCGCCGAATTCGACCGCCACCAGGTGTGCCACGTCGTCCATGAACGCCTGGTAGCGGGCGACCTCTTCGGCACTGTTGAAACCCTGGGTGAACACGAAGTGCAGGTTGCCCTCCAGCGCATGGCCGAACAGGATGGCTTCGTCATAGTGGTGCCGCTCGAACAGCTCGATCAGGCGGTTGACGCCGATGGCCAGTTGCTCGACCGGGAAGGTCACGTCTTCGATGATGACCGTGGTGCCGGTCTTGCGCACGGCGCCGACGGCCGGGAAGGTGTCCTTGCGGATGGCCCAGAGCTTGGCGTTTTCCTTGGCGTCTTCGGTGAAGTCGACCTGTTTCTCGACCGGAAATTGTGCCAGCGAGGCCATGATCAGGCCCAGTTGCTCGTGCAGCAGTGTCTGGGTGGCAGCGCGGGACTCGATCAGCAGGGCGCACGCACCCTCGGACAGCTGCTGCACGAAGGCCGGCATGCCGGGCTTGTCCTGCACCGAGCGCAGGCTGCGCCGGTCGAGCAGTTCCACGGCCGATACCGGCTGGCTTTTCAGCACGGTGACGGCGGTGCAACAGGTTTCCACGTCCGGGAACACGATCAGCGCCGACGCCTTGTGCGGGTGATCGATCACGGTGTCGTAGGTAACCGCGCTGATGAAGCCCAGGGTGCCCTCGGAGCCCACCAGCAGGTGGTTGAGGATGTCCAGTGGCTGGTCGTAGTCGACCAGCGCGTTGAGCGACAGGCCGGTGGTGTTCTTGAGCCGGTATTTGTGGCGGATTTTCGCGGCCAGTTCGGTGTTGGCGCGGGTCTCGCGACCCAGGCGCGCGAGCGATTCGAGCAGGTCGGCATGGCTGCTCTGGAAGGCCGCGACGCTGGCCGGGTCTTCGCTGTCCAGGCGGGTACCGTCGGCCAGCACCAGGCGCAGGCCGGCCAGGGTGTGGTAGGTGTTCTGGGCGGTGCCGCAGCACATGCCACTGGCGTTGTTGGCAACGATGCCGCCGATCTTGCAGGCGTTGATGGACGCCGGGTCGGGGCCGATCTTGCGTCCGAACGGCGCCAGCCAGGCGTTGGCCTGGGCGCCGATCACGCCAGGTTGCAGGCGGATCTGCCGGCCTTGCTCGCGAATCTCGCGACCGTTCCAGTTGTCGCCCAGCACGATCAGCACCGAGTCGCTGATGGCCTGGCCCGACAGGCTGGTGCCGGCGGCGCGGAAGGTCACCGGCACGCGGTCGCGCTGGGCCAGCTGGAGCAGGCCCACCACTTCGTCTTCGCTTTCCACGCGCACCACCAGCTTGGGGATCAGCCGGTAGAAGCTGGCGTCGGTACCGAAGGCCAGGGTAGACGTGGGGTCGTCGAAGCGGCGCTCACGGGGGATCAGGCGTTCAACCGAGTCGAGAAACGCGGTGGGCAGGCTCATGCAAACTCCTCGCGGGGCCACGGCGTCTATCGCGCCGCGTGCCCCGGACAATCAGGCGGTGATGGGGCAGGCGGTCAGGCGCCGAATTCGCGTACCAGCGAATCGCGAGTGATCTCGCTGATGGACTTGGCGCCGGTCAGCACCATGGCCACGCGCATTTCCTTTTCGAACAGGTCGAGCAGGTTCTTCACGCCGGCTTCGCCTGCGGTGGCGAGGGCATAGAGGAAGGCACGGCCGATCAGTACCGTGTCTGCGCCCAGGGCGATCATGCGCACCACGTCCAGGCCGCTGCGGATACCGGAATCGGCGAGGATCTTCAGGTCGCCCTTGACCGCATCGGCGATGGCCGGCAGGGCACGGGCGCTGGACAGCACGCCGTCAAGCTGGCGACCGCCGTGGTTGGACACCACGATGCCGTCGGCACCGAATTTCACGGCGTCGCGCGCGTCGTCCGGGTCGAGAATACCCTTGATCACCATCGGGCCATCCCAGAACTCGCGGATCCATTCCAGGTCCTTCCAGGAAATCGACGGGTCGAAGTTGGCGCCCAGCCAGCCGATGTAGTCGGCCAGGCCGGTGGGGCTACCGCGGTATTTGGAGATGTTGCCCAGGTCGTGGGGCTTGCCCAGCAGGCCTACATCCAGCGCCCACTGGGGGTGGGTCATGGCCTGCCACATGCGCCGCAGCGGTGCGTTAGGGCCGCTCATGCCAGAGTGGGCGTCACGGTAGCGTGCGCCGGGTACGGGCATGTCCACGGTGAACACCAGGGTGGTCACGCCGGCGGCCTTGGCACGCTCCAGGGCATTGCGCATGAAGCCGCGGTCCTTGAGCACATAGAGCTGGAACCACATGGGCCGGTCGATGGCCGGGGCCACTTCCTCGATCGGGCACACGGACACGGTCGACAGGGTGAAGGGGATGCCCTTGGCCGCCGCGGCACGTGCCGCCTGCACCTCGCCGCGCCGGGCGTACATGCCGGTCAGGCCGACCGGTGCCAGGGCCACGGGCATGCTCAGGGTTTCATCGAACAGGCGGGTCTCGAGGCTGAGCTCGGACATGTTCTTCAGAACGCGCTGGCGCAGGGCGATGCTGGCCAGGTCTTCGACGTTGTGGCGCAGGGTGTACTCGGCGTAGGCGCCGCCGTCGGCGTAGTGGAACAGGAAGGGCGGCAGCTTGCGTTGGGCTGCGGCGCGGTAGTCGGTAGAGGCTGAAATGATCATGGTGTCTCGCAGCGTCGGTTGAAAGGGGCAGCTGCCGGGCGCCCTTGGGGCGCCCGGCCTCTTTCACTTTAGTGAACCAGCATGCCGGTCAGCCAGTACGCCTGGATCAAGGTGATCAGGCCGACGATGGTGGCGAAGAACAAGCTGTGCTTGAGGGTGAAGCGGAACAGGTCCGACTCCTTGCCGACCAGCCCGGTGGCCGCGCATGCCACGGCGATGGACTGTGGCGAGATCATCTTGCCGGTAACGCCGCCGCTGGTGTTCGCGGCCACCAGCAGGGTGTCGTTGACCCCGATCTGGTGCGCGGTGGTGGCCTGCAGCGAACTGAACAGCGCGTTGGACGAAGTGTCCGAACCGGTCAGGAACACGCCCAGCCAGCCAAGGAACGGCGAGAAGAACGGGAACGCTGCGCCGGTGCCGGCCAGTACCAGGGCCATGGTCGACGACATGCCCGAGTAGTTGGTGACGAAGGCAAAGGCCAGCACCATGCCGATCGACAGGATCGGCCAGCGCAGTTCGAAGAAGGTTTCCTTCAGCGTGGTCAGGCCAGTCTTGAAGTTGATCTTCAGCACCAGCATCGACAGCAGCGCGGAGAAGAAGATCGCGGTACCGGTGGCCGAGATCGGGTCGAGCTTGAACACCGCCGGCATGGCGGTCGGGGCGGCGACGATCGGCGCGGTCTTGATCACCAGCTGGTCAAGGTGCGGGATGGCGAAGTTGAACACCCAGCTGTACATCGAACCACCGGCGGCAAAGGCTGCCTTGAATGGCTTGAGGGTCCAGATGGTGACCAGCACGGTGAGGATCAGGAACGGCGACCAGGCCTTGAAGATCTCGCCAAAGCTGTAAGGCGAAGGCTGGCTACCGCCACCGTTGACCACGGCTGCACCAACGCTGCCGGTGGCGGTGGTCATCGAGCGCTTGGGCTGCCAGACCTTGAGGAACAGGGTCAGGGAGATCAGGCTGGCCAGTGCCGAGGTGATGTCCGGCAGTTCCGGGCCGATGAAGTTGGAGGTGAAGTACTGGGTGACGGCGAAGCTCAGGCCGGCCACCAGGGCTGCAGGCCAGGTCTCCTTGACGCCGCGCAGGCCGTCCATCATGAACACCAGCCAGAACGGCACGAACAGCGACAGCAGCGGCAACTGACGACCGGTCATGGCGCCGATCTTGAAGGCGTCGATACCGGTGACCTGGCCGGCCACGATGATCGGGATACCCAGGGCGCCGAAGGCCACCGGGGCGGTGTTGGCGATCAGGCACAGGCCGGCGGCGTACAGCGGGTTGAAACCCAGGCCCACCAGCAGTGCAGCGGTAATGGCCACGGGTGCGCCGAAGCCTGCCGCGCCTTCCAGGAAGGCGCCGAAGCAGAAGCCGATCAGCAGAACCTGCAGACGCTGGTCGTCGGTGATCGACAGCACCGAGCTGCGGATCACTTCGAACTGGCCGCTCTTGACCGTCAGTTTGTACAGGAACACCGCCGCGACGATGATCCAGGCGATGGGCCACAGGCCATAGGCAAAACCGTACCCGGCAGCAGCCAGGGCCATGTCGGCGGGCATCTGGAAGGCGAAGATGGCGACCAGGATCGACAGCGCCAGCGTGATGCTGCCTGCCACATGACCCTTGAGGCGGAACACGGCCAGCGCCAGGAAGAAGAACACGATAGGGATGACTGCCGCCAGGGCGGACAGGCCGAGACTACCAAGCGGACTATAGAGTTGTTGCCAGGTTTGCATATGGGGTGGCCCCTAATTGTTGTTGGTCATGCAGTGGCATTGGCTAATTGGTCATACCAATTTACAATGTCGAGCCACTAGGTTAAGAGCCCTGTGGTGGGTGTGTCAATTTGCCCCGCTAAAACTTTCGTCGGACGGTTGAAAAAAGGTCTGCTGAGCGGCTTCGAAATTCGCCAACTGGTGGGTGTGGCGTGGGCACCGATAGGCCAAAATAGGCGGCCCCGAACGAACTCGGGATTGTGGAGAGCATGTGATGGTTTTCAACCAGGTCCGCCAACGCCGTTTGTCCGACGATATCGTCGAGCGGCTTGAGGGGATGATTCTTGAAGGCACCTTGACCGCCGGTGAGCGGTTGCCGGCCGAGCGGCAACTGGCCGAGCAGTTCGGGGTGTCACGCCCGTCGTTGCGCGAGGCGATCCAG
Organism: Pseudomonas palmensis; assembly: GCF_017848315.1. Lineage (GTDB taxonomy): Bacteria > Pseudomonadota > Gammaproteobacteria > Pseudomonadales > Pseudomonadaceae > Aquipseudomonas > Aquipseudomonas palmensis. Next base: position 130,241 of record NZ_JAFKEC010000004.1, read on the forward strand.
AAGCTGGTAGCCAAGGGCATGCTGGTGAGCCGACAGGGCGGCGGCAATTATGTTGCCCAGTCGATGGGTTCGACGTTCAGCGACCCCTTGTTGCAATTGCTGGAGAACAATCCGGAGGTTGAACGCGACCTGCTGGAGTTTCGTCATACGCTGGAGGCGTCGTGTGCCTATTACGCCGCATTGCGTGCCACCGCGGTGGATCGCGAGCGGTTGAAGGTGGCGTTCGATGCGCTGCAGGACTGTTATGCGCGTGCCGATGAGGTGAGCCGAGCCGAGGAAGGGGCGGCGGATGCGTCGTTCCACCTGGCGATTGCCGAGGCCAGCCATAACGCGGTGCTGCTGCATACCATTCGCGGGTTGTTCGACCTGCTCAAGCGCAACGTGGTGACCAACATCGGCGGTATGTACAAGCAGCGCAGCGAGACCCGCGACATGCTGATTGCGCAGCACCGGGACCTGTACCTGGCGATTGTCGAAGGGCGTGCGCAGGATGCACGGGAGGTGTCGAGCCAGCACATTCTGTATGTGCAGGAGGTGCTCGAAGAGGTGCGTCAGGAAGTGCAGCGGGTCGCGCGGGCAGAGCGGCGCAACGGGCGCTAGACAAGTGTTGCGGCTTTCGCCGGCAAGGCCGGCTCCTACAGGGTTTCGCTTGGCCTGTAGGAGCCGGCTTTGCTGGCAAAGTGGCTAGAGCAGGCGTGCCTACTCGTCGCGGCCCTTGCTGCGCACGGCGCGCTGCAACTCGCGATCGGAATCACGCTCGCGCTGGGTATCGCGCTTGTCGTATTCCTTCTTGCCCTTGCCCAGGGCAATCTCGCACTTGATCAAGTGCTTGCTCCAGTACATCGACAATGCCACGCAGGTATAGCCCTTCTGCTGTACGCCCACGAACAGGCGCTCCAGCTCGCGGCGATTGAGCAGCAGTTTACGGGTACGGGTCGGGTCGGCGATCACGTGGGTGCTGGCCGCGGTCAGGGGGGTGATATGGCAGCCCATCAGCCATGCTTCACCGTCCTTGAGCAGCACGTAGCTGTCCACAAGATGCGCCTTGCCGGCACGCAGACTTTTTACTTCCCAACCGGACAGGACCAATCCGGCCTCGAACTTGTGCTCGATGAAGTAATCGTGACGCGCCTTTTTATTCTGCGCGATGGTCCCTGTCGGATGCTTCTTTTGTTTAGCCATAGGGGCGGCATTATAGGCAGTCGTCGCGCTGTCGGCTACGGGGTAGCGGTACGCTTGAGCCGTTGGAGTGAATCCCGGACAATACGCGCTGTTTTTCCTCTTGATGCGCTATGTGGCGCCCCTCGGCATTCGCATCGTGTTTACCGCTCAGCTTTGGAAGTGACGCCTGGATGACTACCCATATTCAACGTTCGGCACTGTTGCCGTACCCCGCTCAGGCGCTGTATGACCTGGTGAATGACGTCGCCCGCTATTCGGAATTTCTGCCGTGGTGTTCCTCCAGCACGGTGCTGGAGCAGAGCGAGACCCTGATGCGTGCGCGAGTCGAGGCGGCCAAGGGCGGCATGAGCCAGAGTTTTGTAACGCGAAATGAGTTGGTGCCAGGGCAGTCCATCGAGATGAACCTTGAGGAGGGGCCGTTCAATCAGCTGCACGGGCTGTGGACGTTCAAGGCACTCGGCGACAAGGCCTGCAAGATCAGCCTGGACCTGTCGTTCGATTACGCCGGGCCGCTGGTGCGCGCCACCCTGGGGCCGATCTTCAACCAGGCGGCCAACACCCTGGTGGATGCGTTCTGCCAGCGGGCCAAGCAACTCAATGGCTGAGCCGATGCTGCCCATCGAAGTGGTCTACGCCACCGCCGAGCAGCAGCTGTTGCTGGCGCTGGAGGTGCCAGCGGGTACGTCGGTGAGCGAGGCGGTTCGCTTGTCGGGCATCGCCGGGCAGTTGCCGGGCGTGTCGATCGGGGATTGCCCGATGGGTATCTTTGGCAAGGTGGTTGCGTCGCAGCATCCGGTCGAGGCGGGTGATCGGATCGAGCTGTATCGGCCGCTGCTGATCGACCCCAAGGAGGTGCGCAAACAGCGCGCGGCCAAGGTAGCCAGGGTGTTCAAGAAGGCCAAGCGGTGAAACGCCGCGCATGAAAAAGCCCGGAATGATCCGGGCTTTTTATTGCCTGCGCCTTGCTTACTGCGGCGAGGTGTCCAGCGGTTCCGGCACTGGAACCGGGATGACTTCGATGGTATCGACGTCGCGCTGGATGGTGTCTTCCAGCGAGCCAGGCTTGGCGGGGGCTTCCTGCTTGGCAGGTGTCTCGCCTTCGGCAGGGCTGACAGTGGTGCCCGCTGCGCCGCCAAGGATTTCCTGATCGCGGCTCACACCCGGCATGAAGTCACCCGACAGGCTGGCGAGCTGGTCGTTCTCGTTGAAGAACACGCTCATCCGTTCCTGCTGGCGCTCGCCCCCACCTGGTTGCAGACTGTACAGGTAGTCCCAACGGTTGGTGTGGAAGGTGTCCTGGATCAGAGGGTTGCCCATGATAAACCGTACTTGCCGGCGGGTCATTCCCGGCCGCAATTGGTCTATCATGTCCTGCGTGACGACATTGCCCTGCTGGATGTCGATTTTGTAAACCCCGGGGAACGAGCAACCGGCGAGTGCGAGCAGTCCCACAAAGGTGAGGCTGGTTAGCAAGAGCTTGGTGTTTTGCATCGGTGGGCGACTTCCACTATCTTGGCTGGACAACGTAAACCCCGATCATACCCGTATTCAGAGAAGCTGCGAAGCAGCATCGGCGAGAAAGCTGACCATGGTTGAAAATAGCGAATTACGCAAAGCCGGTCTCAAGGTGACCCTGCCTCGAGTCAAGATTCTACAGATGCTCGACTCCACCGAGCAGCGCCACATGAGTGCTGAAGACGTCTACAAGGCGTTGATGGAGGCAGGCGAGGACGTCGGTCTGGCCACGGTTTACCGTGTTCTGACCCAGTTCGAGGCGGCAGGTCTTGTCGTTCGTCACAACTTCGACGGCGGTCATGCAGTGTTTGAACTGGCCGACGGCGGCCACCACGACCATATGGTCAACGTGGAGTCTGGCGAAGTCATCGAGTTCTTCGATGCCGAAATCGAAAAGCGTCAGAAGGAAATCGTGCTGGAGCACGGCTACGAGTTGGTAGATCACAATCTCGTGCTGTACGTGCGCAAGAAAAAGTAAGCACTTTGCTTTGAATTGCACGGCATTGAAGGCGACCTTGGGGTCGCCTTCGTGCTTTGTGGGGGCTGTAACGTTGTACGCCGGCAAGGCCGGCTCCTGCGGGGGCAGTCAGGCTTTGCTGGTGACGACCATCTTTCTGGCATGCGCCAGCGATTCCTTGGTCAGGTCGATGCCGCCCAGCATGCGCGCCACTTCTTCGACCCGCTCGCGTTTGCCCAGGCTCGCCACCGCCGTATGGGTCGCATCGCTGTTGCGCACCTTGTGCACGAACAGGTGATGGTGGCCCTGCGCGGCAACCTGCGGCAGGTGGGTGACCGTCAATACCTGCCCACGCTCGCCCAGGCGACGCAACAGCTGCCCCACAATTTCCGCAGTCGGCCCGCCGATACCCACGTCGACTTCGTCGAACACCAGGGTCGGAATGCGCGAGGTCTGAGCGGTAATGACCTGGATCGCCAGGCTGATCCGTGACAATTCACCCCCGGAAGCCACCTTGGCCAGTGCCTTGAGCGGCTGGCCGGGGTTGGCGCTGACCAGCAGTTCGACCTGCTCCAGGCCCTGGGGCAACAAGTCTTCGCCACTGTTGGGGCGAAGTTCGATGCTGAAGCGTCCGCCAGGCATGCCCAGGCGCTGAATCTCAAGCTCCACCGCGCCAGCCAGCTGGGTCGCGGCCTGCTGGCGCAGGCGGCTCAGCTCCGAGGCCTTTTCCTGGTAGTGGCGGGCATAGGCGGCAAGTTCGTCACCCAGTCGGGCAATGGACTCGTCGTTGGCGTTGAGGCCTTCGAGCTCCTCCATCAGTCGTTGCTGCAGGTCGGCCAGCTCGCTGGGGTGCACGCGGTGTTTGCGCGCCAGGGTGTACAGGGCGTCGAGACGTTCTTCCAGCTGCTGCAGCCGCGCGGGGTCGGCGTCGAAATGGTCGAGAAAGCGGTTGAGCTCGCCCACTGCTTCTTCCACCTGAATCTGCGCACTGGCGATCATGTTGGCCGCCTCGGCCAGCGCCTTGGGGGCATTCTGTACGGCGGTCAGGCGATTGAGGCTGACGGTCAGCGCACTGAGCACATTGCCCGAGTCGCTCTCGCTGCAATGGTCGATGACCTGGCGGCAGATACCGAACAGGGCCTCTGCATTGGTCAGGTTCTTGTGTTCCTGTTCCAGCAGCTCAAGTTCGTTTTCGCCCAGGTTGAGGTTTTCCAGCTCTTCGAGCTGATAGCTGAGCAACTGGTGCTGCGCGCGCTGTTCGTCCCCGGAGTTGCTCAGCCGCTCGAGCTCCTGGCGGGTCTGCCGCCAGCGCTGCGCCGCCAGCTGCACCTGGCGTGCAAGGTCAGTGGCGCCGGCGTACTCGTCGAGCAGGCGGCGATGGGTGTCGGTCTTCAGCAGCGACTGGTGTTCGTGCTGGCTGTGGATATCGATCAGCAGCTCGCCCAGGGCCTTGAGGTCGCCCAGCGGGCAAGGCGTGCCGTTTATATAGCCGCGGCTGCGGCCTTCGGCGGTGATCACCCGGCGCAGTATGCACGGGCCGTCGGTGTCCAGGTCGCGCTCGGCCAGCCAGGTGCGGGCCTCGGGAATGTCGCTCAGGTCGAAGGTGGCCAGGATGTCGGCCTTGTCTGCCCCGGGGCGCACCACGCCGCTGTCGGCGCGATCACCCAGGGTGAGGCCGAGGGCATCGAGCATGATCGATTTGCCGGCCCCGGTTTCACCGGTGATGACGCTCATCCCGCGGGCGAGTTCGAGGTCCAGGTGTTCGACGATGGCGTAGTTGTGTACGGAAAGATGCACCAGCATTGGGGCGGCTCCCAGGCGTAAAGTCTGGTTATTTATACAGTGTTTTGAAATCGCCTGACAATGCTTGTGCTTAGTTTGATTCGGTTGCTCGGTAAGGGTTTTGATCGCAAGGGGTTATGAGGGTAATGCTGCTGACTGTTCATCAGCCCTTGAAGCTGCATTTTCAGACCCCATATAGCCGGCAGACGTGCGAGTAAGTTCGCTGACGAAATTGCAAAGGAGAGATTTTATGGCTGACGAACAGACGCTGGATGAACAGAATCTGAACGCCGAGGCGGCCGGCGATGAGCTGAGCACGCGCGTGCAGGTGCTCGAAGAGCAACTGGCGGCGGCCCAGGATCAATCCCTGCGCACCGCCGCAGACCTTCAGAACGTGCGCCGTCGCGCCGAGCAGGATGTCGAGAAGGCGCACAAGTTCGCCCTTGAGAAATTCGCTGGTGACCTGTTGCCGGTGATCGACAGCCTTGAGCGCGGCCTGGAGCTGTCCAGCGCCGAAGACGAGAGCATCCGCCCGATGCGTGAAGGCATCGAGCTGACCCTGAAGATGTTCCACGACACCCTCAAGCGCTACAACCTCGAGGCGATCGACCCGCACGGCGAACCGTTCAACGCCGAACTGCACCAGGCCATGGCCATGCAGGAGAGTGCGGACGTCGAGCCCAACAGCGTGCTCAAGGTGTTCCAGAAGGGCTACCAGCTCAATGGGCGTCTGCTGCGCCCGGCCATGGTCGTGGTCAGCAAGGCTCCGGCTCCGGTTTCGCCCTCGATTGACGAGAAGGCTTGAAATTAGCCTGGCGGCCCCCATTTAAGTGTCAAGCGTTTAAGTGCTACCGCAGTTGGCAACCACCGCTGCGGCAACCAAATCCAAAGTTTCGGGAGAGTTAACATGGGCAAAATTATCGGTATCGACCTGGGGACCACCAACTCCTGTGTCTCCATTCTGGAAAACGGCAACGTCAAGGTCATCGAGAACGCCGAAGGCGCTCGTACCACCCCTTCGATCATTGCCTACGCCAATGACGGCGAGATCCTGGTCGGCCAGTCGGCCAAGCGTCAGGCGGTGACCAACCCGCACAACACCCTGTACGCGGTAAAGCGTCTGATCGGCCGTCGTTTTGACGAAGAAGTCGTTCAGAAAGACATCCAGATGGTCCCTTACAAGATCGTCAAGGCTGACAACAACGACGCCTGGGTGGAAGTGAACGGCCAGAAGATGGCTCCGCCTCAGATCTCGGCTGAAATTCTGAAAAAGATGAAGAAAACCGCCGAAGACTATCTCGGCGAGGCAGTGACCGAAGCGGTCATCACCGTACCTGCCTACTTCAACGACAGCCAGCGTCAGGCTACCAAGGACGCCGGTCGCATTGCCGGTCTGGACGTCAAGCGCATCATCAACGAACCGACCGCAGCCGCACTGGCCTACGGTATGGACAAGGCCAAGGGTGATCACACCGTGATCGTCTACGACCTGGGTGGCGGTACCTTCGACGTGTCGGTGATCGAGATCGCTGAAGTCGACGGCGAGCACCAGTTCGAAGTACTGGCTACCAACGGCGACACCTTCCTGGGTGGTGAAGACTTCGACATTCGTCTGATCGACTACCTCGTCGACGAATTCAAGAAAGAAAGCGGCATGAACCTCAAGGGTGACCCGCTGGCCATGCAGCGCCTGAAAGAAGCTGCCGAAAAAGCCAAGATCGAGCTGTCCTCGAGCCAGCAGACCGACGTGAACCTGCCGTACATCACTGCAGACGCCACCGGTCCTAAGCACCTGAACGTGAAGATTTCCCGCGCCAAGCTGGAATCGCTGGTCGAAGACCTGGTTCAGCGCACCATCGAGCCATGCCGCATCGCGCTGAAAGACGCCGGTATCGACGTGAGCAAGATCAACGACGTGATCCTGGTCGGCGGTCAGACCCGCATGCCACTGGTGCAGAAGCTGGTGACCGACTTCTTCGGCAAGGAAGCACGCAAGGACGTGAACCCTGACGAAGCTGTCGCCATGGGTGCTGCCATTCAGGGCGCCGTACTGGCTGGTGACGTGAAAGACGTGCTGCTGCTGGACGTCAGCCCGCTGACCCTGGGTATCGAAACCATGGGTGGCGTGATGACTGCGCTGATCGAGAAGAACACCACCATCCCGACCAAGAAGTCGCAGGTGTTCTCGACGGCCGACGACAACCAGGGCGCCGTGACCATTCACGTGCTGCAGGGCGAGCGCAAGCAAGCCGCGCAGAACAAGTCGCTGGGTAAATTCGACCTGGCCGAGATTCCGCCAGCGCCACGTGGCGTACCGCAAATCGAAGTGACCTTCGATATCGACGCCAACGGCATCCTGCACGTAGGTGCCAAGGACAAGGCGACCGGCAAGCAGCAGTCGATCGTGATCAAGGCCAACTCGGGTCTGTCCGAGGAAGAGATTCAGCAGATGGTGCGTGACGCTGAAGTCAACGCCGAGGAAGACCGCAAGTTCGAAGAACTGGCCGCTGCCCGCAACCAGGGTGACGCGCTGGTTCACTCGACCCGCAAGATGGTCGCCGACGCCGGTGACAAGGTAACCGCGGACGAGAAGGCTGCTATCGAAGCTGCCGTTGTCGCCCTGGAAGCCGCTGTCAAAGGCGACGACAAGGCTGCCATCGAAGCCAAGGTCGAAGAGCTGTCGAAGGTCTCCGCGCCAGTGGCTCAGAAGATGTACGCCGAGCAGGCCGAACAGCCTCAGGGCGGTGCTCAGCCAGAAGCTGAAGAGCCCAAGCACGACGACGTGGTCGACGCTGAGTTCGAAGAAGTAAAAGACAACAAGTAATAGCTACAGGTTGTCGCCCGGTTGACTGCTGTTCGGCAGTGACTGGTAGGATGTCGCCGCGCGGGGGCTTGCTCCCGCGTTGGCGTGTCTGGAATACCCGAATTTTTACAGCATTCGAGCGCGCTTGAATGCTGGCGGCACAGCGCGGTATGCGCCGAGGTATGCCGAACGTCCTCAAGAGTGCAAAGAATTATGGCAAAGCGTGATTATTACGAGGTTCTGGGAGTCGAGCGCGGCTCGAGCGAGGCCGACCTGAAGAAGGCCTATCGTCGCCTGGCGATGAAGCACCACCCGGACCGTAATCCTGATGACAAGGCCTCGGAAGAGCTGTTCAAGGAAGCCAACGAGGCTTACGAAGTGCTCTCCGATGCCAGCAAGCGTGCTGCGTATGATCAGTATGGCCATGCCGGTGTCGACCCGAGCATGGGTGGCGGCGGTGCCGGTTTCGGTGGCGCCAACTTCTCCGACATCTTCGGTGATGTGTTCAGCGACTTCTTCGGCGGTGGCCGGGGCGGTGGCCGCGGTGGCGCTCAGCGTGGCAGCGACCTGCGCTACACCCTCGAGCTGAACCTGGAAGAGGCCGTGCGCGGCACCACGGTCAACATCCGTGTGCCGACGCTGGTCAACTGTGCGCCGTGCGATGGCTCGGGTGCCAAGAAGGGCTCGTCGCCTTCGACCTGCCCGACCTGTGGCGGTATTGGCCAGGTGCGCATGCAGCAGGGCTTCTTCTCGGTGCAGCAGACCTGCCCGCGCTGTCACGGCCAGGGCAAGATCATCACCGACCCGTGCGATTCGTGCCATGGCGAAGGTCGTGTCGAAGAGTACAAGACCCTCTCGGTCAAGGTGCCGGCCGGCGTCGATACCGGTGACCGCATTCGCCTGTCGGGCGAAGGCGAGGCAGGTTCCCAGGGTGGCCCGACCGGCGACCTGTACGTGGTGATCAATGTGCGCGAGCACCCGATCTTCCAGCGCGACGGCAAGCACCTGTACTGCGAAGTGCCGATCAGCTACACCGATGCGGCGCTGGGTGGCGAGCTTGAAGTGCCGACCCTCGATGGCCGGGTCAAGCTGAAGATCCCCGAGGGGACCCAGACCGGCAAGCAGTTCCGTCTGCGCGGCAAGGGCGTTGCGCCGGTGCGTGGCGGTGGCGCGGGCGACCTGATGTGCCGGGTGGCGGTAGAAACGCCGGTCAACCTGAGCCGTCGTCAGCGTGAGCTGCTCGAAGAGTTGCGTGTTTCGCTGGATGGCGACAGCTGCCATTCTCCCAAGGCCAATGGCTGGTTCGAAGGCGTAAAGCGCTTCTTCGGCGATCTGTAAGAAGGAACAGGGCATGCGACGTATAGCGGTAATGGGCGCGGCAGGGCGGATGGGCAAGACCCTGATCGAGGCAGTGCAGCAGACGCCGGGGGCGGGCCTGACCGCCGCCGTGCATCGTCCGGACAGTACGCTGGTCGGGGCCGACGCCGGTGAGCTGGCGGCGCTGGGGCGTATTGGTGTGCCGCTGTCGGGTGATCTGGATCGGGTGGTCGACGAGTTCGATGTGCTGATCGACTTCACCCATCCTTCGGTGACTTTGAAGAACCTGGCGTTCTGCCGCAAGGCGGGCAAGGCGATGGTCATCGGCACCACCGGTTTCAGTGTTGAAGAGAAGCAACTGCTGGCCGAGGCGGGCAAGGACATCCCTATCGTGTTTGCCGCCAACTTCAGCGTTGGCGTCAACCTCAGCCTGAAGCTGCTGGACATGGCGGCGCGCGTGCTGGGCGACGATGTGGACATCGAGATCATCGAGGCCCATCACCGTCACAAGGTGGATGCGCCGTCGGGTACCGCGCTGCGCATGGGCGAGGTGGTGGCCAATGCACTTGGTCGTGACCTGCAGGAAGTGGCCGTGTATGGCCGGGAAGGCCAGACCGGCGCGCGGGACCGCAAGACCATCGGCTTTGCCACCGTGCGTGCCGGCGACGTGGTGGGTGACCATACCGTGCTGTTCGCCGCTGACGGCGAGCGCCTGGAGATCACCCACAAGGCCTCCAGCCGCATGACCTTCGCCAAGGGTGCGGTACGTGCCGCTCTGTGGCTGGATGGGCGTGCGCCGGGCCTGTACGACATGCAGGACGTGCTAGACCTGCGTTGATCGCTGCATCAGGGGCTGCCATGCGGCCCCTTCGCCGGCCTCCCTGGCCAAGCGTTTGAAACAAGCGACTTTCTGTCGCATTCCCATGCCTTTCAGGCACATCAGTGGTAGACCGAAAAAGCCTTTTTCTGTAAGCTACAGCTTTAGTGTGTCCACTAAAAGCGCGCAGATAATTCGACGAAGAAAGCGGGGTGACGTGTCTATACGTCATTCCGCTTTTTTGCAACCTGCGATCGCCCCTTCAGGCTTTATTTTTGGGAGGTCTTCTTGACTAAGCCAGCCATACTCGCCCTTGCCGATGGCAGCATTTTTCGCGGTGAGGCCATTGGAGCCGACGGTCAGACCGTTGGTGAGGTGGTGTTCAACACCGCAATGACCGGCTATCAGGAAATCCTGACTGACCCTTCTTACTCGCAGCAGATCGTTACCCTGACCTACCCGCACATCGGCAACACCGGCACCACGCCGGAAGACGCCGAGTCCGATCGGGTCTGGTCGGCCGGCCTGGTCATCCGTGACCTGCCGCTGATCGCCAGCAACTGGCGCAACACGATGTCGCTGTCCGATTACCTCAAGGCCAACAATGTGGTGGCCATTGCCGGTATCGACACCCGTCGCCTGACCCGCATCCTGCGTGAGAAGGGCGCGCAGAACGGCTGCATCCTGGCTGGCGACAACATTTCTGAAGAGGCGGCCATCGCAGCCGCGCGCGGCTTCCCAGGCCTGAAGGGCATGGACCTGGCCAAGGTCGTCAGCACCAAGAGCCGCTACGAGTGGCGCTCCAGCGTGTGGAACCTGAAGACCGACAGCCACCCGACCATCGACGCCGCCGAGCTGCCGTACCACGTCGTGGCCTACGACTATGGCGTCAAGCTGAACATCCTGCGCATGCTGGTAGAGCGCGGCTGCCGCGTCACCGTGGTGCCGGCGCAAACCCCGGCCAGCGAAGTGCTCGCGCTCAACCCCGATGGCGTGTTCCTGTCCAACGGCCCGGGCGACCCCGAGCCTTGCGACTACGCGATCCAGGCGATCCGCGAAATCCTCGAAACCGAAGTGCCGGTGTTCGGTATCTGCCTGGGCCACCAGCTGCTGGCCCTGGCCTCCGGTGCCAAGACCGTCAAGATGGGTCATGGTCACCACGGTGCCAACCACCCGGTCCAGGACCTGGACACCGGCGTGGTGATGATCACCAGCCAGAACCACGGTTTCGCGGTAGATGAAGCGACCCTGCCAGGCAACGTGCGCGCCATCCACAAGTCGCTGTTCGACGGTACCCTGCAGGGCATCGAACGCACCGACAAGAGCGCCTTCAGCTTCCAGGGTCACCCTGAGGCGAGCCCGGGCCCGACCGACGTCGCGCCACTGTTTGATCGTTTCATCGATGCCATGGCCAAGCGCCGCTGAGCACCCCCGGAGGCAGCCCTGAACCGGCACAGGCCGCGTTCAGGCGCTCCTCGAGTGGATTGTTCGACACAGCTTGCCCACTGACCCGCGGATTTGAGTGACAACCCATGCCAAAACGTACAGACATCAAAAGCATCCTGATTCTCGGCGCCGGCCCGATCGTGATCGGCCAGGCCTGCGAATTCGACTACTCCGGCGCCCAGGCCTGCAAGGCCCTGCGCGAGGAGGGTTTTCGCGTCATCCTGGTGAACTCCAACCCGGCCACCATCATGACCGACCCGGCCATGGCCGACGCCACCTACATCGAGCCGATCAAGTGGCAGTCGGTGGCCAAGATCATCGAGAAGGAGCGCCCTGACGCGCTGCTGCCGACCATGGGCGGCCAGACCGCGCTGAACTGCGCACTGGACCTGGAGCGCGAAGGCGTCCTGGAAAAATTCGGCGTGGAAATGATCGGTGCCAACGCCGACACCATCGACAAGGCCGAAGACCGCTCGCGTTTCGACAAGGCCATGAAGGCCATCGGCCTGGAATGCCCGCGCTCGGGTATCGCCCACAGCATGGAAGAGGCCAATGCGGTGCTCGAGAAGCTGGGCTTCCCGTGCATCATCCGTCCGTCCTTCACCATGGGCGGCACCGGTGGCGGCATCGCCTACAACCGTGAAGAATTCGAAGAAATCTGCGCCCGTGGTCTGGACCTGTCGCCAACCAAGGAACTGCTGATCGACGAATCGCTGATCGGCTGGAAAGAGTACGAGATGGAAGTGGTCCGCGACAAAAAGGACAACTGCATCATCGTCTGCTCCATCGAGAACTTCGACCCGATGGGCGTGCACACCGGTGACTCGATCACCGTCGCACCGGCACAGACCCTGACCGACAAGGAATACCAGATCATGCGCAACGCCTCGCTGGCGGTGCTGCGTGAAATCGGTGTCGAAACCGGCGGCTCCAACGTGCAGTTCGGTATCTGCCCGGACACTGGCCGCATGGTCGTGATCGAGATGAACCCGCGGGTTTCGCGTTCCTCGGCCCTGGCCTCGAAAGCCACCGGCTTCCCGATCGCCAAGATCGCCGCCAAGCTGGCTGTTGGCTACACCCTCGACGAACTGCAGAACGACATCACTGGTGGTCGCACGCCGGCCTCGTTCGAACCTTCGATCGACTACGTCGTCACCAAGCTGCCACGCTTTGCCTTCGAAAAATTCCCGAAAGCCGATGCCCGCCTGACCACCCAGATGAAATCCGTGGGTGAAGTCATGGCCATCGGCCGCACCTTCCAGGAGTCGCTGCAGAAGGCCCTGCGCGGCCTGGAAGTCGGCGTATGCGGGCTGGACCCGAAAGTCGACCTGGCCAGCCCAGAAGCTGTCAGCATCCTCAAGCGCGAGCTGACCGTGCCGGGCGCCGAGCGTATCTGGTATGTGGCCGACGCCATGCGTTCGGGCATGAGCGTGGATGAAATCTTCGCCCTGACCATGATCGACCGCTGGTTCCTGGTGCAGATGGAAGACCTGATCAAGGAAGAAGAGAAGGTCAAGACCCTGGGCCTGGCCGATATCGACAAGGCACTGATGCTGCGCCTCAAGCGCAAGGGCTTCTCTGACCAGCGCCTGGCCAAGCTGCTGGGCATCACCGACAAGAACCTGCGTCGTCACCGCCACAAGCTCGAGATCTTCCCGGTCTACAAGCGCGTCGATACCTGCGCTGCCGAGTTCGCCACCGACACCGCCTATCTGTACTCCACCTACGAGGAAGAGTGCGAGGCCAACCCGTCGACCCGCGACAAGATCATGATCCTGGGTGGCGGCCCCAACCGTATCGGCCAGGGCATCGAGTTCGACTACTGCTGCGTCCATGCGGCACTGGCCCTGCGTGAAGACGGCTACGAGACCATCATGGTCAACTGCAACCCGGAGACCGTCTCCACCGACTACGATACCTCCGACCGCCTGTACTTCGAGCCGCTGACCCTGGAAGACGTGCTGGAAGTGGTGCGTGTCGAGAAGCCGAAGGGTGTCATCGTGCACTACGGCGGCCAGACTCCGCTGAAACTGGCCCGTGCCCTGGAAGAAGCCGGCGTACCGATCATCGGTACCAGCCCGGACTCCATCGACCGCGCCGAAGACCGTGAGCGCTTCCAGCAGATGGTTCAGCGCCTGAACCTGCTGCAGCCGCCAAACGCCACCGTGCGCAGCGAAGACGAAGCAATTCGTGCCGCCGGCGTCATCGGTTACCCGCTGGTGGTGCGCCCGTCCTACGTACTGGGCGGCCGTGCGATGGAGATTGTCTACGAACTGGACGAACTCAAGCGCTACCTGCGTGAAGCGGTGCAGGTGTCCAACGACAGCCCTGTGCTGCTGGACCACTTCCTCAACTGCGCCATCGAGATGGACGTGGATGCGGTCTGCGACGGCACCGACGTGGTGATCGGCGCGATCATGCAGCACATCGAGCAGGCCGGTGTTCACTCCGGTGACTCGGCATGCTCGCTGCCGCCGTACTCGCTGCCTGCCCACGTGCAGGACGAAGTGCGCGACCAGGTCAAGAAGATGGCCCTGGAGCTGGGCGTTGTCGGCCTGATGAACGTGCAACTGGCGCTGCAGGGCGACAAGATCTACGTGATCGAGGTCAACCCGCGTGCTTCGCGTACCGTGCCGTTCGTGTCCAAGTGCATCGGCACCTCGCTGGCGATGATTGCGGCTCGCGTCATGGCCGGCAAGACCCTGAAAGAGATCGGTTTCACCCAGGAAATCATTCCGAACTTCTACAGCGTGAAGGAAGCGGTGTTCCCGTTCGCGAAGTTCCCGGGCGTCGATCCGATCCTCGGCCCTGAAATGAAGTCCACCGGTGAGGTCATGGGTGTCGGCGACACCTTCGGCGAAGCCTTCGCCAAGGCCCAGATGGGCGCCAGCGAAGTGCTGCCGACCGGCGGCACCGCGTTCATCAGCGTGCGTGACGACGACAAGCCGCAGGTGGCTGGCGTTGCCCGCGACCTGATCAACCTGGGCTTCGAAGTGGTTGCCACGGCCGGTACCGCCAAGATCATCGAGGCGGCAGGCCTGAAAGTACGTCGCGTGAACAAGGTGACCGAAGGTCGTCCGCACGTGGTCGACATGATCAAGAACGACGAAGTGTCGCTGATCATCAACACCACCGAAGGTCGCCAGTCGATTGCCGACTCCTACTCGATTCGTCGCAATGCGTTGCAGCACAAGATCTACTGCACCACGACCATTGCGGCCGGTGAAGCCATCTGCGAAGCGCTGAAGTTCGGTCCGGAAAAAACCGTACGTCGCTTGCAGGATCTGCATGCAGGACTCAAAGCATGAGTATTACCAAATACCCGATGACCGTTCAGGGCGCTCGCGCCCTGGAGGAAGAGCATCTCTTCCTGAGCAAGACCGAACGCCCGCGCCTGAGCCAGGCGATTGGCGAAGCCCGTGAGCTGGGCGATCTCAAGGAAAACGCCGAGTACCACGCTGCCCGTGAAGAGCAGGGCATGGTCGAGGCGCGTATCCGCGATATCGAAGGCCGCCTGCAGAATGCGGTAGTGATCGACGTTACCACCATTGCCCACACGGGCAAGGTGATCTTCGGCACCACCGTGGACCTTGAAAACACCGAAACCGGCGATCAGGTGACCTACCAGATCGTTGGTGAGGACGAGGCGGACGTCAAGAACGGCAAGCTCTCGGTCGGTGCTCCGATCGCCCGCGCCATCATCGGCAAGGAAGAGGGTGACACTGTGGTGATCAAGACGCCGAGCGGCACAGTCGAGTACGAGATTGTCGAAGTCCGTCACATTTGATCGCCCGCGCGGCTTTGCCGCGTCGGCAGTGATCTGGCAGCTGGCCCAGGTGCTCTGGGTCGGCGGCGTGTGGATGCTGCATTTTGCGGTACTGCCGGTGCTGGGCCAGATTGGTCTGGCGCCGCTGTTGATCGAGGATTTTGGCGTGCTGGCCGCGTCGCTGCTGGTCGCCTTTGCGGCGGTGGGCTGCAGCGTGCAGGTGCTGGTGCTGATTCAGGCCGAAGGGATGGCCAGCCTGTGGCGAGACATGCGTGGGCAACTGCTGCTGATGGCAGTGGCGGCGTGCGTGATGTATTTCGTCTTGCGGGTTGGCGGGGCGGGGCAGTTGCGTTGGCAGCTGTTCTGCTACCTGGTGCTGGGCCTCAGCGGTTTGCTGCTGGTGCTGCAGCCGCCGCCGGGCAGGGCGCGCAAGGCGCGCCACTGAACGGCGCGAACATCACTTGTAGCGGTGGATGTTCGACAGTTGCTTGTTGGGCTGCGGGTTGCGGCGATAGATCAGTGCCTTCTTGCCGATGGTCTGCACCAGTTCGGCGCGGCCGGCCTTGCACAGTGCGGCAATGGCGGCGGCACGTTCTTCGCGGTCTTCCGAGCGGATCTCTACCTTGATCAGTTCGTGATCGGCCAGGGCGCGCTCGAGTTCGGCGATAACCCCTTCAGTCAGGCCGTTGCCTGCCACAATCAGAACTGGTTTCAGATCGTGGCCAATGGATTTGTACTGTTTCTTCTGCTCGTTATTGAGCGGCATAATCTGACCCTTTGTCTAGATTCTGTAAAAATGGCGGCCATTTTACCCGAGGGCCCGTGGATCCGCCCAGTTAATCACGACCCTTATCATCGAGGTGCCCAGTGGCGCGTTCCAAGACAAGCCTTGGCTGGCTGAAAGAACACTTCAACGATCCTTACGTCAAAAAGGCGCAAAAGGACGGATATCGCTCGCGCGCGAGCTACAAATTGCTCGAAATCCAGGAAAAGTACCGTTTGATCCGCCCGGGCATGAGTGTGATCGATCTGGGCGCGGCGCCCGGTGGCTGGTCGCAGGTGACCAGTCGTCTGATTGGCGGTCAGGGGCGTCTGATCGCCTCCGACATCCTCGAAATGGACAGTATTCCCGACGTTACCTTCATCCAGGGCGACTTTACCCAGGATGAAGTGCTCGCGCAGATTCTCGAGGCGGTCGGTAATTCGCACGTAGACCTTGTGATTTCCGATATGGCCCCCAATATGAGTGGTACGCCCGCTGTGGATATGCCCAAGGCCATGTTCCTGTGCGAGCTGGCCCTTGATCTGGCGACCCGGGTACTCAAGCCGGGTGGCGATTTTCTGATCAAGATCTTTCAGGGCGAGGGGTTTGACGTCTACCTCAAGGACGCCCGCAAGAAATTCGACAAGGTGCAGATGCTCAAGCCCGATTCTTCACGCGATCGCTCCCGCGAGCAGTACATGCTGGGGCGTGGCTACAAGGGCGAGTAGGGCTTCAGGCCGGCAGCTTCCAGGGTATCCGATAGCTATTTCCAATCGGATGTCCTGCCTGACCTGGATGAACATCGTGTAGTCTAGGTTTCACAAAGGGTTACAGACGGCGCCTGCAGACATGTAGGTAATGTAGTAAGTTAAGCCGGTGATTATCATGCGAGGCACGGCTGCGCCTAAGGCCTGCCTCAGAGGGTAGCTAATTGAACGACATGGCAAAGAATCTGATCCTGTGGTTGATCATCGCCGCGGTCCTGGTGACCGTGATGAACAACTTCTCCAGCCCGAACGAGCCGCAGACCCTCAACTATTCCGACTTCATTCAGCAGGTCAAGGATGGCAAGGTCGAGCGTGTGACGGTCGACGGTGCAGTCATCATTGGTAAGCGTACCGACGGCGACAGCTTCAAGACCGTGCGTCCCGCGATCGCCGACAACGGCCTGATCGGCGACCTGGTCGACAACCACGTCGTGGTCGAAGGCAAGCAGCCGGAACAACAAAGCATCTGGACCCAGTTGCTGGTCGCCAGCTTCCCGATTCTGGTCATCATCGCCGTGTTCATGTTCTTCATGCGCCAGATGCAGGGCGGTGCCGGTGGCAAGGGTGGGCCGATGAGTTTCGGCAAGAGCAAGGCGCGCCTGCTCTCCGAAGACCAGGTCAAGACCACCCTGGCCGACGTCGCAGGTTGCGACGAAGCCAAGGAAGAGGTTGGCGAGCTGGTCGAGTTCCTGCGTGATCCAGGCAAGTTCCAGCGCCTGGGTGGTCGTATTCCGCGCGGCGTGCTGATGGTCGGCCCGCCCGGTACCGGTAAGACCCTGCTGGCCAAGGCCATTGCGGGTGAGGCCAAGGTGCCGTTCTTCACCATTTCCGGTTCCGACTTCGTTGAAATGTTCGTGGGTGTCGGTGCCAGCCGTGTACGTGACATGTTCGAGCAGGCCAAGAAGCACGCACCGTGCATCATCTTCATCGACGAAATCGACGCCGTCGGTCGCCACCGTGGCGCCGGCATGGGCGGTGGTCATGACGAGCGCGAGCAGACCCTCAACCAGTTGCTGGTGGAGATGGACGGCTTCGAAATGAACGACGGCATCATCGTGATCGCCGCTACCAACCGTCCGGACGTGCTTGACCCTGCGTTGCTGCGTCCAGGCCGTTTCGACCGCCAAGTGGTCGTGGGCCTGCCCGACATCCGTGGTCGCGAGCAGATTCTCAAGGTGCACATGCGCAAGACGCCGATCGGCGACAACGTGAACCCTGCCGTGATCGCCCGTGGTACGCCCGGCTTCTCCGGTGCCGACCTGGCCAACCTGGTCAACGAGGCGTCGCTGTTCGCTGCGCGCGGCGGCAAGCGTGTGGTCGAGATGAAGGAGTTCGAGCTGGCCAAGGACAAGATCATGATGGGCGCCGAGCGCAAGTCGATGGTTATGTCCGAGAAAGAGAAGCAGAACACCGCTTACCACGAGGCGGGTCACGCCATCGTGGGTCGCGTGGTGCCCGAGCACGACCCGGTGTACAAGGTCTCGATCATTCCGCGCGGTCGCGCCCTGGGCGTCACGATGTTCCTGCCGGAAGAGGACCGCTACAGCCTGTCCAAGCGTGCGCTGATCAGTCAGATCTGCTCGTTGTACGGTGGTCGTATCGCTGAGGAAATGACCCTTGGCTTCGATGGCGTTACCACGGGTGCCTCCAACGACATCATGCGAGCCAGCCAGATCGCTCGCAACATGGTCACCAAGTGGGGCTTGTCGGAAAAACTCGGTCCGCTGATGTACGCCGAAGAAGAAGGCGAGGTGTTCCTGGGCCGCAGTGCCGGTTCCCAGCACGCCAGCGTTTCGGGCGAGACGGCCAAGTTGATCGACTCCGAGGTGCGCAGCATCATCGACCAGTGCTATGCCACTGCCAAGCAGATCCTCACCGAAAACCGTGACAAGCTCGATGCCATGGCCGATGCGCTGATGAAGTACGAGACCATCGATGCCGACCAGATCGACGACATCATGGCCGGTCGCGAGCCGCGTGAGCCCCGTGACTGGGAAGGTGGTTCGGGCACTTCGGGCACCTCTGCAACGCAAGGTGATCGCCCCGAGTCCCCGATCGGTGGTCCGGCGGCGCAGCTCTAAGGGTTGACATGACTTCACAGCAGTACCCAACCCGGTTGCCTTGCGGCAACCGGGTTCTCGACCTTTCCCGTACCCATGTGATGGGTATCCTCAACATAACCCCTGATTCCTTCTCGGACGGCGGTCGCTTCACCCAGCGTGATGCGGCCTTGCGCCATGCCGAAGCGATGGTGGCGGCCGGTGCTACGCTTGTCGATGTCGGTGGGGAGTCCACCCGGCCAGGTGCACGCGTGGTCACTGCTCTCGAAGAGCTCGAGCGGGTTGCACCCATTGTCGAAGCGATCAGTCGCGAGCTGGATGTCATCATCTCGGTCGATACCTCGACGCCGGCGGTGATCCGCGAGACTGCCCGCCTGGGCGCGGGGCTGATCAACGATGTGCGCTCGCTTACCCGCGATGGCGCGCTGGATGCCGCTGCAGCCACCGGTTTGCCGGTCTGCCTTATGCACATGCGCGGCGAGCCCGGCGACATGCAGAACAACCCGCACTACGACGATGTGACCGTCGAGGTGGCGATGTTTCTCGAGCAGCGCATGGCAGCCTGTGCTTCGGTGGGTATCGGCGCCGAAAAGATTGTGCTCGATCCGGGCTTTGGTTTTGCCAAGACGCTTGCGCACAACCTCAGCCTGTTCAAGCATATGCAGGATCTTTATCGCCTGGGCCGCCCCCTCCTGGTGGGCGTTTCGCGCAAGAGCATGATCGGCCTGGCGCTGGAGCGTCCGGTCGGTGAGCGGCTTTATGGCAGCCTGGCGCTTGCTGCGCTGGCGATGACCCGGGGTGCCAGCATCCTGCGGGTTCACGATGTTGCCGAGACCGTCGACGTGGTACGGATGATTGCAGCGGTTGAAGCCGCCGAATAAGAGTGACGGAGCATTTCACGATGAGCAGAAAATATTTTGGTACCGACGGCATTCGTGGCCGTGTCGGCGAATACCCGATCACGCCGGATTTCATGCTCAAGCTCGGTTGGGCCGCAGGCATGGCCTTTCGCAAGCTCGGCGCCTGCCGGGTGCTCGTAGGCAAGGACACGCGTATCTCCGGCTACATGTTCGAGTCGGCCCTTGAGGCCGGTCTGTCGGCGGCGGGCGCAGATGTGCTGCTGCTCGGCCCGATGCCGACGCCGGCCATCGCCTACCTGACCCGCACCTTTCATGCCGAAGCCGGGATCGTCATCAGTGCGTCGCACAATCCGCATGACGACAACGGCATCAAGTTCTTCTCCGGTCAGGGCACCAAGCTGCCCGACGATGTGGAGCAGATGATCGAGGAGTTGCTCGACAAGCCCATGACCGTGGTCGAGTCGAGCAAGCTGGGCAAGGTGTCGCGCATCAACGACGCGGCCGGCCGCTACATCGAGTTCTGCAAGAGCAGCGTGCCGACCAGTACCGATTTCGCCGGCCTCAAGCTGGTGGTCGACTGCGCCCATGGCGCCACGTACAAGGTGGCCCCCAGCGTGTTTCGCGAGCTCGGCGCCGATGTCACGGTGCTGGCTGCGCAGCCGGATGGCCTCAACATCAACGAGAACTGCGGTTCGACCCATATCGAGTCGCTTCAGGCGGCGGTGCTGGTAGGGCATGCCGACCTGGGGATCGCGTTCGACGGTGACGGTGACCGGGTGCTGATGGTCGACCATACCGGCGCGATCGTCGATGGTGACGAATTGCTGTTCATCATTGCCCGTGACCTCCAGGAGCGTGGCAAGCTCAATGGTGGCGTTGTGGGTACGCTGATGAGCAACCTGGGCCTCGAACTGGCCTTGCAGGAGCTCTCGATACCGTTTGTGCGTGCCAAGGTGGGTGACCGCTATGTGATGGCCGAACTGCTGGAGCGCGACTGGAACATCGGCGGCGAGAATTCCGGGCACGTGGTGTGCTTCAGTCATACCACCACAGGGGATGCGATCATCGCTGCCCTGCAGGTGCTGATGGCGCTCAAGCGTCGCGGTGAAACCCTGGCTCAGGCCCGTCAGGCGCTGCGCAAATGCCCGCAGGTGCTGATCAATGTTCGCTTTGGCGAGAGCAAGGTAGACCCTGTCGAGCACCCGGCGGTCAAGCAGGCCTGCGAGCGGGTCACCGAGGCCATGGCGGGTCGTGGTCGCGTGCTGCTGCGCAAGTCCGGCACAGAGCCACTGGTGCGTGTGATGGTCGAAGGTGATGACGAAAGTCAGGTGCGCGGCTATGCCGAGGAACTGGCAAAGCTGGTAACTGAAGTTTGCGCCTGATTAGCGCTTGCCAGTGGTGATCGGGTTGGGTAACATCTGCGCCCACTTTGACCGACGAGGTACAGCATGCGTCGCCCTATGGTAGCTGGTAACTGGAAGATGCACGGTACCCGCGCCAGCGTCGCTGAGCTGATCAAGGGCTTGAGCAATCTAGCCCTGCCGAGCGGTGTTGAAGTCGCGGTGTTCCCGCCCTGCCTGTACATCAATCAAGCGATTGAAGGGTTGCAGGGCAAGTCGATAGCCGTGGGTGCTCAGGATTCTGCGGTAGAGCCCCAGCAAGGCGCGCTGACCGGTGAGGTTGCTCCGAGTCAGCTGGTCGATGCGGGATGTGAGCTGGTGCTGATCGGGCACTCGGAGCGTCGCCAGATACTGGGCGAAAGCGACGAAGTGCTGAATCGCAAGTTCGCTGCGGCTCAGGCTTGCGGGTTGAAGCCTGTGCTCTGTGTAGGGGAAACCCTGGAGGAGCGCGAAGCTGGCAAGACGCTTGAGGTTGTAGGGCGTCAGTTGAGCAGCATCATCGACGCATTCGGTGTTGAGGCCTTCGCCAGTGCAATCATTGCCTATGAGCCTGTATGGGCCATCGGCACCGGCCTCACGGCCAGCCCGCAACAGGCTCAGGATGTGCACAAGGCCATTCGTGAGCAACTGGCGGCAAAGAATTCAGAGGTCGCGATGAATGTGCGGCTTCTATACGGCGGCAGCGTGAAGGCGGCCAATGCGGCTGAGCTGTTCGGCATGCCGGATATCGATGGGGGGCTCATAGGTGGAGCTTCCCTGAACGCAGACGAATTCGGTGCAATTTGTCGCGCCGCAGGAAACTGAAAAATGCTGGAAACAGTCGTAGTAGTTTTTCATCTGTTGGGCGCACTGGGTTTGGTAGTGCTGGTGTTGCTGCAACAGGGTAAAGGTGCGGAAGCAGGTGCATCTTTCGGCGCAGGGGCTTCAAATACTGTGTTCGGAAGCCAAGGTTCTGCTACCTTTCTTAGTAAGTTTACTGCTATACTTGCCGCCAGTTTCTTCATAACCGCCCTAGGGTTAGGTTACTTTGCTAAAGAGAAAGCTCATCAGCTGACTCAGGTAGGGCTTCCAGATCCAGCGGTACTTGAAGTGAAGCAGCAAAAACCGGCAACAGATGATGTACCGGTGCTCCAGGAGCAACAGGCACCCGCCAGCAACACCGGCGATGTACCTCCAGCTCAAGAGCAGAAGTAACGGGTTTCAAAGTAGTATTGCCGAGGTGGTGGAATTGGTAGACACGCAACCTTGAGGTGGTTGTGCCCATAGGGTGTAGGGGTTCGAGTCCCCTTCTCGGTACCAATTGAAACAAGACAGCCCGCTACAGCGGGCTTTCTTGTAGGTGGAGGTTAGATTGACCCCTCGCGGGGTTCGGTCGTATACTTTCGCCCCAGCTTTGACGCGGGGTGGAGCAGTCTGGTAGCTCGTCGGGCTCATAACCCGAAGGTCGTTGGTTCAAATCCAGCCCCCGCAACCAGTTTCAGCAGAGCCCCTTTTCAGGGGCTTTTTGTTAGCTGATCAGTTCTCAGCGCCGGTATTCACCCGGCGTATCAGGGATGGGCGCTTCGCCCATTTTTTATTTGCATAGCATGCACAAGGGGGTTCAGGTGTCGAGCAAGCTAGAAGAGTTGCAGGCCTTGTTGGCCCCGGTGGTCGTGGCCCTAGGCTATGAATGCTGGGGTATCGAGTTTTCGGCTCAAGGCCGCCACTCAATGTTGCGCGTTTATATCGACAAAGAAGGCGGTGTGCTGGTGGATGACTGCGCCATCGTCAGCCGTCAGATCAGCGGCATTCTGGATGTCGAAGATCCCATTTCCGTTGAATACACCCTTGAAGTTTCCTCTCCTGGCATGGAACGCCCGCTGTTCACACTTGAACAGTTTGCAAAGTATGTCGGTGAGCAGGTGAAGATTAAACTGCGCTCGCCTTTCGAAGGTCGACGTAATTTTCAGGGCCTTCTGCGCGGTGTGGAAGAGCAGGATGTCGTGGTGCAGGTAGATGACCACGAATTCCTTCTGCCGATCGACATGATCGACAAGGCCAACATTATTCCCAGTTTTGACTGAGACATGCCGGGTCCGATAGTTCGTGCGGACCCAATGGCTTGCGAAAGGCGAGGCGTACGATGAGCAAAGAAGTACTGCTGGTTGTTGAGTCGGTATCCAATGAAAAGGGTGTACCGGCAGACGTGATTTTCGAAGCATTGGAAGTGGCCCTGGCCACTGCTACCAAGAAGCGCTTCGAAGATGAAGTCGACCTGCGTGTGGAGATCAACCGCCACACCGGTAACTACGAGACCTTCCGTCGCTGGACGGTGGTCGAGGAAGAGGATCTTGACGATCCTGCGATCGAAACCTGGCCAAGCAAGATTCAGGAAACCCATCCTGAAGCCAAGGTTGGCGATGTCATCGAAGAGAAGATCGAGTCCATCGAGTTCGGCCGCATCGCTGCACAGACCGCCAAGCAGGTCATAGTGCAGAAGGTCCGCGAAGCCGAGCGCGCACAGGTGGTCGATGCCTATCGCGAGCGTCTGGGCGAAATCATCTCGGGTACCGTCAAGAAGGTTACCCGTGACAACGTGATCGTCGACCTGGGCAACAACGCCGAAGCGCTGCTGGCCCGTGAAGACATCATCTCCCGCGAGACTTTCCGTGTCGGTGTGCGTGTACGTGCACTGCTCAAGGAAATCCGCACCGAAAACCGCGGCCCGCAGCTGATCCTGTCGCGTACCGCGCCCCAGATGCTGATCGAACTGTTCCGCATCGAAGTGCCGGAAATCGCCGAGGGCCTTATCGAGGTCATGGCGGCTTCCCGTGACCCGGGTTCTCGCGCCAAGATCGCTGTCCGCTCCAAGGACAAGCGCATCGACCCGCAAGGCGCCTGCATCGGTATGCGCGGTTCGCGCGTACAGGCAGTGTCTGGCGAGTTGGGCGGCGAGCGAGTGGATATCGTCCTGTGGGACGACAACCCGGCCCAGTTTGTCATCAACGCCATGTCGCCGGCAGAAGTCGCGGCGATCATCGTTGATGAAGATGCCCACGCGATGGACATCGCTGTAGCCGCGGACAACCTGGCGCAAGCCATTGGCCGTGGTGGTCAGAACGTACGTCTGGCCAGCCAGTTGACCGGCTGGACCCTGAACGTGATGACCGAGTCGGACATCCAGGCCAAGCAACAAGCTGAAACCGGCGACATTCTGCGTAACTTCATCGAAGAGCTGGAAGTCGACGAAGAGCTGGCGCAGGTTCTCGTTGACGAAGGTTTCACCAGCCTGGAAGAAATTGCCTACGTACCGCTGGAAGAAATGCTCAACATCGATGGCTTCGACGAGGAGATCGTCAACGAACTCCGCGCGCGTGCCAAGGACCGCCTGTTGACCAAAGCCATCGCTACTGAGGAAAAACTGGCAGACGCCCATCCGGCCGAAGACCTGCTCTCGCTTGAGGGTATGGACAAGGATCTGGCGGCGGAACTGGCGGTGCGCGGCGTGGTTACCCGCGAAGACCTGGCCGAGCAGTCGATTGATGACCTGCTCGACATCGACGGCATCGACGAAGAACGTGCCGGCAAGTTGATCATGGCCGCCCGAGCCCACTGGTTCGAGTAAGTAGGCTGGCCTGAGGAGAGAAGTGCATGACGCAAGTCACGGTGAAAGAATTGGCCCAAGAGGTCGCTGCACCGGTAGAGCGCCTGCTGCAGCAGATGCGTGAGGCAGGTCTGCCGCACACCGACGCCGGTCAGGTAGTGACCGACAGTGAGAAGCAGGCTCTGCTGACCCACTTGAAAAGCAGCCACAAGGCGAAGGTGGAAGAGCCGCGCAAGATTACCTTGCAGCGCAAGACCACCAGCACCCTGCGTGTTGCTGGTAGCAAGAGCATCAGCGTAGAAGTACGCAAGAAGAAAGTTTTCGTACAGCGCAGCCCCGAAGAAATCCAGGCTGAGCAGAATCGCGAGCTGGAAGAACGTCGTGCCGCTGAAAACGCAGCACGCGACAAGTCTGAAGCTGAAGCGCGTAAACGTGCCGAAGAATCCGCCAGCCGTCAGCCGGCCAGCGCACCTGCGCCAGCCGCTGCAGCACCGGCCGTGACAGCTGCGCCTGCAGCTGCCGAGCCGGTTGCAGCTCCGGCCCCGGGTGTCGAGCGCAAGAAAGCCGAAGACGCCCGTCGCAACGACAAGTCGCGTGACGACGACCGCCGTGGTGGCGAGCGCCGCAACGAGGCCCCGCGCGTATCGGTCAAGGTCAAGGAAAAGGAAAAGGCGCCAGCTCCACGTGCCGCCCCACGTACCACCGAAGAGGAAAGCGACAGCTTCCGCCGTGGTGGCCGTGGCAAGGGCAAGATGAAGAAGCGCAATGCCCACGGCTTCCAGAGCCCGACCGGTCCGGTTATCCGCGACGTGGCCATTGGCGAGACCATCACTGTTTCCGAGCTGGCACAGCAGATGTCGGTCAAGGCCGCTGAAGTCGTCAAGTTCATGTTCAAGATGGGTACTCCGGTCACCATCAACCAGGTGCTCGATCAGGAAACTGCTCAGCTGATCGCCGAAGAGCTGGGCCACAAGGTCACGCTGGTCAGCGACAACGCGCTGGAAGATTCCCTGGCCGAGTCCCTGAAGTTCGAAGGCGAGTCGTTCTCCCGTGCGCCGGTCGTGACCGTAATGGGCCACGTTGACCACGGTAAGACTTCCCTGCTCGACTACATCCGTCGTGCCAAGGTAGCTGCCGGCGAAGCCGGTGGTATCACCCAGCACATCGGTGCGTACCACGTGGAAACCGACCGTGGCATGGTCACCTTCCTCGACACCCCGGGTCACGCCGCGTTTACCGCAATGCGTGCCCGTGGTGCCAAGGCGACCGACATCGTGATCCTGGTGGTCGCGGCGGACGACGGCGTAATGCCGCAAACCCGTGAAGCGGTACAGCACGCCAAGGCGGCAGGTGTTCCACTGGTCGTTGCAGTGAACAAGATCGACAAGCCAGGTGCAGACCTGGACCGCATCCGCAACGAACTGGCCGTCGAAGGCGTGACCTCCGAGGACTGGGGTGGCGACACGCCATTCGTCAAGGTTTCGGCCAAGATGGGTACCGGCGTCGACGAACTGCTCGAAGCCGTTCTGCTGCAAGCCGAGATCCTCGAGCTCAAGGCCACCCCATCGGCCCCTGGCCGTGGTGTCGTGGTCGAGTCGCGCCTGGACAAGGGCCGTGGCCCGGTGGCTACCGTGCTGGTTCAGGACGGTACCCTGCGTCAGGGCGACATGGTGCTGTGCGGTTCGAACTACGGCCGTGTACGGGCCATGCTCGACGAGAACGGCAAGCCTGTTAAGGAAGCCGGCCCGTCGATCCCGGTCGAGATTCTCGGCCTGGATGGCACCCCGGATGCCGGTGACGAACTGAGCGTGGTTGCCGACGAGAAGAAAGCCCGTGAAGTGGCTCTGTTCCGTCAAGGCAAGTTCCGCGAAGTCAAACTGGCACGTGCCCACGCTGGCAAGCTCGAGAACATCTTCGAGAACATGGGCCAGGAAGAGAAGAAAACCCTCAACATCGT
The DNA here is from genome assembly GCF_017848315.1 of Pseudomonas palmensis. GTDB lineage: Bacteria > Pseudomonadota > Gammaproteobacteria > Pseudomonadales > Pseudomonadaceae > Aquipseudomonas > Aquipseudomonas palmensis. The sequence goes on from NZ_JAFKEC010000004.1 coordinate 156,716, forward strand.
ACTCAAGTCCGATGTGCGTGGTTCTCTGGAGGCCCTGCAGGGCTCCCTCAGCGGTCTTGGCAACGACGAAGTACAGGTTCGCGTGATCGGCGGCGGTGTCGGTGGTATCACCGAGAGCGACGCCAACCTGGCCCTGGCTTCCAATGCAGTACTGTTCGGCTTCAACGTGCGTGCCGATGCCGGCGCGCGCAAGATCGTCGAGCAGGAAGGTCTGGATATGCGTTACTACAACGTGATCTACGACATCATTGAAGACGTCAAGAAAGCCCTGACCGGCATGCTCGGCAGCGATGTTCGCGAGAACATCCTGGGTATCGCCGAAGTGCGTGACGTGTTCCGTTCGCCGAAGTTCGGCGCAATCGCCGGCTGCATGGTCACCGAGGGTGTGGTTTACCGCAACCGTCCGATTCGCGTACTGCGCGACGACGTGGTGATCTTCGAAGGCGAACTGGAGTCGCTGCGTCGCTTCAAGGACGATGCGTCCGAAGTACGTGCCGGCATGGAGTGCGGTATTGGCGTCAAGAGCTACAACGACGTCAAGGTCGGCGACAAGATCGAAGTCTTCGAGAAAGTCCAAGTGGCTCGCACGCTCTAAGCCGCGAGCTTGGGAGCCGCAGATCGCCCGCCGCAAGGCGCAGGTCGGCGGCTCTGAACGCAACGCCCGGTCAGGCCCAAGCCTGGCCGGGCGTTTGCCGCTTTAGTTACAGGTAGCAAAACATGGCAAAAGAATACAGCCGTACCCAACGTATCGGCGATCAGATGCAGCGCGAACTGGCGCAACTGATCCGTCGCGAAGTCAAAGATCCGCGCGTCGGCCTGGTGACCATCACCGCCGTCGACGTCAGCCGCGATGTCGGCCACGCCAAGGTGTTCATCACCGTGATGGGCGAGGACAGCGCAGAAGACATCAAGCAAAGCCTCAAGGTGCTCAACAGCGCCGCCGGTTTCCTGCGCATGCAACTGGGCAAGGAAATGAAGCTGCGCAGCGTGCCGCAACTGCACTTCCACTACGACGAGAGCGTGACCCGCGGTGCCCATCTGTCGGCACTGATCGAGCGCGCGGTCGCCGAGGACAGCCAGCACAAGTCCGACGATACCCCCCTGGACACCAAGGAGTAAGCGGTGGCTCAGGTCAAGCGTATCCGTCGTAACGTCAGCGGCATCATCCTGCTCGACAAGCCGTTGGGGTTCACCTCCAATGCTGCCCTGCAGAAGGTGCGCTGGCTGCTCAACGCCGAGAAGGCCGGACATACCGGCAGCCTCGACCCGCTGGCCAGTGGCGTGCTGCCGCTGTGCTTCGGCGAGGCGACCAAGTTCTCGCAATACCTGCTCGAGTCCGACAAGGGCTACGAGACGGTGATGCAACTGGGGCAGACCACCAACACGGGCGACGCCGAAGGCGAAATTCTGCAAACCCGCGAAGTGACCGTTGGTCGCAGCGACGTTGAAGCCGTACTGCCACAGTTTCGTGGTCCAATCAGCCAGATACCGCCGATGTACTCGGCGCTCAAGCGCGATGGCCAGCCGCTGTACAAGCTGGCACGTGCAGGCGAAGTAGTGGAGCGTGAAGCGCGTTCTGTTACTATTAACCGCTTGGAGCTGCTCGAGTGCGAAGGCACCCGGGTACGCCTCTCGGTAGGCTGCAGCAAGGGCACCTACATCCGTACGCTGGTAGAGGACATCGGTGAGCAGCTGGGCTGCGGCGCCTATGTTGCAGAACTGCGCCGCACGCATGCAGGCCCCTTCGAACTGGCCCAGACCGTCACCCTCGAAGAGCTCGAGCAGGTGCACGCCGAAGGTGGCAACGAAGCGGTCGACCGCTTCCTGATGCCATCGGACAGCGGGTTGCAGGACTGGCCGTTGCTGCACTTCTCCGAGCACAGCGCGTTCTACTGGCTGCATGGTCAGCCGGTGCGTGCACCGGATGCGCCGAAGTTCGGCATGGTCCGCGTGCAGGATCACAACGGTCGTTTCATCGGTATCGGTGAAGTGAGCGAAGACGGGCGCATTGCGCCACGTCGACTGATTCGGTCGGAATGATCGAAACCTTCAGTGTCGGGTTCAGGCCCGGCACTGGCGGGCAAGAGGATGGCTGTCAATAGGCACGGTCACGCCTCACTTTTAAATACAGGGATCTGTCCCTGGCCTATTGGAAACCGTGTGTACGGTTTCCCTTGATATTGGAGAAGCCAGATGGCACTCAGCGTTGAAGAAAAAGCAAAGATCGTTGGCGAATACCAGCAAGCAGCCGGTGACACCGGTAGCCCGGAAGTGCAGGTTGCCCTGCTGACCGCCAACATCAACAAGCTGCAAGGCCACTTCAAGGCCAACGGTAAAGACCACCACTCCCGTCGTGGTCTGATCCGCATGGTAAACCAGCGTCGCAAGCTGCTGGACTACCTGAAAGGTAAAGACACCACTCGTTACAGCGCCCTGATCGGTCGTCTGGGCCTGCGTCGCTAATAGCGGCCTGGTCAGTGGTGTGCACGGCGTGCTGCTGTCATCCGCCGAGGGCTTCGGCCCCCGCGCGGGTGAGCACGCCGCGCGTATCTATGAGGTTGGCTGTCTGCCTCGCCCGCGCGGTTTACCGCAAGGGCAGGGCAGGCTCCCAACCTCTAGTTTTATCTGGACTGCCAACAGGGCCGATTCCCTGTGCTGCCCAAGAATTCGCAAGAACCAGTTCCCCCAGAGCCACTGAAGAAGGTAGGAAACCGTGAACCCGGTAATCAAGAAATTCCAGTTCGGTCAATCGACCGTTACCCTCGAGACGGGCCGTATTGCTCGTCAAGCGTCCGGCGCCGTATTGGTCACCGTCGACAACGATGTCACCGTGCTGGTGACCGTGGTCGGTGCCAAACAGGCCGATCCAGGCAAAGGCTTCTTCCCCCTGTCCGTTCACTATCAGGAAAAGACCTACGCCGCCGGCAAGATCCCTGGTGGTTTCTTCAAGCGTGAAGGCCGTCCTTCCGAGAAAGAGACCCTGACCTCGCGTCTGATCGACCGTCCGATCCGTCCGCTGTTCCCTGAAGGCTTCATGAACGAAGTGCAGGTTGTCTGCACCGTCGTTTCCACCAGCAAGAAAACCGATCCGGACATCGCTGCCATGATCGGTACCTCGGCTGCGCTGGCCATCTCCGGCATTCCGTTCGAAGGCCCTATCGGCGCCGCCCGTGTCGCTTTCCACGAAAGCACCGGCTACCTGCTGAACCCGACCTACGAGCAACTGGCTGCCTCGAGCCTGGACATGGTCGTTGCCGGTACCTCCGACGCCGTGCTGATGGTCGAATCGGAAGCCAAGGAGCTGACCGAAGACCAGATGCTGGGCGCCGTGCTGTTCGCCCACGACGAATTCCAGGCCGTGATCCAGGCCGTCAAGGAGCTGGCTGCCGAAGCCGCCAAGCCTACCTGGGACTGGACTGCCAAGGCCGAGAACACCCCGCTGCTGAGCGCCATTCGTGGCGAATTCGGTGCCGCGGTGTCCGATGCCTACACCATCACCGTCAAGGCCGACCGTTATGCTCGCCTGGGCGAGCTGCGCGAGCAGGTCATCGCCAAGTTCTCCGGCGAAGAAGGCCAGCCGACTGCCGCTGAAGTCAAAGAGATCTTCGGTGAAATCGAATACCGCACCGTTCGCGAAAACATCGTCAACGGCAAGCCACGTATCGATGGTCGCGACACCAAGACCGTGCGCCCGCTGAACATCGAAGTCGGCGTGCTGCCGAAAACCCACGGTTCGGCCCTGTTCACCCGTGGCGAAACCCAGGCCCTGGTCGTTGCGACCCTGGGTACTGCACGTGACGCACAGCTGCTGGACACCCTGGAAGGCGAGCGCAAAGACCCCTTCATGCTGCACTACAACTTCCCGCCGTTCTCGGTGGGCGAGTGTGGCCGCATGGGCGGTGCTGGTCGTCGCGAAATCGGTCACGGCCGTCTGGCCCGTCGTTCGGTCCAGGCCATGCTGCCGGCCGCCGACGTGTTCCCGTACACCATCCGCGTGGTGTCGGAGATCACCGAATCCAACGGTTCGAGCTCGATGGCTTCGGTCTGTGGCGCTTCCCTGGCCCTGATGGACGCTGGTGTACCGATGAAGGCGCCGGTAGCCGGTATCGCCATGGGTCTGGTCAAAGAGGGCGAGAAGTTCGCCATCCTGACCGACATCCTGGGTGATGAAGACCACCTGGGCGACATGGACTTCAAGGTAGCCGGTACCGCCAAGGGTGTGACCGCGCTGCAGATGGACATCAAGATCAACGGCATCACCGAAGAGATCATGGAAATCGCCCTGGGCCAGGCCCTGGAAGCGCGCCTGAACATCCTCGGCCAGATGAACCAGATCATTGGCCAGTCGCGTACCGAGCTGTCGGAAAACGCACCGACCATGATCGCGATGAAGATCGACACCGACAAGATTCGCGACGTTATCGGCAAGGGCGGCGCAACCATCCGTGCCATCTGCGAAGAAACCAAGGCGTCGATCGATATCGAAGACGACGGTTCGATCAAGATCTTCGGCGAAACCAAGGATGCTGCAGAAGCTGCGCGCCAGCGCGTTCTGAGCATCACTGCCGAAGCCGAGATCGGCAAGATCTACGTCGGCAAGGTCGAGCGCATCGTCGACTTCGGTGCATTCGTCAACATCCTGCCGGGCAAGGACGGTCTGGTTCACATCTCCATGCTGAGCGATGCTCGCGTCGAGAAAGTGACCGACATCCTGAAAGAAGGCCAGGAAGTCGAAGTACTGGTACTGGACGTGGACAACCGCGGCCGTATCAAGCTGTCGATCAAGGACGTTGCCGCCGCCAAGGCGTCGGGCGTCTGATGATGCAGCAGGGCAGGTAACTGCCCGGTAGTGCCAATGCCCCGTATCGCAGGATACGGGGCATTTTTTTTGCTTTCAGCCGGCAGCGCCGGCAAAGCGCCTGCGCCCCAGGTTGGTGATGATCAGGCTCAGCGAGTCGGCGTTGGCCAGGATCAGGTCGGTGCGTACCTGCGGATCGCTGTAGAACGCAGTGCGTGCAGCTGCCAGGGTGTTTGTCTTGCTTAGCCGAAAGATCGCGGGCAGGGCTCGTCCATCCTTTTTCCTGATATCTCTCCAGATCTTGCTCGAGGTGTCGAAGGTTCTGAACAGCGCCTGGGCGGGGGTGTTGATCGAGAGCCCGTTCTGTTTGTAGCCAAGGATCGTCTGATAGGCGATACGCCCGCCCCGCGTGTGCTGGCTGATCTGGTCCGGGAAGGGGGCCGCGGCTTCCACGTAGGCGATATCCACGGTTCGAAGTACCTGGTGTGACAGCTCGTGTATCAGCGTCGTTGCTTGCTGGTGGGCGAGCAGCTCGATGGCCGGTGGCGTTGCGTAAATCGAAACGTCCCATGGCAGGGTGAACACGCGCTCGGTGAGAAAGATCCGCTTGCCGGGGTCGTTGTGGTAGGTGAAACCGTAGGTATCGCGCTGATCGGGCATGTTCATGCCCACCACGAGGCGTTTGGAGGTGACCGTGTCCATCGAGGCCGACAACAGCTCGTCCAGTATCCGCTGGGTATAGTCACGCAGCAGGCGTACTGTCTGGTCTGAGGGAGGGTGGTCGAACACGTTTTGCAAGATGCTCAGTGTTTCGGGCGGCAGGGGCGCCTGGGGCGAAGACAGGTTGAGGTTCTTCAGGCAGGTGTCCAGATAGTGGCGGCTCAAGGCATGGGCACGCAGTAGCATCTGGTACTTGGTCGGCTGGAGCGCGGCAATGTTCTTCATCCCCGAAGCCAGCGTGGTGTAGCGCAGGGATATGTCTTCGTCGGCCAGGGCCGTTTCGAAACTGCTGTAGGCCGCACCGCCGCCACGCAAGCCTTCCTGCAGATCAACCTGCCACTGATTTCCCGTTCTTTGCAGCGTGGGCCCGAGTCGGCCCTGCTTGATGATCTGCCACTGCTGTGCTGGCTTGGCCACTTCATAGACGTGGCCCGCGATCACGCAATAGAAACGCTCGGTACCCGGGGCGAAATAAAGCCCCAGGGTGGTGTTGCGGACCATGTCCTTGAGTTGCACGTTCTGCGCCTGCAGGTCACTCAGCCGGTTGGGTACCAGGGGGTTGAGCAGTACCTCGTTCCAGGCAGGGTCCAGTTCCAGTGCAGGCGTGACGGGTGAAGGCTCGTTAGGTGTCTTCCTGCTTATGCTCGAGCCACCTGGGCGCATCATGACCAGGCCACTCAGGGCGGTGACGAACTCCGCAAGCGATTCGCCCCAGTTGTGCTGCAAAGCGGCGTTACCGGATGCCTGCAACCACTGGACACTTTGTAGCGAGCTGAGCATGGCTGCCAGCTTTCCAGGCAGGAAAAACGAACTCTGCTCGATGGCAAGGCCCATTACATAGCGCAGCACATTCCAGTATTCCTCGGCGGTAGTTACCGTGCGTGCCTTGGTCAGTGCCCGCAGGAATGCCACGTTCTCGGTGAACAGGTAGTCAAGGGCATTGCCTTCGATCTCGCTGCGCACCAGTTGAACCGCACCGGGGGTGGGCGAGAAATCGAACAGGTCCGATGAGGACCAGAACAAATGGGGGTGAAGAAAGCCGTTGTGGTCGTATCGCGACTGCACCGTGTCGGGAAGCCGGTTCAGAATATCTCGTTGCAGCTCTGGGTCCGAGAGGATGGCACTGCGCAGTGCGCCCTGGTCCTTGAACTCGAGCAACATCTTGTGTGGCCGGTAGGCGCAGTACAACACCAGGGGCCCGTCCTGTTCGCCCTGCGGGCCGATCACATACATGCCCCTCACGGTATCGGGGGCGAACCCTTGCTCGGCCCGTAGCTGCAATTGGCACAGGGTGATCTTCCTGCCCTCGACCAGGTCGCGGGCGAGGGCATCCGGCTTGGCCAGCACATGGGAAAAGTAGTAAAGCGCCTTGGCCGATAGTTTGTTGTCCAGAAAATGCTGATACCCCTCTTCCATCAGGTAGGCGGTGGATACCAGCGTGTAGCGATGACGGCGTTCGAGGTAGTCGGGATCCTGCGGGGTTAACTTCTTCTCGAGCAGGGCACGGTATGCACTGGCCACGTCGAGGCGGTCGATCATGTTGCGGATGGTGGCTGCTTCCAGCGCTTCAGGTGCCATGCCTGGTCGCGTGACGCTGACCTTCATGCTTGTCGCTGTGCCGGTCAACCGGCTGTGGGTCAGGGCGTACTCGCTCAGTGTCTTGGTGGTGGTGGCCAGGTCCGAGGAAATCGGCGAGGGCGTCTGGCCGGGCATCACCGGGTTGGGGGTGAAGTGCGTGAAGGTGACGGTAATCAGGTCGGGATCGTCCGGTGCGCTCGGGTAATCCTGGGCGAGCCCTGCCTTGAGCTGCTGGTTGGCGAAGTCGTTGAGCGTTGGGATCGAGAACAGGTAGTTGAACTTGGGGTTGCTGACACGGGCGCAGGCCTGCACCAGTTGCGCGTAGTTTTTCATTTGCTGCGGTGTCGCGTTGCATAGCCATGCCGGTAGAAGGGTGCGCAAATACTGAACCTCGAGGCTGTCGCGTACCCGCTGCAAGGCCCCTTCGAACGGGTGCCTGGCGGCCTGGTTATCGATGAAGCGTTGCAGCAATGAGGTGCCGAGCCTGCTGCGCAGGGCATAGCCCAGGTAGTAACGCCGGGTTGCAGCACGAAAGCGTGCCGCACTGTGTTCAACAAACGCGAACAGCTCGCTTTGTTCGATGAGGCGTACGCTGGGCTGACTGGCACCTGGAAGCTGCGCCAGGGTGTGCCAGTTGCGCAGGTCTTCGGCGTTCACCAGGCTCAGCCACTGATGAAGCTTCTCCGGGTCGTCGAATGCGCCGGTCATTTCAGAGCGCAAGGCTGCTTCGCTGCTGAATTGACTCAGTGGCTCCAGCGGTGACCAGAGCAACAGGCTGTCATTGTCGGCCGTTGCCCGCTGCAGCACGAATGCATCGGCCAGTGGCAGCAGCCCGGCCTTGCCGGGTACCGACAAGCTCAGGCTGTGCAGGCGAATGGCACTGTGCCCCGGCCGGTCCAATGCTTGCTGCAGCAGGTCGAGCAGCGCGTCATCGATCACGCCGTTCTCGCGGGCTTGCTCCAGTTCGATGCGCAGCAGCGCTTCGTACAAGCTGCGCATGCTCGTGAGCGGGGACACCACACTGTCCTTCAGGCGCAACCGACCCGTGTCGAACGCCTCGAGTTGTTCAAGGTAGGTCGAGGCAAAGCCCGCTTTAAGGGTGTCGATCTGTTGCCGGATCACGGGTGCCGACGGCCACGACAGTGGCAAGCCTTGCCGGTCCTGCACCTGCACCTGATCCTGCGGCGCGTGCTGGTTGCCTGTTTCGCCCAGCTGTTCGAGAAACCTGTCGACCACCGTGCCAGTCTTTTCTGCCCATTTGAGCTGGATGTCCAAGGGGTGCAACTGGCCGTCGCTGATGGCGTCGAGGCTGGGGGCAAGCATGTCCAGAACACAGGACTGCACCTTCGGCTGGGCGGTGGCCAGGGATTGAAACAGCTGATGCAGTGCCCTGGCACGGGTGAGGCGCTCCACCAGCGTAACGCTCTGGCTGGGTGGCACGGGCAGCCTCATGGCGACTGCTGGCTGTGCATCGGGCAGCCATCGACCGTTGACCCCCAGGTGGGTCAGGCGCCTGTCCACCAGCGCGCGCATGTCCAGTGCATCTTCGACCCCGGCCATGGCCGTGCTGCTCTGGGCACCGGGGAAGCGTAGTGCGTGGGCAAGACGCCGGTTGACCAGTGCGATCAGCGCATCAGCAAGTGCGAGGAACATCGGTTGGCCGACCTCGACCAGCCTGACCACAGGCGTCGCGCTGGTTTGCAACTGCTCCCAGTCATCGCGGCTGATCGAGGCGGGGCAAGCAGGTTGTGTGAGCAGGGCCTGGCAATGCCGTTCAAGGGCGGCCTGATCGGCGAAGTGTTGGAACCCGGTTCGTGTGCTGAACAGGAACACCCCCTTGCTGGTATCGGTCGGTTGCTGCAGGGCCAGGCTGTCGGCCAGCAGCACCGTCCTACCCATGTCCTGAGCCGCTGGCACCAACGCCAGGCTACACACCCGCAAGGCGCCCAGGTCGGGGATCAGCGCTTCACGCAGCCATTGCAGCTGAGGGGTGTCGATGCGTTGTTCATTGGCCGCTCGCAACAGCGTACGACAGTAGTTGTCGGCAAGGCCAAGAGCCAGGGCTTCGCGGTTATCGCTGCCCACGTCGTTGTCGACACTGCTCCAATAGCTTCGCAGGGCCTGTGCAAAGGCCCCCGGAACGGCCTTGGCAGTGCTGGCAAGGGCCTGCTCGCAGGCGAGTGGGTCGGGCGTGTCGTGCGTTGCGGTGCCATCGCGTACGAAGCGGCGCTTCAGGTCGATGCCCAGTGGCTGGCCGCTGAACGCGTCCAGTGCAACATCGGCCAGGGCCTGCGTGTGCACCACGCTGGCGTTACTGGCAATGACCTGGACCCGTTGTTGCGCGATGTCGTCGACGCCCTCCAGCAGCGTCGAGAAGGCTGTGCTCAAGCAACTGTCGAGAACACCGGTCAGGGTGGGCAGTTTGGCCAGCCCGCCGGATTGCCCCCGCAGCAGATCGATTTGCTGTTGCATCAGGTGGTGTGACCACCGCGTGAACACGGCATCGCTCAGGTTCACGAACTGCAGCGGTTCGCTCGGCACGCCCAGGTGAGTCAGCTGTGCCTGCAGGGCACTTTCAAGCTGTTGCAGCGTGTTGAAGCCCTGTACGCCATGCAATGGGCTGTACAGGTAGGTCGCCTCAAGCAGCGGGTCGCGCTGATGAATGACCAGGCAATTGGCAGACAGTGGCTGCAGGTTGCCTGTCACCTCCACCCGCATGCTCGCCGGCAGGATCGTTTGATCGGCCAGGCGACGCAGCCACCGCGCTTCGATGATGCTCAGGCTCAGGTCGCGCTGTGCGGTCTCCAGCGCGGTGATGAAGCCTGCGCTCAAGGTGCCGGGCTCAAAGTAGGGCATCACGATCATGGCGTTTCCTGCAGCGGGGGACCCGGTTCATCCGGCTCACGACGCCTGCCACGTTAGAGGGTGCCCTGTTGCAGGCAGTGGTACATATTGCAACGCCCGTTGGATTCCCGGGCATGGGTGCGGCGGTATTTTGTGAACATGCAACTTGCACGCGCATCCATCGCAAAGCATGCAATGTGCACGATGGGATATTTTTTGGTGATTTTTAAGCTGTTGATTTTTAAAGGTTTTATTTTTTATTCGGGTTGGCACAGCTTCTGCACTATCCCTGTTACCTGCTGCCAGGAATGACGGCGCAGACCTTTCGAAAAACAGGAGTGTCTCGTATGAAGAAGTTCGCTATTGCTGCTGCTACTGCCACCGCGCTGACCCTGACCATGGCTAACGCCGCCTTTGCAGCCCAACCTGCATCGCAAGCACCGATGATGCTGGCTGCTGGTGAAATGACCAAGGCCAAAGAAGAAACTTCCGATACCTGGATCACCACCAAGGTCAAAGCCGACCTGGTCACCGAGAAAGGCATCCCGGGTACCGACATCAAGGTCGAAACCAACAAAGGTGTGGTTTCCCTGTCCTCGACCACCGCGATCACCGAAGCGCAGAAAACCACTGCGGTGAACATCGCCAAGAAAATCAAGGGCGTGAAAGCCGTTTCGGCTGATGGCCTGAAAGCCGAGTAAGCGTTTCGCTCGCTGATCCTGACGGTTCATGCGAAAGGCCACACGGAGGTGGCCAACCCTAAAGCCCCGGCGCAGTCAGCCGGGGCTTTTCTTTGTGCGCTGGAACACTGGCCTGGCGTCAGTGCTCCCCGCCAGCCCTACTCGGCGTCCAGGTGCAGGGGCGAGATCACCCGGCCATCCGCTTCGGCCTGGCCCAGCGTGGCGTCGATGAAGTACACCCGGTCGTCTTGCAACTGACCCTTGTCGACCAGGTAGTCCTTGATGCTGCTGGCGCGTGCCTGACCGAGCTGACGCAGCAGCACGGTGCTCTCGGCCCATGACTTGATCACCGCTTCCTGCAGCTTGGCAGTGCGCTGTGCACGGTCCAGCTGCTCCCACTCGGCCGGTGGCTGCTGCTTGAGACGGGTGCGGTAGATACCCTCGAGCATGGCCGGCTTGTCGCCATCGGGCACCTGCAGTTGCGAGGCCTGTGCCGGCACCTTGTCGCCGCGACGCTGAAGGATCTTGTAGTAGGTGCTCTGGTACTCACGATCCAGACGCTGTGCGGCAATCAGTGGCCCGTCGCTGCTCTGGGCGCTGGTGCCTTCGATTTCCAGGCGCAGGGCAGGGCGTTCCTTGAGTGCTGCCGCCAGCTTGTCCAGCGAGCCCTGGGCATCGCTGCTCAGCTCGCTTGAGCCGGGGGCGAAGGACACGGTGCCCAGGTCTTCGGAACCGCCACCACTGACCAGCCCGCCGATGAACTTGAACGGCGCCTGGGCGGCGCGCAGCACCAGGTTGCGCAGGGTCTGCCACACGATCGGCATTACGCTGAACTGCGGGTTGTTGAGGTCGCCCGACACCGGCAACTCGATGGAGATCTTGCCCTCGGTGTCCTTGAGCAGCGCGATCGCCAGGCGAATCGGCAGGTTGACGGCGTCGGGGCTGTCGACCTTCTCACCCAGTTGCAACTGCTCGACCACCACCTTGTTCTCGGCCTTGAGCTGGCCCTTGGTGATCAGGTAATGCAGGTCCAGGTTCAGGCGGCCCTTGCGAATCCGGTAGCCGGCGAACTTGCCCGAGTACGGCGTCAGGGTCGTCAGCTCGACACGCTTGAAGCTGGTGGCGATGTCCAGGCTGGCCATCGGGTCGAACGGGTTGAGCGCGCCCTTGATGGTGACGGGCGCATAACGGTCCACCTTGCCCTTGATATCGACCTTGGCCGGGTGTGGCTGGCGGTTGTCGATGGTGCCGATCTGGCCGTTCAGCTGCTGGATGGCGGTGGCGAAGTTGGGCGTCAGGCTGAAGTCGGCGAAGTTGGCCGAGCCATCGTTGATGTCGATGCCACCGATACGGATACCCAAGGGCTTTTCATTGCTGGCCGTGCGCTTGCCCTGGGGCTTGGCGGCGCCGTTGGCCGGCTGCGGAATCAGCAGGTCATCCACGCTGGTGGTGCGGTCTTCGTTGATCATGAAGCGGGCATAGGGCTGCTGCAGGGTCACCTTGGCAATGCTCAGCGCATCGCCGTGGCGATAGTCCAGGCCGTCCACGTTCAGTTGCTGCCATTTGACGAAGTCACGGCCCTTGATGGTGTCCAGAGTATGCAACTGATTGACCTGCGCCTTGCCGGTGACGCTGAACGCCAGCGGGGCGGTGTTCTTCAGGTCCACGTTCAGGTCGCTGCCGAGCATGCCGCTGCGCAGCTCCAGGCGAATGAACGGGCTGATGTAGGCCTGGGCTACCCGCAGGTCGATGTCCTGTGTGCTGACCTTGAGCCGGGCGCTGACCGGTGCCAGGTTGACCTCACCCGATGCCTGCAGCTTGCCCTGGCGGCCGACGCCGCTGTCGAGCTTGAGGGTGAAGGGGCTCTTGTTGAGGCTGTCGAAGTTCTGCAGGTCGAGGTTGAGCGGTCCGACATCCAGCGCCACCGCTTCTTTCTGCGAGCGATCGGCCAGATGAACCTGGTAGTTGCGCAGTTGCACGTCGCGCAGCAGCACCTGCCACGGCTTGCCGGGCGCGGCCTTGGCGCTGGCTTCCTGCGGCGCGGGCCCGGCAGTGGCCGGCTCGGCCTTTTCCTTGGGGGTGGCCTTGGCAGGCTGGCTGGCGAAGAGTTTTTGCCAGTCGAGCTGGCCGTCGGCTTCCAGGGCAGCCCAGGTTTCCAGCTTTTCACTGCGGATCTTGCCGACCGTGACCAGCTGTTTGGCCAGGTCGACCGTGGTTTCACTCACGTCCAGTCGGGCCAGGCGGGCCAACGGGCGACCGTCCGGGGCCTTGATCGCGAAGGGGGCGATGCTGAGCGAGGCGTTGTCCAGCAGCAGCTCGGTTTCCTTCGACAGGTTGAGCTTGTAATGGGTGTCCAGGTTGAGCACGCCGTCTTCAAGCACCAGCGGCAGGGCGTCGCGCACGTACGGCCACCACACCTTCATCTTGCCGTCGGTGACCTTGAGGGTGCCTTCGGAGGCGATCGGTACCAGGCTGATGGTGCCGGCCCAGTCGATGCGCCCGCCCTCTGGCCCGGCGGCCACCAGGGTCATGTCGGCGTTGTCGTCGGGCAGGGTGCTGAGGTTCTTCAGCTCCAGGTTCATCGAGTCGTAGAGGAATTCGATCGGCTCGCTCGGGCGCAGGTCCTGGAAGTGCAGGTAGCCCTCGCTCAGCTTGATGCTGCCGATGCGCAGCGGGAACGGTTCGCTTGCCGGTGTCTCGGCCTTGGGCTCGCTGGGCGGCAGCTTGAACAGCTGGGTCAGGTTCAGGCTGCCGTCCTTGGCGAACAGCAGCTCGGTGCGCGGCTTGTCCAGCTCGACGGCTGCCAAGTGCAGGGCACCGGACCACAGGCTGTCGAGCTGCAGGTTGGCGTAGAGGCGTTCGAAGCCGACCTGCTCCTTGCCGGTCTCGCCGATCTGCAAGCCCCATAGCGTCAGCTCGAGGCTGAACGGATTGAGCTCGATACGCTGGATGTGCGCCGGCACGGTGGCGTAACTGGCCAACTGCTGATTGGCGATGCGCAAGGCTACGCCAGGCAGGATCAGGAAACCGAGGAGGCTGTACAGGGCCAGGCCGGCCAACAAGGCGCCGAGGGCGCGTTTCAATCCTTTGGGCATGTGCGGCGTCGTCTGTCTAGAGCGGGAGTGCTTGGAGTATGGCACGTTAATTCGGTTCCGAAGGTAGTCCGAAATACCGGACCACCTGCGGTGTTTTCCACTTACAGCTGCAGGATCAAGCACTTCAGGGGCGGCTGTCCGTCCAGTGACGGGAAGTCGTCTGCCGGCTTGAGCACCTGCCATTCCCGCACCGGGCGGCCGATCTTCTGTGCGCAACGCAGTACTTGCTCGCGCCAGTCGTCGAGGCCGACCTTGGCCAGGTTGTTGCAGCAGATCAGCACGCCGCCTTCGGCCGTGCTCAGCAGGGCGGGCTTGAGCAGGCTCTGGTAATCACGCAGCAGGTCGACGGTGCCGAACGCGCTCTTGGCCCAGGCAGGCGGGTCGAGCAGTACCAGGTCGAACTCGCGCGGCTCCAGGCGCGGGTAGGCCGGCAGCTTGTGCCCGCGACGCTGGCTGACCGGCAGGCCTGCCAACTGGCGAATGGCCGGGAAGTAGTCGGACTGGATGAACTCCATGGGCGCCAGTTGCGGGTTGAGTGCGCCGTTCTCGCGGCCAACGGCCAGGTTGCCTTCGGCGAAATCCAGGTTGCACACCGCGCTGGCACCACCGGCCGCAGCGCTCAGGCCTACCCCGCAGGTATAGGCGAACAGGTTGAGCACGCGTTTGCCGGCACTGTGTTGCTTGACCCAGCCACGGGCATTGCGCAGGTCCAGAAACAACAGCGGGTCCTGACCGGCATGGCGACCGCGCGCGCGGTAGTTCAGGCCCCACTCGTGACCGACCAGGTCGGCCAGCGCGGCCTCGCTGGGCTGGTAGACCGGGTCGCGCCGGTCGATGCGGCTGTTGCCCTGGGAGCGGTCGTTGTACACCAGCAGCAGTGGCAGGCCCAGTTCGCGCTCGATGTGCCCATGCAGGTCCAGCAGGGCATCGCGCTCGAGGGTGTGGTGAAAGCTCTGTACCAGCAACTGCGGGCCATAGCGGTCGACGGTCAGTCCGCCCGCGCCTTCCTGGCTGCCGTGGAACAGCCGGTAACAGTCGGTGCCCTGGGCGTGCAGCTCACTTAGAAGCTGCTGGCGGGCGTCGAGGGCGGCGCGCAGCGCCTGATTCAAGGAGGACATGCACGTAGCCTTGGTTTGCGGGCGTGCAGTTTAACAGCAGGCGGGTGCCTTGCACCTGTTCAGGCGCAGCCCACTCGCCGCCTGGCCCGGTGCAGCGAACTGTCGCGCATGGCCCAGCGCAGCACCGGCGCCGTGCTGTCGATGCCCAGGCCTACCAGCCGCCGCTTGAGCGGGTGCGGCGTGCGCTCGAGCAGTTCGCCGGCCCAATCGGGCAGCAGGTTGATCCCAGCCTGCATCATCAGGTTGGCCACCGGTTTGGCCAGGCGGCTCGGCGCCGGGGCCTCCAGCAACACACGCACCACTTCGCGGCTGCGCTCGTCGCATACCAGTTGCGGGCGCATGGCTTGCAGGTAGTGCGCCACCGCCTGGCGCGAACGCGGCACGTTGCGAGCCCCCAGGCGTTCGGCCACCAGGGCGATCTCGGCGTAGTAGGCGTCCTGGTCGGCCAGCGAGAGGTGCGGGTTGCGGTAGCGCAGGTGCGCGGCCATGAAGCTGCTGACTTCGGCCACGTGCACCCAGGTCAGCAGGTCCGGGTCACTGGCGGCATACGGGCGGCCATCGGCCGCGGTCCCCACCACCTGCAGGTGAATGGTGCGTACCTTGTCGATCAGCCATTCGGCGTCGCGGGTGGAGCCGAAGGTGGTGCCGGAGATGAACTGGCTGGTGCGGCGCAGGCGGCCGATGATGTCCTGGCGAAAGCTGGAATGGTCCCACACCCCGGCCAGGGCCAGCGGGTGCAGCACCTGCAGCAGCAAGGCGCTGATACCGCCGATGAGCATGCTGGGGAAATCCCCGTGCACCTGCCAGCTGATGCTGCGCGGACCGAACAGCCCGGGGTCGCCCTTGGGCTGTTCGAGGTCGAGTTGGCCCAGGGCCAGGCCCGTAAGGCTCAGCAACTGTGTTTCGATACGGCGGCGTAGCGCTTCCATGGATACCTTGAGGCACCGTCGCCGCGGTGCCGTTCATTGATTCAGGCGTTTGTCGATCAGGCCTTGGACCACGCTCGGGTCGGCCAGGGTCGAGGTGTCGCCCAGGTTGTCCAGCTCGTTGCAGGCGATCTTGCGCAGGATGCGGCGCATGATCTTGCCCGAGCGGGTCTTGGGCAATGCTGGCGCCCACTGGATCAGCTCGGGTTTGGCAAAGCTGCCGATCTCCTTGCTGACCAGCGCCAGCAGCGCCTGCTTGAGGTGGTCGTCCGGGGTCACGCCGTTCATGGGCGTGACGAAGGCATAGATGCCCTGGCCCTTCAGGTCGTGAGGGTACCCGACCACGGCGGCTTCGGCGATGCTGTCGTGCAGCACCAGGGCACTTTCCACCTCGGCAGTGCCGATGCGGTGCCCGGACACGTTGATCACGTCGTCGATGCGCCCGGTTATCCACAGGTCGCCATCGGCATCGCGGCGCGCGCCGTCGCCGGTGAAGTAGTAGCCCGGCAGGGGTTTGAAGTAGGTGTCGATCATGCGCTGATGATCGCCGTATACGCTGCGGATCTGCCCCGGCCAACTGGCCTTGATCGCCAGCAGCCCGCTGCCGGGGCCCTCGATCAGCGCGCCCTTGTCGTCCAGCAGCACTGGCTGCACGCCGAACAGCGGACGGGTGGCGCAACCGGGCTTGATGTGGCGGGCGCTGACCAGCGGGCTGAGCATGATGCCGCCGGTCTCGGTCTGCCACCAGGTGTCGACGATCGGGCAGCGCTTCTCACCGACCTTCTCGAAGTACCATTCCCAGGCTTCCGGGTTGATCGGCTCGCCCACGCTGCCCAGCAGGCGCAGGCTCTTGCGCGAGGTACCGTCGAGCGGCGCCGAACCTTCGCGCATCAGTGCCCGCAGAGCGGTGGGGGCGGTATAGAAGATGTTTACCTGGTGCTTGTCGACCACCTGCCAGAAGCGCGAGGCATCGGGGTAGTTGGGCACGCCTTCGAACATCAGGGTGGTGGCGCCGTTGGCGAGCGGGCCGTAGACGATGTAGCTGTGGCCGGTTACCCAGCCGACATCGGCGGTGCACCAGAACACCTCGCCGTCGCGGTAGTCGAACACCACCTTGAAGGTCAGGGCGGCCTGCAGCAGGTAGCCGGCGGTGGTGTGCAGCACGCCCTTGGGCTTGCCGGTGCTGCCGGAGGTGTAGAGGATGAACAGCGGGTCTTCCGCATCCATCGGCTCGGGCGGGCAGTCGTCGCCCACCTGGCTGATTGCCTCGTGGTACCAGAGGTCGCGGGCTTCGTTCCAGTCCACCGGGCCGCCGGTGCGGCGTACCACCACCACGCTGCTGACGTCCGGGCAGCTTTGCAGGGCCTTGTCGACGTTGTTCTTCAGGCCAATGCTCCTGGCGCCGCGCACGCCTTCGTCGGCGGTAATCACCGTGCGGCAGTCGGCGTCGAGGATGCGGTCGCGCAGGGCGTCGGGGGAAAAGCCGCCGAACACCACCGAGTGAATCGCGCCGATGCGGGTACAGGCCAGCATGGCGAAGGCAGCTTCGGGAATCATCGGCATGTAGATGCACACCCGGTCGCCCTTGTTCACCCCGCGCTGCTTGAGCACGTTGGCCAGGCGGCACACCTGCTGATGAACCTGGCGGTAGGTGAGGGTGGTGGACTGCTGCGGGTCGTCGCCTTCCCAGATGATCGCCGGCTGGTCGCCGCGCTGAGCCAGGTGGCGGTCCAGGCAGTTGTAGCTGACGTTGAGTTTGGCATCCTTGAACCAGGTTGCCTGGCCCGTGCGCAGATCGCTCTGCTGAACAGCCGACCAGGGGCTGATCCAGTCCAGGCGCCTGGCTTGTTCGGCCCAGAAGGTGTCGGGATCGTCTACGGACTGGCGATACAGGCGCTGGTAGTCGGCCTGGGAGAGTTGTGCCGCCTTGCTGACGGCATCGGCTTCGGGGTAGTCGCTGATATCGAACATTGGGGGGCCCTTTCCTGTTGGATAGGTGTCGCTCCCATCGCGGGCCAAGCCCGCTCCCACGCGGTGTGCATCGTACCTGTGGGAGCGGGCTTGGCCCGCGATGGGGATAACAACATCCCGACAGTGTAGCCCTTAGCCCCGGTGACGCCCGCGGAAGTAGTTGATCAGGCCCTGGGTCGAGGCATCTTCGGCCGGCTCTTCGATACCGCCGGTCAGGCGCTGGTACACGCCCTTGCCCAGTTCCTTGCCAAGCTCCACTCCCCACTGGTCGAAGGCATTGATGCCCCACACCACGCTCTGCACGAACACCTTGTGCTCGTACATCGCCACCAGCGCGCCCAGGCGCCGCGGGCTGATGCGCTCGACCACCAGGGTGTTGCTCGGACGGTTGCCCGGGATCACCTTGTGCGGCGCCAGGCGCTGTACCTCGGCTTCGGCCATGCCCTTGTCGCGCAGCTCGGCCTCGGCCTCGGCGCGGGTCTTGCCGAGCATCAACGCCTGGCTCTGGGACAGGCAGTTGGCGTACAGCCACTGGTGGTGGTCGGCCACCGGGTTGAAGCTCACCACCGGCACGATGAAGTCGGCCGGGATCAGCTGGGTGCCCTGGTGCAGCAACTGGTGATAGGCATGCTGGCCGTTGCAGCCCACGCCGCCCCAGATCACCGGCCCGGTGTCGTGGTCGACCGGAGTGCCGTCCTGGCGCACGCTCTTGCCGTTGGACTCCATGTCCAGTTGCTGCAGGTGCTTGGTGATGTTGCGCAGGTAATGGTCGTACGGCAGGATCGCGTGGCTCTGGGCGCCCCAGAAGTTGCCATACCACACGCCCAGCAAGGCCAGCAGCACCGGCATGTTCTGCTCGAACGGTGCGGTCTGGAAGTGCTGGTCCATGGTGTAGGCACCCGACAGCAGCTCCTTGAAGTTGGCGGTGCCGATGGCCAGGGCGATCGGCAGGCCGATGGCCGACCACAGCGAATAGCGTCCGCCTACCCAGTCCCACATCGGGAAGATGTTCTCTTCACGGATACCGAAGGCCACCGCAGCGGCCTTGTTGCTCGATACGGCGATGAAGTGCTTGTACAGCTCGGCTTCCGAACCACCCTGGGCCAGGTACCAGACCCGAGCCGCCTGGGCGTTCTTCAGGGTTTCCAGGGTATTGAAGGATTTGGACGACACGATGAACAGCGTGGTCTCGGCACGCAGCTTGGCCGACAGCTCGTGGAATTCGCTGCCGTCGATATTGGCCAGGTAGTGGCAGCGCACGCCGCGCTGGGCGTAGGGCAGCAGGGCCTCGGAGACCAGCTCCGGGCCGAGGAACGAGCCGCCGATGCCGATGTTGACCACGTCGGTGATCGGCTTTTCGCTGTAGCCGCGCCACAGGCCGTCGTGGATGCGCCCCACCAGCTCGGTGACCTGATTCAGCACCTTGTGCACGTCGGGCATGATGTTCACGCCATTGACGCTCAGTTTGTCGCCCACCGGGCGCCGCAGCGCGGTATGCAGGGCCGGGCGGCCTTCGGAGGCGTTGACGATTTCGCCGGCGAACAGCGACTTGATCGCGTCCTGCAGGCCCACTTCGTTGGCCAGCCCCACCAGCAGGTCGCGGGTCTGGCGGTCGATGAGGTTCTTCGAATAGTCCAGAAACAGCCCGCAGCTGCTCAGGCTGAACTGCTCGAAGCGCTGCGGGTTGGCGTTGAACGCTTCGCGCATGCTGAAGCCCTGCATGGCGCTGCGGTGTTGCTGGAGCGCCTGCCAGGCGGGCAGCGTAGTGACATCGTGGGGGGTGCGGTAGTACGCCATCGCTGCAGGTTTCCTTGGTACGTGAACTGCCTTTGACACTGGAAAGACGGGCCCGTTTCCAGTGTGGCAGGTTAATTGCCCGGCAGCCCGGCCGGGTGCGTTATCACTGTTCGTCGAGGTTCAGGTGCAGGTTGTCGATCAGGCGCGTGGCGCCCAGTACCGCTGCCACCAGAATCACCAGGTCGCGGTCGTTCGCCCCTGCCGGGCGCAGGTTCAGCGCCTGACGGATTTCCAGGTAGTCGGGCTTGAAGCCGGCCTCCACCAGTTGTTGCCGACCTTCGGCGATCAGCACCTCGAAGTCACGGCGGCCCTGGCCGATTGCCTGGGCGATCCGGCTCAGGGTGCGGTAGATCGTGGGCGCAGTGGCACGTTGTGCGTCGGTCAGGTAACCGTTGCGCGACGACAGGGCCAGGCCGTCCTCGGCGCGCACGGTCGGCTCGCCGATGATCTGGATGGGCAGGTTGAGGTCGCGCACCAGCGCGCGGATCACCGCCAGTTGCTGGAAGTCCTTCTGGCCGAACACGGCCAGGTCGGGCTGGACCATGTTGAACAGCTTGCTGACCACCGTGGCAACACCCTCGAAGTGCCCGGGACGGCTGGCGCCACACAGCCCTTCGGACAGGTGCGGCACGCTGACCAGGGTCTGGGCCGCCATGCCGTCGGGGTACATTTCTTCGACGTTGGGGGTGAACAGCAGGTGGCAGCCGGCCTGCAGGAGTTTTTCCTGGTCGGCGGCGAGGGTGCGCGGGTACTTGTCGAGGTCTTCGTTGGCGCCGAACTGCAGCGGGTTGACGAAGATGCTCGCCACCACGAAATCGGCCCGCTGCGCGGCCTTGGTCACCAGCGCGGCATGCCCGCTGTGCAGGTTGCCCATGGTGGGCACGAAGCCGATGCGCTTGCCCTCGCTGCGTGCGCGGGCGACCGCAGCGCGCAGTTCAAGGATGGTCTTGACGGTATTCATGCGCTGAACCCATGTTCGGTGCCGGGGAAGGTCACGCCCTTGACGGCTTGCACGTAGGCACCGAAAGCACCGGCAATGTCGGGCTGGCCGAGCATGAAGTTCTTCACGAACTTGGGCACGCGGCCGCTGAGCGACAGGCCGAGCATGTCGTGCATCACCAGTACCTGGCCATCGGTGGCGCTGCCGGCACCGATGCCGATGACCGGAATGGTCACGGCCTGGGTGATTTCCGCCGCCAGCTCGCTGGGCACACATTCGAGCAGCAGCATGGCTGCGCCGGCCTGCTCCAGGGCGATGGCGTCGGCGCGCATCTGCCGTGCCTGGTTCTCCTGGCGGCCCTGGACCTTGTAGCCGCCCAGGATGTTCACGGTCTGCGGCGTGAGGCCCATGTGCGCACACACCGGCACGCCGCGTTCGGCCAGCAGGCGAATGGTCTCGGCCAGCCAGGCGGCGCCCTCGACCTTGACCATGTGCGCGCCGGCCTGCATCAGTGCGCCGGCATTGGCGAAGGCCTGCTCGGTGGTGGCGCAGGCCATGAAGGGCAGGTCGGCCAGAATCAGCGCACCCTGGTTGCCGCGCTTGACGCAGGCGGTGTGGTAGGCCATTTCGGCGTTGGTCACCGGCAAGGTGCTGTCATGGCCCTGCAGGACCATGCCCAGGGAGTCACCCACCAGCAATATTTCCACGCCGGCCTGACTCGCCACCTTGGCAAAGGTCGCGTCATAGCAGGTCAGCATGGTTATTTTCTCGCCCTTGGCCTTGAGGCCTTGCAGGGTGGTCAGGGTTACTTCTGGCATGAAAGGAATCCTCGTTCAGGCGCTGTGAAAAACGACTGCGTACAACGCGTGTATTCATCTACTGGAACAGCACATCATCGATTGTGGTGTTTGGAGTACAACCCTGTTCCAGGCCTATATACGCCTTATGCGGCGCCGGGGCGCTGCGGGACGCCTATAGTCGTGAGCACGAAGACTGAAGTCAATTACCCTGTTACCGCATTGTTACGAAGGCGCTGTTACGGGCGTTACCGCGTGGGGGAGCGCCCGGTTACAGGCGCTCGAGGCCAACGAACGGGCATTCTGCCAGCAATCGCGCGAGGGGGCGCTGGTCGGGCAGGCAGAAGTTGCCGGGCACCAGCTCTGCCAGGGGGTACAGCACGAACGGGCGTGCGTGCATGTGGTAGTGGGGAACCTTCAGGCGCGGCTCGTCGATCACCTGATCGGCATACAGCAGGATATCCAGGTCCAGGGTGCGAGGCCCCCAGCGTTCCTTGCGTTCGCGGCCCTGGTCGGCCTCGATGGCCTGCAGGGCATCGAGCAGCGCCAGCGGCGCCAGCGAGGTATCGAGCGCCGCAACCGCGTTGGTGTAGCGCGGCTGGCCAGGCGACAGCGAGTCGCTGGCGTAGAACGACGACACACCGGCCAGTTGCGAACCCGGCAACCGGCCCAGCGCCTCGAGGGCGCTGCGCAGTTGCTGTTGCGGGTCGGCCAGGTTGCTGCCCAGGCCGATGTAGGTACGCACCATGCGGCGTTACTCGCCTGCGCCGTCGGCGCGCTTGCGCTTGCTCGGGCTGCGCTTGCGTTTGCGCGGGCCCGCGCCGGCGCCGTCGTCGCGGCTGCCCAGGTCACGGATCATGTCGCGGCGCTCGCTGTCGTTGCAGTCCTGGTAGTCGGTCCACCATTGGCCCAGGCCGTCGGTTTCCTCGCCCGCGCTTTCGCGCAGCAGCAGGAAGTCGTAGCCGGCGCGAAAACGCGGGTTGTCCAGCAGCAGGTCGGCACGTTTGCCGCTGCGCCGTGGCAGGCGCTCCTGCATGTCCCAGATCTCGCGGATCGGCATCGTGAAGCGCTTGGGGATCGCAATGCGCTGGCACTGTTCGGCGATCAGCTCGTGGGCGGCTTCCTGCAGGGCCGGGATCGGCGGCATGCCGCGGCTCTGCAGGCGCAGGGCACGCCCTGGCAGCGCCGGCCAGAGCATGGCGGCGAACAGGAAGGCCGGGGTGACCGGCTTGCCTTGCTTGATGCGCAGGTCGGTGTTGATCAGCGCCTGACTGATCAGGGTGTGGGTGTAGGTCGGCTGGTCTTCCAGCGCCTGGGCACTGGCCGGGAACAGCGGGTCGAACAGTTGCAGGTCGACCAGCATCTCGAAGGTGTCGGCCGCATAGCCGGACAGGAACAGCTTCAGGGTTTCTTCGAACAGGCGTGCGGCAGGGATTTCGCGCAGCATCGGGGCCAGCTCGCGGATCGGTTGCACGGTGTGCTTTTCGATACCGAAGTTGAGCTTGGCCGCGAAGCGCACGGCCCGCAGCATGCGTACCGGGTCTTCTTGGTAGCGCTGCACAGGGTCGCCGATCAGGCGGATCAGACGGTTGCGGATATCGTGCACGCCGTTGGCGTAATCGAGAATGCGCTCGCTGACCGGATCGTAGTACAGGGCATTGATGGTGAAGTCGCGGCGCTGCGCGTCTTCTTCCAGGGTGCCGTATACATTGTCACGCAGGATGCGCCCGCTCTCGTTGCGTGAAGAGGTGTGGCTGTTCTCTTCCTCGACCTCGGGATGGTTGGCGCGGAAGGTGGCGACTTCGATGATTTCGCGACCGAAATGGATATGCACCAGCTTGAACCGCCGGCCGATGATCCGGGCGTTGCGAAACTCTGCACGGACCTGTTCGGGGGTGGCACTGGTGGCGACGTCGAAGTCCTTGGGGGTAATGCCCAGGAGTTGATCGCGAACGCAACCGCCGACCAGGTAGGCCTGGTAGCCTGCGTTCTGCAGGCGCTCGACGATGTTCACCGCGTGGCGGCTGAACTGGCCACGTTGCAGTGAATGCTGGCCGCTATTGATCACTTCGGGCGTGGTGCGAATGTGGTGCTGGCCACGCACGGTAGGACGGAATGACTGGAACAACTTCTTCAGCATGGGATGCACTGTTTGAAGGAATGTTCGGCCAAAAACGAAGAATGGCCGCATGATGGGCGGGGATTCTAGCATTTACTCGAAGGATGGTGTAGGCGGGTGCATCGGGCGGGCTGAAAGCCGGAAACTACAAGGGGAGCCGAAGCTCCCCAAGAAGTAGTTGCATGCTCTTATTGTTCTTTTGCCGGGCTTCTTGTTTTTGTTGAGTGCCCTACCCACAAAACCGCAAGGCTTGTGGGTGTTCTCCCTAACCGGGAGTCAAGAGCAAACGGATTGCTTTGGTCGCTGAGGTTGCAGTGATCATGCGATCCAACCAGTTCAGGCCCTGCTTGAGTGCAGTTTTTGTTGTTCTCTGCCTGGTTGTGGGGCAAGCCCCAAATACAACTCCTCTCCAAAAGAATCAGTTAGCTGCGCCTCCGCCGTCTTGTTCTTATTGTGCGTGAGCCGATTCGTCTTATTTTTATTGTCTTTTGCAGTGCTTGTTATTGTTCTTGTACCGAACATATAGCAGGTGCCGTGCCAACTTTTGCAAACCCCAGTAAAACAAGGGGTTAGGCGGTTTTGGGGGCGTCTGGCGGGCATAAAAAAACCGGGGATTCGTTACCGTATGCCCCGGTTTCTGTTACGTGATCAGCGTGAGGTAACATTTTTTTCACACGCCCTGGTGTTACCTGCCGGTAACACCGGTGCGCGTGCTGGCTCAGCTTTCGCTGGTGGCCCCGCTCTTGCGCCGCGGGATACCCAGGCGCTGACGACGTTCCCACAGGCATTTGCGGCTGACACCGAGCTTGCGGGCCAGCTCGGTCTCGGTCATGTGGTCCTGGTGTTCGAGTACAAAGTGCTGGAAGTAGTCTTCCAGTGACAGGTCTTCGGTCGGTTCGTGGCTGGTGTTGCTGGCGGCACCACCGGCAGACGGCAGGCCGGCGAACACGTCATCGTCTTCCAGGTCGGCCAGCTCGATGTCGATGCCCAGCAGGTCGGCAGAGATTTCCGGGCTTTCGCACAGGATCACCGCGCGCTCCACGGCGTTTTCCAGCTCTCGCACGTTGCCCGGCCAGGAGTAATGACGAATGGCCTGTTCGGCGTCATGGGCGAACTTCAGGTCGTTGCGCCCGATGCGTGCGCTCTGGCGGGCGAGGAACGCATTGGCGATCTCGTTGACGTCGGCGCCACGCTCGCGCAGGGCGGGCAGCTTGAGGGCGATCACGTGCAGGCGATAGTAAAGGTCTTCGCGGAACTGGCCGACCTTGGCCAGGTTCTTCAGGTCGCGGTGGGTGGCGGCAATCAGGCGCACATCGACCTTTTGCGATTGCACCGAGCCCACCCGTCGGATCTCGCCTTCCTGCAGTACGCGCAGCAGGCGGGCCTGGGCTTCGAGCGGCAGTTCGCCGATCTCGTCGAGAAACAGCGTGCCCCCGTCGGCCGCTTCGACCAGGCCGGCACGGCCGGCGCTGGCGCCGGTGAACGCGCCCTTTTCGTGACCGAACAGCTCGGACTCGATCAGGCTTTCGGGAATCGCCGCGCAGTTGACCGAAATCATCGGCGCCTTGGCCCGGCGTGACAGGTTGTGCAGCGCGCGCGCCACCAGCTCCTTGCCGGTACCCGATTCACCCTGGATCAGTACATTGGAGTCGGTGGGCGCGACCTTGCGGATCTTGCCGTACAGGTCCTGCATCGGCGGGCACGAGCCGATGATGCCGATTTCGCCATTGGCATTGCCCGGCTTGTCCGCCGGGGCCGCCTTGGCGCCGGCGCTGCTGCGCTCGGCAGGGGCGGCGGGGGCGTTCTGGCGGTCGCGCAGGATGCGGGCGACGGCCTGGAGCATCTCGTCGTGATCGAAGGGCTTGGCGATGTAGTCCACTGCGCCCATCTTCATCGAGTCGACGGCCGAGCGCAGGCTGGCGTAGCTGGTCATGATCAGCACCGGCTTGCCTTCGCCCAGCTTGATCAGCTCGGTACCCGGTGCGCCGGGCAGGCGCAGGTCGCTGACAATCAGGTCGAAGCTCGGAATGCTGAAGCGTTCCTGGGCCTCCTGTACCGAGCCGGCTTCGCTGACCTGGTACTGGTTGCGTTCGAGCAGGCGACGCAAGGCCGAGCGGATGATGGTTTCGTCTTCGACGATCAGAATATGCGGCATTGATTCAATTCTCTCGACGGTCTCAGTTCACAGCGGACGTCGCTACGACATGACGCGGCAGGGTCACACGGATCCGGGTGCCACGCTGGCTTTGAGTATCGGCCGGGCTGTCGATGGTGATTTGTCCATAATGCTCTTCCACGATGGAATAGACCAGAGCGAGCCCCAGCCCGGTGCCTTCGCCCGGATCCTTGGTGGTGAAGAAGGGTTCGAACAGCCGGTCCATGATGCTCTTCGGAATGCCGCTGCCTTCGTCCTCGACGATCAGGTCGACGGTGTGCTCGCTGGCTTCGCTCTTGACCCGTACCGCCGTGCCGGCCGGCGATGCATCGCGGGCGTTGGACAGCAGGTTGATGAGTACCTGCGCCAGGCGCTGCGGATCGCCGTCGACCCAGTGCTCGGGGTCGCACAGGTTGAAGAACTGTACTTCGAAATTGCGCCGGTTCAAGGCCAGCAGACCGATGGCATCCTGCGCCACTTCGGCCAGGCACACCGGTTCGTCACTGTGCTGGTGGCTGCCGGCGTGGGCGAAGCTCATCAGCGACTGGACGATGCGCGAGATGCGCTTGGTCTGCTCCAGGATCTGGCTGCTCAGCTCGGTGATCTCGCCGTCGTCCTCGCGCTCTTCACGCAGGTTCTGCGCCAGGCAGGCGATGCCGGTGACCGGGTTGCCGATTTCGTGGGCGACCCCGGCGGCCAGGCGGCCGATGCTGGCCAGGCGCTCGGAGTGCACCAGCTTGTCTTCGAGCATCTGGGTTTCGGTGAGGTCTTCCACCAACAGCACCAGGCCGCTGTTGCCAGGTGCCAGGGGCTCGTCGATGGCCGCCTTGTGCAGGTTGAGCCAGCGGGTCTGCCCGTCCAGGCCCAGGCGCTGCTTGTGCAGGTGCTCGTCGGGCACGTTGATGAACCCCAGCAACAGGCCGCGCCAGGGTTCGCCGATGGTGGTCAGGCGCGAGCCGACCACACGCTTGGCGGGGATGCCGGTCAGCTCTTCCATGGCCCTGTTCCACATCAGGATCTCCTGATCCTTGGCCAGCGAGCAGACGCCCATGGGCAGCTCCTGCAGGGTCTGGCGGTGGTAGCGGCGCAGGGCATCGAGCTCGGCGGCCAGGCCGGTGAGGCGCGAGTGATAGTCTTCCAGGCGGCTCTCGATGAAATGGATGTCTTCGGTCACGTAGTTCTCGCTGCCCGACTTGTACGGCAGGAAGGTCTCGACCATGTCCTGTGCCACGCTGGGGCCCATCAGGCCCGACAGGTTGGCCTCGATGCGGTCGCGCAGACGTCGCAGGGCGTACGGGCGGCGTTCGTCGAAGGGCAGGTACAGGTCGCGCAGGGCTTGCTCGACTTCTTTCTGCGCGGCCTTGGCGCCCAGCGGCTTGGCCAGCTGGGTGGCGAATTCCTGCGGCGAGGCGGCGTGCAGTTCGCGCCGTTGCGGACGGCGCACGTTATCCACGGCGCAGGCCTCGGCGGCGGCGACTTCCTCGGCGCTGGCGTTGCTGAACAGCGAGATCAGGGTGAACAGCAGCACGTTGGCCGCCAGCGAGGCGATCGCCGCCATGTGCCAGCTGGTGTCGTCGAGCACATAGATCATGTTCAGCAGCGGAATGTAGAAGCCCTGCAGGTTGCCCACCAGCGGCAGCAGCATGGTCACCATCCACACCAGGATCCCCGCCAGCAGGCCGGCGATGAAGCCGCGTCGGTTGGCGGTGGGCCAGTACAGCACCGACAGCACGCCGGGCAGGAACTGCAGGGTGGCAACGAAGGCGACGATGCCCAGGTTGGCCAGGTCCTGCTGGGCGCCGAGCAGCAGATAGAAGCCGAAACCAGCGGCGATGATCGCCACGATCAGCGCGCGGCGCGTCCATTTCAGCCAGCGATAGATGTTGCCTTCGGCCGGCGGCTGGTACAGCGGCAGCACCAGGTGGTTCAGCGCCATGCCCGACAGCGCCAGCGTAGTGACGATGATCAGCCCGCTGGCAGCGGATAGCCCGCCGATGTAGGCCAGTAGCGCCAGGGCCTGATTGTTGGCGGCGATGCCCAGGCCCAGGGTGAAGTATTCCGGGCTGGTGCTGGCGCCCAGCTTGAGCCCGGCCCACAGGATCAGCGGTACCGCCAGGCTCATCAACAGCAGGAACAGCGGCAGGCCCCAGCTGGCGCTGACCAGCGAGCGCGGGTTGAGGTTCTCGGTAAAGGCCATGTGGTACATGTGCGGCATCACGATGGCCGAGGCGAAGAACACCAGCAGCAGGGTGCGCCACGGGCCTTCCTGCAAGGGTGTGTGCAGCGCGGCGAGGGCGGTCTGGTTCTGCAGCAGCCACACCTCCAGCTCGTGCGGGCCGCCGAACACCCCGTACAGCGCATACAGGCCGATGCCGCCCAACGCCAGCAGCTTGACCACCGACTCGAAGGCGATGGCGAACACCAGCCCCTCGTGTTTCTCGCGGGTGGCGATATGGCGTGAGCCAAAGAAGATGGTGAACAGCGTGATCATGGCGCAGAAGGCCAGGGCCACGCGACTCTTGACCGGCTCGCCGGTGAGGATGCTGATGGAGTCGGCCACGGCCTGGATCTGCAGGGCCAGCAGCGGCAGCACGCCGATCAGCATGAAGATCGTGGTGAGGGCGCCGGCCCAGGTACTGCGAAAGCGAAACGCGATGAGGTCGGCCAGCGACGAGAGCTGGTAGGTGCGGGTGATCTTCAGGATCGGATAGAGCAGCACCGGGGCGAGCAGGAATGCACCGGACACTCCCAGGTAGCAGGCCAGGAAACCGTAGCCGTACTGGTAGGCCAGGCCGACTGTACCGTAGAAGGCCCATGCGCTGGCGTACACGCCCAGCGACAGGGTGTAGGTCAGTGGGTGGCGAATGATCGAGCGCGGGATCATGCCGCGCTCGCTGATCCAGGCCACGCCGAACAGCACCAGCAGGTAGGCGGCGCTGATCAGGATCATCTGGGTCAGGCTAAAGCTCATCGGCATCACGTTGGCTCTGCAGGATAAAGGTCACGACGATCAGGATCAGCCACAGCAGGTAGGGGCGATACCAGGCGCCGGTGGGTTCGATCCACCAGTCCATGATGGCCGGGGAGAACAGGTAGATCCCCACTACCAGAAGCAGGACCAAGCGATAGATGTACATGCGGGCCTCGTTGGCTGTGGACGCTGCGTGCCTGGGCTTATTATTGGCGCAAATCGGCGTCGATGGTAACGGAAGGGCCGGTGCCTGCAAACGACCTTCGCCAGAATGCCCAACGAATTGAATTTGTTGGGCTTTGTGCAAGCTGTTCCGGCCTCTTCGCTGCCCAGGTTGTGCATTGGCCTCGAGGGCAACGGTGCACCGATGGGCGCTGGCCTGCCAGCGAAGGGCTCAGCGCCTGTGTCAGCAGTGAGCAACGATCAATGAAGGTCGGCTTCCGGCACGCTCAGGCGCCGGGGCAGGGCGTCGGTATTCCAGTGCTGGGCGGCGTGCGCGAGTACCTCGCTCGGCGTACCCAGCGCCATGCCCGCCTCGACCGGTTGGCCGAGCGCACGCAAGGCCCGCAACAGCAAGGGTGTGGCCTGGTCCGCTGGCAACGGTGCCGAGCGATACGACTTGCCCAGCTTGTGCCCGTCGGGCTGAGTGATCAGCGGCACATGCAGGTAGCGCGGCTGCGACAGGCCCAGCAGCTCCTGCAGGTACAGCTGGCGCGGGGTGTTGTCGAGCAGGTCGGCGCCGCGCACGATATCGGTCACGCCTTGCCAGGCATCGTCCAGCACCACTGCCAGCTGGTAAGCGTACAGGCCATCGCGGCGCCGGATCACGAAGTCGCCCACCTCGCGTCCCAGGTGCTGCTCGAAGCGGCCCTGCAGACGGTCGGTGAAGTGATAGCTCAGCTCCGGCACGCGCAGGCGAATGGCCGCGTCCTCCTGGGCGTGGCCCAGGTTGCGGCACAGGCCCGGATAGATACCGTTGTACCCTTCCAGCTGCTTGCGCGAACAGGTACAGGCGTACGCCAGGCCCTGCTGGAACAGGCGCTGCACCACGGCGGCATAGGCGTCGTGACGCTGGCTCTGGTACACCACTGCGCCGTCCCAGTGCAGGCCGTAGTTTTCCAGAGTGTGCAGGATGGCGGCCTGGGCGCCGGGGGCTTCGCGCGGCGGGTCGATGTCTTCCATGCGCAGCAGCCATTGCCCGCCCACCGCGCGTGCGTCCAGCCACGAGGCGAGGGCGGCGACCAGCGAGCCGAAATGCAGAAAACCACTGGGGGTGGGGGCGAAGCGCCCGATGTAGCGCGGGGTGTTCATCACAGGCGGGTAGATCCGACAGCCATAAATGAAACGGGGCGCCTTGAGCGCCCCGTTCTGTTCAGGTCAGGCCTTGCCGACCTGTTTTTCCTTGATTTCCGCAAGGTTCTTGCAGTCGAAGCACTTGTCGGCGGTAGGGCGGGCCTCCAGGCGGCGCACACCGATTTCAACACCGCAGTCTTCGCACCAGCCGTAGTCCTTGTCCTGGATCAGTTGCAGCGTCTTGTCGATCTTCTTGATCAACTTGCGCTCGCGGTCACGATTGCGCAGTTCCAGCGCAAATTCTTCTTCCTGGCTGGCACGGTCTGCCGGGTCGGCAAAGTTGGCTGCCTCTTCCTTCATGTGGTCTACAGTCCGATCCACTTCCTTCATCAGGTCCTGCTTCCACTTGTTCAGGATGGAGACAAAGTGGGCCCGCATGTCATCGCTCATGTACTCCTCACCCTTACCAGCTTCATAGGGGGTGAAGTCGCCAACGGCTTGAACGGTTTGTTTCTTTTCTTGGGTGGACATGAATAGACCGCCTCTCACTCTTCTAATCCATTGCGCAGGCTTCTCCATCTCCGGCGCCCGCCGGCCCTGCGACTGCGAGCCGCCGAACTTACCAGATCGAATCGGGGCGCGCTACTCCCGGTTGTCTCCCCGGTTGACCACGGCTTTACCCACACGTTCGTTCCCATGCATGGGTAGAATCATCATTTTAGACCCATTTGAGAGAAGGCCATGGCCCAGCCCTACAGTGCGCGCAGTCGCGCCATCGAACCCTTTCATGTCATGGCGCTGCTGGCGCGGGCCAACGAACTGCAGGCAGCCGGGCATGACGTGATCCACCTGGAGATCGGCGAGCCGGACTTCACCACTGCCGCGCCCATCGTCGAAGCCGGCCAGGCTGCCCTGGCCGCAGGCCACACGCGCTACACCGCGGCACGTGGCCTGCCTGCGCTGCGCGAGGCGATTGCCGGGTTCTATGCCCAGCGTTACGGGGTGAACATCGACCCGCAGCGCATCCTGATCACCCCGGGCGGCTCGGGCGCATTGCTGCTGGCGGCCAGCCTGTTGGTCGACCCAGGCAAGCACTGGCTGCTGGCCGACCCGGGCTACCCGTGCAACCGGCACTTTCTGCGCCTGGTCGAGGGCGGTGCGCAACTGGTGCCGGTCGGCCCCGAGGCCAACTACCAGCTCAATGCCGACCTGGTCGAGCGTTACTGGGACAACGAGACCGTCGGTGCACTGGTGGCCTCGCCCGCCAACCCCACCGGCACGGTGCTCGACCGCGAGCAACTGGCCAGCCTGTCGCAGGCCACCCGTGCGCACAATGGCCACCTGGTGGTCGACGAGATCTACCACGGCCTGACCTACGGCATCGACGCCCCCAGCGTGCTGGAAGTCGATGACGACGCCTTCGTGCTGAATAGTTTCTCAAAATATTTCGGCATGACCGGCTGGCGCCTCGGCTGGCTGGTAGCGCCGCCTGCAGCGGTCGCCGACCTGGAGAAGCTGGCGCAAAACCTCTACATCAGTGCGCCGAGCATGGCCCAACATGCTGCGCTGGCCTGTTTCGAACCGCGCACGCTGGCGATTTTCGAGGAGCGTCGCGCCGAGTTCGCGCGGCGTCGCGACTTCCTGTTGCCGGCCCTGCGCGAGCTGGGCTTCGGTATCGCGGTGGAACCGCAAGGGGCGTTCTACCTGTACGCCGATATCAGCGCGTTCGGCGGTGATGCCTTCGCGTTCTGCCAGCACTTCCTCGAAACCGAGCACGTAGCCTTCACCCCGGGCCTGGACTTCGGTCGTCACCAGGCCGGGCACCATGTGCGGTTTGCCTACACCCAGAGCCTGCCGCGCCTGCAGCAGGCGGTCGAGCGGATCGCCCGCGGTTTGCGGAGTTGGCAAGGCTGATGCGTTTTTTCCCCGAACTTGAGCAGGCGCGCCTGCTGCGTCGCTACAAACGTTTTCTGGCCGACATCGAACTGGCCAACGGCGAACAGATGACCATCCACTGCCCCAACACCGGGTCGATGCTCAACTGCATGCTGGAGGGCGGCAAGGTCTGGTTCAGTCGGTCCAGCGACCCCAAGCGCAAATTGCCGGGCACCTGGGAAATCGCCGAGACCCCGCAAGGCCGGCTGGCCTGTGTGAACACCGGGCGGGCCAATGCCATCGTCGAAGAGGCGCTGCACGCCGGGCGCATCACCGAGCTGGCCGGCTTCACGGCGCTCCGGCGGGAGGTGGCCTATGGCGAGGAACGCAGCCGCATCGATTTTCGCCTGGAGTACCCCACAGGGCCGGCCTATGTCGAGGTCAAGAGCGTGACCCTGGGCTTCGACGGCTCGCGGATAGCGGCGTTTCCCGACGCGGTGACCCAACGTGGCGCCAAGCACCTGCGCGAACTGTCGGCACTGGTGCGCCAGGGTGTGCGGGCGGTGCAACTGTATTGCGTGAACCTGAGCGGCATCGATGCGGTGCGCCCGGCCGAGGAAATCGACAGCGCCTATGCCGCGGCCTTGCGTGCAGCGGCAGCCGAAGGTGTCGAGGTGCTGGCCTACGGCGTGCACCTGGACGGCGAGCAGATCAGCATCGACCGCGCATTGCCGGTGATGCTCACGTAATGAGCCAGATGCCCTGGCTGTCTTCCCGGCAGTCCAGGGCCTGCAATGCATCCCCGGTACAGGGGCCGGCCACGCATTCACCGGACTCCGGCACGAACAGTGCGCCGTGATGAACGCAGGCGATCAGTTGGGCGCTGGGGTCCAGGAATTGGTCTGCCTCCCAGTTCAGGCCGATGCCACGATGAGGGCAGCGGTTGCGGTACAGGTAGACGCGGCCCTGGCGACGTACGCCGAACAGGTCGATGCCTGCGGCCTTGAAGCCACGGCTCTGGCCCTCGCCCAGATCGGACGGGCGGCAAAGAAGGTGCATGGGTAGGTTCACTTGAAGAAACGAGAGTCGGCTTGACGTCCAAATGCAAATAATTATCAAATTGCCCGCAATGGCCGTGCCCGGCGTCTTTATACCGCGAGTACGGGCACTGCCCAACCGTTATCCACCTGGACAACGGTCCGCCTTCATCTAAGGAAGCCTTGCTATGCGCCGACGTGCCAGCCTGATCGCCCTGTGTATCGGGCTTGTTTTCAACTCGGCGGCCCAGGCCGAACCCCTGGCCGCCCGCTGGGTCAGTGCCGGCGGTGCGCTGAGCGAGTGGGTGGTGGCGCTGGGCGGCGAGTCGCGGCTGGTGGGCGTCGACACCACCAGCCAGCACCCGGCGAGCCTCAAGGCGCTGCCCAGCATCGGCTACCAGCGTCAGCTGTCGGCCGAAGGGGTGCTCAGCTTGCGCCCGGACCTGCTGGTTGGCACCGAGGAGATGGGCCCGCCAGAGGTGCTCAAGCAGCTCCGGGGGGCCGGGGTGAAGGTGGAGCTGTTTTCGAGCACGCCCGAGCTGCAGGCCGTGCATGGCAACCTCCGGCAACTGGGCCGCCTGGTGGGCGACGAGGCACAGGCAGAGCGCCTGTTCGGCGAGTACCGGCAGCAGCTTGACGGGCTGGCGGCACGAATCAAGGCAGTGCAGGGCAGTCAGGCGGCCCCTGGCGTGATTCTGCTGGTGGGGCATGGCGGTGCCAAGCCGATGATCGCGGGCAAGGGGACCGCAGGCGACTGGATGATTCGCCAGGCCGGCGGGCGCAACCTGGCCGACAATGACGGCTACAAGAACTTCTCGGTCGAGGCGCTGGCGGCGCTGAACCCCCAGGTGCTGGTGTTTGCCGATCGCAGCCTGTCGGGCGAGGCGGCGCTGCAGGCCCTGCTCAAGGAAAACCCGGCGCTGGCGGCCTCTCGCGCAGCACGGGACAAGCGTCTGGTCGAACTTGACCCGACCTTGCTGGTGGGCGGCCTCGGGCCGCGTCAGCCGGCCAGCCTGCAAGCGCTGGCGC
This sequence comes from Pseudomonas palmensis, assembly GCF_017848315.1. Classification (GTDB taxonomy): domain Bacteria; phylum Pseudomonadota; class Gammaproteobacteria; order Pseudomonadales; family Pseudomonadaceae; genus Aquipseudomonas; species Aquipseudomonas palmensis. Next base: position 190,459 of record NZ_JAFKEC010000004.1, read on the forward strand.
AAGCCTTCTACCCGGCGGCCAAGGCGCAACTGGCCCCATGAATCGACTGGTACCACCGCGTGCTCTGTTCGTCGGCCTGAGCCTGCTGTGCCTGTTGGCGGTGTGGCTGTCATTGGCACTGGGGCCGGTCAGCCTGCCGTTGCTCGACACCCTGCGAGCCGGGCTGCGCCTGATAGGCGTGCCGATTCAGGCCCAGGGGCTGGAGCAGGCCGAACTGATCCTGGGCCAGATTCGTCTGCCGCGCACCTTGCTCGGGCTGGTGGTCGGCGCGGTGCTGGCGATTTCCGGGGTGGCGATGCAGGGCCTGTTTCGCAACCCGCTGGCCGACCCCGGCCTGGTCGGGGTGTCCAGCGGTGCTGCACTCGGGGCGGCGGTGGCGATTGTGGGCGGCAACTGGCTGGGGGGCGTGCCCGAGGTGTTCGCGCCCTATCTGTTGTCGATCTTCGCCTTTCTCGGCGGGCTGGGCGTGACGGCGCTGGTCTACCGGTTGGGCCGGCGGGACGGTCAGACCAGTGTCGCCACCATGCTGCTGGCGGGCATCGCCCTGACCGCCCTGGCCGCCTCGGTGGTGGGGCTGTTCACTTATCTTGCCGATGACGCCACGCTGCGTACGCTGACGTTCTGGAACCTGGGCAGTCTCAATGGCGCAAGCTACCCGCGCCTGTGGCCGCTGTTGCTGGTGGCGGTGGTGGTGACCTGGTGGCTGCCACGCCGGGCCGAGGCGCTCAATGCCCTGCTGCTGGGTGAGTCGGAGGCGCGCCACCTGGGTATCGAGGTCGAAACACTCAAGCGCGAACTGGTGTTCTGCACCGCGCTGGGCGTGGGGGCGGCGGTAGCGGCGGCGGGGTTGATCGGTTTTGTCGGGCTGGTGGTGCCGCACATGGTGCGACTGTTGTCCGGCCCCGACCATCGCGTGTTGCTGCCGGCGTCGCTGCTGGCCGGAGCGTCGCTGCTGCTGTTCGCCGACCTGATCGCGCGGCTGGCACTGGCGCCGGCAGAACTGCCGATTGGCATCGTCACTGCATTTATCGGCGCCCCCTTCTTCCTTTTTCTGCTGCTACGGGGGCGTGCCTGATGCTACGGGTGGAGAACCTGCAGGTGGTGCGCGGGCAGACCCGGGTGCTCGATGGCATCACCCTGGGCATCGAGCCGGGGCAGGTGCTGGGTGTGCTGGGCCCCAATGGAGCTGGCAAGAGCACCTTGCTCGCAGCGTTGTGCGGCGAATTGCCTGCCCATCATGGCCGTGTGCTGCTGGATGAGCGTGCTTTGGGCGACTGGAGCGGGAATGAGCGGGCACAACGCCTGGCGGTGTTGCCGCAGACTTCAAGCCTGGGCTTTGCGTTTCGTGTCGAGGAGGTGGTGGCCATGGGGCGACTGCCCCACCGCACTGGTCAGGTGCGCGACCAGGCAATCGTGGTCGAGGCACTGGAGGCGGCGGATGCCGGGCACCTGGTGGGGCGCAGCTACCTGGCGCTGTCGGGGGGCGAGCGTCAGCGAGTGCACCTGGCGCGGGTGCTGGCGCAGCTCTGGCCAGGGGGCGACGGCTGCACGCTGTTGCTCGACGAGCCGACGTCCATGCTCGACCCCTTGCATCAGCACACCACGTTGCAGGCGGTCAGAGCCTTTGCCGACCGTGGTGCGGCGGTACTGGTGATCCTGCATGACCTGAACCTGGCGGCGCGCTATTGTGACCGCATCCTGCTGCTCGAGCGTGGCTGCCCGCATGCGCTGGATACCCCTGAACAGGTGCTTCGGCCCGAAGCGCTGCGCGCCGTGTTCGGCCTTGAAGTACTGGTTCAACCTCACCCCGAGCGGGGGCACCCGCTCATCATCGCCCGCTAGGAGCTCGCCCATGCCTCGCACGTTGCTGTTTGGCACCCTGTTGCTGCTGGCGTTGGGACTGAGCGCTTGCCAGTCCGGCGCAACGTTGGCGCCACTGCCGCAGTGGCAAGGCCCGCAGGGGCGCGAGCATGCCGAGCTGGGGCAGATCCGCGAGTTGAGCACAGGCCGGTTACTGACACCGGAGCAACTGGTCCGGCGCCTGGCTGCGGCACCGCGGGTGCTGGTGGGGGAGCAGCACGACAACCCCGATCACCATGCCTTGCAGTTGTGGTTGTTACGCGCGCTGGAGCAGCAACGGCCGCAGGGCAGCCTGCTGTTGGAGATGCTGGAGCCGGCGCAGCAGGCGCGGGTGGATGCACTCAAGCAGCAGCCCACGCTACCGGTCGACCTGGTGTCGGCGCTGCACTGGCAATCAGGTTGGGATTGGGCCCTGTATGGCCCGATCGTGCGCCATGCGCTGGGGCAGCCCTATCCGTTGCTGGCGGCGAACCTTGATCGCGCCGAGGTGCGGGATATCTACCGCCAGGTACCGAAGTTGGAGGGGCAGCACGCTACGACCGCTGCGGTTACCCAGGCCTTGCTCGACCAGATACGTGAAGGGCATTGCGGGCTGCTGCCTGAATCGCAGATGCCGGCCATGCTGGCGGTACAGCAGCAGCGTGACCGGCGAATTGCCCAGCGCCTGATGCAGGCGCCGACGCCGGCCCTGCTGTTGGCGGGGGCCTATCACGTGCGCAACGACCTGGGCGTGCCCTTGCATCTGCTGGACTTGGGGGTAGAGCAGGGCACCAACGTGCTGATGCTGGCGCAGGTGGGGGAAAAGGTGGACGCAGGCATGGCCGATTACGTGTGGTTTACCGCTGGCGTGGCCGAGCAGGATTACTGCGCGAGCCTGCGCAAGGGCGGGTGATACAGGCTGTGAATGTGTGGTGGCCCTTTTCGTGGGCTTGCCAGTGCATAGGCCATGACAGGCAACTCAAATCCCAGGCAAAAAAAAGACCCGGCAAAGTGCCGGGTCAATAACCGTGATTAGCCTGATGAGGAGATAATCTGAGAGTCCGAACCAAGGTCTTTCAGAATATCCAACCAGTCTCGCGACCAGTTGTGATAATCATAACGATTCTCATTTCGAAGTCAATCCTTTCATTCTGCTTATTTCAATTATTTTTGCAGGGCGCCTTGGCATCCAGCTGTTTGTTCAGCGCATCCTTGCGTTCAACGGGGATGTCGTTCCAGTGCACATCCAGCAGCGCGCCTTCTATCGCGTAGAGCAGCACCTTCGAGGCACGAAAGCCGCGGCTGCGTACCGCGTGGTAGGCGTTCACCGCGCCCAGCCGACGAAGGTCCGAGAGACTGTGGATGCCCACCGCATGCAGCCACTGCGCCGACGTCTTGCCAAGATTTTTCAGATGCTGAAGTTCATCGTTCATCAAGCCTCCTTGCGACGGCTGAACGGGTCCTGGAGATTGATTCGTGGGCAGGTCAAGAAGGAGTGTAGCGGCAGTTGGAAAATACGCGGCGTTTTGCCATGGGCGGTGCACGGCGGGGCCTGCAGCCACCGCCGGCATTGCTAGGCGGTGGCTGTCGGCAGATGCTTTCAGCGGGTGCGGTAACGCAGGCGGGTGCCGAAATTGACCGACATCAGAATCTCGTCGGCACTCAGTTCTGCGGGGAAGTAGGTGCCGGAGATCTGCGCATGGGCCAGGCTGGCACCTTCGAGGCAGTTCTCGCGCAGGTCCAGCCCACGCAGGTCGGAGGCGCGAAAGTAGGCGCCACTGAAATCGATGCCCTCGGTGTCCAGCTTGCGCAGGTCCAGCCCTCGAAAGTCACCGTCCTTGAAGTCGACAATGGCGTTCCTGGGCTTCTCACGATTGAATTCCGCGATGTGTTCCTTGTGCACCAGAGCGTATAGCGCGCTGTCGAGCTGGCGTGGCTGGTTCATGAGGGCGCCTCCTTGTGTGGCCTGATGATGGCATTATAGTGCCACTGTGCGGAGGCGCCCGAGATAGAGGCGTGAAGTGTGGACTGCTTCACGCCCTCGCCGTTTTAAAGGCCGGGCAGGCGCTGGCGAATCTGCTTGACCAGTTCATCCAGGCTGCCGCTTTCGTTGGTTTCCACGCGCTTGGCCTTGAGCAGCTCTTCGCCTGTCAGCGGGTCGCGACTGGCTTGCTGGGCGGCGACCACTTCCAGAGTGGCGTCGGACGGGTCGTTCTGGTCGGCCTGGCGCTGTGCCAGCCAGCTGGCGATCACGGCGTCCGGTGCATTGCAGTCGAGGATCAGGAAGGGAACGCCGGTTTCGCTGGCAACGTCGGCGGCGGCCTGGCGCTGTGCCTGCTTGAGGTAGGTGGCATCGATCACCACCGGGAACCCCGCGCGCAGGATTGTCCCGGCCAGCTGATGCAGGTGCTGGTAGGTCTTCTGGCTGGCGTCATCGGCGTAGATGCCTTGTTGCAGCTGACCGGCGGCCTGCTCGGCCTGCTCGCCGAACAGGCGCTTGCGTTCAACGTCCGAGCGCAGGCGAATGGCACCCAGTGCTTCGACCATGCGCATGGCGACATGGCTTTTGCCAACGGCCGACACACCGTGGGTGATGGCCAGCAGGCGCGACGGGATAGCGCTGTAGCTTTCGGCCAGGTTGGCGTAGTTGCGGTACTGACGCAGGGTGGTGGCCCGTTGTACGCCATCGGCGTCGGCCGGCATGCTGAACAGCGCGACCTTGGCCCGCACCAGAGCACGGTAGGCCTTGTAGAAGTTCAGCAGTTCGAGGCCGGCGTAATCGCCGGTGATTTCCAGGTACTGGCTGATGAAGCGCCGCGCCAGCGACTTGAGGCCGCGGTCTTCCAGGTCCATGGCCAGGAACGCCGTATCGGCGTACACATCGGTCAGGCGGAAGGGTTCGTTGAATTCGATGCAGTCGAAAATCACCACCTTGCCGTCGATCAGTGTGGCGTTGCCCAGGTGGATATCGCCATGGCACTCGCGTATGAAACCTTCGGCCTTGCGCGTTTCGAACAGGCCGTGCAGTCGATCGAAGCTGCTGCGCGCCCAGGCCTGCAGCGCATCGAGCTGCACCAGGTCGGCCTTGTCGCTGAGGAACGGGCGAATCTGTTCGAAGTTCTGTTCAACCGGAGCCATCACGCTGTCGGGCGTGCCCAGCGGGTGTTCGACAGCCACTTTCGGTGCGGCCAGGTGGAACTGGGCGATCTGGCGGGCCATCTGGTCGATATGCGCAGCGGTCAGTTCGCCATTGGCCTGCAGCGTGCTAAGCATCTGGTTCTGGGGGAACTGGCGCATTTTCAGCGCGTACTCGATCGGCGCGCCGTCACCTCCCAGCTGCGGGGCCTCGACGCTGCCGGTGATGGGCAGTACTTCCAGGTACAGGTCGTCGGTCAGGCGCTGGTTGAGGCGCAGTTCTTCGGCGCAGAAATGCGCGCGACCCGACAGCTCGGTGAAGTCCAGGAAGCCGAAGTTCATCGGTTTCTTGATCTTGTAGGCGTATTCGCCCGTGAGCAGCACCCAGGAAATGTGCGTCTCGATGACCTGGAATTCCTTTACAGGGTGCGCAAACAGGGCCGGGTTTTGCAGGGCGGCGATCAAGGCTTGGCTCACGGTCGATCCTTCTGGGTCGTGGGAGATTCGAATCGACCATTATGGCGGCAAGCGGGGCCGCTGCAAACCGCCGGAGGGCGTCTGTCGACAAGCCATAAAGTGCGTATAATCCGCCGCCATGACTCGTACCCGATCTTCCCGTACCTCTAAAAAACGCCCTTCTGGCCGCGCGCGCACCTGGTTGGGCTGGGCCCTCAAGCTCAGCCTGGTCGGCCTTGTGGTGCTGGCCGGCTTTGCGGTTTATCTCGATGCCGTGGTCCAGGAGAAATTCTCCGGCAAACGCTGGACCATCCCGGCCAAGGTCTACGCGCGCCCGCTCGAGCTGTTCGTCGGGCAGAAGCTGAGCAAGAACGACTTCCTGATCGAGCTCGACGCTCTGGGTTATCGCCGCGAAAGCGTGGCCAACGGCCCGGGCGCAGCCTCGGTCAATGGCAACACCATCGACCTCAATACCCGCGGCTTCCAGTTCTATGAAGGCATGGAAAAAGCCCAGGGCGTGCGCGTGCGCTTCTCTGGCGACTACGTTGCCGGCCTGAGCGGTACCAATGGCTCGAAGCTCGACGTGGTGCGCCTGGAGCCGCTGCTGATCGGCGGCATCTACCCGAAGAACCTTGAAGACCGTATCCTGATCAAGCTCGATCAGGCGCCGCCCTATCTGCTCGAAACCCTGGTGGCGGTGGAAGACCGTGACTTCTACCACCACTTCGGAGTGTCGCCCAAGTCGATTGCGCGGGCCATCTGGGTCAACACCTCGTCCGGCGCCATGCGCCAGGGCGGCAGTACCCTGACCCAGCAGTTGGTCAAGAACTTCTACCTGACCAACGAGCGCAGCCTCAGCCGCAAGCTCAACGAAGCGATGATGGCGCTGCTGCTCGAAGCCCACTACAGCAAGCGCGACATCCTCGAGGCGTACCTCAACGAGGTGTTCGTGGGCCAGGATGGCCAGCGTGCGGTGCACGGTTTCGGCCTGGCCAGCCAGTTCTTCTTCAGCCAGCCGCTGTCCGAGCTCAAGCTGCACCAGGTGGCGCTGCTGGTGGGCATGGTCAAGGGGCCGTCCTACTACAACCCGCGTCGTTCCCCGGAACGCGCGCTGACGCGTCGCAACCTGGTGCTCGACCTGCTGGCCGAGCAGGGCGTGGCGACCCCCGAAGCGGTCGAGGCCGCGAAGAAAATGCCACTGGGTGTGACCAAGCGCGGCAGCCTGGCGGACAGCTCGTTCCCCGGCTTCCTCGATCTGGTCAAGCGCCAGTTGCGCCAGGACTACCGTGACGAAGACTTGACCGAGGAGGGGCTGCGTATCTTCACCAGCTTCGACCCGATCCTGCAGATGAAGTCCGAAGCGGCGATGAACGAAACCTTCAAGCGCCTCAGCGGGCGCAAGGGGGCGGACGAAGTCGAGGCGGCGATGGTGGTGACCAACCCGGAAACCGGGGAGGTGCAGGCACTGATCGGCAGCCGCCAGGCCGGGTTTGCCGGATTCAACCGTGCCATCGACGCCGTGCGTCCCATCGGCTCGCTGGTCAAGCCGGCGGTGTACCTGACCGCGCTGGAAAAACCGAGCCAGTTCACCCTCACCAGCTGGGTGCAGGATGAACCCTTCTCGGTGAAGGGCGCCGACGGCCAGGTGTGGAAGCCGCAGAACTACGACCGGCGCGCTCATGGCACGATCTTCCTGTACCAGGGGCTGGCCAATTCCTACAACCTGTCGACCGCCAAGCTTGGCCTGGAAGTGGGCGTGCCCAACGTGCTCAAGACCATTGGCCGCCTGGGTGTCAACGTCGACTGGCCGGCCTTCCCGTCGATGCTGCTGGGTGCCGGGGGCATGTCGCCGGTGCAGGTTGCGACCATGTACCAGACCCTGGCCAATGGCGGCTTCAACACGCCGATGCGAGGCATCCGCAGCGTGCTGACCGCCGAGGGCGAGCCGCTCAAGCGCTACCCGTTCCAGATCCAGCAGACCTTCGACCCGGGCTCCATCTATCTGGTGCAGAACGCCATGCAGCGGGTGATGCGTGAAGGTACCGGGCGCTCGGTTTACAGTGTATTGCCCAGTTCGTTGAACCTGGCCGGCAAGACCGGTACCAGCAACGATTCGCGTGACAGCTGGTTCGCAGGGTTCAGCCAGGACCTGCTGGCAGTGGTGTGGCTGGGTCGCGATGACAACGGCAAGACACCGTTCACCGGCGCCACCGGCGCGTTGCAGGTCTGGACCAGCTTCATGCGCAAGGCCGACCCGCTGCCGCTGGACATGCCACAGCCTGACAACGTGGTGCAGGCCTGGGTCGATCCGCATACCGGCCAAGGTTCCGATGCCAGCTGCCCGGGCGCGGTACAGATGCCGTATATTCGCGGCAGTGAGCCAGTGGCCGGCGCCGCCTGTGGCGGCGAGCAGGCACCTGCCGAGTCCGTGATGGACTGGGTCAAGGGCTGGATGAATTAAGCCAAAGCACAGCAAAGAGGGTGTGACGTGAACAAGTGGTTGTTTCCTGCCTTGACGGCACTGGCTTTGCTTACAGGTTGCGCCAGCGTGCAGCGTGGCTCGATCCCCGTAGTGGATTCAGGGACGCGGGTTTCCAACAGCGAGCGAGTGTCGGCCAACCGTGCCGGCGCTGCCGTGAACACCGGTACTCGCCAGGCGCAGGCGATGCCGCAGGATTCCGGGGTGACGGTGATGGTGCCCCAGGGCGCCGGCTCCGAGCCGATCCAGACCTTTGCGGCGCCTACCGGGCCAGCGTCGATCGACACCGGGCCGATTACCCCAGGCCCGCAGAATTCGGCGCCGTTCCCGAGCACCAGCAGCGGTGGCTACAGCGCACCGAGCGCACCCACCGGCATCCCCAGTTCGAACACCGGCAGCGGCGGCCTCTCGGCTGACGAACAGCTCGATGGCCCGGTGCTGGCGCTGTTGACCACGGCGCAGACGCAGCAGACCGGCGGCGATCTCAACGGCGCCTCGTCCAGCCTTGAGCGTGCCCAGCGCATTGCCCCGCGTGAACCGCAGGTACTCTACCGTCTGGCCCAGGTGCGACTGGCCCAGGGCGATGCGGCGCAGTCCGAACAGCTGGCGCGCCGTGCCCTGACCTACGCCAACGGTCGCCCCGATCTGCAGGCCGGCCTGTGGGACATCATCGCCCAGGCGCGCGACAAGCAGGGTGACGCCGCCGGCGCCGCGCTGGCTCGCCAGAAAGCCAAGGTCAGCCTGTAATGGAGGCGCGCATTCTGGCGATTGCAGACCACCTGCTGCTGATAGAGCACGAGCTGCACAGGCAGGGCTGGTGGTCCGCCGAGGCGCCCAGTGCGCAAGCCCTGGCCAGCACCACGCCGTTCGCCGTCGACGCCATGAACTTCGATCAGTGGCTGCAGTGGATCTTTCTGCCGAAGATGAAACAGATACTCGAAAGCGGTGCGCCGCTGCCCAGTGCCTCGGGCATCCTGGTGATGGCTGAAACGGTGTACGTGGATCGGCCGCAAGAAAGTCGCGAGTTGCGTCGTCTATTAGCAGAGTTTGACCAATTGATCAGTGCTTCTGCCTGAATTTCCCTATTTTCACCCTAAGAGCCGCAGATTGTGGCTCTTTTTGTTTCTGAAGTTTGTTTTTCTGCTGCTGTCTTTGTAATTCGTGGTGGCTGCGGATCGTCATTTGGAAAAATTGGCAATAATTTTTCTTGACTTGCAGGCGCAGAATCAGAAGAATCCAGTTTCCGCTGTAGAGGGACTGCCAGAAGCAGACCCGCTAAGCAGATCATGAGGCGCACACCCGCGCCGACCTGTTACACCCCGCAACGCGTTACCTCGCGCTGGGTGGGAAAACCCCGCAACACTTTGGGGCGCTCCCAATACTTGCTCAGTCAGTGCTGACGTAGTCGGCGATTTCGTCGCTCATGCTCTGCTTGGCAGTAAACCTATTAAGACCCGTCCTGCCTGGACGGTATTCTGGCGTTTTAGAGGTGAACAACGTGGAGCTTTTATCTGGCGCTGAAATGGTCGTCCGCTTTTTGCGTGACGAAGGCGTTAAGCACATCTACGGGTACCCTGGCGGTGCTCTCCTGCATGTATACGATGCCCTGTTCAAGGAACCGGAAGTAAGCCACATCCTGGTTCGCCACGAGCAGGCGGCAACCCACATGGCCGACGGCTATGCCCGTGCCACCGGCAAGGCCGGCGTGGTACTGGTGACTTCCGGTCCGGGTGCCACCAATGCCATCACCGGTATTGCCACGGCGTACATGGACTCCATCCCGATGGTCATCCTCTCCGGTCAGGTGCCCAGCACCATGGTCGGTACCGATGCCTTCCAGGAAACCGACATGATCGGTATCTCGCGGCCGATCGTGAAGCACAGCTTCATGATCAAACATGCCTCGGAAATTCCTGAAATCCTGAAAAAAGCGTTCTACCTGGCTGAATCCGGTCGTCCTGGCCCGGTTGTCGTCGATATTCCGAAAGACATGACCAACCCGGCCGAGAAGTTCGAGTACGTCTACCCGAAAAAGGTCAAGCTGCGCTCCTACAGCCCGGCCGTTCGCGGGCACTCGGGTCAGATCCGCAAGGCCGCCGAGATGCTGCTGGCCGCCAAGCGTCCGATCGTCTACTCCGGCGGTGGCGTGATCCTCGGTGGTGGCTCGGCTGCGTTGACCGAGGTCGCGCAACTGCTCAACCTGCCGGTCACCAATACCCTCATGGGGCTGGGTGGCTATCCGGGCACCGACCGTCAGTTCCTGGGCATGCTCGGCATGCACGGCAGCTACACGGCCAACCTGGCGATGCACCATGCCGACGTGATCCTGGCCGTCGGTGCGCGTTTCGACGACCGTGTGGTCAACGGCCCGGCGCGGTTCTGCCCGAATGCCAAGGTCATCCACATCGACATCGACCCGGCATCGATCTCCAAGACCATCAAGGCCGATGTGCCTATCGTCGGTCCGGTCGAGAGCGTGTTGAGCGAAATGCTCGCCACCTTGCGCGAAATCGGCGAGAAGCCTGATCAGGCGGCGATGGATGCCTGGTGGAAGCAGATTGCCGAATGGCGTGGCGACGGCATCATGTTCCCGTACAACAAGGGCGATGGCAGTGTCATCAAGCCGCAGACCGTGATCGAAACCCTGTGCGAAGTCACCAAGGGGGATGCGTTCGTCACCTCCGACGTGGGTCAGCACCAGATGTTCGCGGCGCAGTACTACCGCTTCAACAAGCCGAACCGCTGGATCAACTCCGGTGGCCTGGGCACCATGGGCTTCGGTTTCCCGGCGGCCATGGGCGTCAAGCTGAACTTCCCGGACCAGGACGTTGCCTGTGTCACCGGCGAGGGCAGCATCCAGATGAACATTCAGGAGCTCTCTACCTGCCTGCAGTACGACCTGCCGGTAAAGATCGTCAACCTGAACAATGGCGTGTTGGGCATGGTTCGCCAATGGCAGGACATGGCCTACAACAGCCGTCACTCGCACTCCTACATGGAATCGCTGCCTGACTTCGTCAAGCTGGCCGAAGCCTATGGTCACGTGGGTATCCGCATCACCGACCTGAAGGACCTCAAGCCCAAGCTCGAGGAAGCCTTCGCCATGAAAGACCGGTTGGTGTTCATCGATATCCAGGTCGACAACAGCGAGCACGTCTACCCGATGCAGATCAAAGACGGCTCGATGCGCGATATGTGGCTGAGCAAGACGGAGCGGACCTAATCATGCGGCACATTATTTCCCTGCTGTTGGAAAACGAACCAGGTGCCTTGTCCCGTGTGGTCGGCCTGTTCTCGCAGCGCAACTACAACATCGAAAGCCTGACCGTCGCCCCGACCGAAGACCCGACCCTGTCGCGCCTGACGTTGACCACGGTTGGTCATGACGAGGTGATCGAGCAGATCACCAAGAACCTGAACAAGCTGGTTGAAGTGGTCAAGCTGGTCGACCTGTCGGAAAGCGCGCACATCGAGCGTGAACTGATGCTGGTCAAGATCAAGGCCACGGGTGCGCAGCGTGCCGAGATCAAGCGCACCACCGATATCTATCGTGGGCAGATCGTCGACGTCAGCAGCACGGTCTATACCGTGCAGCTGTCGGGCACCAGCGACAAGCTGGACAGCTTCATCCAGTCGATTGGTACCGCGTCCATTCTCGAAACAGTACGCAGTGGTGTCACCGGCATTGCCCGTGGCGACAAAGTGCTCAGCATCTAACTCAAAAAATTAGCGAATGGCCTGAAAGGGCCGAGATAACCAGGGGTATTTTCATGAAAGTTTTCTACGACAAAGACTGCGACCTTTCGATCATCCAGGGCAAGAAAGTTGCCATCATCGGTTACGGTTCCCAGGGCCACGCTCAAGCGTGCAACCTGAAAGACTCCGGTGTGGATGTCACTGTCGGTCTGCGTAAAGGTTCGGCCACCGTTGCCAAAGCCGAAGCCCACGGCCTGAAAGTGGCTGACGTGGCAAGCGCTGTTGCCGGTGCCGACCTGGTCATGATCCTGACCCCGGACGAGTTCCAGTCGCAGCTGTACAAGAACGAAGTCGAGCCGAACATCAAGAAGGGCGCCACCCTGGCCTTCTCCCACGGTTTCGCTATCCACTACAACCAGGTCGTTCCACGTGCTGACCTGGACGTGATCATGATCGCGCCAAAAGCGCCTGGTCACACCGTGCGTTCCGAGTTCGTGAAAGGCGGCGGTATCCCTGACCTGATCGCTATCTACCAGGACGCTTCCGGCAATGCCAAGAACGTTGCCCTGTCCTACGCCGCAGGCGTTGGTGGCGGCCGTACCGGCATCATCGAAACCACCTTCAAGGACGAGACCGAAACCGACCTGTTCGGCGAGCAGGCCGTTCTGTGCGGCGGTACCGTCGAGCTGGTCAAGGCCGGCTTCGAAACCCTGGTTGAAGCGGGCTACGCGCCAGAAATGGCCTACTTCGAGTGCCTGCACGAACTGAAGCTGATCGTTGACCTCATGTACGAAGGCGGTATCGCCAACATGAACTACTCGATCTCCAACAACGCCGAATACGGCGAGTACGTGACCGGCCCTGAAGTCATCAACGCCGAATCCCGTCAGGCCATGCGCAATGCCCTGAAACGCATTCAGGACGGCGAATACGCCAAGATGTTCATCAGCGAAGGCGCTACCGGCTATCCTTCGATGACCGCCAAGCGTCGCAACAACGCTGCCCACGGTATCGAAGTCATCGGCGAGCAACTGCGCTCGATGATGCCTTGGATCGCAGCGAACAAAATCGTCGACAAGGCCAAGAACTGATCTTGATCTGATGCGATGAAAACGCGGCTTCGGCCGCGTTTTTTCGTTTAGGCAGTCAGCTTCTGGTATAAAGCTTCATCGTTTGCCGGCGAACCCTCGTCGCAGACGTCTGTCGAAACTTTCCAAACCGTTGCAAGGTAATGTCCATGAGCGAACGTCCCGAAGAGCCGAACAAGGCCTCTGACGCCGAAAGCCTGCTACCGATCGATGAGCATGTTGAAGAAGGGCATGACGCCGAAGGACGCAAGGTACGGCATCGCGGCATCTATCTGCTGCCCAACCTGTTCACCACTGCGAACCTGTTCGCCGGTTTCTATTCGATCATCAACTCCATGAGTGCGCAGAGCGCCCTGAGTGCCGGTGATCCGCGCGAAGCGAGCAAGTACTTCGCTTTCGCTGCCATCGCGATCTTCGTCGCCATGGTGCTCGATGGTCTGGACGGGCGTGTTGCCCGCATGACCAACACCCAGAGCGCCTTCGGCGCCGAGTACGACTCGTTGTCCGACATGGTCGCCTTTGGCGTGGCCCCGGCGTTGCTGGCCTTCGGCTGGGCACTGGGTGACATGGGCAAGGTCGGCTGGATGGTTGCCTTCATCTATGTGGCGGGTGCGGCATTGCGCCTGGCACGCTTCAATACCCAGGTCGGCAAGGCCGACAAGCGCTACTTCATCGGCCTGGCCAGCCCGGCGGCAGCCGGCGTGGTTGCGGGTACGGTCTGGGCGTTCAGCGACTATGGCATCCAGGGTTCCAAGCTCTCGTTCCTGGTGGCGCTGCTGGTGGCGGCTGCCGGCATGCTGATGGTCAGCAACATCAAGTACAACAGCTTCAAGGAGCTGGACCTCAAGGGGCGGGTGCCGTTTGTGGCGATCCTTGTGGTGGTGCTGGTGTTCGCGGTGGTGTTCAGCGATCCGCCACGCATTCTGCTGCTGATTTTCCTCGCGTATGCCGCGTCGGGTCCTATCCAGTACCTGTTGCGTTCGCGTCGCAAGAAAACCACCGAGCAGTGATGTAATTTCCCCAAGGCTCCGTAGTCTACTGGTGCATCAGCTCACCGGTTCTACGGAGTCTTTATGCTTATCAAGCTGTCCCGGCCTTCCGACTGCAAAGAATCGGAAATCACGCCTGAGTCCCTCTATCTCTCCCGACGCGCTCTGCTGGGTGGCACTGCGGCTGCATTGGCGGTCGGCAGCTTGCCGCGCTGGGCCGCTGCCGCCGAGGTTTCGCAGTATGCGGACGTCGACGCCGGTGCTGCCCCCAACTGGTTTGCCGAAAAACTGCCGGGCACCCAATGGCAGGCGGTAACGGTCAAGGGTGAAGCGATCACGCCGTTCAAGGATGCCACGCACTACAACAACTTCTACGAGTTCGGAACCGACAAGGGCGACCCTGCTGCCAATGCGGGTGCGCTGCCGACTTCGCCATGGACGGTGGTGGTGGATGGCGAGGTCGGTAAGCCGGGCCGCTATGCGCTCGAAGACTTCATGAAGCCTTATCAGTTGCAAGAGCGCATCTACCGGCTGCGTTGTGTGGAGGCCTGGTCGATGGTGATCCCCTGGTTGGGGTTTCCGATTTCGGCATTGCTCAAGCAGGTGGAGCCGACCTCCAAGGCCCGGTACATCCGCTTCGAAACCCTGCAGGATCCAAAGCACATGCCCGGGCAGCGTTCGGGCTTCGCCTTGATCGACTGGCCCTATGTGGAAGGGCTGCGACTGGATGAGGCGATGAACCCGCTGGCCATCCTGGCGGTGGGCATGTATGGCCGCGAACTGCCCAACCAGAACGGTGCGCCGCTGCGCCTTGTGGTGCCGTGGAAGTATGGGTTCAAGAGCATCAAGTCCATCGTGCGTATCAGCCTGGTCGAGCAGCAGCCGCGCACCACCTGGCAGAACATCGCGCCTGAAGAGTACGGGTTCTATGCCAACGTGAACCCCACGGTGGACCACCCGCGCTGGACCCAGGCCCGTGAGCGCAGGCTGCCCAGCGGCCTGTTCAGCCCCAACGTTCGCGATACGCAGATGTTCAACGGCTATGCGGACGAAGTGGCTTCTTTATATAGCGGCCTGGACCTGCGGAAGAACTACTGATGCGCTATCCACTGTTTCGTTTCGCGGCCTTTCTGTTGGCTTGTGTCTGGCCGCTGTACTGGCTGGCCCAGGCTGTGCTCGATGCGCTGGGCCCCGATCCGGGCAAGGTGCTGGTGGACAGGATGGGGCAGGGTGCTCTGGTCATGCTGCTGGTAACGCTTTGCATGACGCCGTTGCAGAAGCTGACAGGCTGGTCTGGCTGGATCGTGGTGCGCCGGCAGCTCGGCCTGTGGTGCTTTGCCTATGTGCTGATGCACTTGTGTGCCTACCTGTTCTTTATCCTCGGGTTGGACTGGGGGCAGTTGGGCGTCGAGTTGCGCAAGCGGCCTTACATCATTGTTGGGAGTTTGGCGCTTGTCGGGCTGCTGGCACTGGCGGTGACCTCCAACCGCTACAGCCAGCGCCGCTTGGGCGCGCGGTGGAAGAAGCTGCACCGGCTTGTTTACGTGATCCTGGGTCTGGGGCTGCTGCATTTTCTGTGGATAGTGCGGGCAGACCTCAAGGAATGGACGGTGTACGCGGTCATCGGTGGGTTGTTGATGCTGCTGAGAGTGCCTTCTATAGAGAGGCGCATTCCCCGTCTGGGAGGGCGCAAGCGTGTATCGGTGACGAAAGTTTCAAATTAGCCCTTGACGCACGATTTAATCTCTCTATAATTCGCCGCACTTCCGGCGCAGTCTGAACGAAAAACTCCTTGAATATCAACGAGTTGGACGTTTCAGGTCAGGCTGGAGGTGCTTCGATCGAAAGATCGGCGGCGGTGAAAAAGGTGGTTGACAGCAGGTTGTAACGCTGTAGAATTCGCCTCCCGCTACGAGAGATCGAAGCGAGTCAAGTGTTTGAAGTGAAACGAAAAACTTCAAAATAAACGCTTGACAGACTCT
>NZ_JAFKEC010000050.1 GCF_017848315.1 Pseudomonas palmensis
CAGTAGGGGCTGGGGTTTGCGGGGGTTGGTCAAAATTTGTACAGCTGGCACCGGCCTCATCGCGGGTCAAGCCCGCTCCCACAAGATCTACGCGGCCCTTGTGGGAGCGGGCTTGACCCGCGATGGGCCGCAAAGCGGCCCCAGTATTACTGCGCCGCCACACCTTTGAGATACGGCGCCGGCGCCGCGCCCAGGTTGCTCAGCATCCGCTCGCTGTACCAGTCCACGAAATTCACCACGCCAAACTCGTAGGTTTTCGAATACGGCCCCGGCTGATACGCCGTCGAGTTGATGCCGCGCTGGTTCTCTTCGGCCAGGCGCCGGTCCTGGTCGTTGGTTGCGTCCCACACCTGGCGCATGCGTGCCGGGTCGTAGTCCACGCCCTCAACCGCATCCTTGTGCACCAGCCACTTGGTGGTGACCATGCTCTCCTGGGCACTGATCGGCCATACCGTGAACACGATGATGTGATCACCCATGCAGTGGTTCCACGAATGCGGCAGGTGCAGGATGCGCATCGAGCCCAGGTCGGGGTTTTGGATGCGCCCCATCAGTTTCTGGCAGCCCAGCTTGCCGTCCAGGGTCATCGACAGCGTGCCCTTGAGCAGGGGCATGCGCACGATACGGTTGCGCAGGCCGAAGCTGGCATGCGCATAGGGGATCTTCTGCGCGTCCCACGCCGCAGCGCTGGCCGCCACGTGATCCTTGAACGCCTGGTCGGCGCGCGGGTCGGTGACGTCGTCCCATTCGAGCAGGGTCTTGAGCAGCTCCGGGTGCGAGGCGTTGCAGTGGTAGCACTCGCGATTGTTCTCCAGCACCAGCTTCCAGTTGGCCTTTTCCATCAGGGTGGTCTGCACCGCCACCTTGGTGTTCTCCATGTCGTAGGGCTCCATGTAATGGGCCAGGGTGGCGAGGAAGTCATCGATCGCCGGCGGGTTGTCGGCCAGGCTGACGAAGATGTAGCCACCGGCGGTCTTTACGTTCACCGGCTTGAGACCGTACTGCTGCATGTCGAAGTCGTCGCCCATCTCGGTGCCGGCGAACAGCAGCCGCCCGTCCAGCTCGTAGGTCCACTGGTGGTAGTGGCACACCAGCTTGGCCACCTTGCCCTTGTCGCTGGTACACAGGCGCGAGCCACGGTGGCGGCACACGTTGTGGAAGGCATGCACCTTGCCCTCGGCACCGCGGATCACGATGATCGGGTTCTTGCCGATCTGCAGGGTCAGGTAGTTGCCCTTGGCCGGGATCTCGCAGGTCATGCCTGCAATCAGCCATTCCTTGTGGAAAATCTCCTGCATGTCGATCTGGAACAGCCGCTCATCGGTGTAGAAGGGTTGCGGCAGCGAGAAGGTGCGCTCGCGGGTCTGCAGCATGTCGGCGGTGGCCTTGCGTGCAGCGTCCAGTGGGTCGCCCAGGCTCAAGGTTGCGGTGACGTCCATCGTTCAGGTCCTCATGGCCCGTGCGGGCCGCGAAAGTGGCTAATCGTTCGTGTGGCGACGCAGGGCTCAGACAGCAGGTTGATGTGCGATGGAGTGTGCGTTCGCCCGCGCCGGCAACCATGCCCATGGGCGACATGGCCAGATCCGTTCCCGACGCGCGAGCCCTTGTGGGCGGGGGCTGGTCGCGATAAGTACGCCGATGTCGCGAACAGGAATGTGCGCCGCCTGCACCTTGCGCATCATCGTCGCCATAACAGGCCCCGATCGGCCGCGGAGACGAGCATGTCGAACAACTTCCTCAACCCGGTGACCACTCAGACCTGGGCCAACGGCCGGCATACCGTGCGCTGCGTCAAGGTCATTCAGGAAACCTGGGATGTGCGCACCTTCTGCTTCATGGCCGACCAGCCGATCCTGTTCTTCTTCAAGCCCGGGCAGTTCGTGACCCTGGAGCTGGAAATCGACGGTCAGCCGATCATGCGCTCGTACACCATCTCCAGCTCGCCCTCGGTGCCCTACAGCTTTTCGGTGACCATCAAGCGCGTACCCGGCGGCAAGGTTTCCAACTGGCTGCACGACACCCTGCATGAAGGCCAGGAGCTGGCCGTGCACGGGCCGGTGGGGTTGTTCAACGCGATGGACTTCCCCAGCCCCAGGGTGCTGTACCTGAGCGGCGGGGTGGGCATCACCCCGGTGATGTCCATGGCGCGCTGGTTCTATGACACCAATGCCAATGTCGACATGGTGTTCGTGCACAGCGCGCGTTCGCCCAAGGACATCATCTACCACCGCGAGCTGGAGCACATGGCCTCGCGGATCGACAACTTCAGCCTGCACATCATCTGCGAGAAGCATGGCCTGGGCGAGGCATGGGCCGGTTATCGCGGCTACCTGAACCAGAAGCTGATGGAGCTGATCGCGCCCGATTACCTGGAACGCGAGATCTTCTGCTGCGGGCCTACGCCCTACATGAACGCGGTCAAGCGCATGCTCGAAGCCAGCGGCTATGACATGCAGCGCTACCATGAGGAGTCGTTCGGCGCCACGCCGCCCGAGGCCAAGGCCGATGCGGTAGAGAACGCCGAGCAGGCCGCCGAGGCCGCCGAAGTGGACGTGGCCGACCAGCACCAGGTGGAGTTCACCGCCAGCGGCAAGAGCATCCGCGTGTCGCCGGGCGAGACGGTGCATGCGGCAGCCGCCAAGCTCGGGCTGATGATCCCCAAGGCCTGTGGCATGGGTATCTGCGGCACCTGCAAGGTGCTCAAGCTGGGTGGCGAGGTGGACATGGAGCACAACGGCGGCATCACCGAGGACGACGAGGCCGAAGGCTATATCCTGTCGTGCTGCAGCGTGCCGCGCGGTGACGTGCGCATCGAGTTCTAGTCGCGCAGCAGCTCGTGGTACAGCGCAGGGCGCCGGTCGGCCAGCACGTGGTTGTGGTCGCTGATCTGCTTGTCCAGTGCCTGGCCCAGCCTGATGTCGGCCAGCAGCAGCTGCTTCTTGCCGACACGCTTGCCGCCCTTGAGCACATAGCCGTCGGCATCGGTGAGGGTCGAACCGCCCACCCAGCCAACCCCGCGCTCCTCGCCACAGCGGTCGCAGGCAATGACGAACAGCCGGTTCACCGAGGCGCTGGCCTGAACCCGGATGACCTCGGCCGGGCGCTGGAAGCCGGGCCGGGAGGTGTCCGGCCAGTTCACCGGTGCGCACAGCAGCTGGGCACCGCGCAGCGCCGCCAGGCGCACCCATTCGGGAAACTCCAGGTCGTAGCAGATCATCATGCCGATGCGCCCCAGGTGGGTGTCCACCACCGGCGGCGGCTCGCTGCCGGGGGTGAAGATCTGCGTTTCGCGGTCCCACAGGTGGGCCTTGCGGTAGAAGGTGCGTCGGCCGTCGGGCTCGATCAGCACCGAGCTGTTGGCCACCTGGCCGTCGGGCAGGCGCTCGCAGAAGCCGCCCACCACGATGATCTGGTACTTGGCGGCCTGCCGGGCCCAGGCCTCGAGGGTCGGCCCGTCACGGGGCTCGGACAGCGCGTGGGCCTCTTCGCGGTCGTAGAACGCATAGCCGCTCTGCGCCAGCTCGGGCAGTACCAGCAGTTGCGCGCCGCGCTCGGCGGCCTCGGCGATGGCCACCCGGGTACGGTCGAGGTTGTAGCTTGGATTGGCAATGGTCGGCGCCAGCTGGTAGCACCCGACACGCACGGTTTGCGGGGATGGGGTCATGGCTGCGGCGCCTTGCGCTCGGCGACCGGGGGCGGCGGGGTGCCGCGCAGGTGGCGCATCAGGAGCCAGTACAGCAGGGCCGAAACGATGAAGCCGGGAACGAAGGCCAGGTCGGCGCCGGACAACGCCACCGCCACCGGCCCTTGCACGCCGGCCAGCGACACGAAGGGCAGCATCGCCAGCAGCCCCCCCAGGTAGGCCAGGATGCCGGCCCAGGCCCACTGGCCGTATTCGCCCGCCGGGTCGAACATGGCCGGGATCACGTAGTTGCCTTTGCGCAACAGGTAGTAGTCGGTGAGATTGATTGCGCTCCAGGGCACCAGCACATACAGCATCAGTTGCAGGAACAGGTTGAAGCTGTCGAGGTAGCTGTTGGGCAACGCGATGGCGGTGAGGTACACCACCGCGCCAATGCCGCCCAGGCCCAGGGCACGCCCGGCCAGCCCCGGCGCCAGCGGGCGAAACGCGGTGATCGCGCTGATGCCGGTCAGCAGCGCGCCGTAGCAGTTGACGGCCATGATGCCCACCAGCGCCGGCACCGCCATCAGGATCGCGAAAGTGCCGAAGCCGGGCAGGAAGCGGTTGCCCAGGTGTTGCAGGCTGCTGATGGCTTCGGGCGCCACCACTGCCGAGGCTACCAGTGCGCCCAGCGACATCAGCCACACCGCAGAGCCTGCGGCGCCCAGATAGGTCCATAGCACCACCTTGCGCGCCGAGGTGCTGGGCGGCAGGTAGCGCGAGTAGTCCGAGACATACACCGAGTAGCTGATCTGGTAGCCGGCGGCGGCCGACAGCTGGATGAGAAAGCCCGACCAGGAAAACTGCAGCTGGCGCTGAACGGTGTCGGCCTCCAGCAACAGCAGCGCTGCCAGGGTGAGCAGGCCGAACACGCCGATCAGCAGGTAGGTGAGCCAGCGCTGCACGGTGTGCAGCAGGTCGTGCCCGACCACGGCGATCACCACGGCCACCGCGATCAGCATCGCGTACCAGAAGGCATCGCTGCCCGGCAGCACAGTGGTCAGCGCATCGGTGGCCAGGATCACGTTGAACACGTTGAAGCCGATGTACACGCACACCACCGCCATGAACGGCAGCACGGCGCCCCGCAGGCCGAACTGGGCACGGGACTGGATCATCTGTGGCAGGCCAAGGCGCGGGCCCTGGTTGGCATGCAGGGCCATGCACAGGGTGCCCAGGGCCACCCCGAGCAGGATCGCCAGCACCGCCTGCCAGGCGGCCAGACCCAGGGCGGGCCCGACGAAGCCGGTGACCATGGTGGTGAGTACGAAGTTGCCGGTGAACCAGAAGGGGCCCAGGTGCCAGGCCTTGCCGTGACGCTCGTCAAGGGGCACCGGGTGGATGGTACGGGTTTCTATCTTCAGGCCTGACGTTTCAGGTGCAGGTGCCGCATTGTTCATGGCGTTCCCAGGCATTCGGGCGAAAGTTTCAATGCTGATGAGGTTAGATGAAGCTGCAACTAACGGAACAACGACACACTTTCAGCGAGCGCGCAGGTACTTGCCTGAAAGTGTCTGTAATGTCCGATGTAGAGCCATTCTGATTTGTAAACTGGTATTTATGCCAGTCTGCAATGCGGGGAGGTTATTGCGAAAAGTTATCGTGCGGCGTGAGGTTTTTGATGCTGAAGTTAAAGTGCAGTGAATATTCCTACTTAATATTAGGAATAGTTTGTGAGCAACTTTAGATAAGTCTGACGAGATAGTGTTTTCGACGGCGAGCGGGGCCGATCGAAAAAAACCGGGCGCCCGGCGCGCACTGCGCCGGGGCCCGGTGGCGACCTACACGCTGAAGCGTGCGACCAGGCCGTTCAGGCCCACCGCCAGGCGAGACAGTTCGGCACTCGCGGCGCTGGTCTGGTGCGCCCCGGTGGCCGACTGCACCGACAGGTCGTTGATGTTCACCAGGTTGCGGTCCACTTCGCGGGCCACCTGGGCCTGCTCTTCGGCGGCGCTGGCGATCACCAGGTTGCGTTCGTTGATTTCGGCCACCGCGGTGGTGATGGTCTCCAGCGACAGGCCGGCGCCGCGGGCGATGCTCAGGGTCGACTCGGCGCGTTCGGTGCTGTGGCGCATCGAGTTCACCGCCTGTTCGGTACCGCCCTGGATGCTGCCGATCATGCGCTCGATTTCGCTGGTCGACTGCTGGGTCCGGTGGGCCAGGGCGCGCACTTCGTCGGCGACCACGGCGAAGCCGCGCCCGGCTTCACCGGCACGCGCTGCCTCGATGGCGGCGTTGAGGGCCAGCAGGTTGGTCTGGTCGGCCAGGCCGCGGATCACATCGAGCACCTTGCCGATGTCACGCGACTCGCCGGCCAGGTTGCCGATCAGCTCGGCAGTACCCTGCACGTCGGCACTCATGCGCTCGATGGCGCTGACGGTCTCCATGACCAGGTCGCGACCGTCGCCGGCCGAGCGGGTGGCCTGCTTGGACGCCTCGGACGTGCTCACCGCGTTGCGTGCCACTTCTTCCACCGCGCTGGTCATCTCGGTGACGGCAGTGGCGGCCTGCTGGATCTCGTTGTTCTGCTGCTGCAGGCCGCGTGCGCTTTCGTCGGTGACTGCATTCAGCTCTTCGGCCGCCGAGGCCAGCTGGGTGGCGGAGCCGGCAATCTGCTGCAGGGTGTCGCGCAGCTTGTGCTGCATCTTGCCCATGGCGTGCAGCAGGCGCGCCGCTTCGTCGGTACCGGTGGTGTTGATCGGTTTGGTCAGGTTGCCATCGGCGATCAGCTCGGCCGCCTGCAGCGCTTCGTCGATCGGCTTGACGATGCTGCGGGTGAGCAGCAGCGCGCACAGCAGGGTCAGTGCGGTGGCGGCCACCAGCAGCACGATCACCAGGGTGAAGGCCGTGTCGTATTGCGTGGCGGCGGTCTGGTTGGTCACACGGGTCTGATCGGTGTTGATCTTGACCAGGCGATCGGTGACTGCGCTGATCTGCTCGGAGTTGTCGAGCAGGTCGTGGTTGATCAGGCTGCGCAGTGCTTCCACATCACCGGCCTGCGACAGGCTTACCATGCGGTTTTCGAGCTGGCGGTACTGGTTGAGCAGCTGCACGTACTGGTTGTACGCGCCCCGTTCCTCGTCGCCTTCGATCAGTGGCTCGTAGGCCCGGCGCGCTTCGTCGATCTGGGCATTGCGCTTGGCCAGCAGTTGCACGGTGTCCTGCAGGGTGGCGGCTTCGCGGTTGAGCAGCAGGCGGTAGGACAACGTGCGCAGGCGCAGGGTGAGTTGGGTGAGCTGGTCGAGGTTGGTGATGCTGGGCACGCTGATCTGTTCGATGGCTTCGCCGGCCTTGCGTATCTGCCCCATCTGGTTGAGGGCAAAGATGCCCAATGCAAGCATCAGGGCGCCGATCAGCGAAAAGCCCAGAAGTGCGCGCGGGGCGATGTTCATGTTACGTAATGACATGGTTTTATCCGGCAGGGAATAGGAATGCGCGCGGTCCATGCGTCGTGGGGCAACTCTTATTGCCTATCGGTCAAAGCAGGGCAGACTTGAGGGGGCATGTAACTAAATGTGAACCACCGGTCATTTTTTTTACCCCGGCATCCGACCAAGCGCTGGAACCGGTTGCCGATCGACGGGTCAATCTGCACCCGGTCGAGGCTCTGGCCCCGATATCCCTGGCGAGTGCGGTGAGATTTCTTTATCGTGTGCGCCCCCTGAAAAACCGTGAGAACGCAATCATGCTGGAAACATCCCTGAGTCAACTGGAGCAACTGGTCAACGACCTGGTGCAGAAGAACCTCGACCTGGCCGAGCGCAACGCGCAGCTGAGCGACGAACTGGCCCAGGCCAAGGACGAGAACGAAAGCCTGCAACTGAGCCTGATGGAGCAGGAAGAGAAGCAAGGTGCAACCGCCGCGCGTATCCAGGCGCTGGTTGAACGTGCCGGTGGCGGCGCCGTTACCGCATGAAGACCACCGCGCAGTCGATCAATGTCGTGTCGATAATGGGCAATGACTATTCGATCAAGGCCCCTGAAGGTCAGGAGCAGACCCTGGCGCAGGCGGTGCAGATGCTCAAGGCCTCCCTGGCCGATACCAAGCGCAAGTACCCGTCGCTGATCGGCGACAAGTTGCTGGTGCTGGCCGCCCTGAACCTGTGCTCGCAGCAGATCGAACTGCAACAGGCACATCAGGAAGCCCTCGACCGTTATCAAGAGCAAGTCAGCGCCACGGTCGACGTCATTGCCCGGACAATCGGCAACAGCTGATTTCCCCCTCGCGTGCATTCCCTCTTTACTGTGCTGGCTCACTGACCCCTGGGGGCAGTGAGCGGCCCGAGTGTGGCTGACTGCTAGCATTGTATTTTCTGTTGTATACAATTGGCCTGGTGTTTGCGGTACACGGCTGGTTTAACTCAGGGGAAATTCATGCAGTTCTGGCGGCGCAGTATCCAGTGGCAATTGATCGCAAGCATGGGCGCGGCCCTGGTGGCGAGCATTCTGATCGTGGTTGGTATCTACACCGTGGCGGTCAATCGACTGACCGAGCGCTACCTGGTGGAGACGGCGCTGCCGGCGAGTATCGAGGCCATGCGCAACGATATCGAGCGTATGTTGGGCCGGCCTCTGACGGCGGCGGCCGACATTGCCAACAACACCCTGTTGCGCGACTGGCTGGCAGCGGGGGAGCCCCCCGAACAGGCCGGTGCGTTCGTCGAGTATCTGGAGTCGGTGCGTGTGCACAACCAGGCGTTCACCGCGCTGTTCGCCGCCACGCGCAGCAATCACTACTACAACCAGGGCGGTCTGGACCGCACCTTGAGCCGCGACAACCCGAAGGACTCGTGGTTCTTCGGGTTCATCGACAGTGGCAAGCCGCGCCTGCTCAATATCGACACGGACATCAGCAGTGGCGACCTGGCGCTGTTCATCGACTTTCGGGTGGAAAAAGCCGGCCAGCTGGTGGGCATTGCCGGGCTGGGCCTGCGCATGACCGAGTTGTCCCAACTGATCCACGACTTCAGTTTCGGTGAGCGCGGCCGGGTGTTCCTGGTGCGCGGCGATGGACTGATCCAGGTGCACCCGCAGTCCGAGTTCAGCGGCAAGCGCCAGTTGGCCGAGCAGATCGGCGAAGGCGCCGCCCAGCGTGCGTTGACCCCGCACGAGGGCCTGCAGCAGAGCCGCTTCGAGCGCGATGGCGAGACCTACCTGGCCCTGAGCCTGCCGCTGCGCGACCTGAACTGGACGCTGGTGGCCGAGGTGCCCGAGGCGCAGATCTACGCCCAGGTGAACCAGGCCGTGTGGCTCACCAGCCTGATCGGCGCGGCGGTGGCGTTGCTGTCGCTGCTGCTGGTGGTATGGCTGGCGCGCGGCATCGTGCGCCCGCTGCGCCGGGTGACCGGTGCGCTGACCGCGATTGCCCAGGGCGGTGGCGACCTGACCCAGCGCCTGGACGAGTCGCGGGCCGATGAACTGGGCGACCTGGCCCGGGGTTTCAACCGTTTTCTGGACAGCCAGCGCGACCTGATCGGCGAGGTGCTGCGCACCACCGAGCACCTGCGCAGCGCCGTGGGGCAGGTGAGCGCGGTGGTGGAGGACACCGCCGGGCGCTCCCATCGCCAGCAGGAGATGACCGAGATGGTGGCCACTGCCGTGCACCAGATGGGCCTCACCGTGCAGGACATCGCGCAGAATGCCGGCCAGGCCGCGCACGCCTCGCAGACCGCGCGCACCGAAGCGTTGCAGGCGCGCGAGGTGGTGCAGCGCTCGATTGCGCACATCGAAGGCATGTCGGGCGAGATCGGCGCGGCGGCCAGTGCGGTTGGCCAACTGGCGCAGGAGGTGGCGTCCATCGACGAGGTGCTGGCGGTGATCCGCAGCATTTCCGAGCAGACCAACCTGCTGGCGTTGAACGCGGCGATCGAGGCGGCGCGGGCCGGGGAGATGGGCCGTGGCTTCGCTGTGGTGGCCGACGAGGTACGTACCCTGGCCCAGCGAACCCAGGTGTCCACCGACGAGGTGCAGCAGATGATCCAGCGCCTCAAGCAGGGGGCGGGCAGCGCGGTGGCGTCGATGCAGGCGGGGCAGGCGGCGACCGGCACCGGCGTGGCGTCGAGCCAGCAGACCGGAGCGTCGTTGACCACCATTACCGGGCAGGTGGAACACATCACCGACATGAACCTGCAGGTGGCCACGGCCACCGAGGAGCAGTCGGCGGTGACCGAGGAGATCAACCGCAACGTGCAGGGGATTTCCGACCTGGCGCGCCAGACGGTGGCGCAGGTGGAGGCGTGTCGGGTGGATTGCCAGGCGTTGCGCGGGCTGGCTGATGACCTGGCGCGGCAGATGGGTGGGTTCAGGCTCTAGATCAGAGTGATTGCTTCGCCGGCAAGGCCGGCTCCTACAGGTTGGCGGTGTCTGTAGGAGCCGGCCTTGCCGGCGAAGGGGCCATCAGCGACCCAGCGTTACCGCACGAATATCCGCCGCCAGCTCGCGCACCCGTGCCTCGTCGGTGTCCCACGAGCACATGAACCGTGCGCCGCCGCTGCCGATGAAGGTGTAGAACCGCCAGCCCTTGGCGCGCAGCGCTTCCAGTGCCGGCTCCGGCATCTGCAGAAACACCCCGTTGGCTTCTACCGGGAACATCAACTGCACCGCCGGGATGTCCGCCACCAGCCCGCTGAGCAACTGCGCGCAGTGGTTGGCGTGCTGCGCATGGCGCAGCCACGCACCGTCTTCGAGCAACCCCACCCACGGCGCCGACAGAAAGCGCATCTTCGACGCCAGCTGCCCGGCCTGCTTGCAGCGGTAGTCGAAGTCTTCGGCCAGCTTGCGGTTGAAGAACAGGATCGCCTCGCCCACCGCCATGCCGTTCTTGGTGCCGCCAAAGCACAGCACGTCGATGCCGGCCTTCCAGGTCAGTTCGGCCGGCGAGCAGCCCAGGAACGCGCAGGCATTGCTGAAGCGCGCGCCGTCCATGTGCAGGTTCAGGCCCAGCTCCTTGCAGGTGGCGCTGATCGCCTTGAGCTCTTCGGGCCGATACACGCTGCCCACTTCGGTGGCCTGGGTGATGGTTACCACGCGTGGCTTGGGGTAGTGGATGTCCTGGCGCTTGAGCGCCACTTCGCGGATGGACTCCGGCGTAAGCTTGCCGTTTTCGCTGCGGGCGGTGAGCAGCTTGGAGCCGTTGGAGAAGAACTCCGGCGCGCCGCATTCGTCGGTCTCGACGTGGGCGGTCTCGGAGCAGATCACGCTGTGGTAGCTCTGGCACAGGGACGACAGGGCCAGGGAGTTGGCGGCGGTGCCGTTGAAGGCGAAGAACACCTCGCAGTCGGTCTCGAACAGTTTGCGAAAGTGGTCGGAGGCCTTGGCGGTCCACTGGTCGTCGCCGTAGGCGCGTTCGTGGCCCTGGTTGGCCTTGTCCATCGCCGCCCAGGCTTCGGGGCAGATGCCGGAATAGTTGTCGCTGGCAAATTGCTGGCTTTGTTCTGTCATTGCACTGTCCTGTGGTCGACGCAGGCAAGCACTCTAAACCAACTATCAAATCGCCGACTACAAGGGCCATGTCGTAAACGCACCTTTGCGTGGCGTGCGCAGGCATCTGGACGGCCCGCGCCAGCCCTACCATCGCAGCCAAAGGGCGCTGTCCATGCCACTGCCGGGAGAGATGCGATGTTCACCAAGCACGACCAGATCCAGGGTTACGACGATGCACTGCTGGCGGCGATCAACGCCGAGGAACAGCGCCAGGAAGACCACATCGAACTGATCGCCTCGGAAAACTACACCAGCAAGCGCGTGATGCAGGCCCAGGGCAGCGGCCTGACCAACAAGTACGCCGAAGGCTACCCGGGCAAGCGCTACTACGGCGGCTGCGAGCACGTGGACAAGGTCGAGCAACTGGCCATCGATCGTGCCAGGCAGCTGTTCGGCGCCGACTATGCCAACGTCCAGCCGCACTCCGGCAGCCAGGCCAACGCCGCGGTGTACCTGGCCCTGCTGCAGGCCGGCGACACCGTGCTGGGCATGAGCCTGGCCCACGGCGGCCACCTCACCCACGGTGCCAAGGTCAGTTTCAGCGGCAAGCTGTACAACGCCGTGCAATACGGCATCGATACCCGCACCGGCCTGATCGACTACGACGAGGTCGAGCGCCTGGCCGTCGAGCACCAGCCGAAGATGATCATTGCCGGGTTTTCGGCCTACAGCAAAACCCTCGATTTCCCACGCTTTCGCCAGATCGCCGACAAGGTCGGCGCCTACCTGTTCGTCGACATGGCCCACGTCGCCGGGCTGGTCGCGGCGGGCCTGTATCCCAACCCGCTGCCCTATGCCGACGTGGTCACCACCACCACCCACAAGACCCTGCGTGGCCCGCGTGGCGGGCTGATCCTGGCCAGGGCCAACGAAGCGCTGGAAAAGAAACTCAACGCCGCGGTGTTCCCCGGCGGGCAGGGCGGCCCGCTGATGCATGTGATCGCGGCCAAGGCGGTGTGCTTCAAGGAGGCCCTGGAGCCCGGCTTCAAGGCTTACCAGCAACAGGTGATCGACAACGCCCGGGCGATGGCTGCGGTATTCATCGAGCGTGGTTTCGACGTGGTGTCCGGTGGCACCGACAACCACCTGTTCCTGGTCAGCCTGATCCGCCAGGGCCTGACCGGCAAGGACGCCGATGCCGCCCTGGGGCGCGCCCACATCACCGTCAACAAGAACGCCGTGCCCAACGACCCGCAGTCGCCGTTCGTCACCTCGGGCCTGCGCATCGGCACCCCGGCCGTCACCAGCCGTGGCTTCAAGGTGGCCCAGTGCACGGAGCTGGCCGGCTGGATCTGCGACATCCTCGACCACCTGGGCGATGCCGATGTCGAGGCCGACGTGGCCAGGAGCGTGTCGGCACTGTGTGCGGATTTTCCGGTTTACCGCTGAGTGGAGTAACAGACCATGCAACGCTATTCGGGCTTCGGCCTTTTCAAGCACTCGCTCAGCCACCACGAGAACTGGCAGCGCATGTGGCGCACGCCCACCCCGAAGAAGGTCTACGACGTGGTCATCGTCGGCGGCGGCGGGCACGGCCTGGCCACCGCCTACTACCTGGCCAAGGTGCACGGCATCACCAATGTGGCGGTGGTCGAGAAGGGCTGGCTGGGCGGCGGCAACACCGCGCGCAACACCACCATCGTGCGCTCCAACTACCTGTGGGACGAGTCGGCGCACCTCTATGAGCACGCGATGAAGCTCTGGGAGGGGTTGTCCCAGGACATCAACTACAACGTCATGTTCTCCCAGCGCGGGGTCTACAACCTGTGCCACACCCTGCAGGACATGCGCGACTCCGAGCGCCGGGTCAGCGCCAACCGGCTCAACGGCGTGGACGGCGAACTGCTGAACAGCAAGCAGGTGGCCGACGAGATTCCGCACCTGGACTGCTCCAGGAACACCCGTTATCCGGTTCTCGGCGCCACCGTGCAGCGGCGCGGCGGCGTGGCGCGTCACGATGCCGTGGCCTGGGGCTATGCGCGTGCCGCCGATGCCCTGGGCGTGGACCTGATCCAGCAGACCGAGGTGATCGGCTTTCGCAAGGAAAACGGCGCGGTGGTCGGCGTCGAGACCAACAAGGGCTTCATCGGTGCGCGGCGCGTAGGCGTGGTCACCGCCGGCAACTCCGGGCACATGGCCAGGCTGGCCGGCTTTCGCCTGCCCATCGAGTCGCACCCGCTGCAGGCACTGGTGTCCGAGCCGCTCAAGCCGATCATCGACAGCGTGA
The DNA here is from genome assembly GCF_017848315.1 of Pseudomonas palmensis. Lineage (GTDB taxonomy): Bacteria > Pseudomonadota > Gammaproteobacteria > Pseudomonadales > Pseudomonadaceae > Aquipseudomonas > Aquipseudomonas palmensis. The sequence goes on from NZ_JAFKEC010000050.1 coordinate 13,392, forward strand.
TCATGTCCAACGCGGTGCACGGCTACATCAGCCAGTCGGACAAGGGCGACCTGGTGATCGGCGCCGGCATCGACGGCTGGGTGGGTTACGGCCAGCGCGGTTCGTACCCGGTGATCGAACATACCCTGCAGGCCATCGTCGAGATGTTCCCGATCCTGTCGCGGGTGCGCATGAACCGCCAGTGGGGCGGCATCGTCGACACCACCCCGGACGCCTGCCCGATCATCTCCAAGACCCCGGTGGCTAACATGTTCTTCAACTGCGGCTGGGGCACTGGCGGTTTCAAGGCCACGCCGGGCTCGGGCCACGTGTTCGCCGCAAGCCTGGCCACCGGCGAGATGCATGCACTGGCCAAGCCGTTTTCCATCGACCGTTTCCATAACGGCGCCCTGATCGACGAGCACGGCGCTGCCGCTGTCGCCCACTAACAGGAGACACTCCATGTTGCACATCTTCTGTCCCCACTGCGGCGAACTGCGCTCCGAGGAAGAATTCCATGCCGCCGGCCAGGCCCACATTCCGCGCCCGCTGGACCCGAGTGCCTGCACCGACGAGCAGTGGGGCGACTACCTGTTCTTTCGTGACAACCCGCGCGGCCTGCACCACGAGCTGTGGATCCATGCCGCGGGCTGCCGCCAGTACTTCAACGCCACCCGCGACACCGTGACCTACGAGATTCTCGAAACCTATCCGATTGGTGCCAGGCCCCAGGCGCGCGCCCAGGAAAACGTCCCGCAGCTGGCTGTCACCGGCCAGGGAGAAAAGGTATGAGCCAGCGCTATCGTCTGCCCAACGGCGGTCGTATCGACCGCAGCCAGGTCCTCGACTTCACCTTCAACGGCCAGCGCTACCAGGGCTACCAGGGCGACACCCTGGCCGCCGCGCTGCTGGCCAATGGCGTCGACATCGTGGGGCGCAGCTTCAAGTACTCGCGCCCACGCGGCATCATCGCCGCCGGCAGCGAAGAGCCCAACGCGATCCTGCAGATCGGTGCCAGCGAGGCCACCCAGGTACCCAACGTGCGCGCTACCCAGCAGGCGCTGTACGCCGGCCTGGTGGCCACCAGCACCAACGGCTGGCCCAGCGTGAACACCGACGTGATGGGCATCCTCGGCAAGGTCGGCGGCAAGCTGATGCCGCCGGGGTTCTACTACAAGACGTTCATGTACCCGCAGTCGTTCTGGATGACCTACGAGAAGTACATCCGCAAGGCCGCGGGCCTGGGCCGTTCGCCGCTGGAAAACGACCCGGACAGCTACGACTACATGAACCACCACTGCGATGTGCTGGTGGTGGGCGCAGGCCCCGCCGGGCTGGCTGCGGCACTGGCAGCCGGGCGCAGCGGGGCGCGAGTGATCCTGGCCGACGAGCAGGAGGAGTTCGGCGGCAGCCTGCTCGATACCCGCGAAACCCTCGACGGCCAGCCCGCCGCCGAGTGGGTGGCCAAGGTGATCGACGAGCTGCAGGGCATGCCCGAGGTCACCTTGCTGGCGCGGGCCACGGTCAACGGCTACCACGACCACAACTTCCTCACGATCCACCAGCGCCTCACCGATCACCTGGGCGACCGCGCACCCATCGGCCAGGTGCGCCAGCGCATGCACCGTGTGCGCGCCGGGCGTGTGGTGCTGGCCACCGGTGCCCACGAGCGGCCGCTGGTGTACGGCAACAACGATGTGCCGGGCAACATGCTCGCCGGCGCGGTATCTACCTACGTGCGCCGTTATGGCGTGGCGCCGGGGCGCAAGCTGGTGCTGTCGACCAACAACGATCACGCCTATCGCGTGGCGCTGGACTGGCACGACGCCGGGCTCAAGGTGGTCGCGGTCGCCGATGCGCGGCACAACCCGCGTGGCTCGCTGGTGGAGGAGGCACGTGCCAAGGGCATTCGCATCCTCACCTCCAGCGCGGTGATCGAGGCGCGCGGCAGCAAGCATGTGACGGCAGCGCGGGTGGCGGCCATCGACGTGGCCGCACACCAGGTCACCAGCCCCGGCGAATGGCTGGACTGCGACCTGGTGGCGACATCGGGCGGCTACAGCCCGGTGGTGCACCTGGCTTCGCACCTGGGCGGCAAGCCGCTGTGGCGCGACGACATTCTCGGCTTCGTGCCCGGCGACGCGCCGCAGAAGCGCGTGTGCGTGGGTGGCGTCAATGGCGTGTTCGCCCTGGGCGATGCGCTGGCCGACGGGTTCGAAGGCGGCGTGCGTGCGGCCACCGAGGCCGGTTTCAAGGCAGTGGAGGGCGTTCTGCCCAAGGTGCTGGTGCGTCCGGAGGAGCCTACCGTTGCGCTGTTCCAGGTGCCCCATGACCGCAACACCGCGCGGGCACCCAAGCAGTTCGTCGACCAGCAGAACGATGTGACTGCGGCCGCCATCGAACTGGCCACCCGCGAAGGCTTCGAGTCGGTGGAGCACGTCAAGCGCTACACCGCGCTGGGGTTCGGCACCGACCAGGGCAAGCTGGGCAACATCAACGGGCTGGCGATCGCCGCACGCTCGCTGGGCATCGGCATTGCGCAGATGGGCACCACCATGTTTCGCCCCAACTACACGCCGGTGACCTTCGGCGCGGTGGCCGGGCGCCATTGCGGCCACCTGTTCGAGCCGGTGCGCTTCACCGCGCTGCATGCCTGGCATGTGAAGAACGGCGCCGAGTTCGAGGACGTCGGCCAGTGGAAGCGCCCGTGGTATTTCCCCCGCGGCGGCGAAGACCTGCAGGCGGCGGTGGCCCGTGAATGCAAGGCGGTGCGCGACAGCGTCGGCCTGCTGGATGCCTCGACCCTGGGCAAGATCGACATTCAGGGCCCGGACGCCCGTGAGTTCCTCAACCGCATCTACACCAACGCCTGGACCAAGCTCGACGTGGGCAAGGCGCGCTACGGCCTGATGTGCAAGGAAGACGGCATGGTTTTCGACGATGGCGTGACCGCGTGCCTGGGCGACAACCACTTCCTGATGACCACCACCACCGGCGGCGCGGCGCGGGTGCTGCAATGGCTGGAGATCTACCAGCAGACCGAATGGCCAGAGCTGAAGGTGTACTTCACCTCCGTCACCGACCACTGGGCCACGCTGACCCTGTCGGGGCCCAACAGCCGCAAGCTGCTGGCTGAAGTGACTGACATCGACCTGGACAGGGACGCCTTCCCGTTCATGAGCTGGAAGGAGGGCCTGGTGGGCGGGGTGCCGGCGCGGGTGTTCCGCATCTCGTTCACCGGCGAGCTGTCGTATGAAGTGAACGTGCAGGCCAATTACGCGATGGGCGTGCTGGAGCAGATCGTCGCCGCCGGCAAGCCGTACAACCTCACCCCCTATGGCACCGAGACCATGCACGTGCTGCGCGCCGAGAAGGGTTTCATCATTGTCGGCCAGGACACCGACGGCTCGATGACCCCGGACGACCTGAACATGGGTTGGTGCGTGGGGCGCACCAAGCCGTTCTCGTGGATCGGCTGGCGCGGCATGAACCGGGAAGACTGCGTGCGCGAGAACCGCAAGCAGCTGGTGGGGCTCAAGCCGGTGGACCCGAGCCAGTGGTTGCCCGAGGGCGCGCAGCTGGTGCTGGACCCCAAACAGCCGATTCCGATGGATATGGTGGGGCACGTGACCTCGAGCTACGCGAGCAACTCGCTGGGCTATTCGTTTGCCATGGGGGTGGTCAAGGGCGGGCTCAAACGCATGGGCGAGCGGGTGTTTTCGCCGCAGGCCGATGGCAGCGTGATCGAGGCCGAGATCTGCGCCTCGGTGTTCTTTGATCCGAAGGGTGAGCGGCAGAACATCTGATGGTTGCAGGAGCAGCCTTGCTGGCGAAGCGACCACCGCGCACCGGGTTGCAACCGGGTCGCGGGCTTCGCCGGCAAGGCCGGCTCCTACAAAGAGATCACAGCACTACTGAATTCAAGGCAGGTATGTAATGAGCGCAATCAACGTCTACCCGCAACGCCCCGAGACTGACGCCAGGGCCGAATCACCCCTGCATCACGCCGACCTGCCCAGCCTGGTCGGCAAGGGCCGCAAGAACCCCGGCGTGACCCTGCGCGAGAAGAAGTTCCTCGGCCACCTGACCCTGCGCGGCAACGCCCACGACCCGGCTTTCGTCAGCGGCGTGCAACAGGCGTTGGGCCTGGAACTGCCGGTCGCACTCACCGTGGTCGCCAGCGGCGAGACCTCGCTGCAGTGGATGGGCCCCGACGAGTGGCTGCTGATCGTGCCCGGTGGCGAGGAGCTGGCCGCCGAGCAGAAGCTGCGCGAAGCCCTCGACGGGCAACACATCCAGGTGGTCAACGTCAGCGGCGGACAGACCCTGCTCGAACTGAGCGGGCCCAGGGTGCGCGAGGTGCTGATGAAGTCCACCAGCTACGACGTGCACCCCAACAACTTCCCGGTGGGCAAGGCGGTGGGCACGGTGTTCGCCAAGTCCCAGCTGGTGATCCGGCGCACCGGCGAGGACACCTGGGAGCTGCTGATCCGGCGCAGCTTCAGCGACTACTGGTGGCTGTGGCTGCAGGATGCCTGCGCCGAACATGGCCTGAGCATCGCCTCATGAGCCGTGCGCCGGACACCTGGATCCTTACCGCCGACTGCCCCAGCCTGCTGGGTACGGTGGACGCGGTGACGCGCTACTTGTACGAGCAGCAGTGCTACGTCACCGAGCATCATTCGTTCGATGACCGGCTGTCGGCGCGGTTCTTCATACGGGTGGAGTTTCGCCAGCCCGAGGCATTCGACGAGCAGGCCTTTCGCGCAGGCCTGGCCGCCCGTGGCGAAGCGTTCGGCATGACCTTCGAGCTGACTGCGCCCAGGCACCGGCCCAAGGTGGTGATCATGGTGTCCAAGGCCGATCATTGCCTCAACGACCTGCTGTACCGCCAGCGCATCGGCCAGCTGGCGATGGACGTGGTGGCGGTGATTTCCAACCACCCGGACCTGGAGCCGCTGGCGCACTGGCACCGCATCCCCTATTACCACTTTGCCCTCGACCCGCAGGACAAGCCGGCGCAGGAGCGCAAGGTGCTGCAGGTGATCGAGGCGTCCGGCGCCGAGCTGGTGATCCTCGCGCGCTACATGCAGGTGCTGTCGCCGGAGCTGTGCCGACGCCTGGATGGCTGGGCGATCAACATCCATCACTCGCTGCTGCCGGGGTTCAAGGGCGCCAAGCCGTATCACCAGGCCTACAACAAGGGCGTGAAGCTGGTGGGGGCCACGGCGCATTACATCAACAACGACCTGGACGAGGGCCCGATCATTGCCCAGGGCGTGGAAGCCGTGGATCACAGCCACTACCCTGAAGACCTGATTGCCCGCGGGCGCGATATCGAATGCCTGACGTTGGCGCGGGCGGTGGGGTATCACATCGAGCGGCGGGTGTTTTTGAACGCCAATCGCACGGTGGTGCTGTAGCGGGCGCATCGCGGGTCAAGCCCGCTCCCACAGGGACTGTGGGAGCGGGCTTGACCCGCGATGAGGCCCGAAAGACGGACAGAACATTCAGCGCGACATAACAACAATCGAGCGAGGTGAAAGCATGTCTGGCAATCGTGGTGTGGTGTACCTGGGCGCAGGCAAGGTCGAGGTGCAAACAATCCCCTATCCCAAAATGCAGGACCCACGTGGGCGCAAGATCGAACACGGCGTGATCCTGCGGGTGGTCTCCACCAATATCTGCGGCTCCGACCAGCACATGGTGCGCGGTCGTACCACCGCCCAGACCGGCCTGGTGCTGGGGCACGAAATCACCGGCGAGGTCATCGAGAAAGGCCGTGACGTCGAGAACCTGCAACTGGGCGACCTGGTCTCGGTGCCGTTCAACGTGGCCTGCGGGCGCTGCCGCTCGTGCAAGGAACAACACACCGGCGTGTGCCTGAGCGTCAACCCGGCCCGCGCCGGCGGCGCCTACGGCTATGTCGACATGGGCGACTGGACCGGCGGGCAGGCCGAATATGTGCTGGTGCCCTACGCCGACTTCAACCTGCTCAAGCTGCCCGACCGCGACAAGGCCATGGAGAAGATCCGCGACCTGACCTGCCTCTCCGACATCCTGCCCACCGGCTACCACGGTGCGGTCACCGCAGGTGTCGGCCCCGGCAGCACGGTGTACGTGGCCGGTGCCGGCCCGGTCGGCCTGGCCGCTGCCGCCTCGGCGCGGCTGCTGGGCGCGGCGGTGGTGATCATCGGTGATGTGAACCCGGTACGTCTGGCCCATGCCAAGGCCCAGGGCTTCGAGGTCGCCGACCTGTCCCAGGACACCCCGCTGCACGAACAGATCGCCAACCTGCTGGGCGAGCCGGAGGTGGACTGCGCGGTCGATGCGGTGGGCTTCGAGGCCCGTGGCCACGGGCATGCCGGGGCCCAGCACGAGGCGCCGGCCACGGTGCTCAACTCGCTGATGGGGGTGGTGCGGGTCGCCGGCAAGATCGGCATCCCCGGCCTGTACGTGACCGAAGACCCGGGCGCGGTGGATGCCGCAGCCAAGATGGGCAGCCTGAGCATCCGTTTCGGCCTGGGCTGGGCCAAGTCCCACAGCTTCCACACCGGGCAGACCCCGGTGATGAAGTACAACCGCGCCCTGATGCAGGCCATCATGTGGGACCGCATCAACATCGCCGAGGTGGTCGGCGTGCAGGTCATCAGCCTGGATCAGGCGCCCGAGGGCTACGGCGAGTTCGATGCCGGCGTGCCGAAGAAATTCGTGATCGACCCGCACACGCTGTTCAGCGCAGCGTAAGACCAATGTCTACCCGGTTTCAGGCCCCTGAAGCCGGGCTGACAGACAAATTGTCGCAGTAGCCCGCAATTTTTTGTTACCCTTAAACGTACTAACTGGTTAACAAGCAAGCTACCTAAATGCGCCGACTATGCTCGGGATTGGGTCGGCCAACTGTTGACGGTGGTTTTTCACTACGTTTAGGACGGTAATCACATGAACGAACAGGCAGGTGCTCCGGGCACCGCAAAGTGGCTGCTGGGAGGTCTGGGCATCCTGATCGCCCTGATCGGCCTGGTGCTGGCAGGGGGCGGTGCGTACCTGAGCAGCCTCGGTGGTAGCTGGTACTTCCTTCTGATGGGCCTGGCGATGCTGGTCAGCGGTGTGCTGATCGCGCGGCGCAAGCCGTTGGGCGCCTGGCTGTACGCGGTGGCCCTGGTACTCACCGCGATCTGGGCGGTGTGGGATGCCGGCCTGGACTTCTGGCCGCTGGTCTCGCGGGTACTGACCTTTGCCGTGATCGGCCTGGTCATCGCGCTGGTGTTCCCGAGCCTGCAACGCGCCGACGGTCGTGCGGCCGGGCGTGGCGCGTTCGCGGTGGCCGGTGTGCTGGCCGTTGGCGTGGTCGCCACCCTGGGCTACATGTTCGTGCCCACCCACGTGGTCACCGCCAGCAGCGAGCCTGCGGTGCAGCCGGTCAAGCCGGGCACCGAGCAGAAGGACTGGGCGCACTGGGGCAACACCACCGCCGGCAACCGCTTTGCCGCGCTGGACCAGATCAACAAGGGCAACGTCGACAAGCTGCAGGTGGCCTGGACCTTCCATACCGGTGACGTGCCACAAAGCACCGGCGCCGGTGCCGAAGACCAGAACACGCCGCTGCAGATCGGCGACACCCTGTATTCCTGCACCGCCTACGGCAAGGTCTTCGCCCTGGACGTGGACACCGGCAAGCAGCGCTGGATGTTCGACCCCAAGGGCAGCGCGCCGAACTGGCAGCGTTGCCGTGGCCTGGGCTACTCCGAAACCCCGCTGGCCGCCGACTCCGGCCCGCAGGCCTGCGCCAAGCGCCTGTTCCTGCCCACCGGCGATGCCCGCCTGATCGCGATCAACGCTGAAAACGGCGAAGCATGTGCCGACTTTGGCGATAACGGCGTGGTCGATCTGAGCGTCGACATGGGCGAGATCAAGCCGGGCTATTACCAGCAGACCTCCACCCCGCTGGTGGCCGGCGATGTGGTGATCGTCGGTGGCCGCGTGGCCGACAACTTCTCCACCGGCGAACCGCCGGGCGTGGTGCGTGCCTATGACGTGCGTACCGGCGAGCTGGCCTGGGCCTGGGACCCGGGCAACCCGAACATCACCAAGCGTCCGCCCGAAGGCCAGACCTACACCCGTGGCACGCCCAACGTGTGGTCGGCGATGTCCTATGACGCCAAGCTGGGCCTGGTGTACCTGCCGACCGGCAACGCCACCCCGGACTTCTTCGCCGGTACCCGTACCGAACTGGACGACAAGTACAGCTCCTCGATCGTGGCGCTGGACGTGAAGAACGGCCAGGTGCGCTGGCACTTCCAGACCACCCACCACGACCTGTGGGACTTCGACCTGCCGGCCCAGCCGCTGCTGTACGACATCCCGGATGACAAGGGTGGCGTGCAACCGGCGCTGGCCCAGGTGACCAAGCAGGGCGAGATCTTCGTGATCAACCGTGAAACCGGCGTGCCGATTGCCAAGGTTGAAGAGAAGCCGGTGCCCCAGGGCAACGTGCCGGGCGAGCGTTATTCGCCGACCCAGCCGTTCTCGGTAGAGATGCCGTCGATCGGCAACCAGACCCTGAAAGAGTCGGACATGTGGGGCGCGACCCCGTTCGACCAACTGCTGTGCCGCATCTCGTTCAAGGGCATGCGCCACGAGGGTGTGTACACCCCGCCAGGGCTGGACCCGGCGTTGCAGTTCCCCGGGTCGCTGGGTGGCATGAACTGGGGTAGCGTGTCGGTCGACCCGACCAGCAACTACATGTTCGTCAACGACATGCGTCTGGGCCTGGCCAACTACATGATCCCGCGTGCAGACATTCCCAAAGGTGCCAGCGGCATCGAGATGGGTGTGGTGCCGCAGGACGGTACGCCGTATGGCGCGATGCGCCAGCGCTTCCTGTCCGCGGCCGGTATTCCGTGCCAGAGGCCGCCGTTCGGCACCATGTCGGCCATCGACCTGAAGACCAGAAAACTGATGTGGCAGGTGCCGGTCGGTACCGTGCAGGACACCGGGCCGCTGGGCATCCGCATGCACCTGCCGATCCCGATCGGCATGCCGACCCTGGGCGCTTCGCTGTCGACCCAGTCGGGCCTGCTGTTCTTTGCCGGCACCCAGGACTTCTACCTGCGTGCGTTCGACTCGGGCAACGGCAACGAGATCTGGAAGGCGCGTCTGCCGGTGGGCAGCCAGTCGGGGCCGATGACCTACGTGTCGCCCAAGACCGGCAAGCAATACATCCTGATCAGTGCTGGCGGTGCGCGTCAGTCGCCGGATCGGGGTGATTACGTGATTGCGTACGCCTTGCCCTAGGGCGGGTTGCCATTCTGTTGCAGGAGCCAGCCTTGCTGGCGAAAGCGGCCACCGCGTACCCCTGGATATCGCGGTGCTGCTTTCGCCGGCAAGGCCGGCTCCTACAGGCGATGACGGCGGAACATTCGCCGCAGATACGGGTCGAAACCTCGCTTTCCTACGAGGTCCGCCCCATGAAACGTTTCGCACTGCTCTCCCTGCTGGCACTCGCCACCACCTCGGCCCTGGCCTTCAATCTCAACGATGCCGCCAACGCCGTATCTGCCATGCAAGGCAACAAACAGCAGGACGCTGCCGTTCAAGCCCCGGCCCCCTCGGCCAACCTGCTCAATACCCTGGGCGACCAACTCGATATCACCCCCGAACAGGCCATCGGCGGCACCGGCGCGCTGCTGGGCCTGGCCAGGCATCAGCTCAGCAGCAGCGACTACTCGCAACTGAGCAAGGCCGTGCCCGGCCTTGACCTGCTGTCCGGCGACAATGCCCTGGGCGGCCTCAGCGGCCTGGGCGAGCTGCTCGGCAAGAGCGGCAATTCCTCGGCCCTGAGCAACGCACTGGGCAACGTCAAGGACACCGACGACCTGAACAACGCCTTCGGCGCCCTGGGCATGAACACCGGCATGATCGCCCAGTTCGCCCCGCTGATCCTGCAGTACCTGGGCCAGCAGGGCGTGGCCGGTTCGCTGCTGCAGAGCCTGGGCGGCATCTGGGGCACCCCGGCCGCCGTGCCTTCGGTGTAAGCCGGCGGTTTGCCGAGGCGGGGCGGTGTGGTATACGTCCCGCCCCGTTCAAGCAAGGAAGTGCGACCCCGATGTTCATGGATGCCCTGAAGATGTCCCTGCCGGCCGATGCCGTGCTGGGTTTTCTGTTCTACATGGCCGGCGCCGCCGTGCTGTTCGCACTCTATGCGTTCATCTATACCCGCCTGACCCCCTACAACGAATTTGCCCTGATCCGCGAAGGCAACAGCGCTGCCGCCATCGCCCTGGGCGGTGCGCTGCTGGGTTTCGCCATCCCCGTGTCCGGGGCCATCTCCCATTCGATCTCGCTGCTCGACTTCCTGCTGTGGTCGGTGATCGCCGGCGCCGTGCAGTTGCTCGCGTTCGTGGTGGTCAGCGTGGTGGTCAAGGGCATGGACGAGCGTATCCGCCGTCAGGAAAACGCGGCCGCCATCTTGCTGGCCGCCGTGGCCATCGGCATCGGCATGCTCAATGCCGCGTGCATGACCCCAGCGGCCTGACAGCGGAGCACAGCCATGAAACGCAGCACGAGCATTCGGCTGATTGCCCTGGGCAGCCTGCCGCTGGCGCTGGCCGCCTGTGACAGTGATCGCAGCGCCACCCGCGTGGTCAGCGAGGTCAAGCGTTACCAGGACGTCGACAGCTGCGCCCTGGCCGGGGTAAGCCGTTCGGTGTGCGACAACGCCTGGAACGTCGCCCGCCAGCACCACGATGCCAACGCCCCACGCTTCACCCGCCTGGAAGACTGCCTGGCCAGCTTCGAGCAGTGCGAGCCAGGTCAGGGCGCGAGCTTTCACATGCCGCGCATGCAAGGCTTCGCCCTGACCACCGAGCGCCAGGTGTATGACGACGGGCTGAACCAGACCTCCAGCACCACCTCGTCGGCCGCGTATGGCGGCGGCGGTGGCCGCTACGACTACGTCAATGTCGAGCCGCGCTACCTGTCGGAGGCGATCTACCACGAGCGTGAAGGGCGCGAAGGGTTCAGGGCCAGCTCGCTGACCGACCAGGTCAACAGCGGCAACCAGTATGCCGGGCTGGTCGAGGACCACACGCCGTCCAGCCGTTTCAACGGCGGGGCTGGTGCCGATGCCCATGCGTCGGTGCTGCCGGCGCGCTTCATGGCCTCGGCACGGCCCTGGACGGTGGGCAGCCACCCCGGCTTCGCGGCCCATGTACCAGGCCGTGGCGGCTTCGGTTTCGGTTCCTGAGGGCGGGCGATGAAACGTATTGCCTGCACCCCGCGCGCGGACTGGAAAGCCACCGCCGAACACTACGGCTTCAGGTTCCACACCTTCGGCGACGAGCCGTACTGGGACGAGTCGGCGTGCTACCAGTTCACCCTGCGCCAGATCGAGGACGACCTCGAAGAACCCACCCGCCAGTTGCACGAGCTGTGCATGGACCTGGTGGCGCGGGCAGTGGACAGCGAAGAGCTGCTCGACCGCTTGGCCATCCCGCGTGACTACCGCGACCTGATCCGCCGCTCATGGCGCGACGGGCACCCGCATTTCTACGGGCGCATGGACCTGAGCTACGACGGCCATGGCCCGGCCAAGCTGCTGGAAGCCAACTACGACACACCCACCTCGCTGTACGAGGCCGGCTTCTTCCAGTACCTGTGGCTTGAGCAGCAGATGCAGCGCGGTGTACTGCCGGCCGATGCCGACCAGTTCAACAGCCTTGAAGAGAAACTCGGCCAGGTGTTCGGCGCCAACACCTTTGCCACGCCGTTCTACTTTGCCTCGGTCAGGGACTCGCTGGAGGATCGTGGCACGGTGCAGTACCTGTGCGACATTGCCACCGCTGCCGGGCTCGATACACGCCTGATCGATGTGGAAGACATCGGCCTGAACCCGGCCGGGCGTTTCATCGACCGCAGTGGGGCGCCGATCCCCAGCCTGTTCAAGCTCTACCCGTGGGAAGACATGTTCCACGACCGCTACGGCCCGGCGATTGCCGGCAGCGGCACGCTGTTCGTCGAGCCGCCCTGGAAGGCGCTGCTGTCGAACAAGGGCATGCTGGCGCTGCTGTGGGAGCAGCACGAAGGGCACCCGAACCTGCTGCCCGCATTCATCGACGCCACGCCCGAACGGCCGCTGGCGCCGGGGTGGGTGCGCAAGCCGTTCTTCTCGCGGGAGGGGGCGAATGTGGAGATTCATACCCCTGACGGGCAGCGGGTGAAGGAGGAGGGGCCGTATGGCAGTGGCCCCCACGTGATCCAGCAGTTTCATGCCTTGCCACGGTTTGCCGGCAGCCACACGGTGATCGGCAGCTGGGTGGTTGGCGATCAGCCGGCAGGCATCGGCATTCGCGAGGACAACTCGCTGATCACCAAGGACAGCAGCCGCTTCGTGCCCCACGCGATCATCGGCTAGCGGCGCAGCTCCTGGCGCAGTTGCTCGATGCGCGCGTCCTTGTCGTGCCACAGCTGGTTGACCCAGTCCTGTACGCTGCGCCGGAATTGCGGGTCGTTCTCGTAGTCGCCGCGCCACAGGGCCGGGTCCAGTGCGCGTACCTGGATGTCCACGATCACCCGCGGCACTGCACCGCTGACCAGGTCCCAGAACCCCGGCGCGGTGTCGCCGGGGTACACCAGGGTCACGTCGAGCAGGGCGTCGAGCTGTTCGCCCAGCGCGGCGAGCACGAACGCCACGCCGCCGGCCTTGGGCTTGAGCAGGTGGCGGAACGGCGAGCCCTGGGCATCGCGCTTGGCCGGGGTGAAGCGGGTGCCTTCGAGGTAGTTGACCACGGTCACCGGCTGGCGCTTGAACAGCTCGCAGGCGGCCTTGGTGATCTCCAGGTCCTGGCCCTTTAGGTGCGGGTGGCGTTCGAGGAAGGCCTTGCTGTAGCGCTTCATGAACGGGTAGTCCAGCGCCCACCAGGCCAGGCCCAGGAACGGCACCCAGATCAGTTCCTTTTTCAGGAAGAACTTGAAGAACGGAATGCGCCGGTTGAACACCTGGATCAGCGCGGGAATATCCACCCAGCTCTGGTGGTTGCTGACCATCAGGTAGGAGGTGTCCAGGCGCAGGTCGGCGGCGCCGCGCACGTCCCAGCGGGTGGGGATGCACAGGGCGAAGATCAGCTTGTCGATCTCGGCCCAGGTCTCGGCGATCCACATCACCGCCCACGAGGCGTAGTCGCGGTAGCGGCCGGGCAGTACCAGCTTGAGCAGGGCGAAGACCAGCAACGGGCCGATCAGCACCAGGGTGTTGAGCAAGAGCAGCAGGGTCACAAGACTGCCGGTAAGCAGGCGGCGCATAAGAAAACTCTGATTTTCGGTTAGGCGGTCGGCCATGATAAGCAGGGATTCGGTTCAGGCCAAATTCTGGGCAGCCCACGGCGCGGACAAATGTTTCACATTGTGTTGAATACCCTGTGGCGACGAACCTATGCTGCTGCGGCAGTCTAAACACAGACTTTTCTCAAGGAAGCTGACCCGGTGAAATCCGTACTTGCACTGCTTTCCCTGCTGGCCTTGCCGGTGATGGCCGCCGAGCCGACCCTGTATGGCCGTTATGAATACATTGGCGTGGCGGACCTCGACCAGACGTTCAAGGCCAAGATGGACACCGGCGCGCTGACCGCGTCGCTGTCGGCCAAGGACATCGAGCGCTTCAAGCGCGATGGTGAGGACTGGGTGCGGTTCCGCCTGGCGACCAAGGATGCCGACGGCAAGGTGTATGAACACAAGGTGGCGCGCATCAGCAAGATCAAGAGCCGCGCCGATGAAGACGAGGACGGCGAAGCACCCGACCCGGCCAAGCGTCCGGTGGTGGAGCTGGAGTTGTGCCTGGGCGACGTCAAGCGCACGGTGGAGGTCAACCTGACCGACCGCAGCAGCTTCAACTACCCGCTGCTGATCGGGGCCAAGGCGCTGCGCGAGTTCGGCGCGGCGGTGAACCCGGCGCGCCGGTTTACGGCGGGCAAGCCTGAATGCTGAGTTGAATCCATCGCGGCTCAAGCCCGCTCCCACAAGGGCCGTCGTTCTCCCGTGGGAGCGGGCTTGACCCGCGACAGGGCCTTGTCAGTCGAGGGATAATCCCCTACAAGTGCACCCAAACCTGCCAGGCCTGCACCGCCCATGCCCCACATACTGATTGTCGAAGACGAAGCGGCCATCGCCGACACCCTAATCTTTGCCCTGCAAGGCGACGGTCACAGCACCGAATGGGTGACCCTGGGCAGCGCCGCGCTGGAACAGCAGCGTCAGCGCCCGGCTGACCTGATCATTCTCGATATCGGCCTGCCGGATATCAACGGCTTCGAAACCTGCCGCCAGCTGCGCCGCTTCAGCGAGGTGCCGGTGATGTTCCTCAGCGCCCGCGATGGGGAGATCGACCGCGTGGTGGGCCTGGAGATCGGTGCCGACGACTATGTGGTCAAACCCTTCAGCCCGCGTGAAGTGGCGGCGCGGGTACGCGCCATCCTCAAGCGCATGACCCCGCGCAGCGAACCCGAGGCCCCCGAGACGCCCTTCAGCATCGACTCCCAGCGCCTGCAGATCAGCTATCGCGGTCAATCGCTCACCCTCACCCGGCACGAATTTCGCCTGCTGCAATGCCTGCTCGAACAACCCGAACGGGTGTTCAGCCGCGAGCAACTGCTGGATGCCACCGGCGTGCCGGCCGAGGCCGGCTACGAGCGCAACGTCGACAGCCACATCAAGAGCCTGCGCGCCAAGCTGCGCACCGTGCAGGCCGACGCCGAACCTATCCAGACCCACCGCGGCCTGGGCTACAGCTACAGCCCCGGGCACAGCTGATGCGCCTGGGCATCCGCATCTTCCTGGTGTACTTCCTGTTCGTCGGGCTGACCGGCTACTTCATCCTCAACACCGTGCGTGAACAGGTGCGCCCGGGTGTGCGCCAGTCCACCGAGGAAACCCTGGTGGACACCGCCAACCTGCTGGCCGAGATTCTGCGCGACGAGGTCAAGGCCGGCACCCTCGGCCAGGGCCGGCTGCCCGAGCTGCTCAAGGCTTACGGCAAGCGCCAGCCCAGGGCCGATATCTGGGGCCTGGCCAAGAACGAGGTCAACCACCGCATCTACGTCACCGACGCCAACGGCAAGGTGTTGCTCGACTCCAGCGGCGAAGCACTGGGCCAGGACTACTCGCGCTGGAACGACGTGTACCTGACCCTGCGCGGCGAGTATGGCGCCCGCTCCACCCGCAGCGATCCGGACGACCCGGAATCGTCGGTGATGCACGTGGCGGCGCCGATCATCGATGCCGGCAAGATCATCGGCGTGGTCACCGTGGCCAAGCCGAACAAGTCGTTGCAGCCGTACATCGATCGCTCCGAGCGGCGCCTGTTCAACCTGGGGCTTGGCCTGATCGTGCTGGGCCTGCTGGTGGGCGCCGGGCTGTCGTGGTGGCTGGCGCGCTCGCTACGTCGGCTGACGCGCTATGCACAGGCGGTCAGCGAGGGTGAACGCGTGGCCTTGCCGCATTACCGCGGCGGCGAGCTGGCGCAACTGGCCGGTGCGGTGGAGCGCATGCGCACGCAGCTGGAGGGCAGGGCGTATGTGGAGCGCTACGTGCATACCCTGACCCACGAGCTGAAAAGCCCGCTGGCGGCGATTCGCGGGGCCAGCGAGCTGCTGCAGGGGCCGATGAGCGACGAGCAGCGCCAACGCTTTGCCAGCAATATCGAAAGCGAGAGCGCGCGCATGCAGCAGTTGATCGAGCGGCTGCTGGACCTGGCCCAGGTCGAGCAGCGCCAGGGCCTGGAAGACCAGCAGCAGGTGCCACTGGCGGCGCTGGTGGACGAGGTGCTGCTGGCCCAGAGCGCGCGCATCGAAAGCGCCGGCCTGCAGGTGCGCCAGCGGGTACCGGCCAGCGTGCGGCTGCTGTGCGAGCCGTTTCTGCTGCGCCAGGCCATCGGCAACCTGCTGGAGAACGCCCTGGACTTCACCCCGCCGGGCGGCCTGCTGGTGGTCGACCTGGAGACACGGGGCCCACGGCTGGCGCTGAGCCTGTACAACCAGGGGGCGGCGATACCTGACTATGCCCTGGGCCGGCTCAGCGAGCGCTTCTACTCGCTGCCGCGCCCGGGCACGGGGCGCAAGAGCACAGGCCTTGGGCTGAACTTCGTCGAGGAAGTGATGCAGCTGCATGGCGGCTCGCTGGAGGTGGCCAACGTCGAGGACGGCGTGCGGGTGCGCCTTTGGCTGCCCAACGAGCGGCTGGGCTGAGCTCCACGCACTCTCCACATAACTCCACACAAGCGCCCAACCCGCTCCATGCACGGCGGGCAGACTGGCTCCATCGAAACCGGAGCCATTGCCCATGAACCGAACCCTGAGCATCAAACTGGGCGCCATCGCCTTTCTGATCGTGTTGCTGCTGATACCCCTGCTGATGATCGGCGGCCTGATCCAGGACCGCCAGCAGCAGCGCGACAGTGTGGTCGAGGACATCGCCCAGAGCTCCAGCTACAGCCAGCAGATCAGCGGGCCGCTGCTGGTGGTGCCGTACCGCAAGATCCAGCGCACCTGGAAAACCGTGGATGGCAGCACCCAGCAGCAGACCAGCACGGTGGCCGGGCATCTGTACTTTCTGCCCGAAACCCTGGAGGTCGACGCCAAGGTCGACACCGAGCTGCGTTCGCGGGGCATCTACCAGGCGCGCCTGTTCCACGCCGACAACCGCATCAGCGGGCAATTCAAGGTGCCAGCGCAGTGGGGCATCACCGAAGACTTCGACGATTACCGCTTCGACCCGGCGTTTCTGGCCGTGGGCATCAGCGATATCCGCGGTATCGAGAAGAGCCTGGAACTGAACGTGAATGGCCAGTCGCTGGCCTTCGCCGCGGGCACGGGGCTGGGCTGGCTGGGCGGCGGTGTGCACGTGACGCTGCCAGACCTCGACGGCCGCGCCGAGACCCGCCTGGACTACGCCTTCGACCTGAGCCTGCAGGGCACCGGGCGCCTGCATGTGCTGCCGGTAGGGCGCAGCACCACGGTGAACATGGCGGCGAACTGGCCGCATCCAAGCTTCATCGGCAACTACCTGCCCATCAGCCGCGAGATTGACGCCCACGGCTTCAGCGCGCGCTGGCAGACCTCGTTCTTCTCCACCAACCTGGAGGATGCGCTGACCCAGTGCGTGGTCAACAACGCCTGCGACGACTTTCACGGGCGCAGTTTCGGCGTGAGCTTCGTCGACCCGGTGGACCAGTACCTCAAGAGCGAGCGGGCGATCAAGTATGCGCTGCTGTTCATTGCGCTGACCTTTGCCGGGTTCTTCCTGTTCGAGATTCTCAAGAACCTCAGCGTGCACCCGATCCAGTACGCGCTGGTGGGTGTGGCCCTGGCGTTCTTCTACCTGCTGTTGCTGTCGTTGTCGGAGCATCTGGGGTTCGGGTTGGCATATGCGCTGTCGGCAGGCGGCTGCGTGCTGCTGATCGGCTTCTACCTGTGCCACGTGCTGCGCAGCCTGGCGCGCGGGCTGGGGTTTGCGGCGGGCTTGCTGGTGCTGTACGCGATGCTCTACGGGCTGCTGGGCGCCGAGGACTACGCGCTGCTGATGGGCTCGTTGCTGCTGTTCGGCCTGCTTGGGGTGTTCATGGTGCTGACGCGCCGCCTGGACTGGTATCAGGTTGGGCAGGGGATCTTGAAATGAGCGGGTTGAGAGAGGAACGCACGCTGGGGGCTGTGATGGTGGGGGAAATCAGGTTGATCTGGGCTGCCGAGATCAGCGTCGACTTCTTCGCGGGTCAAGCCCGCTCCCACAGGTCCGGTACAAGCCTCAAGGGCAGCAGCAGATCTGTGGGGGTGAGCTTGACCCGTGATGAGGCCCGATCAGGCCACAGAAGGGGCGGTCTTTAGCATCGATTCGCGCTGACTCACCTCGGCATACCAGGCTGCCAGGTTCGGCTGGCGCTCGCGCCAGCCAAGGTCCGGCAGGCGCAGGTCGATGTAGCCCAGCGCGCAGGCCACCCCGATTGCCGCCACGTCGAACACCGAGGCCAGTTCGGCCAGGTGCTCGTCTTCCAGGTGCGCCAGCGCGCGCCGGATCTTGTCCTGCTGGGCGTCGACCCACGGCGCCCAGCGCTTCTCTTCAGGGCGCAGGAAGGTCTCGTAGCGCGCCACCACCGCCGCGTCCATGATCGCATCGGCCAGCGACGCCAGGGTCAGGCGCCGCCAGCGCGCCGGGCCCTCGCGAGGGATCAGCGGGTTGCCCACATGCTGATGGTCGAGAAACTCGACGATCACGCGGCTGTCATGCAGCACCGTGCCGTCCTCCAGGCGCAACGCCGGGATCTTGCCCGCCGGGTTGCCCAGGTTCAGCTCGGCATCGGTCTTGATCGGGCTCAGGTCGACGGGATGCAGGGCTACCCGCTCGGCCTGCCCGGTTTCGTGCAGCAGCACGCGAACCTTGCGCACGAACGGCGAGGCGGCGGCATGGAACAGGGTCATGCTCGGTGTGCTCATGGCGTGGCCTCAGTTGCCTTGCAGGCTGGGTGGCAGGCACACGCCAGTGCCGCCGATGCCGCAGTAGCCATTCGGGTTCTTGGCCAGGTACTGCTGGTGATAGGCCTCGGCGAAGTACACGGTCGGTGCCTGGGCGATCTCGGTGGTGATCTGGCCGAAACCGGCCTTGTTCAGCTCGGCCTGGTAAGCCTGCCTGCTGGCCTCGGCCAGTTCCAGCTGTTCGGGGCTGGTGCAGTAGATGGCCGAACGGTACTGGGTGCCGACGTCGTTGCCCTGGCGCATGCCCTGGGTGGGGTTGTGCAGCTCCCAGAACATGGTCAGCAGGTCCTGGTAGCTGACCTTGGCCTTGTCGAACACCACCAGCACCACTTCGGTGTGGCCGGTCAGGCCCGAGCAGACTTCTTCGTAGGTGGGGTTGGGGGTGAAACCGCCGGCGTAGCCGACCACGGTGCTGACCACACCTTCACGCTGCCAGAAGCGCCGCTCGGCGCCCCAGAAGCAGCCCAGGCCGAAGATCGCGAAATCGACGTCTTCGAAGAACGGGCCCAGCAGCGGGGTGTCTTCGAACACGAAATGCTTCTCGGGCAGCGTCATCGGGGTCTCGCGACCCGGCAGCGCCTGTTCGGCGGCAGGCAGTACGTTTTTGTTCACCAGAATCTCCGAGCGCAGGACCATGGGCGGTTCCTCTTCAAGGCAGGATGTGTAGGGGGTAGACCCGTAGTGTGCCCGAGTGTTTCGCCGCTGTCAGGCGATTGGGCCACGCGGATAGCGCTTGAGTTTTTCGATCAGCTCGCTGCCGGGGATCGGCCGGTCGAACAGGTAGCCCTGGCCGACGTCGCAGCGGTGGCGGCGCAGGAACGCCAGCTGTTCGGCGGTCTCGATGCCTTCTGCCACCACCTTGAGCTTGAGGTTGTGAGCCATGGCCACCACTGCCGAGGTGATTTCCATATCGTCCTGGTTGTCCGGGATCTCGTGGATGAAGCTGCGGTCGATCTTGATGATGTCGATCGGGAATTTCTTCAGGTAGCTGAGCGAGGAGTAGCCGGTGCCGAAGTCGTCCATGGCCAGGGTCAGGCCCAGTTGCTTGAGCTCGTCGAGCTGGCGGTGGGTATCCTCGGTGGCTTCGAGCAGCAGGCCCTCGGTCAGTTCCAGTTCCAGCAGGTGTGGCGGCAGGGCTTCTTCCTTGAGGATGTTGGCGATCGAGCTGACCAGCTCCGGGTCGGAGAACTGCTTGGGCGACAGGTTGATCGCCACCTGCAGGTTGCCCATGCCCTCGGTGCTCAGCAGCTGGCTCATGCGGCAGGCCTGGCGCGCGATCCACTTGCCGATGGGGATGATCAGCCCGGTTTCCTCGGCCACGCTGATGAACTGGTCGGGGCGGATCATGCCCCGCTCCGGGTGGTTCCAGCGTAGCAGGGCCTCCAGGCCGAGCAGGCGACCGCTGCGCAGGCACAGCTTGGGCTGGTAGAACACGTCCAGTTCGTTCTGGGTCAGGGCGCGGCGCAGGTTGTTTTCCACGAACAGCTTGTAGCTGGCCTCGGCGTTGAGCGCCTCGGTGAACACCTGCACCTGGTGCTTGCCGTTGGCCTTGGCCTTGTGCAGGGCCAGGCCGGCGTTCTTCATCAGGGTCTGCGGGTCGCGCCCGTGCAGCGGCGCACACGCCAGGCCCACCGAGCCGGTCACGCTGATCAGCTGGTTGTCGACGAACATCGGCTTGTCGAGGGTGTTGAGCAACTGCTGGGCCACCTGCTGGCCGGCATCCAGGCTGCTGTCCTCCAGCAGCACGGCGAACTCGTTGCTGGCAAAGCGCGCCAGGCTGCCACCGGGGCTCAGGCTGTTGCGCAGGCGCCGGGCCAGGCTGATCAGCAGCTTGTCGCCGGTCTGATGCCCGAGGCTGTCGTTGATGCGCTTGAAGTTGTCGATGTCCACCAGCAGCAGGCAGATGGGGCTGTCGCTGTCGCGCTCGAAGCGCTCGTCGAGGCTGCGGATGAACGCCGGGCGGTTGCCCAGGCTGGTGAGGTTGTCGGTGTAGGCCAGGCGCTCGATGCGCTGCTGGGCCAGCTTGCTCTGGGTGATGTCTTCGTAGATGCCGATGTAGTGGGTCAACTCGCGGTTGTCGCCATACACCTTGGAGATCGACAGTTGCCCCCAGTAGGGCTCGAGGTTCTTGCGCCGGCTCTTGAATTCGCCCTGCCAGCTGTTGCCCATGGCCAGGCTCGACGGCGAGTCGAACAGCAGCTCGCTGAGGTTCTCCAGTGCGGTGAGCTCGGACAGGCGGTGGCCATGCACCTCTTCGGGTGTGTACTGGGTGATCTCGGTGAAGCTGGGGTTGACGTATTCCACCACGCCATCGCGGTTGACCAGCAGAAAGGCGTTGGCGCTTTGTTCCACCGCGCGCTGGAACAGGTGCAGGGCGCTGGTGGCGGTGCGCCGGTTGTGGTTGTTGATGACCTGGGCGAACTGGTCGGCCAGCTCGCCGGCAAAAGCGATTTCATCCGATTGCCAGGCCCGGGTCGAGCCGCTGTGTTCCAGGCAGAGCACGCCGACCACCTGGCCGTCGATGCGGATGCTGGCATCGAGCATGGCGTGGATACCGCGCTGGCGCAGGCTCTCGGAGATTTCGCGGGTGCGTGGGTCGCGCGCCGCGTTGTGCGCATCGATGGCGCGGCTGGTGTGCAGCGCCTCGAGGTAGTCGGGAAATCGCCCGGCATCGATCGCCTCGGGCAGGCGGTACTCCTGGGTGGCGCGGTAGAACGCCGAGATCGGTTCCAGTTGCTGGCCTTCCAGGTACCAGATGCTGGCGCAGTCGATGCTGTAGATTTCGCAGGCACTGCGGGTGATCAGCTCGGCGGCTTCCTGCAGCGAGTTGTCGGCGCTGTAGCGCTGGCGCGCCAGGCGCAGGATCAGGTCCTGCTGGGCGCGTACACGCTCCAGGTGCTCGAGCTGTTCCTGCTGCGCCTGCTGGTTGAGCTGCAGGGCGATCTGCAGGCGGTTGTTGCGGGTTTCGAGTTCTGCCGCCGAAAGGTCGGGTGTGTCGTTGGGCTGGGCATCGAGCACCAGCAGATAGCCGCGCAGCAACTGGCGGTTGTGCTGCCGGTAGGCTTCGCCCAGCTCCAGCATATTGAGCGGGCCCAGGCTGGTGTGCAGGGTATAACGCACCAGGTAGTACGGACGCTGCGCCAGTTGCAGCTCGATGGTGTCGTGCAGCTTGTAGCGTGCCTCGGGCTCCATCAGGCTGGCATAGGGCGAGCCGATCAGCGCACACAGGTCGACGGCCGCCTGGCCGAACTGACGCTCGCAGCCCGGGTCGAGGAACAGCATGGCCCAGCTGGCCTCATTCAGCCGCTCGAAACGCAGCATGCCGAGCCGCGAAGGCACCGGCAACTGCGTCACTACCTCGGCCACCGTACGGCTGGCGGCATCAGGTTGGCTTTTCATGGGAAGCTCGCTTCAAGAAGGCTGTTGGCGCGGGCTGGGCGAAGT
Source organism: Pseudomonas palmensis (assembly GCF_017848315.1). Lineage (GTDB taxonomy): Bacteria > Pseudomonadota > Gammaproteobacteria > Pseudomonadales > Pseudomonadaceae > Aquipseudomonas > Aquipseudomonas palmensis. Next base: position 35,333 of record NZ_JAFKEC010000050.1, read on the forward strand.
GCTGCTACGCGTTTGAGCAAGGTTGCATCATGTGCTTGAGGCTGACAAGCAATAGAGTGGCCTGGCTTGATCTGTATCGGCTGACAGGTACAAATTCTTCAGTAATGCCGCGACGGATTGCGTCTGGCGGTGCCGCTCAAGGTGGGACGTTGAGCGGCATGGCATGAATCGCAGGCAAAAAAAGCCCCGCCAGATGGCGGGGTTGAGGTACGAGCGTGGCAGCTCGAAAACAGTGTCCGTGCTCCCCGGCAGGGGAGCACGGCGGGCAGCAGTTACAGCAGCATGGTGCGGATGTCGGTCAGCAGCTCGCCCAGGCGCTTGGTGAAGCGCGCGGCAGCGGCACCGTTGATCACGCGGTGATCGTACGACAGCGACAGCGGCAGCATCAGCTTGGGCTGGAACGCCTTGCCATCCCACACCGGCTGGATGGTGGCCTTGGACACACCCAGTATCGCCACTTCCGGCGCGTTGACGATCGGCGTGAAGCCGGTGCCGCCAATGTGACCGAGGCTGGAGATGGTGAAGCAGGCGCCCTGCATGTCGTCGGCAGAAAGCTTCTTGGTGCGGGCCTTTTCAGCCAGGGCCGCCGCTTCTGCAGCCAGCTGCAGCAGGCTCTTCTGGTCGACGTTCTTGATCACGGGGACCAGCAGGCCGTCTGGCGTATCCACGGCGAAACCGACGTTGACGTACTTCTTGCGAATGATCGCCTTGCCGCTAGGGGCCAGCGACGCGTTGAAGTCCGGCAGTTCCTTGAGCAGGTGCGCACAGGCCTTGAGCAGCAAGGGCAGCACGGTCAGCTTGACGCCGGCTTTCTCGGCCACGGCCTTCTGCGCAACGCGGAAGGCTTCCAGCTCGGTGATGTCGGCGCTGTCGAACTGGGTCACGTGCGGCACGTTCAGCCAGCTGCGGTGCAGGTTGGTGGCGCCAGCCTGCATCAGGCGGGTCATCGGCACTTCTTCGGTTTCACCGAAGCGGCTGAAGTCGACGGCCGGAATCGGCGGGATGCCCGCACCACCGGTCGCGCCGGCAGCCGGTGCTTCCTTGGCCTTCTGCATCATGGCCTTGACGTACACCTGCACGTCTTCCTTGAGCACGCGGCCGTGCGGGCCGCTGGCAGCCACGGCGCTCAGCTCGACGCCGAACTCGCGGGCCAGCTGACGCACGGCAGGGCCGGCGTGAACCTTGGCACCGCTTGGCGCTGGCGCAGCGGCCGGGGCCGGTGCGGCTTCGGCCTTGGCAGCCGGTGCGGCGGCAGGCGCAGCAGCCGGGGCCGCTTCAGCCTTGGCAGCCGGTGCAGCAGCGGCAGGCGCTGCTGGCGCGGCGGCGCCCTGGACCTTGAGCTTGAGGATGAAGTCGCCAGTGCCGACTTCGTCTTCGAGCTTGACGCCGATGCTTTCCACCACGCCGGCAGCCGGCGACGGGATTTCCATCGAGGCCTTGTCGGACTCCAGGGTAATCAGCGACTGGTCGGCTTCGACGCTGTCGCCGACCTTGACCAGCAGCTCGATGATCTTGGCCTTGCCCGACGAGCCGATGTCCGGCACGTGGATGTCCTGCACAGTGGCAGCCGCAGGTGCAGCGGCCGGTGCCGGGGCAGCCTCTGCAGCCGGGGCGGCAGCAGGCTTTTGTTCGGCGGCAGGCGCAGCGTCAGCCGGTGCCTCGGGCGCCGCAGCGGCGCCCTCGACTTCCAGTTCCAGCAGTTCGTCGCCTTCTTTCAGGCGGTCGCCCAGCTTGACCTTCAGGGCCTTGATCACACCGGCCTTGGGGGCCGGGATCTCCATGGAGGCCTTGTCCGACTCCAGGGTCAGCAGGCTCTGGTCGGCTTCGATACGGTCGCCGACTTTGACGAACAGCTCGATGATTTCACCTTCACCGCTGCCGATGTCAGGTACGCGAATGAGTTCGCTCACTTAAAAATACTCCTCAGCAGTCCAGTGGGTTGCGCTTGTCCGGGTCGATGCCGAACTTGGTGATGGCATCGGCCACGACCTTCGGTTCGATCTCGCCACGGTCAGCCAGGGCTTCCAGGGCAGCCAGCACCACGAAGTGACGGTCGACTTCGAAGAAGTGACGCAGCTTCTTGCGGCTGTCGCTGCGACCGAAGCCATCGGTACCCAGGACCTTGAATTCCTTGCTCGGTACCCACTGACGAATCTGCTCGGCGAACAGCTTCATGTAGTCGGTAGAGGCGATGACCGGGCCCTTGCGGCCGCCCAGGCACTCCTCGATGTAGGTCTGCTTGGGCTTCTGGCCAGGGTGCAGGCGGTTGCTGCGCTCCACGGCCAGGCCGTCGCGACGCAGTTCGTTGAAGCTGGTGACGCTCCACACGTCGGCACCGACGTTGAACTCTTCACGCAGGATCTTCGCCGCTTCACGCACTTCGCGCAGGATGGTGCCGGAGCCCATCAGCTGGACGTGGTGCGCTGCGTCCTTGGTATCTTCCTCGAGCAGGTACATGCCCTTGATGATGCCTTCCTCGACACCGGCCGGAATGGCAGGCTGCTGGTAGGACTCGTTCATCACGGTGATGTAGTAGAAGACGTCCTGTTGCTCTTCGGTCATCTTCTTCATGCCGTCCTGGATGATCACCGCCAGCTCGTAGCCGTAGGTCGGATCATAGGTGCGGCAGTTCGGGATGGTCGCGGCCAGCATGTGGCTGTGACCGTCTTCGTGCTGCAGGCCTTCACCGTTGAGGGTGGTACGCCCGGCAGTACCGCCGATCAGGAAGCCACGGGTGCGGCTGTCGCCAGCGGCCCATGCCAGGTCGCCGATACGCTGGAAACCGAACATCGAGTAGAAGATGTAGAACGGCAGCATCGGCTGGTTGTGGTTCGAGTACGAGGTACCGGCGGCGATGAACGACGACATGGCGCCGGCTTCGTTGATGCCTTCCTCGAGGATCTGGCCCTTCTTGTCCTCGCGGTAGAACATCACCTGGTCCTTGTCGACGGGCTCGTAGAGCTGACCGACGGACGAGTAGATGCCCAGCTGGCGGAACATGCCTTCCATACCGAAGGTACGCGCTTCGTCCGGGATGATCGGGACGATGCGCTGGCCGATTTCCTTGTCCTTGACCAGCTGCGCGAGGATGCGCACGAAGGCCATGGTGGTGGAGATTTCACGGTCGCCCGAGCCGTCCAGGATCGCCTTGAGGGTTTCCAGTGGCGGGGTCGGGATGCTGAAGCTCTTGGCCCGGCGCTGTGGCACGAAACCGCCCAGGGCAGAACGGCGCTCGCTCAGGTAACGGGCTTCGGCGCTGCCTTCTTCAGGCTTGAAGAACGGCAGGTTCTCCAGGTCTTCGTCCTTGACCGGGATGTCGAAACGATCGCGGAAGTGACGCAGGCTGTCGACGTCGACCTTCTTGGTGTTGTGCGCGGTGTTCTTGGCTTCGCCAGCACCGGTGCCGTAACCCTTGATGGTCTTGGCCAGGATGACCGTAGGCTGGTCCTTGTGGTTGACCGCCTGATGGTAGGCTGCATAGACCTTGTACGGGTCGTGGCCACCACGGTTGAGCTTCCAGATCTCGTCGTCGGACAGGTCGGCGACCATGGCCTTGAGTTCCGGGGTGTTGAAGAAGTGCTCACGGACGAACGCGCCGTCCTTGGCCTTGTAGTTCTGGTACTCGCCGTCGATGACTTCGTCCATGCGCCGCTGCAGGATGCCGTCGACGTCCTTGGCCAGCAGTGGGTCCCAGAAACGGCCCCAGACCACCTTGTTGACGTTCCAGCCACCACCACGGAACACGCCTTCGAGTTCCTGGATGATCTTGCCGTTGCCGCGAACCGGGCCGTCGAGGCGCTGCAGGTTGCAGTTGATGACGAAGATCAGGTTGTCCAGCTTCTCGCGGCCTGCCAGGGAGATCGCGCCCAGGGATTCCGGCTCGTCGCACTCGCCGTCGCCCATGAAGCACCAGATCTTCTGCTTGCCGGCAGGGATGTAGCCGCGGCTTTCCATGTACTTCATGAAACGTGCCTGGTAGATCGCCTGGATCGGGCCCAGACCCATCGACACGGTCGGGAACTGCCAGAAGTCAGGCATCAGCCACGGGTGCGGGTAGGACGACAGGCCTTGACCATCGACTTCCTGACGGAAGTTGTTCATCTGGTCTTCGCTGATGCGGCCTTCCATGAAGGCACGGGCGTAGACGCCCGGCGAGGCATGGCCCTGGAAGTAGATCAGGTCGCCGCCGTGCTCGTCGGTCGGGGCCTGGAAGAAGTAGTTGAAGCCGATGTCGTACAGCGTGGCGCTGGAGGCGAAGCTGGAGATGTGGCCGCCCAGGTCCGAGTCTTTCAGGTTGGTGCGCATTACCATGGCCAGCGCGTTCCAGCGGACCAACGAGCGAATGCGGCGTTCCATGAACAGGTCGCCAGGCATGCGTGCTTCGTGGGTGACGGGAATCGTGTTGCGGTATGGCGTGGTGATGGCATACGGCAGCTGGGAGCCACTACGGGTGGCCAGCTCGCCCATACGGGTCATCAGATAGTGAGCGCGGTCTTCGCCTTCTTTGTCGAGAACCGACTCCAGGGCGTCCAGCCATTCCTGGGTTTCGACGGGATCGAGGTCTTGCATGGCTTGCTCCAGGGCGGAAAGGCTTCCAGAATCGGTTGCCTGAGTTTGCGACTGGCCTTTTGGGCAGACGACATGAAATTCTTGGATTACCGGGCGTTGTACCGGCGGCGTGTAGTTTTACTACAAATCGATCCTCATTACATGCGTTGACAGTAAAAAAGCAGTAGTAAAACTACACGGATAAGGCTCGTGGCCCCTGTTCGGGTTGTGGGATAAAACGATACCGGTGGTTAAAAACTGGTCGGCATGCGGTTGTTTGCGATGATTTCTATCAAAGAATTACGTTTTTCAGCTATTTATGACCTTTGTACGACAGTCGAACCGTACGCCGAGTTCCCTTGCCCAAGTGCCACCAACCCTTTCACGCCGATCAAGGATAGACCATGAGCCTGCCCCTGCTGGCCGAACTGCCCGCTGCCCTGCAACCGCTGGTCAGCCGTAATGCCACCTCTTTGCGCAACGCCGTCGCGGCCGTCGACGGGTTGAGCCTGGACGACTGGAACGAGCAGCGCTGGACCGAGTTCGCCCGCGTGGCGGCGGCCAGCGATTTCGTGCTTGAACAGAGCGTGCGCGACCCGGCGATGCTGCTGGCCCTGGCCGCCAGCGGCGAGCTCGACCGCGCCTTCGCCGCCGGCGAGTTGTGTGCCCAGGTGGCCGGTGCGGCGCAGGCCGCCGGCAGCGAAGACGAACTGGCGCGCAACCTGCGCCGCCAGCGCACCCGCCAGCAGGTGCGCATCATCTGGCGCGACCTGACCCGCCAGGCCGACCTGGTGCAGACCTGCCGCGACCTGTCCGACCTGGCCGATGCCGCCATCGACCAGGCGTATCAATGGCTGTACCCGCGCCTGTGCGCGCAGTTCGGTACCCCTACCGGCAATCGCAGCGGCCTGCCCCAGCAGATGGTGGTGCTGGGCATGGGCAAGCTGGGGGCGGTGGAACTGAACCTGTCGTCGGACATCGACCTGATCTTCGCCTACCCCGAGGGCGGCGAAACCGTGGGCGTGAAGCGCCCGCTGGACAACCAGGAGTTCTTCACCCGTCTGGGCCAGCGCCTGATCAAGGCACTGGACCCGATCACCGTCGACGGCTTCGTGTTCCGCGTCGACATGCGCCTGCGCCCCTACGGCTCGTCCGGCGCGCTGGTGCTCAGCTTCAATGCACTGGAGCAGTACTACCAGGACCAGGGCCGCGACTGGGAACGCTACGCCATGATCAAGGCCCGCGTAGTGGCCGGCGACCAGCAGGCCGGCGCGCAGCTGCAGGACCTGCTGCGCCCGTTCGTGTACCGGCGCTACCTGGACTTCTCGGCGATCGAGGCGCTGCGCACCATGAAGCAGCTGATCCAGCAGGAGGTGCGGCGCAAGGGCATGGCCGAGAACATCAAGCTGGGCGCCGGTGGCATCCGCGAGGTGGAGTTCATCGCCCAGGCGTTCCAGCTGATCCACGGCGGGCGCGACCTGAGCCTGCAGCAGCGACCGTTGCTCAAGGTGCTGGCGACGCTCGAAGGCCAGGGCTACCTGCCGCCGGCGGTGGTGAGCGAGCTGCGCGAGGGCTATGAGTTCCTGCGTTATACCGAACACGCCATCCAGGCCATCGCCGACCGCCAGACCCAGATGCTGCCCGACGACGAACTGGACCGCGCACGTATCGCCTTCATGCTCGGTTTTGCCGACTGGGCGAGCTTCCACGCGCAACTGATGCACTGGCGCGGGCGCATCGACTGGCACTTCCGCCAGGTGATCGCCGACCCCGATGAAGAGGAAGGCGAAGAGGGCGAAGTGGTGGTCGGTGGCGAGTGGCTGCCGCTGTGGGAAGAAGCCCAGGACGAAGAGGCCGCCTGCCGTCAGTTGACCGACGCCGGCTTCGCCGATGCGGCCAGGGCGCTCAAGCAACTGGCCAGCCTGCGCGCCAGCCCGCAGTTGCGTGCCATGCAGCGCCTGGGCCGCGAACGCCTCGATGCCTTTATACCGCGCCTGCTGGCGCAGGCGGTGGAGCATGCCGACCCGGACCTGGTGCTCGAACGCGTGCTACCGCTGGTGGAGGCCGTGGCGCGGCGCTCGGCCTACCTGGTGCTGCTGACCGAAAACCCCGGTGCGTTGCGCCGCCTGCTGACCCTGTGCGCCGCCAGCCCGTGGATCGCCGAGCAGATCACGCGCTTCCCGCTGCTGCTCGATGAACTGCTCAACGAAGGCCGCCTGTTCAGCCCGCCCCAAGCACCGGAGCTGGCCGCCGAGCTGCGCGAGCGTCTCACGCGCATCCCCGAGGATGACCTTGAACAGCAGATGGAAGCGCTGCGTCACTTCAAGCTGGCCCACAGCCTGCGCGTGGCCGCCTCGGAAATCGCCGGCAACCTGCCGCTGATGAAGGTCAGCGACTACCTGACCTGGCTGGCCGAAGCCATTCTCAACCAGGTGCTGGCCCTGGCCTGGCGCCAGACCGTGGCGCGTCATGGCCAGCCAAGGCGCAGCGATGGCAGCCTGTGCGACCCCGGCTTCATCATCGTCGGCTACGGCAAGGTCGGCGGCATCGAGCTGGGCCACGGCTCGGACCTGGACCTGGTGTTCATCCACGACGGTGACCCCCAGGCCGAGACCGATGGCGCCAAGCCCATCGACAGTGCGCAGTTCTTCACCCGCCTGGGTCAGCGCATCATTCACCTGCTGACCACCCAGACCAACTCCGGCCAGCTGTATGACGTGGACATGCGCCTGCGCCCGTCCGGCGCTTCGGGTTTGCTGGTGAGTTCGCTGGGCGCCTTCGAGCGCTACCAGCGCAACGAGGCCTGGACCTGGGAACACCAGGCACTGGTGCGTGCGCGGGTGCTGGTGGGCTGCCCGCAGGTGGGGGCGGCCCACCAGC
>NZ_JAFKEC010000051.1 GCF_017848315.1 Pseudomonas palmensis
GGGTGGGGGGCTGGCAGAAACTCTGAATCATTTGCCGCTGGGGAGGGTCGACCGAGTGAAGCCCACAGACGGAGAACGTTCATGTCCACACCCGATGACCCAAGACCGCCCATTGAGATCGACGACACCGAGGACCGCATGGGCAGCGTCCACGAGCTGGATTTCAGCGAACGCCGCGATGAACGCCAGGGGCGTGTCGGCGACGAGCGACCGGCGCGGGAGATCGCCGAGGATTATCCGCCCCGGCGTGTCGCCGAAAGCGGGATGACCGGCGGCGAGGCGCTGAGCGACAGCCTGCACGAGGACAATGTCACCCTCGATGACCTGAGCCCCGATACGCTGCTCGATGAGACCGGTGCCCGCGATCCGGATGAGCCTGGCAGCGGCGGCCCGGCGGACAAGACCTTGCGCCAGGTGCAGGCCCACGAGATCGGTGGTGGGTTCGGCCTGGACGAGGCCGAACTGGCTCGCTCCGCGCCGCTGGACGGCGAGCTGTGGACCGATGACGTGGTACCCGATGACGAAGGGAGAGAGCCGAGATGAACGAGCAACGCTGTTCCTGCACCCATTGTTCTTGCACAGTGGATGCCAATGCTGTGGTCCAGGATGGCAAGGCCTATTGCTGCGAAGCCTGTGCGAAGGGCCATCGCAACGGCGAGCCCTGTCGTATGAGCGACTGCAAGTGTGGTGAGTTGGCTGAGTCGAAAGAATCCAATGTCGATAATGCACTGGATGAAACATTCCCGGCGAGCGATCCGATTTCGCCATGAGGCCCAGTGGCTGACAGATGTGAGACGGGAGAGCGACAGGACGTTGTTCAGATCATGTGGAAACTCACCCGTCACGCATCTGGTTTGAGTTACGCCCTCAATGGGTCTGCCAGACACCGTTGTTGCGTTCGCAATCGCTACGTGCCTGGCCCAAGCCAGGGGTGTCGTAGTAGTAGGTGATGATCCGCGCATCCTTGGGTAGTGCAGGGCGGGTGGCAGGCTCATCACGCCCAGCGGCATCGGGGTTGGCCAGCGTCTCCTGCGTCAGAGGCGCGATGCAGCTGCCAACGCTGCCGTCGGGGCAACGCTCCACCCGACGCTTCTGGCTGTTCAACATTTCCTTGCTTTCGTTGCTGCACGACCAGGCAATCGCCTCAGCGGGCATGTTGCCGTAGCTGTAACAGGTGTGTTGCTGCACCGGTTTGACCGCCTCGCTGGATGAGCGGGTGACCACGTCGCAACCTTCGGCCAGCACCTGCCCGCTGCTCAGGGTGCCCAGCATTGCCATGTACAGAGCGAATCGCATGATATACCTCCCGGGCACCAGGGCCCGTCAGCGCTTGTCGAGGGCTGCCCTGGCCTGTCTGCGCAAGGCCTTGGCACGCTTTTCGAGGATCAGGTAGGTCACCACCGCCATTAGCAGCGGGATCAGGTAGTACAACGTCCGATAGCCGAGCAGTGCGGCCACCAGGGTGCCTTGGCCTAGCTGGCCGTGGAGCAGCGCCAGGAATACGGCTTCCAGTACGCCGAGTCCGGCAGGAATGTGAGCGACCACGCCGGCGACGCAACTGATCAGCAACACACCCAGCACCGAGGGATAGAACAGCTCAGGGGGCAACAGCAGGTGAATCAGCGCTGCCATCAGCGCCCAGTTGCTTGCGCCCAGCGCCACCTGGCAGAGGGCCATACGCAGGCTCGGCAGAGTGACTTCGTGCCCGCGCAGCGCCCACGTGCGCCGCGTGGCGAAGGCACAGGCGCACAGGTATGCCAACGCTACCGCCACCATCAATACGCCGATCAGGCGCAGGCCGCTGGCACCCACCGCCCAGCTTTCCGGCAGTTTCACAAAGCTCAGGGCGAATACCGTACCGGCCAGCAGCAGGTAGCCCATCCAGTTGGTCAACAGCCCCAAGGTGATGATGCGGGTGATGGTTGGGGTATCCAGGCCCAGCCGGCTGTACAGGCGATAACGCAGGGCAACGCCACCGACCCAGGTGGTGAAGTTGAGGTTGAACGCATAGCAGACGAACGCTACCGGCAGTACCTGTCGGGCCGGCAGGTGGTGGCCTGTGTAGGCGCGGGCGAGCAGGTCGTAGCTGGCGAATACCAGGTAGCTGCACAGGGCCAGCAGCAACCCCAAGGCCAGGGTCGAGGGCCGGTACGCCAGCAGCGACTGGCGGACTTCGTTCCAGTCCAGGTTACGTGCCAGGGTGAACAGCAGTACCGGTATCAACACCAGGAACAGCACGGTCAGCAAGCGCTTGCCCCAGGTCTTCCAGCGTGAAGTGGCCATCATGTCTTGCCCCCATGGTAGTCGGCCGAGGCCTCGCCGTCGCCTTGCAGCGACTGCAGGCGCTGCCGGTGCGCCGGAAACCAGCCGGCGATCCGCGGGAAATAGCGCGTGATGTGGAAGCCCAGAAAGATCAGCGGGGCACGCCACCAGTAGCCGCGCACCATGCGCTCCAGCGTCACGGTCTTGCAGTGCTCCCGGCTCAGTTCGGTCAAGTGCTGGTACAGGTGTTCGTTGAACGCGGGGTCGCGAATCAGCAGGTTGGCCTCAAGGTTGAACGACAGGCTCAGGGGGTCGAGGTTGCTTGAGCCTACGGTGGACCAGTCATTGTCCACCAACGCAACCTTGCCATGGAGCGGCCGCTGGCAGTACTCATGGATGCGCACGTCGTCGCGCAACAGGTAGTTGTAGAGCAGCCGCGAGAGCGCGCGTACCCAGCGCATGTCCGGTTGCCCCTGGAGGATCAGCGTCACCTCGACCCCGCGCCGGGCGGCGTTGCGCAGTTCGCGCAGCAAGCGGTAGCCCGGGAAGAAGTAGGCGTTGGCCACGACGATACGATGCCTTGCTTCACGGAAAACCTGCAGGTAGCAGGCTTCGATATCGTTGCGATGGCGCTGGTTGTCGCGCTCCACCAGCACGGCGCTCGTCGGGCCTGAAGCGATGCCGCCCGGCTGAACCCTGCTGGCGGCATCCAGCACCGGTGCGAGCATGCGGCAGGAAGAAGCATGCACCTGGGCCACCACCGGGCCGACGACCTCCACGGCGTAGTCCTGCTTGGCCTGTGGGCCGAAGTCATCCAGGTGGTCGGCACTGTAATTGATGCCGCCAATGAAGGCGCGTTGCCCGTCGATCACCAGGATCTTGCGGTGCAAGCGGCGAAACAGGTTGGTGCGCATGCCCACCAGCCGTGGTTGCGGATCGAAGGAATGGAAACGCACCCCGGCCTCGGTCATCGACGAGATGAAATCGTCAGGCAGGTCGGCGGTGCCGTAGCCGTCCACCGCCACCTCGACCCGCACCCCGCGCCGCGCGGCATCGATCAGGGCGTGGCGCAAGGGTTGACCGACCTTGTCGTCGTAAATGATGAAAGTTTCCAGGAGGATTTCCTCGCGTGCCTGGGCCATGGCCTCGAATACGCGGGGGTAATACTGCTCGCCGTTTATCAGCAACTCGACGCGGTTGCCGTCGCACCAATTCAGTTTCATAGCGTCACCTGCGCCACCAGCGGGGCATGGTCGGAGAGGTGGGACCATGGGTATCTGGACAACACCCGTGCTTCGCAAGCTTGTGCGTTACGCAGGTAGATGCGGTCCAGCCGCAGCATCGGCAAGCGCGCGGGAAAGCTGCGTGCCGGCTTGCCGAAAGCTTCCACCAGGTGGCCCGACAGCCGCGCATCTGCTTTCAGGCGCCAATCGTTGAAGTCGCCGGCGACGATGACCGGCTCATCCGGCGGCAGGCTGTCCAGCAATGTCAGCAGCAGGCCGACCTGACGCTGACGATGCTCCTCACGCAGGCCCAGGTGTACGCAGACGGTGTGCACCTGTTCATGGCCCGGCACTTCCAGCTGGCAATGCAGCACGCCCCGTTCTTCGTTGCCATGGACCGAAACATCCAGGTTGTCATGGGCACGGATGGGGAACTTGGACAGCAGGGCGTTGCCATGGTCGCCATGGGGGTAGACCGCATTGCGGCCATAGGCGAACTGCGGCCACATGCTGTCGGCGAGGAATTCGTACTGGGGTGTCTGTGGCCACTTGGGATGGCGCTCGGCATGATGGTGATGAGTGCCGTGCACCTCCTGGAGAAACACCAGGTCGGCGCCGGTCGAGCGTACCGCCTCGCGCAGCTCCGGCAAAATGAAGCGGCGGTTGAACAGGGTGAAGCCTTTGTGCACGTTGAGGGTCAGTACCGTCAGGCGATGTACGGCGGTGACCTTGTCGATGATGCAGCGGGGGGCGGGCAGTGTCGGGTTCATAGCGGCTCCTGCGGCTCGACGCCTGGTTCGGTCACCAACTCGCCGTCAAGGCCTAGCTTGTCCAGCAGGCGGCGGGCATCGTAGGGGGCGTGGACTTTCTGGTCGTTGTCGAAGTAGCAGTAGACGTCACGGGAGGTGCGTTTTGCCGGAGCGCGGCGCACCACACGCTGAGCATCCTCAGGCTGGCTGCCCGCAGCCCAGGCCTGGATGCGCAGGCGCCAGCGGCGCAGCGCCCTGGCCGTGTAGCCGCTGCTGTACAGTTCGACATCGCCATGCAGGCGCAGGTACACGAACTCGGCCGTGACCTCTTCGACATAGGGCCATTTGCCGGCGCTGTCGGCGACCACCAGGGCAACCTTGTGCTTGCGTAGCAGGTCGATGAAGGTGTCGCAGAGGAAGCTGGGGTGGCGGATTTCCACGGCGTGGCGCAAGCGCGCATTACCCGGCACGGCCGTGCCGCCGTTGCCTTGCAGGCGTTCGGCGGCGTGGTGCGCAAGGCTGCGGGCGGCTTTGCGGTCGCGTGGCAGCTTGGCCAGAAAGTCGCTGAAGCGCTGCGCGTCGAATTTCAGATTCGGGGGAAACTGCCACAGGAAGGGGCCCAGCTTGTCACCCAGCAGCAAGGGGCCCGACGCGAAGAAGTTGGCAAGCGCCTCGTCGATTTCGCGCAGCCTGCGTACGTGGGTGATGTAGCGCGGCGCCTTGACAGAGAACACGAACCCCTCCGGTGTCTCGTCACGCCACTTGGCATAGCGCTCGGGCGTTTGCAGTGCGTAGAACGAACCGTTGATTTCGATGCTGTTGACTGCCCGCGAGGCAAACGCCAGCTCGTCGTCCTGGCGCAGCCCCTCGGGGTAGAAGTCCTTGCGCCATGGGCCATAGCGCCAACCGGAAATTCCGATGCGGATCTCGCTCACCATAAGTCCCTGCGCTCCTGTATGTAACAGTAGCGACAGGAACCGGGACCGGATTGTTCAGTGCGATTGACGAGTGGATGGCCATGCAAAAGGGAACTTTACCGGTGTTGCAATCCTCCACCGGATGCCTGGGTTCCACTGAGGTACACCATGAAGGAGGCTCAGCCATGAAGTTTGATCGGTTTGCACAATGGCTAGCCAACCATAGCGGGCGGCCGTTGACGTTCGTTATTGCCTTTATGCTGATCATTGCCTGGGGCGTAAGCGGGCCCTTGTTTCATTTCAACGACACCTGGCAGTTGGTCATCAATACATCGACCACGATCATCACGTTCCTGATGGTGTTCCTGATCCAGAATACCCAAAACCGTGATAGCGACGAGTTGCACATCAAACTTGACGAACTGTTGCGCACTACCCAACGGGCGCACAAGGCGTTGCTCGACCTTGAAGATATGGGGCCAGCTGAACTCCATGCGCTTCGTAAGCGATACCAGCAACTGGGGGAGCACGACGAAGCGGGGCCAGGCAGGGAGGACTCCCATTGACGTGTTCAAGATCAAGCCACGACATTGTTCAGACAGGGCAAGGCCGTGACGGTGAACAAACCACATTTCTCACACTTCGGAGACTAGATGATGAACAAACCCGACGATCAGCGGCAGAAAGGCCCCCATTCTTCCGATCATGCAACAACTGATCAGGACTTGGGTTTCGACCCGGACTCCCCTGATCTGGACGACCCTCAAGTGGACCCCCAAGGCCCCGCGAAAGCACCAAGGGACGTGGAAAAGAAACCGTGAGCCAAGCTACCGTGGACGCATGTCTGCCGCACATGGCATCCATCTGTTGCCCCGGCTGTTCAAGAGCCGGGGGCAGCACAGCTATCAGAATGTGTACTTCAGCGACAGCATCAGGTTGCGTGGCTCACCGTAAACGTTGCTCGGCACCGCGACAGAGTTGCTGAGGGCGTTGTAGTACTTCTTGTCGAACGCGTTGTTAAGGTTGACGCGCGCATCGATGTGTTCGGTCGGCTTGAACCCCAACATGAAGTCCACCAAGGTGTAGCCATCCTGCTCGATCATGAAGGTGGTGTTCTTGTTGTAGATTCGATTCTGGTGATAAAGGGAGGCTCCGACACGCCACTGGTTGTATTGACCCGGCAGTGTGTAGGACGTGCTCATCTTGAACAGATGGCGGGGTATGTCGGTGTCGAACAGACGGCCCTCGTTTTCTTTCTTGGTATCCTTGACATACTTGGCCTCGGCAAAAGTATAACCGGCAGCCAGTTGCCAATCAGGCGTCAATTGGCCCTGTACCTCCAGCTCTATGCCCTTGCTGCGCACTTTGCCTGCCGCCTCGTAGCACGGGGTAGTCGGGGCAGTAGGGCAACCGTCGGTAAACGATTTCGCACGGTTTTCCTGGTCGATCTGGAAGAGGGCAGCCGATGCGTTCAGTGCCCCGTCGAAGTATTCACCCTTGATGCCCAGTTCATGGTTTTTTCCGGTGATCGGCGCAATGATGTTTTCGGAAGCATCCTTGTAGTTCTGGGGTTTGAAGATATCGGTGTAGCTCACATACACGCTGTGATGCTCGTCGATGTCATAGATCAGGCCGGCGTACTTGGTGACATGCCGGGTGACTTTCAGCTCGCTCGGGGCGGTGCTTTTGTAGGGCGAGGTGGTGGTGTTGTCGTACCAGTCCAGGCGGCTGCCCAGGATCAGCTTCAGCGGGTCGGCCAGGCTCAGGCGTGTGGTGGCATAAACGCTGTTGAGCTTGGCGTTGGTGTTCTGCCAGCCGTACTTGTCCTGGCTCGGCGGTTTTGGTGTGGCGCCAGCATCCCAGTTGTAGAGGTCGATGTTGCTGTTCAGCAAGATGTTGTAGGGCACATCACCGTTGAACACCACCCGCCGGTGGCTGGCGCCGACCACCAGTTCGTGGTCTCGGTCCATCAGGCGAAACGGGCCGCTGGCATAGGCGTCGAAGCTGTTCTGGGTTTCCCGATAGTGCCCCGCGCCGACGAACTGGTTATAGGCCTGGGTGGTGGTGTTAGCGACCAGATAGGTGCCCAGCATGTCGAGGTCGGCCCAGGTTTTGGTGGCCGAGAGGTTGAGCTTCCAGCCATTGTCCAGAATGTGGTCCAGTGCCGCGTAGGCAGAGGTGCTGGTCTTGTCCCAATACTCCCAGTCGCTGCTCAGCGAAGTAGAGCGTGACAAATGCAGGTCGCTGCCGTCAAAGCCCACCGGCAGGCCGGTCCAGCCGTTGCCATTGTTGTTGTCTTGCTGGCGCGATGCACTCAGGGTCAAGGTGGTGCTGTCGTCCAGGTCGGCCTCCAGGATGCCGTAGAACAGGTTGCGTTCGTTTTCCAGTGTGTCTCGGTAGCTGTTGCCGGTCTGATATGCCGTCACCATTCTGCCGCGAACGGTTCCGCTGTCGTTGAGCGCGCCGGAGACATCGACCTCGGTGCGGTAACGGTCCCAACTGCCCATGCTGCCTTCGATGCTGGCCTGGAACTCGCGCGTCGGCCGCTTGCGGATCAGGTTGATCGACGCCGCAGGGTTGCCCGCACCCTGCATCAGGCCGGTGGCACCGCGCACGACTTCGACCCGGTCATACATGGCCATGTCGGCCGACAGCAGGTCCTGGGATACCTGTGAGCTGTCCAGGCTGGTGGGCAGGCCGTCGTACATGATGTTATCGAGGGAAAACCCCCGGGCGTAGTACGAGGATCGTTCGGGGCCAGTCCGGCGCAGGGTGAGCCCAGGAGTGTTCTGCACCACCTCGTTGAGGTTGGCGAGGTTCTGGTCCTCGATGCGTTGGCGCGTGATGACCGTGACCGATTGTGGCGTCTCGCGCAGGGACAATGGCAGTTTGGTCGCCGTCTGCGCTGAACGTGAGGTGTACGAACCTGTGCCTTCGGTGGTGCCAGACAGCAGTGCGCCGGTTACGGTAGTCGCCCCCAGTTCCAGGGCACCTTCGCTGTCCGCTGCCACTTCTATGATGTAGCTGTCCTCACCCTTGAGCACGCGCAGGCCGGTGCCGGTCAGCAACTGGGCGAGGCCATCGCTCACCGAGTAGGTGCCGCTGAGCCCCGCGGTATGTTTGCCAGCGGTCAATTGTGCGTCTGCGGACAGCAAGATGCCGGACTGGCTTGCGAAACGGTTCAGCGCCTGATCAAGGCCCCCAGCCGGGATGGCGTAATGGCGTGTCTGTTCACTTGCGTAGGCCAGTGCGGCAGGCATGGCAAGCAATAAAGGGGCGCCGCCGAGCAAGCTGGCAAGCAGGATGTGGCGGGTCAGCCGTGAACGGGTTGGCGTGGGCAGGTGCGACACTCTGAACGATCCTCTTGAGAAGGCTTGTTGATGGGTTTCAAGAGGTATCCCGTACAACTCGACCAAAACGACAACACCGCACAAACTCTTTTTTGCCATTCCAGGCTGGCAGCAAACGGCCAGCAGTCTTGTGCGTTTCTAAGCCGGGCTGACATTGACCCAGAAGCGCGTCAATCTCTGTATTTTTACGGGCAGCGACTGCTGAACTGCCATCAGCACGCGGTCGGTGTCTGCCAAGGGAAACACCCCCGTCAGTGGCAACTGCGCTACAGCGGGGTCGCAGCGAAGCACACCGGGACGATGGCGAGCCAGCTCGGCGACGAAGTGCCCCAGCGGCATGCGCTCGGCGATCAAGCGGCCGTCTAGCCAGGCGATGGTGTTGAGGTTGGCTGGCCCGAGGTCGCCGAGGCGATTGGCGGAAAACCAGCGACTTTGTCCTGCGTGAAGGCGGCTGGCGGGCGACTGCCGCGGACGCAGCTCCAGCTCGCCTTCAAACAGCTCGACGTGGCTGCCATCCTCACGCTGGTACACGGAAAAGCGTGTGCCCAACGCCTGGATTTCTCCCGCTGCAGTTTCAACGATCAGCGGGCGATGCGCCGGGTCATGACCACTTTCAAGCAACAACTCCCCAGCGAGCAGGCAAATGCGCCGTTCCGACGCGTTGTACCGGATATCAACCGCAGTGCCGCTGTTCAGGCTAAGTTGGCTGCCATCGTCCAGCGAGCGTTGCAAGCGTTCGCCAGTGCCGCTGCGCAGGTCTGCCGTGGCTTCGCGCCAAGGGGATTGTGAATGGACCAGATAGCCGCTCCCGCCGGCCAACAGCAGCGTGCCGAGCAGCTTGAGCGCCTGCCGACGACGCGCATCGGGCAGCTCGCGCAGCACCCCTAGTGCTGTATCCGCTGGGACACCGCTCAGGGTACTTTGCAGGCGCTCCAGGCGTCGCCATGCGCGATCGTGCTCCGGGTCCGCGGCGCGCCATTCAAGAAAGCGCTGCTGTTGCGCCGCTTCGAACTCACCGCTCCATTGCAGCATGAGCCAATGGCTGGCCTGCTCGACGATTGCGGGGGAGAGGGGGGCTTCGCTGACGTTCTTCATTCAGCGTACAGGACCTGATAGCAGGCAGTGATGGCGCGGAGCATGTACTTTTGCACCGAGCTGACGCTGACGTCCAGCCGCGCTGCGATCTGTGTGTAGGTCAGCCCTTCAAATTGCGACAGCAGGAATGCCTCGCGTACCTTTGCAGGCATCTTGTCGAGCATGGCGTCGATCTGCATCAGGGTTTCGATCACGATCGCGCGGGTTTCCAGTGACGGCGTTTCTGGCTCGGGCAGGGCGGCGATGCTCTCCAGATACGCTTGGTGGATACGCTGGCGACGCCACTGGTCTATGACCAGATTGCGGGCGATCTGCACCAGGAATCGACGGCCGTCGCGCTGTTCCGGCAGGCGGCGGGTTACCAGCAGGCGCAGGAAAGTGTCCTGAGCGATGTCCGCCGCCCGCTCGCGATCACCCAGGCGGTGGCGCAGCCAGCCTTGCAGCCAGCCGTGGTGGTCGCGATACAGGCTGTCGATGGGTTGCAGTGGGGCGTCGATGGGCACTTCACCTTTCCGCTAATCAGATGCATATGGGAATTAATCGCGATTGTAAGGTGGTGGGCCGGTTTTGCAAACCGTTGCAGCAACCGTCAAGTGATTGCATGCAAACGGCGCTGGCGTGTTGAACTGGCAAACCAGGTATTTGCCAGTTCACGGGTCGGGCAGCTAGCCAGCAAGGGCCCTGATCAATTGCTCGCTTAAGGCGGGGATATCATCCGGCTTGCGGCTAGTGATCAGGTTGCCGTCCACCACTACCTCTTCATCGACCCAGTCACCACCTGCATTGCGGATATCATCCTGCAATGTCTGGTAACTGGTCATCCGTTTGCCCTTGGCCAGTCCACTCGACACCAGCAGCCAGGCGCCGTGGCAGATCACCGCCAGCGGCTTGCTGGCCGAGTTGTGGCTTTTCACCAGTTTCTGGGCGCCAGGTATCAGGCGGATGGTGTCGGAATTCTGTACCCCACCCGGTAGCACAATGGCATCGTAAAGGTCGAGGTGGGCGCTGTCGAACGTCGCGTCCACCGCAAACTCGTCGGCCGGCTTGTCATGGTTCCAGCCGCGGACAGTGCCTTCCTTGTCACTCAGGATGTCGATCACGGCCCCGTTTTTCTCCAAGGCTTCACGCGGTCCGGTCAACTCCACTTGTTCGAAGCCATCGGTGACCAAAAAGGCTACGCGCTTGCCACTCAGTTTTGCACTCATCGTTCTATCTCCGTTTTCGCCAGGTGTGGATGTGGGACGTCTCGGAAGGGGTGAGAAGTTCCAATGCACTGCTTCAGCGGTAGGGAGGCTGACCGGCTGACCGTTGCAGTTGAACAATTGCGCGGGGCCTGGGCTCTCACTAGCAGGGATAGAACGAGGCGGCCGTCATGAGCATCGAACGCAGCATTCCTGAACTTGAAGCCTGGTACGCGCAGTACGACGACATCAGCTACCGGCGCGAATCGCCGGATGCCTACCACCACGAACTGGTTCGCACCGCCGAGGCGCTGCGGGACGACGGCGCGATTGACTGGGATGACTGGTTGGCGCTGAAGGCACTGGCCGACGAGGCACATATACGGGCACTGGAGGATGCCGTACAGGCTCACGTGAGCGACCCTGACGCATGAAAGCGCTGAAGATCGCCACCTTCAATATCAATGGCATCCGCAGCCGCCTGCCCGCGCTCTTGGCCTGGCTGGAGCGGGAGCAACCGGACATTGCCTGCTTGCAGGAGCTGAAGGCGGCCGATCAGCAGTTTCCGCGCCAGGCCATCGAAGCGGCAGGTTATGGCTGCCTGTATCAGGGGCAACCCTCCTGGAATGGCGTGGCGATCCTGGCGCGCGATAGCGAGCCGCTGGAGGTACGTCGCGGGCTGCCCGGCATGCAGGACGATCAGCAGAGCCGCTATCTGGAGGCTGCGGTGCACGGTGTATTGGTTAGCTGCCTTTACATGCCCAATGGCAACCCGCAACCTGGCCCCAAGTTTGATTACAAACTGCGCTGGTTCGAGTGCCTGATCAAGCATGCCCAAACACTGCAGGGCAGCAGCCACCCTGCGGTGTTGGCGGGCGATTTCAATGTTGTGCCGACCGATCTGGACATCTATAACCCGCGCTCATGGCTCAAGGACGCGCTGCTGCAACCTGAATCGCGGGCGTGTTTCCAACAATTGCTGGCGCAGGGCTGGGTCGATGCTGTTCGTCACCTGTATCCCGAGCAGCGCATCTACACGTTCTGGGACTATTTTCGCAATCATTGGGCGCGCAATGCCGGGCTGCGCATTGATCATCTGCTGCTCAACCCCAGTCTCAGCCCTTATCTGAAGCGGGCGGGTGTGGATGCCTGGGTGCGCAACGAAGCCAAGGCCAGTGATCATGCACCGGTCTGGATCCAGTTGAGCGGGCGTCGCCAGCAGCGCTAGCTGCCAGCGCAGATGCCCGCTGGAACGGGCGGATTGGAAAGGCCTCTGGGCACACATCGGGAAAGTTACACGCACTTCACCTCATCGCGTTCATCTTCAGTCATCAGCGTCGTCTATGCTGATCATTCACCCATGATGCTTGCGATTACACCGAGGACCCGACGTGCGGCTCTATGCGTTCATTACACAGCACATCGAGCTCATTCTCGAGGCTTTTGAGGATTTTGCTCGCACCGTCGAGACCCCTATGCCGGATCTTGATGCTGCAGGCCTGCGTAACCACGCTGAAGCCATGTTGCGAACCGTTGCACTGGACATGGCATCCTCACAGACAGCCCGCCAGCAGTTTGAGAAGTCTCGAGGCATGCAGGCAACGAGCTCGGTCGAAACAGCCGCTCAGGCCCATGCTGTTACCCGGCTGAGTGCCGGGTTCACGCTTGATCAAGTGGTCGCAGAGTATCGTGCGCTGCGCGCAAGTGTGCTGCGTCTTTGGTTTGCGCAGCAGAGGGCTGATGAACCCCATGCTATCGATGATATGGTTCGTTTCAACGAGGCCATTGATCAAGCCTTGAGCGAATCCATCACCTCGTACGGCATCGCGGTGGAGACAACACGGAAACTGGTACTGGGTGTACTTGGGCATGATCTACGAACGCCGATGACGGCAGCCCTTCTGGGCGCCGAGATGTTGAGCCGTAAAGGTCAGCTGAACGAGCGCGACCGAAAAATTGCAGACCAGATTGCGGCCAGTGTGACACGATCCAGGCAAATCGTGACTGATCTACTCGATCTCGCCAAAGCGAACCTGGGGACTGGCATACCCATCCAGAAAGAACCTGTCGACCTTTCCCAGGTGTGCCATACGCTTGTGGACGAGCTTCGCATTTCCCGCACTGAGATCACAGTTGTCCTGAAGGGCGGCCAGCAAGCATTTGGCCAGTTTGACGTCACCCGGATGGGGCAGGTGTTTTCCAACCTGATAGCCAATGCGTTTCACCACGGTGATCATGCCAGGCCCATCACCGTAACACTGACCCAACGCCCTGAGGCAGTCGAGTTCAGCGTACATAACTGGGGCAAACCCATTGCGCCGGATGTTGTGCCTCATCTATTCAACCCTCAGGCCAGGTACTCCCGATTGGCGTCGGAACATCACGAGGCATCCGGTGGGCTGGGTCTTGGCCTGTTCATCGTCGGCGAGATCGTGGCCCGGCATGGGGGGGCTATCGACGTGGCATCCAACTCGTCATCGGGCACCACCTTCCGCGTATCCCTGCCCCTGGCATGAGCTGGTCACGCCGTCGCTTCCAGTTGCGTATTTTTTCGCCAGCCTCGCAGGTTCATGGCACAGAGGCAGAATTGCAGGATGATCAATGCCCAGGCTTCAGCTTGCCAGCCCCAGACGGCCCACAACACGTTGCTTGCGATAAAACAACAGAAACCTGCCTTCCTCCGCCCCGGACGGCGCGAACCGATGCACCACGCTGCCAGCACAGTCATCAACATCGCAGGCCATTCAAGTAACCCAATCCAGTATTCCATGACACCTTCCGACTGATGATGGGGTATCTGAAGCCGATCACCTGCCACGCGCTGAGCGCTGGCAGGTGATCGCTTGACTACGCCGCTCGCTGCTCGCCCTTGAGCATCTTTTTCTGCATTTCCATGGCTTGCCCAAGCTCCTCGAGGGTGTCCTTGCTGAGCAGCTTCTTCGCGGTGGGGAACAGTTCGCCTTCCTCTTCCTCGATGTGATGCTCCAGCAACTCTTTCATGACCTTGACCCGCCCGGCGAATTCGACGGTGCCGGTTTCGGTATGCAGGAGGTCGGGCAGAACGAGGGCGTCGACAGTGCGGTGTTCTTCCTTGGCCTCGTAGTACATCTTCGCTTCTTCCTTGCCACCCGCTTGCTTGATGGCCGGGTAGAGTATTTCTTCCTCGAGCGCGGTGTGGATCTGCAACTCCTGCTCGATCCTGTGGAGTAACTCGGCCCGTTTCTTTACGGCACGCTCGGTAGTGGTCGACAGCTCTTCGAGCAGCTTCTTCACGAGCTTGTGGTCCTGGATCAGTAAGTCGATAGCGTTCATGGCGTTCCTCATCACGGATTGAATCAAGCACTTGCTCGAGGTTGAGTACACGCAGAAAGAAACGGTTCAATGATTAAGATGGCTGGCATCCCCTCAGGCGCGCCCGCTGCCCTCGTTACGCAGACCGCCTCTAGCCATCTCTGCGTCGTGAATGTGTGAGTGTGAAACCCACAAGGACTCCCAACGCCGCTGCACCGATCAGCAGCGGCGTTTTGTGTTTTGACTTCCTCCAGCCTCCGTCGATATCCCTCTTGCCATTCGGAGGCTCAAAGAGGTTTCCCGATGAGTCTTCGGCCTTGGGACTGCGATTTATCCAGGCGCCACTGTCAGGCGCTTCTCGTTCCGTACCCGATGCACCGGGGGCAACTGGGACAATGGTGTCGCTGGCCTCGATCCGTAAGAGCTCAAGGGAAGTGCCATCGACCAGGGTCAATGTCAGCCCTTCGACCGTGCCTGCCTCCCGGTTTGGAAAAACGGGTTCACCTGCGGCATCCAGGCTGTCATAGATGAAGCGTGTACCTTCAAGCCAGCCCACGGCGGTGAGAAGTTCAGGGCCGAGATAATACTTCCCGTCCTGGAAGAAGCCTGGAAACTGATGAGCGCGCTCCACGTTTTGCACGCGATAGCGTTCGCCGGATTTCATGCCTGTCGCTTGATCGATCATGTTGAAAACCCCTGTAAATGCAGCTGGCAGATGTCAGCCTTTGCTGTGCTCGTCGGAGGTGGGCCCTGTACCTCGCTTGATGCCGCGCGGGCCAGCAACGCCCCAGATTCCCAGGCCGACTACCGGCAGCGCGAGGATCAGCAGGGCCCAGGCCGCTTTGACTGCATCTGACTTGTCGCTTCTGAAGACGCTGACGATGGCCCACAGATCGATGAGCAAGAGGATTGCCGCCACGGCAATCCAGAAGTAGCTGGCAAGACCGTTCATGACTTCACCTCCTCTATACGTAGTCAGGGCCCAAGGTGCCGGGTGCAGCGCCTGGCACGAGGATGACCTTGCGGCAGTTGTCCTGCTTCTGATCGAACACCTTGTAGCCCATGGCTGCTTCTTCGAGGGCGAGGCGGTGAGTGACGATCAATTCCGGTTGTAGACGGCCTGCTTCGATGTGTTCCAGCAGTTCAGGCAGGTATTTCTGGACATGGGTCTGGCCCATCTTGAAGGTAAGGCCCTTATCGAACGCGTCGCCGAACATGAACCCGTGAATGAAGCCCGCGTACATGAACTCGTGGCCAAAGATATCACCCGCTTCGGGCTCTGGAATTTTGCCTCGGTCGAGGTGCAAATCGGAGCCGCAAATGGCGGTGGCAGTCACCTTGAGGATGATGTCGTCTTCTCGCTCGATGATGGGATCAGGGACGTTGTCGACCCTGACGTCGTTTGCTCCGTGGTAGGTCAGTGCTCTCATGCTCCTAGCTCCTGCATCACAAAAATCGTGGGGGTATGCAGGGGAAGCTTCCAGGCCATGCAAAGTTCAAAACAACAGCTTCAATGGCGATGCTTGAGAACGGGCAGACTGGTCCTGTCTGGGCCATCCACCGACCGGCGGCTACCGAGATTCCCCGATTTGCCAGCAACTTGCACTTGATCTCACTAGGGTCATTGGCCCCCAAAATTCGGGTATGCAACTGCTCATGCAGTGCCGGGCTCTGCTGATCTGAGGCGAACCGATGGCTAATAAGCCCCTGTGATTGAACGAGTCGCAGCATGGAAACGTCTTCAGGGAAGAAGTCCATTTCTCTGTGTCGCGAGAGGGTGGGTGTTGATGGGTAATGATGATACGAGTGTGTGCATGCGGGACAAACGAAAATGCAGAATCAAATCCAGGGCAACGATAATCTGCCTTCGAAGCGGCAGGGTACTGCTTGTTCGGAAAAAAGGCGGCAAATGGAATTTCCCAGGTGGTTTGATTGAGCCTGGTGAGAGCCCTCATGCAGCTGCGGCAAGAGAGCTACGTGAGGAGACATCCATTGAAGGGCATGGCCTGCTTTCTTTGTGTTCAATCAGAGTGGGGTCAGTTGTGCATCACATCTTCACCACCCGATTCCACGAAAATGAGAAGCCCGTTGCCGACCATGAAATTGTCGCGTGTAAGTGGGTGCTTCGCGAAAAGCTTACCCCTGAATTGCTGAATTCCGCAGCTGCCGGGCTCTTGGCAACGCGGTTGCCTGCTCTGACCGCCTGACCAAGGCTGCAAAGTTGTACAGGAAAATAAGTTTGTATCGAAAATCAGACCGGCTGTCTGTTACCTGTATGACTACCGACTACGTCATTGAA
The DNA here is from genome assembly GCF_017848315.1 of Pseudomonas palmensis. Lineage (GTDB taxonomy): Bacteria > Pseudomonadota > Gammaproteobacteria > Pseudomonadales > Pseudomonadaceae > Aquipseudomonas > Aquipseudomonas palmensis. Next base: position 16,368 of record NZ_JAFKEC010000051.1, read on the forward strand.
CTGCCTCCCAGCTTTGCTATGTTGAGGTTTCCGTATAAGACTAAAGTCGTAGGAGGGCGGCATGCGTGTTCGAGGTGATGTGTTTTGGGAATGGGCGGATCCAGTGCTTCATCATCGTACCCATGACGAGGAGCTCGATGACGGCACCACGATTGATGTGCAGGTCAGGCTCTCGCGCACCGGTCAGACGCAAATGTTCATCGGTGTGTATGCCGGCTGTGGAATGGCATTGCACGAAGAAGCGTTCAATTCTCGTCCAGGCGAGTCCATGACTCGAGCTCTGGCCTGGGGTGTTGATAGAGCCAGGCGCCTGGCCACGGATCAATGGCGCAAAGCGGTGCAGGTGGCCTAGGACAGGGTGTAATTCGAGGTTGATCGTTAGACACAGAGGCTGACGGCCAACTGTTCAAGGCGAACTGCTGCATCTGAATTACGGACGGTGAAGAAACCAGGGCTCTCCATCGCCCTGGTGGACTTAGCGGTTGTCTTCCGTCATCCCGCTGTCTTCGTCCTGAATAGCTTGCGACCCTTCGTCCATACCTTGCTCCCGGTCAGATTTGCTGCCAGAGGTATGCCCTCCTTGACCACCGTGTTGGGTTCCACCACCGGCACGCTGAGGATTATCTTCCTTAAGGTTACCGCCGCTGCCTTGCCCTGTTTGTTGATCCTCAGATTTCCCTCCGGGCATTTGACCGCCTTTCTGGCCGGTTTCCGAAGCCTTCTCACGGTCGTTTGCAAAACTACCAGGGTTGGTTTGCGCGGCGCCGCCTTGCTGACCCGCCTTGTCTTGATCGTTCGCCATGATCATGCACCTCGTGTGTTCACACAGAGAGCCTGTGTTTTCTTCCGATGCCCCGCGAGTACTGGAAGCTCCTTTTACTTTTGTACCTGCTGACAGGGTGCGCGAAAGGTCGTCAAGGGCAACCTATTGCGTGATAAAGAACCCTGCCATGGCTTAGCGGTTGTGGCGCGTCGACGATAGCCCAAAGCGGGTGGGCGACTCGGCCCCTGTCCGATTACAGCACTTTATCGAGCGTGATCGGAAACTCCCTTATACGCTTGCCTGTGGCATGGTAGACCGCGTTCGCCACCGCAGCGGCCACCCCGACAACGCCGATTTCGCCTACGCCCTTGGACCCCAGTTCGTTGACAATGTCATCGTGCTCTTCAACGAAGATCACTTCGATATCCCCGCAGTCTGCATTGACCGGGATGTGGTACTCCGCCAGGTTGTGATTGATGATGCGGCCCAACCGGTGGTCGGTCAATGCGGCTTCGTGCAGCGCCATGCCCACCCCCCAGACCACGCCCCCCAGGATCTGGCTGCGTGCGGTTTTGGGGTTGATCACACGGCCTGCCGCCACAGCGCTGACCACCCGGGCTACCTTGATCGTGCCAAGGTCCTCGTCGACGTGAACTTCCACGAATACCGCCGAATGGGTGGCGGTGGAGAACGGTTGGCGCCTGGCGCCGGGCTCGGCGTCGATCTGCACTTCGAATTTACCGTTGGGGGCGCTCGCCACGATGTCCGCCAAAGCCCAGCGATGGTTGCCCGCGTGCAGGTAGCCCTCGGTGAAAACGATCTGCTGCCGGGGTGTGTTTGCCACCTGGGGGTATATGTTGCGCGCGTGTTCCAGCACCTGGGTGCGCAGGACATGGCAGGCTTGGCGCACGGCCGAGCCCACCGACGACACCGTGAACGATCCGCCCTGAAGCGGGGCGGTGGGCAGTGAGGAGTCACCCAGCATGAAGGTGACATCCTGCACTTTGACGCCAGCTGCGTCGGCGGCGATCTGAGTCATGACGGTATAGGTGCCGGTCCCGATATCGGTGGTGGCACTGCTGACGGTCAGGTGGCCCTGGGCATTGATGCGCGCCTTGGCACTGGCCTTCATCTGCATGGCTTCCCAGACGCCGCCGGCCATCCCCCAGCCGACCAGTTGGTTGCCATTGCACATGCTGCGCGGTTGGGGAGTGCGGTTATGCCAGCCAAAACGTTCGGCACCTTGCTGGTAGCACGCCAGCAGTTCCTTGCTGGAGTAGGGCTTGCCCTCGTTGGCATTGTTGGCGGCAAAATTGCGGCGGCGCAGCTCTACCGGGTCGATCTGCGCAGCACAGGCGAGCTCATCCATGGCGCACTCCAGCGCAATCATCCCGGACGCGGCCCCAGGCGCCCGCATGTCCAGCGGGGTGTACACATCAAGCGAGGCCAGGCGGTAACTGAGCGCAACGTTATCGCACTGGTACAGCATGCCGCTCCATTCGACCAGGTGTTCGGTGAAGTCCTCGAAGCGGGAGGTCTGGCCAAGCGCATCATGAGCGATCGCAAGCAAACGCCCGTTTGCGTCTGCACCCAGGCGCATGCATTGTTCGGTGCGGGGCCGGTAGCCAAAGGTGAACATCTGCTGGCGGGTCAGTGTGACGCGCACCGAGCGCTTCAGGTGCAACGCCGCCATCACTGCCAGCGGCAACTGGTACTGCGGGCGCAAGCCCGAGCCGAAGGCGCCGCCGACGAACGCCGCGCGCACACGAATGTTTGCCTTGGGCAGGCCGAACACCTTGTGCAGGTAGTCCTGGCAGTTCTGCGTGCCTTGGGTCTTGTCGTGGATTTCCAGAGTGCCGTCGGCCTTGTAGTGCACGGTCGATGCATGGGGCTCCATCGGGTTGTGGTACTCGTTGGCCGTCAGGTACGTGGCATCCACCTGCACCGGCGCTTCGGCAAACTGCCCGGCGAAGTCGCCACGCGGCGCCGGTGTTTCGGCGGGGGCGGCATGCGATTTTTGGCATGCGCCCAGGTCTGTCTGGTGAGCCTCCTCGGCATAGTCGATTTTGATCAGCGAGCCTGCATAGCGGGCCAGTTCCAGGGTTTCGGCGATCACTAATGCCAACGGTTGCCCGCTGTACAGCACTCGATCATTGAACAAGGGCCGAAAAGGCGCCCCCTCGGCAGAGTCGGCATCGCTGTAGTCGTCGTCATAACTGGAGACAGGCGGACGATGGCCATGGTCGAGCACGGCGATTACCCCGGGCACGCGCATGGCCTGCGTGCTGTCGATGCCGAGAACCCGACCGCGGGCGATGGTACTGGACACGACGCTGCCGTGCAGCAGGCCCGTCTGGGGGTATTCGCCCGCATAGCGGGCCTGCCCGGTGACCTTCGCCACACCGTCCACGCGGTCCAGGGGCGTGCCGACTACGGGTGTGCTTGTGATCATGGCCGTGCCCCCCCGTTAGCGGCGCCGCGCGCCGCGTCATCCAATGCCCGCACGATTGCTCGCTGGGCGAGCGTTACCTTGAAACCGTTGTGGCTCAGGGGTTGTGCGCCTTGCAGCAACGTTTGCGCGGCGCGGTTGAAGAGCGCTTCAGAAGGCACCTGGCCGGCCAGCAGGCGCTCCACAGCCGGGTCCCGCCAGGGTTTGTGGGCAACGCCGCCCAGCGCCAGGCGCGCCTGCTGGATCACGTCGCCATCGAAGTTCAAGGCTGCAGCGACTGACACCAGCGCGAACGCGTAGGAAGCGCGGTCGCGTATTTTCAGGTAACGGTAATGGCGTTCGAACACCGGGGGCGGCAGCTCGATGCCTGTCACCAGCTCATCGAATGCCAGTTGATTGTCGCGCTCGGGGGTGTAACCGGGCAGGCAATGGAAATCCGCGAAGGGTATCTGCCGTTCGCCGGACCGCCCCTGTACGTGCACTACGGCTTCGAGCGCTGCCAATGCCACGCACATGTCCGAGGGATGGGTCGCGACACAGGCATCGCTGGCACCCAGAATGGCATGGATGCGGTTCATGCCTGCACGCGCAGGGCATCCGCTGCCCGGTTCGCGCTTGTTGCAGGGGGTGCCGGTGTCGTAGAAGTAGTAGCAGCGGGTACGTTGCAGCAAGTTGCCACCGGTGCTGGCCATGTTCCTCAACTGCGGCGATGCCCCCGCCAGGATCGCGTCTGACAACAGTGGATAATGCTGCTCGATCAACGGGTGCCAGGCCAGGTCGGCATTGCTCACCCGCGCACCGATGAATACGCCGCCGCCAGGGGTAACGTGAATGCCGTTCAGCCCAAGGCCGGAGATGTCGATCAGGCGCTCGGGGCGCACCACGTTTTCCTTCATCAGGTCGACCAGGTTGGTACCCCCGGCGATGAAGTGCGAACAGGCGTCAGCCAGGTTCACCGCTTCGCTGACTGAGGCGGGCTTGTGGTAGCTGAAGGGCGTCATGGGTGCTGCCCTCGTGGTGGTTGGGCGCTGTCCGTCATCAACGGCAGGGCTTCTTCTACCGCAGCGACGATGTTGCCGTAGGCGCCGCAGCGGCAAAGATTGCCGCTCATGTGCTCGCGAATGGCCTCGCGGGTGTCGGCACGTCCCTCGTGAACCAGCCCGACCGCAGAGCAGATTTGCCCCGGGGTGCAGTAACCGCACTGGAACGCATCGTGGGTAATGAAGGCGCGCTGCATGGGGTGCAGGACGTCGCCACTGGCCAGCCCTTCGATGGTCACCAGGTCGGCCCCGTCGCACATGATGGCCAAGGTCAGGCAGGCATTGACGCGCTTGCCGTCGCGCAGCACCGTGCAGGCGCCGCACTGGCCGTGGTCGCAGCCTTTCTTGGTGCCGACCAGGTCCAATTGCTCACGCAGCAGGTCAAGCAAGGTGACCCAAGGATGCACCTGCAGTGTTCGGGGCTGACCATTGAGGGTCAGACGGATGGGGTGCTTTGCAGCCCCGTTTGAAGCGATCGCGGTCATGGTAGGTCCTCACGGTCAGGGTTCGCGCAGTCTGCTGCGTCTCTGTTGTGCGACCGGGCCGGCAGATCAAACGTTCAGCCGGCTCGCCGGGGTGCCGATCACTTCTTGCCAGGCAGCACCGAGCCGAGCACCTGCTTGGCTGTCTGCACGATGATGCCCGCCTGGTCGGGGTCGCCCTTTAGTAAGGTACTGGCAAATTTCTTCGCCTGCTCCAGCTTGATGTGGGGTGGCAGGGGTGGCACGTTCGGGTCGGTCTTGAACTCGATCAGTACTGGCCGATCAGCAGCCAGCGCGCGCTCCCATGCAGCGGCAACGTCCTCTTCGCGATCTACGTAGATACCTTGCAGGCCAATGGAAATGGCGAAAAGATGGTAGGGCACGTCGGGGATCGACTGCGAAGCTTCGAACTTGGGGTCGCCCTCCATCACCCGCTGCTCCCAGGTCACCTGGTTGAGGTCCTCATTGTTGAACACGGCACAGATCCATTGCGGGTTGTCCCACTGCTGCCAGTATTTGGCCACGGTGATCAGTTCGGCGAGGTTGTTCATTTGCATCGCCCCATCGCCCACCAACGCAACTACAGCCCGTTGCGGATGGGCGAATTTGGCTGCAATCGCATAGGGCACTGCGGCGCCCATGCAAGCCAGGCCGCCGGACAGCGAACACTGCATACCCTGGCGAATCTGCAGGTCGCGCGCAAACCAGTTGGCACAGGAGCCGGAGTCGCTGGTGATGATGGCGTGGTCGGGCAGGCGAGGGGACAGTTCATGGACCACGCGTTGCGGGTTGATCGGGTCCGCCTTGACCAAGGCGCGCTTGGCCACGGTCTTGTCCCACTGCGTACGCCAGGTTTCCACCTTGTCGCGCCAGCGCCGGTCGGTCTTGTGCTCAATCAATGGCAACAGTGCGCGCAATGTTTCGCTGGCGTCGCCGACCAGGTTGACCTCCATCGGGTAGCGCAGACTGAGCATGTCGGGTTGCAGGTCGATCTGCACGCCTCGCGCCCGGCCTTCCTTGGGCAAAAATTCGGAATAGGGAAAGCCGGAGCCGATCATCAGCAAGGTGTCGCATTCGGTCATCAGCTGATAACTGGGTTCGGTGCCGAGGAGGCCGATCGACCCGGTGACCCATGGGAGGTCGTCCGGCACCACAGCCTTGCCCAGCAGCGCTTTGGCCACCCCGGCGCCGAGTTTTTCGGCAATTGCAATGACCTGCTCTGTCGCCTGCAGTGCGCCGGCACCCACCAGTATCGCCACCTTGTGCCCGGCATTGAGCACCTCGGCGGCGCGCTGCAGGTCTTCGTCGAACGGCAACACCCTGGGCTTGCTGTAGCCGATGCCGGAATGCACCGTACCGTGGGCCCTCGGCGGTTCGTCATAGGGCAGGTCCTGCAGGTCGTTGGGCAGGATGATGGCGGTGACGCGGCGTTCGCCGACAGCCGTACGCACTGCACGGTCAAGCAGGTGGCGCACCTGCTCCGGTGTCGATGCCTGCTGAACGAACGCACCGGCCACGTCCTTGAACATCGACAGCAGGTCCAGCTCTTGCTGGTAATGCCCGCCCAACGCCGCCCGGGCCTGTTGACCGACGATGGCCAGCACCGGCTGGTGGTCCATGCGTGCATCGTACAGGCCGGTGAGCAGGTGCGAGGCGCCCGGGCCGGATGTGGCCATGCACACACCGAGCTCACCGGTGAACTTGGCATGGGCGCTGGCCATGAAGGCGGCCATTTCCTCATGGCGGGCCTGAATGAATTCAATCTTGCCGTTGGCCCGGCTCAGCGCGCCGAACACGCCATTGATGCCGTCGCCGGGGTAACCGAAGATGCGCCGTACGCCCCATTGATACAAACGCTCCACCAGAAAGTCGCCTACCGTGCCGGTCATTGCCTGCTCCCGTTCAGTTATCGATAGGCGTCTGGACTTGGCACGTGCCGGGAAAGTTTCAACGGTATGCGCAGCGGTCTGGCAGCTGGAGCCTGGTAAAAGCCGACAGGCTCGAAGGTGAACCGATAACCCACAAAAATGCTGTGGGCCTTGCACTGCGCCAAAAGTTTCCCGTCAACCCAGTTTATGCAGGGCTTCTACCAATTGAGCCTTGTTCATGGTGGAACGCCCTTTGAGATCTTTGCTGCGCGCCTCCTTCATCAGGCTTTCCTTGCTTTGCGATTCCAGCGACGCGCGCGAGGTGCGTGAATGCCCCTGACGAGACTCGGCGGCGCGCTTGGCTGAATCCGTGCGCGCGGTCTTCTTCTCACGCGACGGCGTCTTGCTGCCCGAGCCTCCCGGCTTTTCACCGCCACCGGATTGTTTGTTCACGGTGGCCCAGGCGCGCGCTTCGGCTTCGTCCTTGCCCACGCCCTTGTCCTCGTACGATTGCTCAATGTGCTCGGCCTTGCGTTTCTGCTTGTCCGTATATTTGTCCTTGTCACCGCGTGGCATGGCATTGACTCCTGAGTGAGTTGCTTGATCAATGGTGAAACCGGAACGCCGGGCCATGGACGGGAGATCCACGGCCATTCGGCCATTCCACCTAGCTGCCCGATCCTGCGCCTGATCCACCACCGGTTGAGCCATCGCTACCACTCCCCGGACCTGCACCGCTACCGTTCCCTCCATTACCGCCGGAGCCCGTTTCAGTATCGGTACCGTCACCTCCCGTGTTGTCCGTTCCATTGTCATGGGTACCGCCATTACTCGTGCCCATGCCATCGGCTGGTGTTCCTGAGCCTGTCGCACCGCCTTGGCCGTTCATGTGCCCATTGCTGTGCGGTTGCGTGCCCGGGGCGCGTTGATCGTTCAGGTCGGTGGCGGCCAGGGCAAGTGGCGCCGTGCAACCCAGGCACATTGCGAGTAGCAGCGCGTATGTTTTTTCTGCGTTCATGGTGAAACTCCGTTTCTGGTTGTTCACCCAGTGTTCGGCCTGCCGTATACCGAAGGGTGCCCTCAGCGCGACGGAAGGTGCAAAACGGATGGACAAATGCCACTTGTCTGGCCGCGGGCACCCGTGAGCCACGCCCGCTTCTCACGTTTAGGTGCAGATACCATCTGCCTCTGAACGGAGAAAGGACATGGACATTGATGCAAACGAAGATGAACCATCCCTCGGTCCCGGGACCAAAGCGGTTGAAGTACCACTGCCGCCAGATGATGAGTCACCCATCGAAGAACAGATGGACGACGTGGATGCAAACAACTCAGTATCCAGTGAGCATCCAGATCCTGGCGGTGCGAACAGTGGATTGGGTATGCCCCGGGATGCTCAACTGAACGAAGGGGCTCAGATACCTGACGACCCGCCCAAACCTGATGGTCCGGGTTCCAGTCCCGGCCTTGGCAATGACAAGGAAAACCAGCGCTCCCCTGGAGTACCGGCTAGCGACCCTGAATCAGGGGTATGATAACTGCTCTCTCATCATCCCTATCAGCGCTTCGTTTTCCAGCGGTTTGCTGAGCAGGAAACCTTGCACTTCATGGCATTGGTCATCGCTAAGGAGGGCCAGTTGCTCAGCGGTCTCGACACCTTCGGCAGTTACCGTCATACCCATTGCGTTGCCAAGATTGATGATGGCCTGGACCACGCTACGGTCACTGCCGCTCTTGCCCAGATGCTGGACGAAGCGCTTGTCGATCTTGATGCTGTCGAACGGGTAGGTACGTAGGTAACCCAGAGAGGAGTAACCGGTCCCGAAGTCGTCCATGTTCAGGCGCACGCCTAGCTCCTTCAGTGCCTGCATGGTATGCAGAGCGCCTTCAACGTCGTTGAGCATGACGTTTTCAGTAATTTCCAGTTCCAGGCGATGGGCCGGCAGGCCGGTGGTGCGCAATGCGTCTCCGACGTCGCGAACGACATCGCTGCGGCTGAACTGGGCCGGCGACATGTTTACCGACACCATCACTGCCTGCGGCCAGCCGCGGGCTTTATCGCAGGCTTCCTGCAACACCCAGTTGCCAAGCAACACGATCAGGTCTGACTCTTCGGCCAGCGGGATGAACCGATCCGGGCGCAGCAGACCCAGGCGTGGGTGTTGCCACCTCACGAGGGCCTCAGCCGAGGCGAGCGAGACCCCGTCGACCTTGAAGCGCGGCTGGAAATGCAGCACAAGCTCGCCACGTGGTATGCCGTCGCGTAGTTCGCTTTCCAGCACACGCTTGTCCATCAATGCTGCATTCAGTTGCGCCGAAAAAAAGCGCCAGGTGTTTTTGCCCGCCTGCTTGGCGCTGTAAAGGGCCACGTCAGCGTAGCGGATCAAATCGGTTGGCGTACCGGGATACTCGGCCGACATCACGACACCAAGACTCACACCCACTTGAACACTATGCCCCTCGACTTGCATGGGTCGCCTGATTGCTTCGATCAAGCGGATGCAGAATCGGTCCATGTCCTTGTGATCCCCTGGCCGTGTCACTACGACGATGAACTCGTCGCCTCCCAGGCGGGCGACAAGGTCACTCTCGCGAGTAACCTGACTTAGGCGGCCGGCCACCTCGAGCAACACCGCATCGCCGGCCGGATGCCCCAGGCTGTCGTTGATCGGCTTGAAATTATCAAGATCCAGTATCAGCAGTGCTACCTGGAGGGGGCCAGTGCCGGTAATGGTTTGTTCGAGGAACCGGAACAGCTTGTTGCGATTCGGCAGCCCGGTAAGGGCGTCGTGCAAGGAGAGGTGCTGAATGTGGGCATGTGCGGCTACTTCGTCGGTGATGTCGCTGCAAGTGCCACGAAATCCGGTACAGACGCTCTGATCCACGATTGCGCGGGAAGCGATTGTGCAAATACGCTGTTGGCCAAGATGATCCTGGTACTGGCAGCGTAGGGTACCGGAAGAGCCTGTCGCAGCCAGACTATGAAGCCAGGTCTGGAGATGGCTGGTATCACACGACAGCAGCTCGGTAATCGGGCGCTGTCGCCATACGTCGACAGGATGCCCGGTCAGTTCGCTAAACCGGTCCGACAGGTAGGTTAGTCTCAGGAGCACATCGGTTTCCCAGATCCAGTCCGACGCGGCTTCGGCCACGGCCTTGAAGCGTTCTTCACTCGATTGCAGGGCAGCTCTGGAGATCTCAAGCGCACGGTGGCTACGATCGATCCTGGTGCTGGCCCGCATCGCATAGCGTGCAAACAAGGCAATGGTCAGCGCAATCAGGAGCACAGCGATAGCGAGGGGCGTGATGACTGTCTTGATCAATTGGGAACCAGGCTGCGGTAAATCCCAGGTAAGGGCGCGACCGATGCCTTCGAGTGCAAGAGCACCGCGCCCTTTACGCTGCTCGGTCGAATCGCTTACAGCCACGCCGGACAACCCCGCCGACTTGCCCAGTTCCCACAGCAGCTTAGGCGAAAGAACACGAATGAATACCATCACCGCCGTAGGTTCCGGCAGGTGGTGGGGTTGGGCCTGTGGACGTATCAGTGCAGCGCTGTACAACGATGGCAGGCCACGAAACATGATGTATCCCGAAGTCGCCTGGTCATGCTGCGCGGCTTGGCGAGCAAGGTGCAAGATCTTGCCAGTACTGTCGGTTAGCTGCTCAAGCCCCCGCTCGCTGAGCTGACCTTCCAGCATGGCGTACCGGGTACCGTCATCATCGAGCACGTATACCCCCTCGTACCCATCGGAGGTGAAGAGCGTGGCTCCTACATTATCCTCGATGTATGCCCAATGCGCGTCGACCTGTCTCCCCAGGTGATCGTAGGCGGCCTGCCAATCGGCGTGGGTCAGCAGAAACGTCCTGTCGTTCCTCTGCAGTTGGTTGATGGCCGAATCAGCATGGAAACGGCTTTGCTCCATTTGTTGAACATCGAGCGCCTCGGCGAGGCGGTAGAGGGAAAACAGCCCCAGCAACAGGGCTAACAACAAGATCAGGGAGAACACCAGGATGAGTTGCCCCACCACATGACTACGGGTCGACATTTCATTGTCAGCAAGCACGTCCATTGGTTCACCGTCGCGGTCGAGGTCTCCAAGGGTTGACCGGGGAGCCGGCTTGGAGGTCAATGGCGCTGACGACCGGTGGTGGGCGAAAGGCGTGGTTGATCGACCGACACTGGCAGCATTGCTTGGCACATCCACTGGTTTCATGCCCGCCACAGGTGAACTGCCAGGCCGGCCAGGGCGCAAGCGAACAGCACTTCGATCACGCCCCGCTTGAAGCGGAACAAAGCAATCGCAGCTGCAGCCGCAATAGCCGCGCATGGCCAGTCAAGCGCTCCACCAAAGCCTTTCGGCCAGAGCACGTGGTAGCCGAAGAACAGGGCGAGGTTCAGGATCACGCCCACTACTGCGGCCGTGATCCCTGTCAGCGGTGCGGTAAATTTGATCGCGTTGTGGGTCGACTCTACCAATGGCCCACCGATGAGAATGAACAAGAAAGACGGCAAAAAGGTGAACCAGGTGACGAGGCTCGCCGCGACGGCGCCAGCAAGGAATGGGTGTTCGCTCCCGAACATCGGATTGACGTAGCCACCGACGAAGCCGACGAAGGCGACCACCATGATCAGTGGCCCCGGTGTGGTTTCTCCCAAGGCGAGACCATCGATCATCTGGGTGGGTGTCAGCCACCCGTAGTGCCCTACAGCGCCTTGGTAGACATAGGGCAATACCGCATATGCACCGCCAAAAGTCATCAGTGCGGCCTTCGTGAAGAACCAGCCCATCTGCGTCAGGGTGCCGTCCCAGCCAAACGACAGTGACAGAAGTCCCAGGGGCAGGACCCAGAGCCCAGCACCTATCAGCAGCAGGCATACCAGATGCCTCAAGCTGAAACGGGCATGTTCGGGTGTTGGGGTATCGTCATCGATCAGGGCAGGGCCATAGCTGTTCTTCGCGCCCCCATGACCGCCACCGATCACGAATTTGCCTGGGGCGAAGCGACCACCCACGTAGCCGATGATGGCAGCCACCAGCACGATCAGCGGGAACGGCACGTTGAGGGCGAAGATCGCCACGAACGAGGCGCCGGCCATGGCCCACAGCCAAGCATTCTTCAGGGCTCGCGAGCCAATCCGGTGGGCTGCGTGGAGGACAATCGCCGTCACCGCCGGCTTGATGCCATAGAAAATCCCTGCGACTACCGGTACTTCGCCAAAAGCGACGTAGACCCACGACAAACCGATCAGGATGAACAGCGAAGGTAGCACGAACAACGCGCCGGCAATTACCCCGCCCCATGTGCGGTGCATCAGCCAGCCGATGTAAGTGGCCAGCTGCTGAGCTTCAGGGCCAGGCAGCAACATGCAGTAGTTCAGCGCGTGCAGAAACCGCTTCTCGCTGATCCACCGCCGGCGCTCAACCAGCTCCTGGTGCATGATCGAGATCTGCCCGGCGGGCCCGCCAAAACTGATGAAGCCCAATTTGAGCCAGAACAGGAAGGCTTCATAGAGGCTAATCGGCTGCAGAGTCGCTTGCGATGGCGGCTGCTTGCTCACTGCAGAGGTGGTCTCAGCCATTTGGGGTTTCCTCAATCGCGAAAGCCGTCAGCAGGCCATCAAAGATGCCTCCGGCGACCATCATCAGTTGATCGTCATCGCCAATGCTCTCTCTCAGGCCGGCGAGGACACGCTCGATACCGGGTGCTTCGGAAGGTTGGTATCCCCCAACATCCAGGTAGTGGATAACACCTGCCAGGCGTGCCAAGCCTGGCTGCTGAACGGCAAAGCTCTCAATGAGGGTTTCGAAGGAAACACGGTGGCCGACGTGGCTGAACATGGCCCCATCAAAATCGAAGCCGAGCGCATCGCTTGGGCAGTCACCTGGACTGTCCAGCCAAATGAATCGGGCGTCGGGATCGATGAAGCGACGGATCAGCCAGGCACATGCCAACCGGTCTACCCATGGGCGCTTTCGCGTTGCCCATCGGCGACCTTGGTATTCGCTGCGTTCCAGCTGGCTGATGGCCTCATCGTGTGCCCTCGGCTCATCGGGGGACAGTGCACGGCTAATCGAGGTCTCAAGCGCCTGCAGGGCCAAATCGGCTTGTGCCTTGAGCACGCCTGGGAAGAAGTCGATCGCCGCCAACTGGCCGAAAGCCTTCCTGAGCTTGCGCACCTGCCGGGCTATCTGCAGTGCATTATCCGGGGACAGGTCAGCCCGCCAGCCTGCAATTTCCTCCAGCAGCTTTTCGTACTCATCGCTTCTGTCGAATAGCCCGCTGAAACGCTCCTCGCGCTCAGACAGCGACAGCAGAAATGCCGTGCCGTTGATGGCCAGCACATCTCGCTGCACGGCTTGAAACGCTTCACGGCCCACGCTTTTTTCAGGCAGCAGGTATACGCCATCCCGTAAAACTGCCGCACCAGAGGCCTTCAGGGTTCTCCAAGCGCGCATTCGCTCGGTAGCGTTCGCCGTGGGCAAACCAAGGATCAAAAGCGACCAATCAAGCATGTAGAGATCTCAACATAAAATGTTTATCTATTTACATTATGCAAGACCCACAGAAAAGCAATCCAACACAGGCGGAAGTGGCGTTGGTCAATATCTTCATGAATGCGCGTGACGCGCTCATCGGCCGCAAGCGCCCGCACGTGTTCATTGCTTGCGCGCAGGGTGAGGCAAGTTCTCGATGGCCCGACCGGCGTGGGGTGAGGTTGCGAGGCTGTCCTGCCTCTGGGCTTGACAGTCTAAGCGTGTTTGCAACGCCCGTAGCAACGTTGATTAGCGCCACTGATCCGGCTCAAGACGTGACGCATTGAACACTCAAACCTGAGTGAACGCCTGAACAGGGTAGGGCAACTTTTCTGTCGCCCCTCACTTTCAGGGAGTTCAACATGAAAGCAATCGTGTACAACGGCCCACGTGACGTAGCGGTCAAGGATGTGCCGGACGCAAAAATCGAAAAGCCTACGGATGTGCTGGTACGCATCACGACGACCAACATCTGCGGTTCTGATTTGCACATGTACGAAGGCCGCACCTCATTTGAAGCCGGGAGAGTGTTTGGCCACGAAAATCTCGGTGAGGTCATCGAGGTTGGGGCAGGGGTCGACCGGGTCAAGGTCGGTGATCGGGTCTGCCTACCTTTCAATATCGGCTGTGGGTTCTGTGAGAACTGTGAAAAAGGCCTCACTGGGTTTTGCCTTACAGCGAACCCTGGTGCTGCGGGCGCCGCTTACGGTTTTGCCGACATGGGCCCTTATCAGGGCGGGCAGGCTGAGCTGCTGCGTGTGCCTTATGCGGACTTCAACTGCTTGATACTGCCGGAGGACGCCCAGGAGCGTGAAGACGACTACGTCATGCTCTCGGATATTTTTCCCACCGGTTGGCATGCAACAGAACTGGCCGGCCTGCTTCCGGGTGAGAGCATTGCGATTTACGGCGCGGGGCCTGTCGGCCTGATGGCGGCCCATTCGGCAATCATCAAAGGCGCGTCTCAGGTGTTCGTCATCGACAACCAACCGGATCGGCTGCAACTTGCCGCGCAGCTGGGGGCAACCCCAATCAATGCAGTCGAGCAAAAAGCAGTCGAAGAGATCATGAACCTTACCCACGGCAAAGGCACCGACCGGGGCTGTGAGTGCGTGGGCTACCAGTGCTGCGACAAGCATGGCCATGAAGCGAACTACCTCACCATGAACAACCTGGTCGCTTCCACCAAGGCTACCGGTGGCATTGGCGTAGTAGGCGTGTTCGTGCCTGAAGACCCTGGTGCGAAGAACGACTTGGCGAAAGAGGGCAAGATGGCCTTCGATTTCGGTGCGTTCTGGTTCAAGGGCCAGCAGATCCGCACAGGTCAGGCGAACGTGAAGGCCTACAACCGTCGTCTTGCAGAGCTCATCCAGCATGGGCGTGCCAAGCCTTCCCAGATTATCTCTCATCGTTTGAAGCTTGCTGAAGGCCCAGATGCCTACAAGCACTTCGATGCGCGGGATGATGGCTGGACGAAAGTGGTGCTCAAGCCTGCGGCGTGATCCGCTCTCACTGCTTCCAAGGACGGAAGTTTGGTGAGAAGGGCAACCTGCATGTATTAGAAGCAACCCTCACCGGCTTGTCAGTGCGTTATCACCCGGCAATTTCCAGTTGTGTGTTCTTCCGCCATCCTCGCAGATTCATGGCGCAAGCGAGACGGTTCAACGCAGATGATGTCTGGCGTCATCGTTCAGGATGGCAGCCCCCGATAGCCATTGCAGCCTTGAGGGCTGCCAGGTGAGTCAGGCCCTGCGGAAGGTTGCCCAGATATTGCCCAGTCTGCGCATCGATCATCTCCGAGTAGATGCCTACCCCGTGTGATAGCCCTTTCAAAGCATCTGCATAGGCGGCTACGGCGCGATCCTGGTTACCCAGAATGGCCCAGGCTTCGATCAACCAGAATGTGCAGGCCAGGAAGCAACCTTCCTCTTCCTCTGCATCGGTGTAGCGATAATGGAAAGCTCCGGCCCTAAGATCATGATCAATGGCTTCCAGTGTGCTGCCCATACGTTCTTTACTGGGGTAACCGAACCTGACAGCCAGTGCCAGTGAAGCGTCAAGTCGGTCGCTGTCTGGATAGAACAGGTACGCCTGGCGTTCTTCGCTCCAGCAGTGCGCCTCGATCCATGCCTGGATGCGCTGCCGCTCGCGATCCCAGCGTTCCCGGCAGGTGGTGGGAAGGTGGCCACCATCTGCCAGTTCGATGGCCCGGCTCAAGGCTTGCCAGCAACTGATCTTGGACATCGTGTAGTGCTGCTTTTCCGGTAACTCCCAGATACCGGCGTCCTGCTGACGCCAACAGTCGGCGCATTGGTCGGCAAGGTCTGAGAGGAGCATTGCGCTCGGAGAATCAAGAATGTTGCCGCTGTCGATGAAGCAGCGCGCTGTTTCGAAGATATCGCCGAAGACGCCGTGTTGGAGTTGGTCGCGGGCATCATTGCCGACGACTGGCGGGGAGTTCTTGTAGCCAGGCAGATCGACGGGGCGCACGCAATCACCGATAGCACCGTCCAGGGTATAAAACACCCGTGGCCCATGTTCATCCAACCGGCGCAGTAGCCAAGTGAACGCAGCTTTGGCTTCCGGCTGCGCGCCGATACCCAGAAACGCTTCGATGGTGTAGCCGGCATCGCGTATCCAGGCGAAGCGGTAATCGTAGTTCTTGCTGCCGCCAATCCGTTCGGGAAGGGATGAGGTCGCTGCCGCCATGATCGACCCACTTGGAGAGGACAGCAGAAGCTTGAGGGCCAGCGTATTGCGGACTACTTGGGTCTGGTACGGGCCGTCATAGACCAACCCCTTCGACCATTGGCACCACTCCCGATGCGAGCCGTCGATGCGTTCATCGATCAGGGCCAATGGGGGTACCACCAAGGGCTCATCTCGTCCTGCGATGATTGCGACCACTGAGCGTTGTCCTGCTGCAAGGCTAAGGACAGCACGGACGCCCATGTCGTCTTTGCGTTCGATGTGCACATGATGGTCGTGCAGGAACATGCCGAGTATTCGGCCCGCATGAAAAACGCAGGCATTGTCATTCGGCGCCACGTAGGGGCTTACCGTGTCGGCCTGGGTTCCGAAGTCGATAGCTATCACGAAATCGACTTTACCCTCGATACCTTCGATGCGTCTGGCAAGTTCGGCCCAAGGCAGGCGTCCAGCAGGGCCACTGTTCAAGGATTCCGTCAGCCGGGCACGACCCTGACGGGTAATGAAAATTGTCTCAAGGACGTTGCTGTCTGCCAGGTAGCGGCGCTCAGCAACGAATGGCTCGCTAGGGGTGATGGCAAAGAAGCCTCCAGTCTGAGGGGCCAGCAACTTGTCGAACAGGGGGGGTGAATCCATGTGCGGCACACACCACCAGTCGATGGAACCGTCCAGTCCAATCAGTGCCACGGAACGTCCATCCCCGAGCGCACCATACTGCTCCAGGGGCAACCATCCACCCTCATCTCGCTGAGGTTTGCCCTGTTGGACTTCTGCCGGTTCTCTTTCCATCGGTATGCCTACCAGATCATGTGTTCTGCTTCCGACATGGCTACCTGGCGTCTGGTTCGTCTGAATTGAGTACTGAGCAATCGGGGGCAATTCGGGATGAGCGAGGAGCGGCCCCGTGCCTTACTCGGCAGGAATGATCGAAATCTTTCCGTTGCGTTCGACGATAGCGAACTTCACCTGCTCAATCCTCTCGATGCCTTGGCTGTCCCGCGCTGATTCAAGGATATCGTCCTCCGTGAGGCGTGCCCGACGCATGCGGTGATGCAGAAAGCGCCCATTCTCGACAACCAAGGTAGCGTGCCCATCCAGAAACCTGGCCAAGGGCCTGGAGTTCAGCTTCGCGAGTGAAAGGCCGACGTCCAGAACGATCAGCGTGGCAATCACCAGCATGGCATTGGTGAATGAAAAATCGTCACCCAGAAGCGCCTGCTGGGTGGCTTCCCCGATGATCAGCAACAACACGAAGTCGAAGGTCGTCAAATCGGCCAGCGAGCGCCGCCCGGCCACGCGAAACAGCAGCATGAGGGCGACGTACATTCCGGCTGCGCGGAGGATCGAGTCCATGACGCACTCCTAGGGGTAAAGGAATGTGGAGAAGTGAACGGCGCTTTCAGGGCCAGCCTTGACGCTGCACTCCAGAGTCCCCACGTGCTCACTTCGTAGGGTCAGGTACAGGGTGGCGACCCCATCGTGCTTGGTACCCAGCTGGAACAGCATGGCCTGGCCATGCGACATCGAACGTTGCGGCTCCGGTTGTAACGTCTCGATGCTGGCGTCACGGAGCAATGATCCCTCGAGTTGCAGCTCCACCGGCTGACCAGGAATACCCTGAACGGTGATGAAAAGGCTGTCTGTCGTGCCGCTTCGGCTGAGGCGTTGATACTCAACCCGTACCCGGCCATCCTGGCTGACCACCTCGGCATCGCTCAACGGGCCATTACCGAACAGGCCTGCCAAGGCAAGCAGTACGATGGCCACAAGCACATACCATCCCACGCGCTCGAAGCGCCAGACACGCTGCTGCATCGGCATGTCTTCTTGAACAGGATGACGCCTGGATAGCAGTTCATCTTCCGACATGATCACAGCCCTCAGGCGCGCTCGCCGCGTAACCAGCGCTGGTGATAGTGGGAAAGCCGGGTCAACCCGAACAGCGCGCCTTGGCGCATGACCTCAGACCGCTCGCCGAAGAAACGTTGAGTGCGCGTGAAAACGGCAACGGGGTCGCCGGCAAAAGCCCACGCAAAGCACATCGTCCCCGGTGGTATCCCGGACTCGGGCGCCGGCCCGGCTACCCCGGTGGTGGCGATCACCACATTGGCATCGCTGTCTCGCAAGGCGCCCAAGGCCATTTCCCGGGCTACTGCTTCGCTGGTCAGGCCGTATCGCTCGATGGTTTCGGCGCTGACCCCCAGCAGGCGTTTCTTGGCGCTGGGCGAGTAGACGACATAGCCGCTTTCCAGCACCTCTCCGGTACCCGGTATCGCCGCCAACAACGCCACAAGGCAGCCTGCAGTGCATGATTCTGCTGTGCTCAGAACCAGTTTGTTGTTTTTGAGATAGCCGAGGGTGGCCAGTACAGGGTCGTTTTCCATTCCAGCGTCGACTCGCTTGTTTTGCGGTGGACGCGATCCTGGTGTGTTTGGTTCATCTCATCTACTGCCCGGCTATCTCGAGAAGTGAACCTGACATGAACTTTGCCCGTGCTTTGGCTTCCCTTGTTCAAAGGCAAAGGACGGGAGCGCAAGATGAAGAAACAGAGCAACAGGCAAGAGGACGCCGCGCAGACGAGGCCGCCCGGCGAAGAGGAGCGAGATAACGATGCCCATCGTCCGGATGGGTCCACCGGCACATCCCATGACTCGACAGCGCAAAAAACGGCCCGTGATCACGATCAGCACAAACGCTGAAACTGCCACGCTAAAGGGGGTGAGGCTCGCCAGCACGGCGAGCCTCTTTTGGCTAGAGGATCGGTTTGCCACCCGTCACTGCGTAACGTGAGCCACTGATGTAACTGGCCTCGTCGGAGCCCAGCAGCACGTAGATCGGCGCGACCTCCACCGGTTGACCGGGGCGCCCCATCGGGTAGCTGGAACCAAAGTTCTTGACGGCCTCGTCCGGCATGGTGGCCGGAATCAAAGGCGTCCAGATAGGGCCTGGCGCGACGCTGTTGACCCGAATACCTTTCTTGCCTAGCAGCTGAGCAAGGCCCGCAGTGAAGTTGGCAATGGCCCCCTTGGTCGTGGCATAGGCAAGCAGGCTGGGGGATGGATCGTCGGAATTGACCGAGCTCGTGTTGATGATCGAACTGCCCTTGGGCATGGAAGGCAGTGCCGCCTGGCAAATACGGAAGATGGCGGTGATGTTGGTATCGAAGGTCTTGACCCATTCGTCATCGTCAATTTCCTCCAGGGTCTCGTGGGACATCTGGAACGCCGCGTTGTTGACCAGGATGTCGATACGCCCGAACTGGCTGACGGTCTTTTCAACGATGTCGTAGCAGTGCTGTTTATGCGCCAGGTCTCCGGGCAACAGAAGGCATTGACGGCCTGCGGCCTCGACGCAGCGTGCGGTTTCTTGCGCGTCGTCATGCTCATTCAGATAAGCGATGGCGACGTCGGCTCCTTCACGGGCGTAGGCAATCGCTACTGCCCGCCCGATGCCGCTGTCGGCTCCGGTGATGAGTGCAATCTTGCCTTCGAGTCGATTGTGGCCGGTATACGACTGCTCACCACAATCCGGGTAAGGCTCCATCTTGCGCTGTGAGCCGGGAACATCTTGAGGCTGCGAAGGGAAGGGCGGGGTAGGGAAGTCTCGCATGGTAGAAGCTCCTGCAGTTGAGAACGTTCATACCGGTTCGAAAGGCCCCGCCTCCGCGTGTTGGTTTCAATCTGCGGTTGGTACGACGAGCGGTGCGGGCTATCAATTCAATTGAATTCCATGCCCCATCGCCTGTTCTACCGAATTCAGCTCCAGGCTCATCCCGTAGCTCGGAGCCCTACTCCCGGAGCAGCGAGTGCCTCGAATCATTACCCCTACGACCCCTGAGCACGAGATCAGCGAACACAATGCCAGGATGTTTGGCTCTCCCAAGGAGCGTCTGGATTTTTACCGGCGGGAAATCCAGTACGAAACCAGCATCCTCGCCAACCGCACGGACGCCTACCTGGCGGCGCAGTCATTCCTGGTCATCGCCTTCGTCTCCTCCATGGGCAACCTCAATCAAGGATGGGGCGAGATGTTCACCCTGATCGTACCGGCGTTCCTTGCCTTGCTCGGGGTATTGAGCGCGCTCAACGCCTGGCCTGGCATCCGCGCGGCGTACAACATCATCGATCACTGGCAGCTCAAACAAAGTCATTTGCTGCGCAGCGAGCCATTGATGGGACGGGCTTACGACGAATCGCCGCTGTTCTGCGAGGCGGAAACCTCGCGTGCCGGGCATCGAAAGTCATTGCTGTTCTCGCTACGGACGCCGTGGATCTTTCTGGTGTTCTGGGTGCTATTGGGTAGCTACTCGGTATACATCCAGCTGGCCTGAACACGTTTGCGTGAAAACATGGAGGTAACGTTTTGAAGACTGAGGGATTACTGACCGAGCTCCTCAATGCCCGTGGGCCGTGGCGGGCAGGACGAATAGCCCCGGCGCGCCGTCTATACGCAGTGGCTTACCACCTGCCATTTCGATGGAATTATTTGTTCCCTGGTTTGCTCAATAACGCATGACCAGGGAGGGAATTCTGGTGGTCGGTGCTACCTAAGGGGCCTGAGACCTGCATTCCATCAACGTGCTGGAGGTGTTGCCATGCAGCCTAAAACCGAAGGCTCTGAAGAGAAAGGCCCAAGCGACGTACCCTTCATCAACGATCCGGAAAAGCCCACGTCGCCGCCACTGAATGACGCTGATGCCACGGATGCAGCGGAGGCTGAAGAAGACATTCAGGACGATGGCCAATCCCTTTAGAGAGGAGAACCAGCCGATGGACAATTATCACCTCAGCCCGACTTCGGATGGCTGGGAATTGAAGAAAGCCGGTGCTGAGCGAGCCTCGAAACGAGCCGCCACGAAGCAGGAGCTCGTCAGTGTCCTGGCAGATTTCTTCGAGGGCAAGGCGGCGTCCGTGAAGATTCACAAGGCGGACGGCACGCTCGAGGAGGAACGCACCTACCCACGTTCAGCTGACCCGCGCCGTAGCAAAGGTTGAAGACTATAACTGCCTGTGACCTCGGCATTGAGGTCACAGATGCCCAGGGCGTGTTTAGATGGTGGCTAGCGCTGCTGGTTATCTCGAGCAGCTTCATCATCACGCTTCTCACGAGGAGCCTGGTGGTGAGGAGCGCATTCGCTGCCCATCGCCTGATACGCCTTACGAAGTTGATGGATTTCCCGGTTATCGAGCGCTTCGAGATCCAATACTGACTGCTCCGCAGATTTTGTAGCGCGGATCAGTTCGTCGAGCTTCACGTGGATGATGTCGTTATCCCGGTTCTGGGTGTTCTGAATCAGGAAAACCATCAGGAATGTGATGATGGTGGTCGACGTGTTGACGATCAGTTGCCAGGTATCGTTGTAGTGAAACCAGGGCCCAGAGGCAGCCCACATGGCAATCAACACCACGGCGATCAAAAAGGTGCTCGGCTTACCGGCGTGGTTGGCGAGCCATTGGCAGAACTGGGCGAATTTCATGACGTCATCTCCATTGCGATCTATAGGGTTTGACCGCAGCGGCGCGCTGAAATCTTTTTTTACATTTACCCCAGGTATCGGGTTAACCACTAAGCGCAGCGGAACGACGTGGCGTCCTGGAACGTCAAAAAAATACTCGAAATCTTCCCAAGGCTTCTGCGCACATGACCTTCATCGTCTGGTTCGCCATGCTGGGCGCAGTCTTGCTGCTGCTCGCACTCTCATCCTCCTATTTGCGCTGGATCCCTGTGACCTCATCCGTAGTGTGCCTTGCCCTGGGTATCGGGCTGGGTACATCGGGGCTGGGTTTTCTTCAACTGGACTTGAGCAAGTCGAGCGGGTGGATGGAGCACCTCACAGAGGTCGCGGTGTTGTTCTCGCTGTTCTTCAGTGGCTTGAAATTGCGCCTGCCCTTGCACAACCGCCGTTGGTGCAGCGCCTTTTTTCTAGCGGGGCCGGTGATGTTGATCTGCATCGGTGGGGTAACGCTGGTGCTGCATTACGGCCTCAGCTTGGGGTGGGGAGTCTCGCTATTGATCGGGGCGATACTCGCACCCACTGACCCCGTGCTCGCAACCCTGGTGCAGGTGGTTGATGCCCAGGACGATGATCTTGTCCGCTTCAGCTTGTCGGGTGAGGCAGGGCTCAACGACGGCGTGGCGTTTCCCTTCGTCATGCTTGGACTGTTCCTGCAACTGGACAATGGCCAGCCTTGGTTCAGTGACTGGTTGCTCAAGGACATGCTGTGGGCAGTAACCGCAGGCCTCTTGCTTGGCTACTGGATGGGGCGCGGCCTGGGCAAACTCACGCTGTTCTTGCGTCTGCGCAACGACGACAGCACTGTCTCGCCCAATGACTATCTGGCCCTTGCCCTGATTGCGTTGACGTACGTGAGCGCCGAGTCGATACAGGCCTATGGGTTCCTCGCGGTGTTCGCTGCGGGCCTCGGTTTACGGCAGGCGGAGGTCAAGACCGCCAATAGCCCAGAAGGGCCGGCTGCTGAACATCTGGTACAGCCTGTGGTTGGTCACCAGCACGTGGCGCCGGAGCTAGCCGTCAAAGGCGATGTGAAAGGGCTCGACGACTCGCAGGTAGCAGCGGGGATCATGTTGGGTGACATGCTGGCGTTCGGAAGCATGATCGAACGGGCAATGGAAGTGTTTCTGGTGACCCTGCTCGGGGTAGTGCTCATTGAGCATTGGGACTGGCGGGCAGTGCTGGTTGCCAGCGCTTTGTTTTTTGTCATTCGCCCCATCAGCATCCTGCTGTTCCCGGCTCGAGGAATGCTGGATATCCGCCAGCGCGGGCTTTTAGGGTGGTTTGGCATTCGAGGTATCGGCAGCTTCTATTACTTGTTCTATGCCCTCAATCATGGGCTGCTTCCCACCTTGGCCGAGCAGAGCATCAACCTGGTGTGTCAGTGGTGGCGTTGAGCATTCTGCTGCATGGGTTGAGTGTCCAGCCGCTCCTTGCCAGATACGAAGCGTGGAAGGAGAGGGTTTCCTGATGGCTGTTCAACAGAAAAGTGCCAGGGCAGCTATTGCCCTGGCACTGTATCACCCGCAGTTAGCGATTTTCGCTACCGCGTCCGCCGCCGTGGCTGTTTTGCCCGCCTTTACGGCCTGCCTCGGAGGCACGCTCACGGTCGTTGGCAAAATTGCCGCCTGAACTCTGCCCGCCTTTGCGACCTGCCTCTGACGCTTTCTCGCGATCATTGGCAAAATTGCCAGGATTGTTCTGAGCAGTACCACCTTGATTGCCACGGTTGGTTTGGTTGTTAGCCATGATCTTTCACCTCATGTCGTCACACAGGAAAGTCTGTGTTCAACTCGGACGTCAGGGCGCGGGGTGTTTACTTCGTGTTTTTTCGCCGAGGCCGACGGGTTGCGCGAAAGAACCGGTGCAAGTGTGTGTGGCGTCATTAAGCTTTGCTCGCGAACATTTGGGAAGGATCAAGCTTGGCGCCGACCTTCCAGCCAGGCCGGCGTGGTTAAGCGACCTTCTGGGCGCATCGACGCCGCTGACACGCTATACTGAATCCCTGAGAGCGGTAGCAGGGGAAGGCTATCACCCGGTTAATCGCACGAGCTCGTCAGCAGAGTAGGGATCGAACGTGATTTCGCAATGAAACCACGCTCATTCCTCTGTAAGCAGAGCTCCCGCTAGCTATCCCTGCGTCGTGAGTGTGTGAGTGTATAACCCACAAGGATTCCCAGTGCCGCTGCGCCGATCAGCAGCGGCGTCTTGTCGTTTGCCTCCCTCCAGCCTCCGACGATACCCCTCCTGCCACTTGGAGGCTCAAAAAGGTTGCCTGATGATGCTTCGGCTGTGGGGCTGCGATTTATCCCCCAGCGCGTCAGCTTCCCTGACAACAGAGGCAGCCCTGGTATCAGGTAGCTGGCCAAATGCGCGATGCGCGCTGCGGCGCCAACGGTGGTGTGAGCCCGAGGCGAGATTGCGCAGGCCACCATAGCCTTTGCCACCCTCTCGGGATCGTATACGGGGCCTGGCGGTCTCAGTGTATGTCCGGTGTAGTTGCCGCCGTCTCGGAAGCCTGGTGTGTCCATGACTGCTGGATAGATATCGCAGACATGGATGTCGGGATATTCAGTCAACTCGCCTCGCAATGCCTCGGTCAGTCCACGCAAGCCGAACTTGCTCGCCGAATAAGCGGCGGCATAGGGTTGGGCCATCCAGCTGCCCAGCGACAGCGTGTTGATGAGAATGCCGCTGCCCTGTGCCTTGAAGAAGGGAAGGGCGACGTAGGCGCCTCGCAGATATCCGATCAGATCTGTCTGGATGACCTGCTCGTGTGCCTCCAACGGCGTTTCTTCAAACTTGCCGACCGCGCCGACCCCGGCATTGTTGACCCAGATATCGATTCGTCCATGGCCAAAGTCTGCGGCCTGAGCAGCCAGCGCTTGAACCTGATCGCTGTGGGTGACATCGGTCATGATAGCTATGGCATCCGTACCACAATCGGTGCATTCATCCAGGACGTCGAACAACGCCTCTTCGTCGCGTGCTGCGAGTACCAGGCGAGCACCTTTGCACGCAAAGGCATGCGCGGCGGCCCGGCCTATACCGCTGGATGCGCCGGTGATGACCACAACCTTGCCGCCCAGAGGCCCTTTGAGCGTAGCGCCACGGTCAGGTGCTTCTCGTTCCGCACCCGAAGCGGCGGGGTCAAGGTGGGCAATGGTGTCGCTGGCCTCGATCTGCGAGAGCTCAAGGGAGGTACCATCGACCAGGGTCAATGTCAGCCCTTCGATCGTGCCTGCCTCCCGGTTTGGAAATACGGGCTCACCTGCGGCATCCAGGCTGTCGTAGATGAAGCGCGTACCTTCGAGCCAGCCCACGGCGGTGAGAAGCTCAGGGCCGAGGTAATACTTCCCGTCTTGAAAGAAGCCTGGAAACTGATGTGCCCGCTCCACGTTTTCCACGCGATAGCGTTCGCCGGATTTCATGCCTGTCGCTTGATCGATCATCTGACAGCCTCCTGTAGGGTCAGCCTTTGCTGTGCTCGTCGGAAGGGCCCAAGGTGCCCGCTGCCGCGCCTGGCACCAGGATCACCTTGCGGCAGTTATCCTCTTTCTGATCGAACATCTTGTAGCCCATGGCCGCTTCTTCGAGGGCCAGGCGGTGGGTGACGATCAGCTCTGGTTTCAGGCGCCCTGCTTCGATGTGCTGCAGCAGTTCGGGCAAGTATTTCTGGACATGGGTCTGGCCCATTTTGAAGGTGAGTCCCTTGTCGAAGGCATCGCCGAACATGAAGGCGTGGATGAAGCCGGCGTACACCCCCGGGACACTGACAACGCCGCCGCGACGCACTGCAGCAATGCTCTGGCGCAGCGCCTTGCCACTGCTGCCTTCGATCTTCAGCGCCGTCATCACCGTTTCGGCAGTGCTGCCTTTGGCCTCGAAACCGACCGCATCGATCACTGCATCGACGCCGCGCATGCCTGGCGTCTGGCGGATGATGCTGTCTGCGGGGTCGTCGTCCTGCTCGAAGTTGATCGGTATGACGCCGTAGGCCTCTCGGGCGTAGGCCAGGCGGTAATCGTTGTCATCGACCATGAAGATGGTCTGAGCCCCGAGCATTCGCGCACAGGCGGCGCTCAGCAAGCCGACTGGCCCGGCGCCGTAGATGGCTACCGATGAACCCTGGCGAATCTCGGCATTGATGACCGCCTGCCAAGCGGTTGGAAGAATATCCGAGAGGAACAGTACCTTGTCATCGCCCAGCTCGGTGGGCACTTTGAACGGGCCGACGTTGCCCTTGGGAACCCTGACATAGTCAGCCTGGCCACCAGGAATACCGCCATAGAGATGGCTGTACCCGAACAGCGCTGCGCCTGGGGGAATGCCCTTCTTGTTGATGATCGCGCCACGGCCTGTGTTGGTGGTTTCACAGGCAGCGAACAGGTCGTGCTGGCAGAAGAAACAGCTGCCGCAAGCGATCACGAAGGGAATCACTACGCGGTCGCCGATCTGCAGATTGGTGACGGCACTGCCGGTATCTTCGACGATGCCCATGAACTCATGGCCGAAGATATCGCCCGCTTCGGTTTCTGGAATTTTGCCTCGGTAGAGGTGCAGGTCAGAGCCGCAAATGGCTGTGGCGGTGACCCTGAGGATGATGTCGTCTTCCTGCTCAATGATGGGATCGGGGACGTTATCGACCCTGACGTCGTGTGCTCCCTGGTAGGTCAATGCTCGCATAAGGTCAGCTCCTGCAGTCGTTTTTCCGTGATAGGTATGCAGGGGAAGCCATGACAGATGGCAAAGTTCAGACCAACAAGTCCAGTGGTACTTAAAACTCATTCTCGACCCTACCATTTCAAGCTAACCCTTCCTGATCCCACCGCTATCGAACGATCTGAGCCCGTGCCAGAAGAGCCAGGCCGTTCAAACGAGGGGCGTGGCGATGGACGACAGGATGTTGGCATTCATGGTGTTCGCTGCCTCACGACCTGACGTGCTTGAGCAGGTACATAATATTCAGAGAAGGTGGGTCAGGTGGGCGATCTCGCACTTTTACATTTGAGTGCCCACGTTGGGGG
>NZ_JAFKEC010000052.1 GCF_017848315.1 Pseudomonas palmensis
GTATCCGCCAGCACCTACCCGACCACCCATTCCGGCGAGCTGCCACTGCCCTTGCAGATGGGCCTGCCGGCCCTGGACGCCTTCCCGCGCAAGCTGTGGACGCGGCTGGCCGGCCGGCAACTGCGTCAAGGCGGCCTGGAAAGCCTGGTGTACCCGGACCCACGCGGCCACGCACCGCTACGGGCGGCGATTGCCACTTACCTGGGCATCTCGCGGGGCATCACCTGCCGCCCCGAGCAGGTGTTCGTGTGCGCCGGCTATCGCGCCTGCCTCGACCTGATTTGCCATACGCTGATGCAGCCGGGCGACCGCTGCTGGCTGGAGGAGCCCGGCTACTTCATGGCCCGCAACGCCCTGCAGGAAGCCGGCGCGCAGCTGGTGCCCGTCAGCGTGGACGACCAGGGCCTGGATGTGGAACAGGGCATCGCCCGCGCGGTGGATGCGCGCTTTGCCGTGGTCACCCCCACCCACCAGAGCCCGCTGGGCGTGTCGCTGTCGCTGCCGCGCCGGCTGGCGCTGCTGGCGTGGGCCAACCGGCAAGGCAGCTGGATCATCGAGGACGACTACGACAGCGAATACCGTTACCGCGGCAAGCCCCTGCCCGCCCTCAAGAGCCTCGACCAGCAGGGCCGCGTGCTCTACACCGGCACCTTCAGCAAGGTGCTGTTCCCCGGCTTGCGTCTGGCCTACCTGGTGGTGCCGGCGCAGCAGTGCGAGGCCTTCGCCCGCCAGGCCGACCGGCTGCACAACCACTGCCCTCACCTGCTGCAGGCCACCGTGGCGGCGTTTATCAACGAAGGCCACTTTGCGCGGCACCTGAACAAGATGCGCAATCTGTACGCCCGGCGCCGGCAATGGCTGATCGAGGCATTGCAGCAGCAGTTGGGCGAGCGTTTGCTGATCGATACCCAGGCAGGCGGCATGCACCTGGTAGCCGGTTTGCCCGGCGTGGACGATGTAAAACTGGCCAAGCGCGCGCGGGCCGCCGGGCTGGCGGTGGAGCCGCTATCGCAGTGGTACCTGGCAGGTGCGCCCAGGCACGGGCTGGTAATGGGGTTTACCAATGTTGCCAGTGCACAGCAGGCGGCGATGGTGGCGCGGGAACTGGCTCGGCTTGCATAGGGGCAGCAACCCCTATCAGAGCAAACCCGGCTAGGCACGACGAGGGGGCAAAGGCGGATGCTATTGCTCACCGCATCTTCAGGAGGTTTTGTTCGGTGACCGACTCAAGCAACAGCCATGCCTACGCAAAACGGTTCGACGCCGTACTCGCCTATATCGATACCTGCCTCGAGGGCGATCTCTCGGTGAGTGCACTGAGCCGCGTCGCCAACTTCTCGGTGTTTCATTTTCACCGGCAATTCACGGCGTATGTAGGCGTGCCGGTTGCACAGTATGTGCAGTTGATGAGGCTTCGGCGCGCTGCGCATCAATTGGTCGGTTCACCGGGTCAGTCCGTGCTGGAGACAGCACTGGGTGCTGGCTTCGAAAGCCCCGAGGCCTTTTCAAGGGCGTTCAGGCGCGCCTTTGGCATGGCGCCGAGTGCGTTCGCCAAGGCACCGAGCTGGCAGGTCTGGAATGCGGTCTTCGTTGTCCCTCACTTTTCCAGGAGTATCACCATGCAGATCCGTATCGTGACGTTCGCCGAAACCCGCGTGGCGGCGCTTGAACATTGCGGGGCGCCCGGCCTCGTCAGTCAAAGCGTCAGTCGTTTTCGTCAGTGGCGCATGCAGAGCGGTCAGTCGCCAGTGGCCGTGAGCCGCTCGTTTGGCATCCCCTATGACAATCCCGATACCACGCCCGCAGAGGCCTTCAGGTTCGCGATTTGCGGCGAGATAGACGAGGCCGTGCTGCCCAACGAATTCGGCGTGCATGAACGGGTCATCCCGGCAGGGCGTTGCGCCGTGATTCGCCATACGGGGTCGCCTGACTACATCGGAGAATCCATCTACCCGCTTTACCGCGACTGGCTACCCTCCAGTAACGAAGAGCTACGGGATCACCCGTTGTTCTTCCATTACCTGAGCGTGTTTCCCGAAACACCGCAGGATCAATGGCAGACGGATATCTACGTTCCGTTGAAATAGGCGAAGCTGGCGTGTGAAACGGGTTGCCGCTCGGTGGGTGAGTTGCTGGCCGAGCGGCAGTGGTGCCAAAAGCGGACCGTGCGAGCCGATGTCTGAGCCACCGGCCTTCGAAAGTCGTAAATCATCAAACCGGCAGGATGCGCGTCCAGTAACGGGTAATCTGCTGGATTCGGATGGGTAACGAACGGGCGATAGTGTTCAATGTCAGCTCGATGTTGCCAAGCGAGTACGAGCCCGACACCCGCAAGTGGCTGACCTCCGAGGCGCAGCCCAGATAGCCGGGGCAATAGCGCTGCAACTCGTTGATGAGTGTATCCAGCCTCCAGCCCTCCACTACCAGCCGCCCCTGAGCCCAGGCCTCTTCGCCTTTTTTCAATGGCTGCGTGGCAAACAGTCGCTGACGATCAAATGTCACCGATTGCCCTTGCTCGATCACGACCTCGCCTTCAGCCTGCTCAGGACGGACCGCAACGGCATGCTGGTAGACGCTGAGGCGTGTCAGCCCGTCGAGTTGGCGCACGGCGAAGCGAGTGCCCAATGCGCGCAGATCACCCTGTGCACTGCGCACCAGCAACGGACGTGAGTCCTTGCCGGTGGTTACATGGACCTCCCCCGCCCGAAGCACCAGCAAGCGCGTGCTGGCATTGAACAGTACATCCAGCGCGGTATCGGTATCCAACACCAGCAGGGTGCCGTCGGCAAGAGCCACTTGGCGCTGTTCTCCGGTGCGCGTTCTGAGGTCGGCCATCCATCTGGGCGCAACGTCATATCCCTGCCATGCCAATGAACTGGCGCCGGCGCCCAGCAACAGCCCCTTGAGTAGCGTGCGGCGATTCGGGCCGCTTTCGCGCAGCGTGGACTTTTCCATGACGTTCCAGGCCAACTGCTGCGGCATGCCGCCCAGGCGCGCCTGCAATTCGGTCAACTGCTGCCATGCCCATTCATGCTCCGCCCTCCGGCAGTGCCAGCGTTGCCACTGCGCGCGCAGCGCCGCGTCTTCAGGGTTCGCGCACAGCTGCGCGAACCACTGCGCCGCATGGCGAAGTGCTTGGCGCTGGGCGTCGGTGGTCACCACGGATTGTCCACCAGGTACAGGAGGCAGCGTTCGGTGGCCCGGGCCATGTACTTGGTTACCGAGCTGGCGGACACCTGCAGGTGCTCGGCGATTTGAGGGTAGGTCAGCCCTTGCACTTGCGACATCAGGAACGCCGTTTTGGCCTTCACGCCCAGGCCGTCAAGCATGCGATCCAGCTCCAGAAGTGTCTGGAGCAACGAAAGCTGTTCTTCGGCAGAAATCTCGAACGACTCGGGCTGCGCGGCGAGCACTTCCAGATAGGCACGCTCCACCGACTGACGGCGAAAACTGTCGATCATTACCCGCTTGGCGATGGTTACCAGAAAATGCCGAGGCTCATTGAGCATGGCCGCCCGGGGTTCACGGCGCTCGGCGAGCAGCACGCGAACAAAGGTGTCCTGGGCGAAGTCTGCCGCCGCCTGGGAACACCCGGTACGCTTGCGCAGCCAACTGATGAGCCAGGGTTGATGGTCGTTGTAGAGGGTCGCGATAAGGTTGCCAGACGGCATATCCAGGCCAAACAGTGAATAAGAATTAATCGCAATATAGTGAAATGATGGCCTGAGAGCAATCGACTTCTGGCCGTGAAAATCAGGCCAGGAAAAAATTTCGAAACGCGTTGTCACTTTCCTCTCGGCTACGCGACTCCTTTTGCAGACACCTCACAAAATGCCAACAACCGCATCAGGAGTAAGCATGCAGCATCCCCTTCCAGGCTTCTGCACCGCCACGTTGAACACCCCAAGCGCGCTATGCCTTGCCCTACTTGGCGCATCGTTGTTGATGGCCACTCCAGCACTTGGCCACGCGGCTGAAGGCCAGGTAACAGCCCGTACGCTGCATCAGCAGGAATTTGCCATTGAAGCCGGGGCGCTGGCCACTGTGCTGAACAGCTTTGCCACCGAAGCAGGCGTGGTGCTGTCGTTCGACAACGGGCTGACCGAAGGCAAGCAGAGCCGGGGCATCAATGGCCGCTACAGCATCGACCAGGGCTTTGCCGTGTTGCTGAGCGGGTCCGGGTTGCAGGCGGTTGCAGGTGGGGACAACAGCTATGTGCTGCTGCCGGCTGCACCGTCGGGTTCATTGCAATTGGACGCGACCAACGTGACAGGCTCGGGGCTGGGCGCCATCACCGAGGATTCGGGGTCGTACACCACAGGTAACACCACCACAGCGACGCGGATGAATCTCTCGCTGCGCGAAACGCCGCAGTCGATCAGCGTCGTCACGCGTCAGCAGATGGACGACCAGAACATGCAGTCCCTGGAAGACGTTGCAAGGGCAGCCACGGGCATCAGCACGGTCAAGGGGTTCGGCACTGAGCGTCCGCTTTACTACTCGCGA
Source organism: Pseudomonas palmensis (assembly GCF_017848315.1). GTDB lineage: Bacteria > Pseudomonadota > Gammaproteobacteria > Pseudomonadales > Pseudomonadaceae > Aquipseudomonas > Aquipseudomonas palmensis. The sequence goes on from NZ_JAFKEC010000052.1 coordinate 4,507, forward strand.
GGGTTCCAGGTCGACGACCTGCAATTCGACGGCCTGCCGAGCAGCGTCACGGAAAGCTTCTCGATGGACGTCATGTCGGTGAACAACATGGCCATGTATGACCGGGTGGAGATTGTCCGAGGCGCAAATGGCCTGATGCAAGGGGCAGGTAATCCGTCTGCGGCCATCAACATGGTTCGCAAGCGACCGACACGTGAATACCGGCTCAAGGCAGAGATCGGTGCTGGCTCGTGGGACAACTACCGCACGCAACTCGACGTTGGCGGCCCCTTGAACGCAGAGGGCACCGTGCGTGGCCGTACGGTCCTGATGTACAACAGTCGAAACAGCTATCAGGACTACGCTGACAAGGACAACCAACTGTTCTACGCCATCGGCGAAGTCGACCTGAATGACTCGACCACGGTTGCAGTGGGGGCGTCCTTCCAGCAGGACAACAGTGGCGGCTACGATTGGGGCGGTTTGCCTACCCACCTGGATGGCAGCTCATACAACTTCTCGCGGTCGAAGTCGTTCGCTGGAAAGTGGGCGTACCTGGACAAGATCAACCGCAACGTCTTTGCCGATATCAAGCACAGCTTCAATGAGGACTGGAACCTCACCGTCGCCACCAACCTGATTTGGTCCAATTCGGATTTTCTCGCTCAGGTTGGGTACCACACCAGGGACACCGACTCGACGATGCAGTACTGGCCGAACAGCGCCCGCTACGATGATGAACAGATCAATCTCGACGCGGCGCTCAACGGTGCGTTCAACCTGCTGGGGCGCAAGCATGAGGTGGTGATCGGTACCAACTTGCGGCGTGACAGGCTGCAATACGTCACAGGCTCGTCCAGCGTGAACCCTATCGTCGACATTCTGGACTTCGATACCTCCACATTCCCGAAACCGCAGATAGTCGGCAGCCTGACGCCCAGTCGACATGTGCGCAAGGACAAGGGGATCTATGCAGCCACTCGCCTGAACCCATTCGATGATCTGCACGTGATTCTGGGCAGCCGCTTGAGTTGGGTCGACTACGACACCCAGGGCCCGTGGGAGACGGACCGCTTCAGGGAAAACCGCAAGATCATCCCCTACGGCGGCATCGTCTACGACGTCAATGACACTACCTCGGTGTATGCCAGCTATACCGAGATCTACAAGATGCAGAGCAACTACAGCGTCGACAACAAACTGCTCGCACCCACAACGGGCAGCAACTACGAAGTGGGCGTAAAAAACGAACTGTTCGATGGCAGGCTCAATACCTCCCTGGCGCTGTTCCAGGTGGATCAGACAGGCCTTGCGCAGGTCGTGCCCGAGGCTGGGCGCGTGTGTGGGCCCACGCGCGATTCGCGGTGCTACACCGAGGGCGCCAAAGTACGAAACCGCGGGTTCGATGCCGAGGTCTCGGGCGAGTTGATGCCCGGGTGGAATGCCTCCATGGGCTACACCTACAGCCATCCAGAATACGTGGCGGGTAGCAGGAAGGGTGACACCTATGGCACAGAGAACTCGCCACAGCGACTGTTCAAGGCCGCCACCACCTACCAGTTGCCAGGTAGCCTGGACCAATGGCGAGTCGGGACCAGCGTGTACCATCAGAGCAAGCTGTACCTGAACAGTATTTCGCAGAGTGCCTACAACCTTGTGGACTTGAATGCCAACTTCCGGATCGACCAGAACCTGAGCGTTCAGTTGAACCTCAACAACGTTTTCGACGAGAAGTACTACACCGCGATTTTCAGCCAGGACACCGGAAACTATTACGGCGAACCCCGCAACTTTGCCGTCACGCTGCGCTACGAGAACTAGCCGTGAGCAGTGGTCGATAGGGCGATTTCAAGCGGCTGTAACGGCCGCTTGGATGGATCCTATGCTCACCAGTATCTTCATGTTGAACGGCCAGGCAGTTCGTGCGGGGTGAGCCGGGTGGTGGGCGAGCGAAGTAACAGCTCCCCACGACCAGTCGCTTGCATCGAACTGGATCAGAAAGCCACCGAACGCTGACAGGCCGACGTCGCCACGATCTTCCCGCGCTTTAGCACCATCAACCGTGTGGGCAGGTCGAGAATCACGTCACCCACCGAATGCGTCTCCAGCAACACCACGTCAGCAGGCGCACCCGGCACCAACCCATAATCCTTCAACCCCAGCGCTTTCGCCGGATGGGCAGTGAGCATCGACAGTACCGTGGCCTGGTCATCCGCCCCGCCCAGGTGACAGGCCGGAATCGCCAATTGCGCGATGTTGAGCAAGTCGCCGGTGCCAAACGGGGTGAATGCGTTGCGAATATTGTTGGTGGCAAGGCACACATTCACGCCGCCATCACGCAGGGCCCGCACCGGCGTCAGGGTACGGCGCACGTCATGGCTGTCGCCGCGCGCACCGAGGTGCAAGTCGGTGGCGGGCAGGCACATGACGCTGATGCCAGCCTCGCGAATCAAGGCAATGATCTCCCGCTGTTTGTGCGGCGCCACGGCACCCAGGCTGGTCAGGTGACCGACGCATACGCGCCCTTGATAGCCTTGCTCGATGGTCTTGCGCGCCAGGTACTCAATGGTCATGTGCTCGGCGTTGTCGGCGAAGTCCTGATGGAAGTCGATGTCCTTGCCGTAGCGCCTGGCCAGGTTGAATACATAGTCGATGTGGTCATGGGCCGAGTCGTCGTTGTAGGGAATGCCGCCCACTACATCTGCGCCCTTCTCCATGGCCTCAACCATCATTGCCTGCATGCCCGGCAGTTTCAGTATGCCCTCCTGCGGGAAGGCCACCACCTGGATGTCGATGACGTCGCGCAGCTTGTCGCGCAGTTCCAGCACCACATCAAAGCCGGTGAAGCCTTGCACCGGGTCGAATTCGGCGTGGGCGCGTACGTGGGTAGTGCCGGACTGCACCAACGCACGTAGTGCTTGAGTGGAGCGCGCGAGAATGTCGTCGCGAGTCAACGTGGGTTTGAGCTCGGCGGTAACCGCTATCGCCTCCTTCAACGTGCCGGAGCGATTGGCCTTGCGGTGCATGATGTTGGCTTTTTCCAGGTGCAGGTGCCCTTCGACAAAGCCCGGGATCAGCACGTGGCCGTGGCCCTGGATTTCCTGCACGGCCTGCACTGAAATTGTCGGCGCGATCTCGACAATCTTGCCGTGGTGCACCGCTACGTCCATCAGCGGTTTTGTATCGTCGATGCGCACATTGCGAAAGATCAGATCCATGACGTTGGCCCTCTATGATGCTGCCCCAAGGCGCATCGGTAAAAAACGAACCATGGGCAGCTCAACCGTTGGAACAGCCTTTACCCATCACTCGGTATTCAAGAATGTGTTTCTGGCCCTTGGAGTCTTCATACGTCATGAGCACAGGTACCACGGCGCAGACGTGCGCGACTTCGCTGATGGAAATGACGCGGGCGATGTCCAGGTGCTGGGCGTAGCTGTATTGCTCAACCGGTATCGGTTCGTCGGCCATCGCCGCAGCACAGAAAAAGCCCGCTATCAGTACAGGTAACGCCTTCATGTTCAGAGGCCCTCCTCCACATTTTCAAGAACATGGAGCCCGGCAGCCATGCAGCGCCGGGCCCATGGGTGGGGTGATCAGAACGGTTTGGTCGGCAGGTACTTGCCATCCAGGGTGATCACCGCGCGGGAGCCGCCGTCTGGGTCATCGACCTTCTTGACGTCCAGTTTGAAGTTGATGGCGCTGATGATGCCGTCGCCGAACTTCTCGTGAACCAGCGCCTTGAGCGTGGTGCCGTAGACCTGAATCATTTCGTAGAAGCGGTAGATGGTCGGGTCGGTAGGAATGCCGTTGCCGATGCTGCCGCGCAGCGGGATGCTTTGCAGCAGAAGCACGGCATCGGCGTCGAGGCCCAGGGTGTCGGCAACCACCTGGGCTGCGTTGGCCGGCAGCGGGTGCTGACCAAGCAAGGCGGCGGTGACAAAAGCTTCGTGCAGGCCGGTGCCTTCGGCAATCTGAGCGAACGACAGGTCTTTGCGGGCCTTGGCCAACAGGATGACGTCGGTCAGGGCAAGGCGAGTGTCTTGGCTGATTTGTGATTGGATCATGGGGATATCTCCGTGGGTAGAAACGAGGGTTAGTGGGTAGCAACGCAAGCGGTAGGGCTTTCGGCCAGCGACACGAACTTGCCGGTGCGGCTGTCGAAGGCCTGGATGCAGCCGCTTTCGATGTCGTAGACCCAGCCATGCAACGTCACGCGCTTTTCTTCCAGCGCGAGGCGTACCGAGGGGTGTGTCTGGATATTGGCCAACTGCGCGATGACGTTTTCGCGCACCATCGAGGCGACCTTGGCATGCTGGTCGACATGCTGGCGGGCCTCGTTGACCACCCGACCGGAATCGGCGTAGCGCAACCAGCCGGCCACGGCGGGCATGTTGTCCAGGCATTTGCAGGTGGCGATGGCGGTCATGGCGCCGCAGTCGGAATGCCCGCAGATCACGATGTCGCTGACTTTCAAGGCTGCGACCGCGTACTCCACCGAGGCGGACACACCGCCTGGCTCAGGGCCGTAGGACGGCACGATGTTGCCCGCATTGCGGATGACGAACAGGTCGCCCGGCTCACGCTGTGTGACCAGCTCCGGCACCAGCCGGCTGTCGGAGCAGGAGATGAACAGCGCCCGCGGGCTCTGCTGGTTGGCCAGGTCTTTGAACAGGCCGGCACGTTCAGGAAAGGCATTGCGCTGGAATTTAAGGAAACCGTCGATGATGTCTTGCATGGTTGACTCCGTTGGTTCGCGATGCGATGAGGCAAAGGTTACGGAGGCCGTGCAATAAGGTAAAAGTCTCATATATGATTATCTTCATCAGATAAACTTATAGGTACAGGCATGCTGGCGCGCCATATTCAGTATTTTCTTGCGGTCGCCGAACATCAGGGCTTTACCAGTGCCGCGGCGGCACTGCATGTTTCGCAGCCCGCGCTGTCGCAGCAAGTGCGCCAGCTGGAGGAAAGCCTCGGGGCGCAGTTGTTCGATCGCTCAGGGCGCAAAACACGCCTGACCGATGCCGGGCAGGTGTACCTGCGTTATGCATTGCGGGCGGCGCAGGAGCTGCGCGAAGGCAAGCGGGCGATCCATGATGTGGGCGATCTCAGTCGAGGAACGCTGCGCATAGCGGTGACGCCAACCTTCACGACCTACCTGGTCGGGCCGTTGGTGGAAGCCTTTCACAGCCGTTACCCGAACATCACGCTGAACGTGCATGAACTGGCCCAGGAGCAGATGGAGAACCTGCTGCTGAGGGACGAACTGGATGTGGGGATTGCGTTTGATGAGGTGCATGCGCCAGACATCGAAGCCTATCCGCTACTGGTTGAAACGCTTGCCCTGGTCGTTGGTAGCCGACATCCGCTGGCCGGGGCGCGGGCTGTCGGCCTGGAGACGCTGAATGCGCAGTCGCTGATTCTGCTCAGCAAAACGTTCGCCACCCGCGAACAGATCGACCGCTATTGCAACCAGCACGGCATTCGCCCGCGTGTGGTGATGGAGGCCAATGTAATTGGTGCGTTGATTGAGGTGGTGCGCAGAACCACGCTGTCGACCTTGCTGCCGGCTGCCATAGCGCAGGAGCACCCAGAGTTGGTGTCTGTCGAGTTGGGGCCGCATCGGCTAGAGCGCACAGCGGTCTTGATGCAGCGCAAGAATGTCTATCAATCTGCGGCTGCCCGGGCGTTTATGGCGCTGGCCAAGGAAGTAGCCAGTGATCTGACGACCAAAACAGATGAGTAGCAGAATACGAAGGGCTTTCAGCGTGCCCGCAACCTCTTCCATGTCGCAATGTACCAACGCCTGGCTCGGTACGCAGTACTTGCCCTGCCAGGGCTGCTAAAGTGGCTTATCCATAGGGTTCCGAGGGCTATCGTGTATGTCCGATGCAAGCGAGCTTGTCAATGACAGTGAGGTGTACAGAACCCTTCTGGAGTCGACCAAGGCGATTCCCTGGAAGATTGACTGGGCCTCGATGAAATTCACCTACATCGGCCCTCAGATCGAGGCGTTGCTGGGCTGGAGCCCTGAAAGTTGGGTGAGCGTGGAAGACTGGGCAATGCGCATGCATGCAGAAGATCGCGAGCATGTGGTGAACTTCTGCGTGACGCAATCCAAGGCTGGCGTGGACCATGAGGCGGACTACCGAGCGCTGACCAAGGACAACGGCTATGTGTGGATCCGCGACGTTGTGCACGTGGTGCGCAATGACAGGGGCGAAGTCGAAGCACTGATCGGCTTCATGTTCGACATCAGCGAACGCAAGAAGACCGAGGACCAGTTGCTGAGTTTGCAGAAGGAACTGGAGGTGCTCTCGTTCAAGGACGGCCTGACGAATATCGCCAACCGTCGTCGCTTCGACAGCTGTTTCGAGTTGGAGTGGGAACGTGCGCGCCGCGAGCGCCGGCCATTGTCGCTGCTGTTGTTGGACGTCGATTTTTTCAAGCAGTACAACGATTTGTACGGCCATATTCAAGGCGACAAATGTTTGATAGCGATTGCCCAGACCCTGAGTTTGGCGTTGGATGGCCCACGCGACCTTGTGGCTCGCTATGGCGGCGAAGAATTTATCGTGCTGCTGCCCGAAGCCGATGCCGAGGTAGCGCGTAAAGTGGCTGAGCGCTGCCAGCGGTTGATCCACAAGCAGTCCATCGTGCATGCGCTATCGCCACATGACCACCGCCTGACTGTCAGCATAGGCGCAGGCTCGGTGGTGCCAGACGAGCGGGACAGGCCTACAGACTTCATCAAAGCCGTGGACCAGCAGCTCTATGCGGCTAAAAACAACGGACGGCACCGCATTGAGTATGTGCAGTTGGAGGGGTTGTCGGGCTGTTCAGCAGTTGAAGGTGCAGAAGAACAAACAACTGCCCGTCCTTCATAGAGGGTCATCAACAACCACGGTGATGCTGGAGAAAACGCAGCGGCGAGTGCGATTCGAGATTACTGGGCAAACACGGTTTCGGCCGTCGCTAACGGACCCAAGGCTGCCGGTGGTTAACGGCCGCAATCGGCCAAAAGCGGACTGTAGACAGATAGCTGCTGGCATTCCTACGCTGGCATTCTAGTAATCTCACAACGCTAAAAAGGAACATTCATGTTGGTCATTCAAATTGATCGGGATAGCGTGCATGCAGGGGATGATCTGGAAAGTCACAGGACATCAATCAGGCTTGATCCAGCAGTAACACTGCGCGCTTTGTTCGAAGCGATCCAAGGTATGGCTTACCTGCCTGACATCAGTGGAGGCAAGGCGACGTGGATTATTTGTTCGTCTGGCAAACACATAGGTGTTTTAGCTCAGCAATGGCCAGAAACTAAATTGCTAATCCCCGCCGAGAGCCTCCTGAGTCAGTATTTTGGGGATACCGAACCTCGCCTTCTGTTCAGATATTGGTGCCAGGCAGATCCAGACCATGTCTTTTCACAGATCAAAGCTGGAAATGAACCGCCGTCTCGATTTTAGGACTGGCGGAGGCTACCTACTGATCCAGAAGCTAATATGCCTGCTTTGGGTTGTGGCGGTCTGTTGCAAAGGTGGGCACCGATCTATAGCTGCATCCTTTCGGGTTTGCTAGCCCGAGTACCTTAGGACGTGCAAGCGTCCATCCGTCTCAGCTGACACCTTTTTGCACCCGCTGTTTCGTTTTATGACGGCTGTACGCAGGGCGCATTCGTGCGCGCTGGGTTCCTGGAGTCCCGGTCTACCATCCTGCTTACGGCCGTCACCCTTTGTCGTCGGGTGTTATGGCGACTGTACGCGGGGCGCATTCATGCGCGCCGGGGTCCTTGATCCCTGGTCTGCTAACCCGCGTACAGCTGCCTCCCTTTCGTTCCGCGGGCCGCCCACGCGGCCTACCGACCGTCCCCATTGTTACTGTTTCCCCAACAATGCTTTTCGACCTTGAGCATTTATCCGCCCCGCCTCGCCCGCCTAAACTGGCCACCGTTTTCAGGCAGCCCTACCGCGCCGACTCCGCAAAGGCCACCCCAACGCCAACACCCTTTCCCAGAGCCTTCGGCGCCCCCCGTATCGAATGATCGCGCACGCCCTTGCGCGCTGATCGCCACACCCCACGGGTTCGATCTTTACCGCTGCCGACTGAATGCCTTGACCCCTGCGCAGAGCTTGCGTGCACTTTCCATTGACTAACGGAACGTATGAAAAAAATGACGGATGACCATCAACCGCAAACTCGGAAGTTTGCACTCGGCACCACCGCAAGGGTGCTGTTTGCCCTGCTGGTGCTGCTCGTATCGCTGGCGATGATCTACGGCGGCTTCAAACTGGTAGCACTCGATGGCTCGCCTTACTACCTGATCGCAGGCGTTGCATACCTGCTGCTGGCAGCGCTGATGTTCCTGCGCAAAAGCGCCGGCATCGCCCTTTCGGTAGCCATCGCCCTGGCAACCTGTGTGTGGGCATTCTACGAAGTCGGCCAGTTCAGCTACTGGGAGCTGCTGCCACGCCTGGTGGTACCGGCAATCATCCTGACCCTCAGCCTGTGGGTCGGCGCAGCCTTGCCCGGCACCTCGGCAAGCACCCGACGCCTGGCCAACCGCTTCGGCTTTGCGGTGTTCGCGGGGCTGATCGCGACCTTCGTGGCGGCGTTCTACCCGCACGGTGCAATCTCCACCCCGCTCGCCTCCACGGCCAAGCCTGCGCCAACCGAAGCCCCCGCCGCGCCGGAAAACTGGGAGTTCTTCGGCCGCAACGCCTCGGGCACGCGCTTTGCGCCGTTCAGCCAGATCACCCCGGCGAACGTCAAGGACCTGCAAGTGGCCTGGATCTACCGCACCGGCCGCAGAACCACGGGCGCCGGTGCCGGCGTGGACGAGAACACCCCGCTGCAGATCGGCAACGTGCTGTATTCATGCACGCCAGAAAACCTGATCACCGCCCTCGACGCCGACACGGGCAAGCCGATCTGGAAGTTCGACCCGCACGCGCGCAGCGCCGAGCACGTGACGTGCCGCGGCGTGGGTTATCACGACATCGACAAGGACGACAGCCTGAGCGCCGAGGTCAAGGCCTCGTATGGCGAGCAGCAGTGCCGCCAGCGCATCCTGGTGTCGTCGGTCGACGCCCGCCTGTTTGCCCTGGACGCACACACCGGCACCCTGTGCCCGAGCTTTGGCGACAACGGTTATGTCGACCTGAAAAAAGGCATGGGCCCCACCGAGAACAGCAAGCGCTACCACCCCACCTCCCTGCCCGTGGTAATGGGCCACCTCACCGTGGTCGGCGGCTGGGTGCGCGACATCGTCGCCAAGGAGCCGTCGGGCGCCGTGCGTGCCTTCGACGTGCTGACCGGTGCGCTGGTGTGGGCCTGGGACATCGGTGCGCCTGAAGGCCAGGACGCAACCGCCAGCGACCACCAGTTCACCCTGGAAACCCCCAACGTGTGGACCGTGCCCACCTACGACAAGGCACTGAACCTGGTGTACCTGCCCACCGGCAACGGCCCGCCCGACTACTGGGGTGGCGACCGCAACCAGGCCAAGGAAAAGTACGGTTCGGCCGTGGTGGCCGTCGATGCCTCGACCGGCAAGGCCAAGTGGGTGTACCAGACTGTGCACCACGACGTGTGGGACTACGACCTGCCCTCGCAACCGGTGCTGTACGACATCAAGAACGCCCAGGGCGAGAAGACCCCGGTGCTGATCCAGACCACCAAGACCGGCAACATCTTCGTGCTGGACCGCCGCACCGGCCAGCCGGTGACTGAAGTTCAGGAGCTGCCCGTACCGACATCCCCCGCCGCCGAAGGCGAACACCTGGCACCGACCCAACCGCACTCGGTGGGCATGCCGGTGATTGGTGCCGAGCCCCTGACCGAGAAGTCCATGTGGGGCGTGAGCACCTTCGACCAGCTGTACTGCCGCATCATGTTCAAGGACTCGGTGTATGTGGGCCCCTTCACCCCGCCGACCGAAAAGCCCTACATCGAATGGCCGGGCCTGCTGGGTGGCATGAACTGGGGTGGCATCTCCATCGACGAAAACACCGGCATGATGTTCGTCAACGATATGCGCGTACCGCTGCGCATGGCGCTGGTCACCAAGGAAAACACCAGCAAGTTCAAGGTTTCCACCGATGAGGTGCCGGGCTTCATGGGCACGATTCGCCCACAAGTGGCGGGCATCTATGGCGGGGTAAAAATCGACATCCTGCAATCCCCCCTGGGCGTGCCGTGCAACACCCCGCCGTTCGGCAGCATGAGCGCCATCGACCTGAACACCCAGAAGCTGGTGTGGCAGGTACCGCTGGGCACCGTGCAGGACACCGGCCCCCTGGGCCTCAAGACCCACCTGCCGATCCCGCTGGGCATGCCGACGCTGGGCGGCCCTACCTCGACCGCCTCGGGGCTGGTGTTCTTTGCCGGCACCCAGGACTACTACCTGCGGGCTCTGGACTCGGCCACCGGCAAGGAGGTGTGGAAAGCCCGCCTGCCGGTAGGTGCAGTGGCAGCGCCGTTGATCTACCAGTCGCCGGCGACCGGCAAGCAGTATGTGGTGATCTCGGCGGGCGGCATGAGCCATTCGCCTGATGTGGGCGACTACATCATTGCCTATGCGTTGCCCGACGGTACGGAACAGCAGTAACACGCTGGTGGAAGCCGTATGAAAATAATCCCCGGTTTCGGGGATTATTTTTGCCTGATGGAACGCTAGAGAGAGGCGCCGTCGCACGGCTGCCGGGCCTGCGCGCAGACTTCCCAGCCACCACCCAGCGCCTTGTAGATGCCCACAACCGCCAGGCGTTGTCGGGTACGTGCAGCGGTCAGGGCGCGTCGGCTGGCGTAATCGGCGCGCTCGGCCTCAAGCACATCCAGATAGACGCCCTCGCCCTCCGAGAACCGCGCCCGGGCAAGCCGCGCCGCCTCGCCGTTGGCCGCCGATTCGAGCAATCGCAGCCTCAGGGTATTGCTCGCAGCCCCGTGGGCCTTGAAGGCATCATCGGTTTCCTGCAACGCGCGCACTACCGTCTGGTCGTACACGATCAACGCCTCCCTGGCGCGTGCCTCGCTGGCGGCAATGCGGGCACGTACACGCCCGGTGTCCAGCAGGGACCAGCGAATCATCGGGCCGATAAAGCTCGACAGCGCGCCCGCGCCACTCATCCCGTCGAGGCTTCCGGTGACCACACCGATGGAGCCCTGCACCTGCACCTCGGGATAGAGGCCCGCCGTCTCGACCCCGATTTGCGCCGTGGCGGCCGCAAGGGCGCGTTCTGCCGCGGCAATGTCGGAGCGCCTCCAGAGTAACGCCGTGGGCTCACCGACGGCGATCGTGCGCAGGGCCAGCGCCTGATCCCCAGGCTCGGCGGCCGGTGGTGTGAACCGCTGCGGCGGCTCGCCCAGCAGGATTGCCAGGGCGTTGACCGAGGCATCACGCCGACGCTCCAGCTCGGGCACGCTCACCTCGACCGAGCGCAACAGGGCTTCGGCCCGCAGCCGGTCGAACTCGGTGGCCGCCCCGGCGTTCACCTGGCGTTCGACCATGCTCAGGCTGTCGCGCTGGCTTTGGCGGGTATCGGCCGCAACCGCCAACTCGGCCTCGATGCCCCGCAGCTCGAACCAGGTGGCCGCCATCTCGGCCGCCACACTCGCCTGCACCCCGCGCAGCAACGCCTCGCGCGAACCGGCCTGGGCGCGTGCGGCCTCCACCGAGCGGCGCACGCGGCCGAACAGGTCGATTTCCCAGGACGCATCGACCGCCCCCCGATAGGTTTCGTTCTGCCGCGACTGGCCAGCCGGTGTCTGCACTTCGCTCCAGCGGCGGTTCTCGTAGCTGAGCGCAGGGCCGCCACGCGGAAGGAAACCCTGGCGGCTTTCGCGCAACATCGCCCTGGCCTCTTCGAGCCGCACGGCAGCAATCGCGATGTCATGGTTGGCGGCAAGCGCCCGCTGAACCAGCCCGGTCAACGCCGGCTCGTCAAAGGCACCCCACCACCGGGCCTCGACGCTGCCGGGGCCAAGCCCGGCAGGCAGCTCATCGAAGCGTGCGGGAAGCTGCGTTGCCGGCAGCGACGGCGCAACGTAGTCGGGGCCTACTGCAGCACACCCGGACAGCAGCATGAGGGTGGCCAGGGGCGCCAGAACAGCTCGATAGCAAAGGCTCATGAACGGCGCTCCTCCAGGGCAGGCTGGGCTGTGGGCGTGTGCCGCTCGAAGCGGGCCGCCAGGCCACGGATCACCACATAGAAAACCGGGGTCAGGAACAGGCCGAACAGCGTCACCCCGAGCATGCCGGCAAACACCGCCACCCCCATGGCCTGGCGCATCTCGGCACCTGCGCCGCTGGCAAGCACCAGCGGCACGACGCCGGCGACGAAGGCCAGGGACGTCATCACGATCGGGCGCAGGCGCAACCGGCATGCCTCCACAACCGCCTCCAGCACACTCGCCCCCCGCGCTTCCAGGGTACGGGCGAACTCGACGATGAGGATCGCGTTCTTGGCGGCCAGGCCCACCAGCACGATCAGCCCGATCTGCACGAACACGTTGTTGTCGCCCTCCATCAGCCACACCCCGATGATTGCGCTCAACAGGCACATCGGCACAATCAGCAGCACCGCCAGGGGCAGCAGCCAGCTGTTGTACTGCGCCGCCAGAATCAGGTAGGCCAGCAACACGCACAGCGGGAAGATGAACAGCGCCGAATCGCCGGCCAGCTTCTGCTGGTAGGTCAGGTCGGTCCATTCGAAGGTCATGCCTTCAGGCAGCATTTCCCCAGCCAGACGCTCCATCAGCGCAACCGCCTGCCCTGAACTCACGCCCGGCATCGCGCCCCCCGAAATGTCCGCCGAGGGGTAGCCGTTGTAGTGAATCACCCGGTCCGGGCCGGAGCTTGGCGTAACGCTGACAAACGCCGACAACGGCAGCATGGCCCCGGCCGCATTGCGTACCTGCAGGCGGCCGATGGCTTCGGCCTGCATGCGGTGGTCCGTGTCGGCCTGCGCCGTGACCTTGTAGGTGCGGCCAAAGCGGTTGAAGTCGTTGACGTACAGCGAACCCAGGTACACCTGCAGTGCCTCGAACACATCGGTCAGGCGCACGCCCTGGCTCTTGACCTGGGCCCGGTCGATGACCACGTCGAGCTGCGGTGCATTGATATCGAGGCTGGTCATCAGCCCGGCCAACTGCCCCGACTCGGTGGCCTTCATCATCAGGATGCGGGTGTGCTGCACCAGGGCCTCCAGCCCCGCGCCGCTGCGGTCCTCGACTTGCATCTTGAAGCCGCCGGTGGCACCCAGGCCGGGCACCGGGGGTGGCGGGAACACCCCAAGAAAACCATCGGGAATGCCCGCAAACCTGGCCTGCAGGCGCCCGGCGATGGCGGTTGCAGCCAGGTCCGGCGAGGCACGTTCCTTGAACGGGTCGAGCATGATGAACATCACCGCGGCGTTGGGCACGTTGACGAAACCGTTGATCGAAAGCCCCGGGAACGCCACCACGCTTTCGACGCCCGGCTCGGCCAGGGCCAACTGCGACATCTGCCTGGCCACCGCTTCGGTGCGGTCCAGCGACGACGCGTTGGGCAACTGGGCGATGGCCACCAGGTAGTACTTGTCCTGCATCGGTACAAAGCCCGGTGGCACGGCATTGAAGCCGAACGCGGTCAACCCCAGCAGGCCGACGTACACCACAAGCACCAGGCCGCTGAGCCGGACCACCTTGCGCACCGTGTTGCCATAGGCCTGCGGTGCACGCTGGAACGGCCGGCCAAGGGTGCCGAGCAACCGCCGGGCACGCCCGCGCAGGCTGCGGGGGTCGGGCGTATCGCCGTGCTGGCGTGGCTGCAGCAGCAACCCGGCGAGTGCGGGGCTGAGGGTCAGCGAATTGACCGCCGACAGAATCGTCGAGATGGCAATGGTGAGCGCGAACTGGCGATAGAACTCGCCCTGCAGGCCGCTGAGGAACGCCGTGGGGATGAACACCGCAGCCAGCACCGAGGTGATCGCGATGATGGGCCCGGTCACCTCGTCCATGGCAAGCCTGGCGGCCTGGGCCGGCGCCTCGCCGTTCTCGATATGACGCTCGACGTTCTCCACCACCACGATGGCATCGTCCACCACGATCCCGATCGATAGCACCAGGCCGAACAACGACAGGGTGTTGAGCGAAAAGCCCATCAGGTGCATGACCGCAAAGGTGCCCACCAGCGACACCGGCACCGCCATCAGCGGGATGAGCGACGCGCGCCAGTTGTGCAGAAACAGCACCACCACGATCACCACCAGCATGATCGCCTCCAGCAAGGTGATGGCCACCGACTCCAGCGAGGCCTGCACGAACACCGTGGGGTCATAGGCAATGCGCGAGGTGAGCCCCGCCGGGAAGTTCGCCTCCAGCCGCTGCATGGTTTCGCGCACCGCCTGGGCAACGTCCAGGGCATTGGCGCCCGGGCTCTGGATGATCTGCAGCGCAACGGCCGGTTCGCCATCGAGCAGGCTGCGTAGTGCGTAAGAGTCGGCGCCCATCTCAATACGGGCCACATCGCGCAGGCGCGTGACCTGACCGTCGTCGCCGGTGCGAATGATGATGTCGCCAAACTGCTGCTCATCGGTCAGCCGCCCCAGGGTGTTCACGGTTACCTGGAACGCGGCGGTGGCGTTGGGCGCCTGGCCGACCGACCCCGCTGCCACCTGCACGTTCTGCTCGCGCACCGCTTCGATCACCTCGCCTGCGGTGAGCCCGCGCGCGGCGATCAGGTCCGGGTCGAGCCACAGCCGCATGCTGTACTCCCCGGCGCCCCACACCAGCACATCGCTGATGCCGGGCAGGCGCGACAGTTCATCGCGCACCTGAAGGTAGGCGTAGTTCGACATGTAGAGCGGGTCGTAGCGTTTGTCGGGAGACAGCAGGTGAACCACCATCAGCATGTCCGGCGAGGTCTTCTGGGTGACCACGCCCTGGTGCTGCACCTCTGCCGGCAGGCGCGGCAGAACCCGCGAAACGCGGTTCTGCACCTGGATCTGCGCAATATCGGCATTGGTGCCCTGGGCGAAAGTGATGGTCAGTACCATCCGGCCATCGGTGGCAGACTGCGACGCCATGTACAGCATGCCCTCCACCCCGGTAATCGCCTGCTCCAGTGGCGCGGCCACGGTTTGTGCGATTACCTGGGGGTTGGCCCCCGGATAGGACGCCGTCACCTGCACGGTCGGCGGCGTTACCGCCGGGTACTCGCTCAGCGGCAGCTGGAAGAAGGCGACGATGCCGGCAATCATCATCAGTATCGAGAGGACGATGGCAAAAATGGGACGATCGATGAAGAAGCGCGGGAATGTCATTGCGCCGCCCCCAGGGTTTGCTGCGCCGTGACGGGCGAACCCTCGATCGAGGTGGGCTGCGGCGTAACCTGCATGTCCGGACGCACCAGGCCCTTGACCACGATGCGCTCGCCGGGCTGCAGGCCTTTTTCGATCACGCGCAAGCCCTCCACCATCGGGCCGAGTTCGACCGGGCGGTACTGGGTCTTGTCGTCCTTGCCCACTACCAGTACGTAGCGGCTGCCCTGGTCGGTCGAAATCGACTGGTCCGAGATCAGCACCCTGGCCTGTGGCGTGCCGGTCTCAAGCTTCACCTTGGCAAACAAACCGGGCGTCAGCTGCCCGTCGGGGTTGTCGACCACCGCGCGAACACGCAGCGTGCCGGTGTTGCGATCGGCGGCGTTGGCCAGAAAATCGACGCGGCCGGGCCGCGCGTACTGCTTGTCGGTGGCCAGCGCCACGCTCACCTTCGCCGCCTGCGCGCCCGCGCCAGGCCGGCTTGATGCGAGCGAGCGCAGGTACGTGCGCTCGTCCACATCGAAGTACACATGCAGGGGGTCGACAGAGACGATGGTGGTCAGTGGCGTCACCCCATTGGTGACGTAGTTGCCTTCGGTGACCAGGGTTTGCCCTACACGCCCACTGATCGGTGCGGTGACCCGTGTGAAGCTCAGGTCGAGCTTTGCAGCGTCCAGCGCGGCCTTTGCGGCATCGACCTGGGCCTGGCCCGCATCGAGCGCCGCAATCGCGCTGTCGAGCCGGTCCCGCGCAACGACCTTTTGCGCATACAGTTGCCGGGCTCGGGCATGGTCTGCCTGGGCCAGCAGCCACGCCGCCCGGGCCTCCTGCAGGCGTGCGGTGGCGGCGTCGAGCGCGGCCTGGAAGGGCCGTGGATCGATGACAAAGAGCTGGCTGCCCTTCTCTACCATGCGGCCCTCGGGCACGCTCACCGCCTGAATGTAGCCGGCCACCCGCGGGCGCAGTTCGACCCGCTTGATCGCGGTCAGCGACCCGGTGAATTCGGCATGGGGCGTTACCGGGCGCACGATCACCTCGGCTACCGGAACACTGGGAGGCTTGGCGGGTTCAGTCGCGGGTGCCGTCTCCTTGCACCCGACGCTGGTGAGCGCGACGCTTAGCGCCGCAGTGAAAAGGGTTACGCGTTTGACGTTCATCACATGGCCTTTCGCACGAGT
The DNA here is from genome assembly GCF_017848315.1 of Pseudomonas palmensis. Lineage (GTDB taxonomy): Bacteria > Pseudomonadota > Gammaproteobacteria > Pseudomonadales > Pseudomonadaceae > Aquipseudomonas > Aquipseudomonas palmensis. The sequence continues at coordinate 20,966 of NZ_JAFKEC010000052.1, forward strand.
GTCGACCTGCTTTGCGGGGGCAAAGCAACGTTCGCGTACTTATCCGACTTGCCACGTCTGGAAGGTCAAGGGTTTTCTGACATTGGCCATACCCTGGCGTCAGAGCCACACAATCCGGTCCTTGCCCATGCTCTTGGCCACGTACAGGGCACGATCGGCCCGTTTCAAGGTGTCCTCGTAAGCGTGGTCCTCGGGCAGCATGGCCGTTGCGCCAATGCTCACGGTGACCACCGTGTCGCCTGCCCAATAGCGGCTCAGCTCTTTTCGGAAGCGCTCATGCAGACGCTCGGCAAGCTGCAGCGCCTGCTCGCGCTCGGTATTGGGCAGGCCCACCACAAACTCGTCGCCACCCAGGCGGCAGGCGAAATCCGTTGCGCGCAGCGCGCAACGACAGATCTCGGCCACCGCCTGGATGATCTGATCACCGGCGTGATGCCCCTGGGTATCATTGATTTTCTTGAGGTTGTCCAGGTCGAACAGGAACACCGACGTCGGCACGCGATAGCGTGTCAGGGACTCGTGGTGCAGTTTCAGGTCATGTTCGAGCTTTCTGCGGTTGAACAGACCGGTGAGCTGGTCGGTATCGCTCAGTTCCCTGAGCCTGACTTCCAGTGTGTGCCGTTCGGAGATATTGCTGGCGACCCACAGCACGACCTCCTCTTCGTCCACCCTGAAGTTCAGGGCCTGGATGCGCCCTTCGAACCAGATGGGATCTTTGGGGCCCTCATCGGGCAGGCCCTTCACGTCCCTGTTGCTCAGCTCGTACTCGGCGACCAGCAGGTTTCCCGTGGCCAGTGCCCGGGCAATCTGCTCCAGAAACCAGTTCGCCTTGTCGGCATTGATCAGGTCTGAAATATACAGGCCGATCAGGCCGGACCCATCGTGGTAATAACGCGCGTCGCGGCCACCAAACACCGCAACGTACTTGCCACTGCGCGACAGAATGAAGGCAGGGTCGGGCAGCGCATCAAGAATCAGGGCCATCTGTGCGGTGTCGATCATGAAGCACTTCTTCTGTGCCGATTGATGAATGGCGTAACGGTAGCCAACAATACCATTACGCCATCATCCGCAACATGGGCCTTGCGGATGCCACCAACGCCTCACGGCGCTTGCGACAGAACCGTTATCGCGTGTGCTGTGCCAAGCGTTTCCGGCCCCCCGGCCCTACCTACAGACCCTAGATCGACACCAACACATCGCACTGCGATTCGCTCAGCACGTGCTTGGTGACGCTGCCCACCAGCAGTTCTTCAAGCGCGCTTTCGCCCTGCTTGCCGACCACGATCAGGTCGCAGTCCAGCTCCTGCTCGGTTTCCACGATCCGCCAGGCTGCGTCGCCGTGTGCCACGATCTGCCGAGCATTGGGCAGGCCGGCGGCTTCGCTCAGGGCCGCAAGTTGCTCCACGGCATCCTTCTTGATGGCGTTGCGGTAGTGCGTGAGGGTGTCCTGGTCGATGTAGGCAAAGCGCATGCTGCCCTCGAAGGGCGCTTCGAACGCGTGCATCAGAATGATTTCGGCCTGCGGGGCCACGGCTTTTGCCAGGGTGATGGCACGCAGCGACGAAGGCGAAAAATCAACCGGCACCAGCACGCGGCGGTACGCCTCGCGCGGGGCCTGTTTGACCACCAGCATCGGGCAGTGCATGCGGCTCAGCATGCGCTGCACGGTGGAGCCCAGCAGGCGGCGCGCCAGGTTCTGCCCCTTGGCCCCGCATACCAGCAGGTTGGTGTGTTTGTCTTGCACCACACGGGTGATTTCGGTAGCCACCGAACCGGGCGCGACCTGTGTGCCAGCGGAGATGGCGTAGCGGTGGAACAGCATGGCAGCCACTGCACGCAGGTTTTCGCCGGCACTTTCCAGCACGCGATTCAACAGGTTGTCATCGGGTACCACAACCTGCTTGAGGCGCTCGTAAGGCGCGGGGTTGGCAACGTAGAGCAGGTCCAGCGCGGCATGCTGCGCCTGGCTCAGGAGTGCGGCCCGCTCTGCTGCGTTGCGCGCAGAAGTGGACAAATCGGTGGCAACCAGTACGTGCTTCAACGGGCTCATGTGGGGCTCCTTATGCAATGTGGCGCATGCGGATCGAGGCGTTGGCCTGCTGTCGATCCGCTCCTTTCGTGCCGCCATGGTCTCCCGAACCCCATAGGCAGCAGCTTGATTTGCGTCAACCTCAAGGCCAGGCATCTGGCTGCGGCAACAAACTGCAACATGTGGGCAGGGTTCATCAGTGTGCTGCCTGGTTTGTCCTGAACTTGGGAGGGGGGCAAAAACCCGGCAGAGCCGGATGGATGCTTTAAGATCGTGCAGTGTTGAAGGCAGCTGACATCGTTCAGCTTTCGACGCGCTCAACACTCAACAGCAATGAGCCAAGGGGAGAACAACATCGCAGTGGATAAAGCTTGCCCGGTGGTGCTGCGCAGCCGTGAAACGTTGGAGATTCTGGCGTTCGCGCATCCGTTGGCGGGCCTGCAGTTGGTCAAGGGAAGTGTGGAGCCAGGTGAGCCGAGTGAAGACGCTGCTGTACGAGAACTGTTCGAGGAAGCCGGAATTAATGGCACGGTGGGACGAAATCTTGGCGTGTGGCGCGCTGAGGTAACCGGGCATGTGTGGGCATTTCATGAGTGTCACGTCACCCACGAGCTTCCCGACACCTGGGTTCACTTTACCCAGGATGACGGAGGGCACGCGTTCAGGTTTTTCTGGCATCCACTCCATAGCGAGCCATCCGACGCATGGCACCCACTCTACAAGGATGCATTGAGCTTCCTTCGACTTGGCCTCACTGAAGCACCCGTGCCCGGCTAGGCGCCATGTCGGCTATTGGCCGAGCACAAACGGGCGGTAGACACGCTGATGGCAAAGTAAACAACGTCAACTACGCTGCTCGCAGTTGCCGCGTAATAGCCGGATCGAGTCCATCTTGTGGCGCCCTGCTACTTCAAACGTCGGCACCTTGGGAGGATTGATGAGTTGCTTACCCCGTCACGGCAGAGTCTCCTGCTCGCGTTGCCACACCGAGAGTGCGCCAGCATTCGATGTAGCCACTCGCACCGAGGGCGAGTGGCGTATTACGGCAAACCCGCTGGCATGGGGCAGTACTACGCCAGAGGTGGTTGTGCTGGGCTTCTCCAAGGGCCCCACTCAGGCGGGGGCACTTGCCAGCACACCTCACGACGACATCGCCTACAAGGGCAGTCGTCTCAATGTGGGCAAGATTCTGGCCCACGTGGGCCTTATCCCCGCCGCCCCGCCTGACAGGCTCAAGCAACAGGTGGACCGCCTTATTGCGGACAACGACGGGCGCTTTCATTTCGCATCGCTCATCCGTTGCACCGTAGAGCGCCACGACCGCAAGGCTGGTACCTGGAAAGGATCAGGCGGCGGGATGCTGGACAAGTTCATTGCCAGCCCGTTCGGCAAGTCGGTGGCCAGCAACTGTACAACGGCCTTTCTTCGCGACCTGCCGCAAGAGACCCGACTGATCGTGATGTTCGGCCTGGGCACGGGGATGAACTATGTCGCGTCTGCCTACGCGCTGTTGCGCCATGCCCGCCCCGGCGCATGGAAGATGATCAACGCCGTGGCCTACACAGACGGCAGAATCACCGTGGTGCATGTCGAGCACTTTGCGGCGCAAGGCGCCTTGATCCCCAACTGGCTTGGGGAAAGGGATCACCCGAGAAGCAGGCTTGGCCTGCTCTCGAAAGCGGCTGTTCAAGCATCAGGGGTCGGCAACTTCAGCGGGGGGAATGGGCATGGCTGATCAACCGGTGCTGGCGGGCAAAAACTTCCAGGCGATTCTGGCAAGCGCACCGCTGAACCAGGCGACGTTCCTTTGCCAGGGTTCGAGCAGCATGCTGTTCGAGCACGGTACCAGGCTCTATCGCCTCACGCTCGAAGGTTGCGGCCACAATTTTCTTGCCCGGCAGTGGGCCCAGGGCAACCGTAATGTCGTCGAGGTCATTCACGACTATGGCGCCGTGGGGCCCTCTGACGCTTCATTCAGGGGAAGCGAAAACGAGTTCTACTGGCTGGCCGAAGTGGAAAGGTTGATAAGCGTGGATGAGGCCAGCGAGCCGTTACTTGCCAGCCTGCTGTCGGGGTTGCTCGACGACAATGATGATCTGCCGGCCAACGCCGTGCTTGCTGAACAGTGCCTGGCCTTGGCCGGTGAGCATCCCGCGGTGGCGGGGGTGTTGATCACACTCGCCAGGGCGGCGGAATTTGCGCAGCGCCATGAATGTGACGTGGATGCCAAGCTCGACAACCTGATGCGCCGCCCCGCTACCGGGGAGCTGGTGTGGACTGACCCGCTGGGCGGGTGTTTCTATGCGCCGTAGATCAGCAATGAAGTGCTGATTTGGGTGCTATCGAATCTCAGCGATCTTGCAAGGCCGCACACGCGGCCCCATCAAGATTGACGTCAGCCCATGCGCCGGGCTGCTAGCAAGGCTGAACCGCCATTCGGTTACTGACCTTGCGCCCCAGCACCAGCACCGTGACAAAACCGCAGCCCACCAGTGCCGTGGCCAGGCTCAGCAGCACCGAGCTGCCCATCTGGTCGACGATGCGCCCGCCAAAGAACGACCCCAGCGCAATGATCACCTGAAACAAAGCCACGAACAGCGGCATGCCGCGCTCGACATCCTTGGGCGCTACCACGAACATCCAGATACTGGCGCAGGCCGGAAAGGCACCGAAGGCAAAGCCCCACAGCGCGATCAGCATCACCGCACCGGTCATGCCGGTGGCGAAGTAAGGGAACAGCGCCGTGCTGACGGCAATCATCAGCGCCACCAGCATCAGCGTGTAACGCACGCTGCGGTTGGCGGCAAACCCGGCGAAGACATTCCCCAGCACCCCGGCCACGCCATACAGCAACAGCAGCGAGCCAATGGTCGGCCCATCGAAGCCGGCGCTTTGCTTGAAAAACGGTGCCACGTAGGTGTACGCGGCAAAGTGCGCCAGGCCGATCAGCAACACCGCAATCAGGCCGACCCGGGCTTGCGGATTGATGAACAGTGCCGGCAGGTCACTGATGCGAATGGCCTTGTCGGGGTTGAGCCGCGGCAGCAGGAACACCTGGGCCAGCAGCACCGGTACACCCACCAGCGCGGTCACCAGGAAGGTCATGCGCCAGCCCATCAGGCCGCTGAGCCAGGTGCCGACGGGCACGCCCAGCACGGTGGCCAGGGTCACACCCACCATGATGATCGAGGTGGCCTGGGCTACCCCAACACCCTTGGGGGCCAGGCGGCCGCTGAGGGCGATGGCCGTGGCCCAGAACCCGCCGATGCTCACCCCCAGCAGCACACGGCCGAACAGCAGCAGGCTGAAGTCGGTGGCGTAGGCCACCACCGCATTGGCGATGATCATGATCAGGGTCAGGCCGATCAGCAGGTAGCGCCGGTCCATCGCGCCGATGCCCACCGACAGCAAGGGCGCGGCGAGTGCGGCCATGATGCCGGGCAGCGTCACCATCAGGCCGGCATGACCGGCACTGATGCCCAGGTCGCTGGCGACATCGTTGAGTACGCCCACCGGCAGAAACTCGCTGGTCACCAGGGCAAAGGCGCCCACCGCGACCGAGAGAATCGCCAGCCACTGCTGTTTGACGCTCTGTTGATTGTGTTCGGGAAGGCCGCTAGGGGCCTGGCTTGCGCTTGGCATGGTGCTGGGTTCCATGGGGGAAATGACGCCTTGAGCAGGCGCGGAAAGCGGGGAAAAATCGAAGGCGATTATACAAGCGGGTTTTACCGCGCCGACAGGCGGGCCCTTTGATAGTAATCATCAGCGCTATCGATGAAAGGCCCGTAGTAGAGCAACTGCTGCAGGCCCATGCAAGCTTGGCCCAGCTTGCCGGGCATGCCAAGCCCCGGTACCTGACGCAACATCCGCCAAGGCCCTGCCCAGCGCCTCAAATAATTTGAACCGCCTCTGGGCGAACTCGCCTAATGATCAGCATGTGGATGATCCCACAGGCAACGTGCCAATACCGGCAAGCGCTATCAGAGGTGGTCAACGTGGCTAAGGACGAGAAGAAAAGCAAAGACGGGTCTTCAAAAGCCAGCAAGGATTTGAAAGACAAGAAGTCATCATCGGCAAAGAAATCAGCTGCGGCATCGGCTCTTTCCAAAGCCTCTGAAAAGAAAGAAAAGAAAGACAAGAAAAAAGATGCCGAACCCAAGAAATCTGCAAAAAAATCGGACAGCAAGCCAGAGAAGGCCAAGAAGTCGGACAAGGCAGATAAACCTGCGAAAAAGAAAAAGTGACGGTTGCGATTGGCCAGGGCTTCATGCCCTGGCCTTCTCACGCTGAATCGCGCTCCCGTCACTGAGAGATGATCGCCTTGGGTCCAGCGCCCTACAGCGACTCAAGAAACGCCCGAATCGCCGCCCGTTCCTTCGCCCCCAGCGTTACATAGCGCTGCCGGGCCACTTGCGCTTCACCTCCATGCCACACGATGGCTTCCTCCAGCGTGCGCGCTCGGCCGTCGTGCAGGTAGCCACTGCCGGGGTTGATCCGCTCACCCAACCCAAGCCCCCACAGCGCAGGGGTGCGCCACTCGCGGCCATTGGCGAGAAAGTCCTCACGGCCATCGGCCAACCCCTCGCCCATGTCGTGCAACAACAAATCGGTGTACGGCGCGATCCGTTGCTGGCTCAGCGCCGGGTACAGCGGGTGTGTGCCCGTGACCAGTTCGGGCCGGTGACAGGCCGTGCAGCCAATCGCGGCAAACAGTTTTTTACCCTGCACAACCGCAGGCTCGGCCTGCTGCCGGCGCGCAGGCACGGCCAGGTGGGCGAGGTAGAAATGCAGGTCACCAAGCTGCATCGCGTCCAGCTCCGGCTCGCCGCCGTGGGGCGCCTGCGCGCAGGCCTGTTGGGCAGGGGTGCAGTTCTGCTCAGGAGCCAGCGTGGAGGTGATGCCCAGGTCGCCCAGCATGGCGTGGGCGATCTGTTGGCGCAGGTCGGGCTGGTTGGCCTTGAGGCCAAAGCGGCCCGCCTCGGCACGCTGTCGCTCCACACTCCACACCTGATTGACGCGCCCGGTCACGCCGTCGGGCTTGGCTTCAGCCGCCATGGCCTGCAGCGTGCTGGCCTCGATGGCCTCCAGCAAACCGAGGCCGAATACCGGCGAGCCCACCCGCGCCGAGGTCAACACCCCGTCCAGTGGCCCATAGGCCAGCTCGCGCAGTTCGACACGCGGCGTGCGCAGCATCACGGTTTCGCCATCGCCCAGCGGCACCGCGTGTTCCTGCCAGTACACATGGGCCCGCCCTTCCCCCGGCACGCCGGGCACACCTTGGTCGTTGAGCTGGTCGCCATACACAGGATGAGGCTTCGGCCCGCCGTGGGCATCGCGGCCCGGCACGGACAGGCGCAGCAACAGGCTGCGCATCGCCTCCCCCTGCTGCGGCGCCTGGCCACGACCGTTCTTGGGGTGGCAGGCGATGCACGACACCCGGTTGTACAACGGCCCGAGCCCATCCACCGCTTCATCGCGAGACGGTGCGACCACCCACGCCTGCCGGAACAGGCTGCGCCCTCGAAAGAAGCGCTCCAGCTGGCCTTCGTCCAGCCCGGCGAAGGGCTGGGCGTAGGCTTCACGGTTGACCGCGGTGTGGGTGACATCGGCGCTGGCGAGCGCGCTCACCAGCAAACCGATCGACAGCCCGGCGATGCGCACAACGGTCACTGACCCAGCCCCTCCAGCAACCGCGCCGCCTCTGCCCGCTGCAGCGCGGCCTGGAACTGCCAGGTGATCTCGGTACGGCCCAATGCATCCTGGTCGGTTGCCGGCTCGTGGGCCATGCCCTTGTCCTGACGTGCCGCGAACAGGCCCAGCAACGGCTTGGCCTCGGCTTGCCCGGCAGTCAGTGGCGGCGCGGTCAACAACTGACGTATGGCGGCTACGTCATGCCCCGCCGCTTCGGCCGCGTGCAGCCGCGTCCAGAGTTCGTTCAGCGCCTCGTGGGGCAGGCCCAGCCATTGGGTGAACAGCGAACTGATCAGCGCCAGGCGTTCGCGCGAGCTGCCGTTGCCGTAGTCATAGGCGCCGTGCCCTGCGGCAACGAACGGGTCGTGGTACTGCGCGGGCAGCTGCGCATACACGCTCGGGCGCACCGGCAGCTTGCGAATGTCGGCATCGGCCAGCAGCGCCTGCCCGGCGTCGGACAACACGTACCGTGCGAACGCCCGGGCACCGGCCGGCGCCTGGGTGCTTGCGGTAATGGCGATGAATGCCGGGTTGAGCCCACCGTGGGCCGGGTACACGAAGTCCACCGGCTCGCCGTTGGCCTTGGCCGAAGCGACGAAGAAGTCGATCGACAAGCCAACCGCTGCCCGCCCGCTGGTGACCTCGTCACTCACCAGCGTACCGCCGCGCGTGACCAGCCGCGCCTGCCCGGCCAGTTCGCTCCACAGCGCCCAGCCGCGCTCCCAGCCATAGGCGCGCAGCACGATATCCAGCAGCACCGGGGCAAACCCTACCCGGCCCGGGTCGGGCAGCGCCACCCGCCCGCGCAAGCGAGCGTCGAGCAGGTCGGGCCAGTCCTTGGGCGTGGGCACGCCCAGCTCGGCCAGCGACGCGGTGTTGATGGCAAAGCCGTAACCTGCCAGCTCGGTCGCCTGGTACAGGTTTTTTTGATCACGCAACGCCAGGCCGCCGATCTGCGCCGGCAGGCCCTCCAGGCTGATACCCAGCGGCTGCCAACTGCCCGCCTTCGCCAGCCGGGTGAAGTTGCCCGGCGACGGCGCCCAGTACACATCCACCCCGCCCTGTCTGGCTTGCAGCAGGTAGGGCAAGGCATCGAAGCCCTGGCGCCAGAGGACCTGCACGCGATACTCCGGGTGGGCCTGGGCGAAGCCATCCTCCACCCGCGTCATCACCTCCTCGGGGTAGCTGGTCATCACCACCACGCTTTGCGGGGCCGCGCTCAGCAGGCCGCTGAACGCCAGCAGCAGGCCCGCCAGCCAGCAGTTACAGCGGCACATTGAATTGCACGAAGTATTGGCGGCCCATTTCCGGGTAGCCCTCGCTGTACTCGTACAGGCGGTCGAACAGGTTGCGCACGCCGCCCTCGATCAGCACGTCGTTGCTGAAGCGGTAGCCGGTCTTGAGGTTGTACACCGCGTAGCCCGGTGCCATCTGGGTGGCGTCGGAGGTGTTGTAGCGACGCGAGGCCGCCTCCACGCTGGCGGTGTGCTTCCAGGCGTCGAGGTTCCACGAGGCCGAGCCGAACAGGCTGTGGCGCGGGGTGTCGGTGGGGTGCAGGTCGCGGTCGCTGCGGTTCTCGCGGTCGAGGAAGGTGTAGTTGGCTGCCAGCTCCCACTCGCCCAGGTCGCCGTTGATGCCCAGCTCCACCCCCTGGTTGCGCGCCTTGGCGATGTTCTGGAACTGGCCGCAGGGCGCGGCGCAGTTGTCCTGCGCGGGCACGGTGACCTTCTGGATGGAGTCTTCGATATTGGCCACGAACAGCGCCGCGTCCAGCTGCCATTGCGGGGCAACCTGGCCGCTGTAGCCGAACTCGTAGTGCGTGGCGCGTTCGGACTTCAGGTCCGGGCTGGGGATGACCGTACCGAAGCGGGTCGAGTAGCGGTCCTTGATGGTCGCAAAGCGGCTTTTGCGCGCCACGGTGAGGCGCAGTTGGCCGTTGTCATCGGTGCCCAGCAGCGGGTTGGTGTTGGCGAACAGGCCGAGCTGCGCGTTGACCGCGTCGTTGCTGCCGGTGGGTTCGTCGTACAGCACGGCCTGCTTGGGCGAGCTGGCGGTGGTGCCGTAGTTTTCGGCATCCAGGCTCTTGCGGTAGTTGTAGGAAACGCCGCCCACCACGCTGAAAATCTCGTTCAGGCGCAGGGTATCTTCCAGGGCAATCGACTGGGTCTGGTCGCGAAAGTGGGTTTGCGGGCTGTCGCCATCGCGGGAGCGGTGCACGTCATCCTTGAAGTGGTAGGCGATGCCCAGGCGGTTGTTTTCGGTCAGGGCCAGGTCGGCTTCCACCGAGAAGCCGGTGCTCTCGTCGTCGTACTTGCTCGGGAAGCCCTTCTGCAGGTTACCCACCACGCCGTTGCGGTAGGCGAAGCTTTCCAGCGAGTTCTTGAAGGTGTCGTGGTACACGCGGGTTTTCAGAAAGTGCTCGCCAAAGCCGGTTTTGGTGGCGATGAACACACTGGTGTTGTCCGAGCGCGGCCACTCCCACCAGCGTGCGCGCTGGCCGGTCGGCGGCAGCTTGCCGGCATAGGTGGGCTGGCCCTTGCTGCCCTCCTGCTGAACGTAGCCGAGCACGTATTCATCGGTTTCGTTGGGGGTGAAGCCCAGCTTGAAGCTGAACTTGGTGTCGCGGTGGTCGCTGTTCTCGCGCCGGCCGGTGCCTTGCTGGTTGTTGGTGGGTTTGAAGTCGTCGGGCAGCAGGGTGTAGTCGTAATCCACATACGACACCCCGCCCTGCATCCACCACGCGCCCTGGTTGGAACCCACGTTGGCGTAGGTGCGGTAGGCGTTCACGTTGCCGTGATCGGTCAGCTCAAGCCCCCCGCCCACTTCGCCTTCGAATTCCTGCACCGGGCGCCGGGTAACCAGGTTGATCGCCCCGCCCAGGGTGTTGGGGCCGTACAGCAGCGAGGCAAAGCCCTTGTCCACCTGGATGCGCGACAGGTCGTAGGTGGTGAAGCGGCCCAGGTCGATGTTGCCGTCGTAGGGCACGTAGGTGGGGATGCCGTCGATATACACCGGCACCTGCAGGCGATCGAAGCCGCGCACGAACACCACCTGCTCGGCGCGACCGCCGATATAGCCCAGGTTGACGCCGGGGGCCAGGGTGAGCGCGCTGGCGACGGTTTCGCGGTCGTGCAGGCGGATGTCCTTCAGGTCGATGACCGAGCCGCCGGTGGACAGGGTTTCGTCCTGGGGCGCGGAGATCTGGATTTCGCCGAGGGTGAAGGTGTTTTTCTGCTCCGCGAGGGCGGATTCAGCGCCCAGGGCTGCGACGGCAACCATCAGGGCGTGCGGTGTTAGCGGCTTCATTGCTGCTCCTGTGTCGGCCTTGACGTAGGCGGCGCCCGGGCGACGTTGTGTATTATTTTATATAGCGACCGACGGTTTTTCTGGTCACGACCTCCCCAGGAGGTGATCAGCCGGTGGTTGCTATAGGGGGAAAGCGGGATGGCGGGTGGGCCAAACGGCAGGAATGCTAGCGTTGTTCACAGGACGTTACAACGCTGTACACAAAAATATATAGCGAATTGACCAACCCAGAAGCGGGGCTTCTAGCGGCTTTGCGCTCGACGGCAAGGTGTCAGCGGAGTGCCGGCAAGCGCATCGAACCCCCTACCCCTCAGGCACGCGCTACATCGTCTGTCGAGGGATGGCATAAATACGTACAAGTTCCTCGTTGCAGGCGTGGTCAAAGAACCTGCTCTCTAGAAAAACGAAGCTCTCAACGAAGGCGCAGGTCGTGAACAGCTGCTTGACCTTGGTCATTTCCATTGAGTCCGTTTCAGGTTGATTCTTGATAAGCGTTTGGCGAAGTGCGCCGGCTGCAGTACTTGGGTATATGAAGAGTTGGGGCACCAACGTGGAGCCACCGCTGGCATCGAAGCGTGTGAAGGTGATGGCAGTCAGCTCTAACTGCCTTTGATTGCTGCGGGCGAGTGCACGCACGGTATTCAATACGAAAACAGCAAGCCCCAACAGAAAATCCGAGATGTCTTTTTTCTCAAGTTTCCTTTGTAATTTTTTTAATCTGCTGTCCCGTGAAATGATGGGGTATTCTTCAAAATCGTCGAACGCGCCTGCCAGGCAACGCAGATCATTGTAGGCTTCTTTTTTTATTATCTTTGCGTACAACCCATGTAACTTCATCTATTTGAATCTCAGCATACGTATTTTTAATGTAAACCACCGGGGCGCGGCATTGCATATTCAATCCACGCGAACAACTAATCGGGCTCTGCCCACTAAATCGCCTTACCACGGATCATAGTACCGATACCGGTTGTAATGCAGCCTGGTCTCACGGTTGTGATACTGCCCCTGAAACCGTAGCGGGTTACCCAGTCCTACCTGCTTTGCCCAAGCCGACCACTCCTCATGCACCTCACCAGCGTGCTCGCCGCATTGACCGCCTGGATCAGCTTGCTATTGCCGGCATAGGCAAACCGCTCGGTCTGCGGCTGGACACCCAGGCTGGCGGTACGTCCGGCCAGCCGTCCCATGGGGTCAAAACGTAGTTCATCACAACGATGGCCGCCCTACCAACAGGGCATTTCTCGCATATTTTCGATGAACACTAGGCGCCCTTCATCGCCTACTAAGTTTTCTAACTTAGTCAAGAAACCATCCATGTCTTGGGAGATCAAATAAAATGCCCCCCAGCCATGCTCTTGCGAACATTGAGAAATCCCAAAATATGCGCAAGAAGATAGCAGACTTTCATACAATGGTTCTTCAATCCGGCTGTCATCTTGCAGGAAGTGCGACAACTCAGAAGGCTCTGGCTTCTCAGTGTGCCTATAGCGGGAAAGAATGCTGTATTTTTTCATGGCTAGCACATGGCGCACATGCGAGGCAACTAAACTGCTAAATGCGCCACCTTTATCTTTGAAGAAAAAATTCGGCATGCCTCCCTTGGGGAATACTCCTGGATGATCAACACTGCCTGAGCCGCGTAAGCAGTAACACCCTCCTAACAATTCATCTAAAATACTTTCAGCTACCTGATTCACATCGAACCCCAGCTTACCATTCGGATCACGCGCCATTACAGCAGAAAGCTCATCATTACCATTTGCCGGTAGTGAAGATATACGCCCATTGGCGTATTTTTTTAGATACTTAAATTCCGATCTGCAAATTAAAACTTCGAACATCCCAGGTACCCCGGATAAGTAAATACTATGACTTCGCCTTTCTTGTTTTTCGCGTGCACATGCGGCCCGTCGTGAGGAGCAGGAAATCCTTCGCCTAACATATGAGGGTGCCCGTCTGGGTGATCAAAAACTAGCGGCTTAGCCTCCCTGAACGCCGCATGGGCATGCGTTGCCTATAAATTTTTCGGCTCGTTTGAATGTGTCCTCCCTAACTTTGAGATCCCTCTTTGCTTGGCTTGTCTTTCAATTCTGTGATTTTCAACTTTGCGCCCTCTGCTGTGAGTGGATTTTCTTGGTTCCAACTCACCGACTCTTCAAGGTTTTTTCCTTGTGCTTGAATACGTCCCCTGTGTGCGGCCAAGCCTAAAGGATCAATCCATCCGGCTGAGCTAACGACGTAACTATAGAGGTTCAGGCCGCCGTAATAGCTAATATCCAGAATGTATCGCTTTGAGTATTTTTCTCGCTACGACCTCATTAAATAGATCGAAATTTCCTAAGCTCAACCACTAAATATAAATACACCTCAACTATAAACCTCCCCCTCTACAAACCAAGATCTCACCATGATCATTCTCAGCCAGCATCCAAGAAATATTTTCATCGACCACGTAATACTCAAAAAAACGACAACTTTCAATAATATTCTGAACTTTATTCAATGGAATAAAAAATACAAATTTTTCCTTGTTATCATCATCCACTACAAACCAAACTTTATCATTACCTGCGGGAAATATTTCAAGCAAGTGTTGATAGCCAGAATTGTCCGGAAAGCTATACACTTCCGGCTTACTGACCAGTGATAACCACCAAGCCCTAGGGGTTCCTGAGATGAATCTCTTTTCAATCAAAGAAGTAACTCTTTCTTTATCTTCGATTTCGTTAGGACTCAGCCCCTCTGAAATCAATGCAGCAGACAACTCTGACCTCAAATTTACTTCTTCACTCTCACACATAACTTTACCTATTTCTTATCAGACCGGTGAGGATGTAGCTCCAGCCGGACAACAAATTTTGCAAATCCTCAAAAATGCTGTATTGCAGCGCACTCAAAACACCAGATGCTATATGCATGCACTTTTAACCGAGTCTAGTCGCCCCCCCAATAAACGCCTTAGCCCAACCAATCAACAACCCAACCCGACTCTGCAAAGTACTTTATCAAACTCTCTTTCGACTCAATCCAGTCATCAAACCCCACGCTGAAATCATATTTATTTGAGGTTAATACATAATAACCGTCCGTATCACCCAAATCAAAAATCACCTTAACATACAACCCCGCATCGTGACCGCTGACAACTTTACCGACTACACCTAGAGGTGGCATCTTCATCATCACTCGCAAGTAAGTAACTTGCCCTCATTATACATAACGGGCGAGCAGGATCATACCTGCCTGCCTAGTGCGGCTTTAGACTGAAATCTACTTGAGGTCGTTATTTTCTTCGGATGAAAGCCCTATGGTAACGAATATCTCCCCCGTATCTTCATCCAATATATATCGTGCCAAGGCATGCTCCGCACCAAATTCTTTCAAAATCTTAGAGTTCCAGCTTTCAGATACTATTACAGCAACCTCCATGGCCTGATCAAACGAAAGCTTGTCGAATACGCCCGTTATCTCTAGCAGGTTCACCCAGAACTGAGTTTTACCAGGCGTGCTTTTCACATCTAAATGCTGTTGGTATAACTCGGCATCAAACAACTCAACAACAAAAACCTTGCCATCTAGCATTTTGAACGCCGGCCATATAAGTCTAGCGAACCAAAGAATAAAATCGCCTGCAAGCTCGTGCGACTTATAAATTGAACACAAATAATCAACGCCCGTCACAACATGATCATTATTCGCTAAAGCAAATGATTTATAATCATATGATTTGAAATGGTTTGACTCATTCACCTTTTGGAACCTCATGTGGGAGAGGTGCTAATACACGCCCCTGGTGTATAAGAACCCTACCATCTGGCGTGGACTCTTTTTTGCTTATTTAATATTCGGCCTAGGATATTTCCGTGGTCTTTTCCCGACACACGGTACTGCTTCCACGTACCATCCCCATAGTGTGTCGTTTACTGGCCATCACTCCGCAACTTGACTCTCCATGATCAACATCAGGGCATAACTATCTCAACGTTGCACGCGGTGTTTTTTCGTTTACTGCAACCGCCCGACTAACTATTGGATGCTCGTTGCGCTACAACTTGATTAGCACCTCTCTCCCGACGTCTTCATTGCAATGCCATGTCTCGTATTGCAATGTTTACTGGCGGAGAAAAAACCCAATAACATCATGAGAAATTGTATTGCTTTGCGTGATGTACTTGTCATGATTTATCCTTTCGGCCCTTTGTGCTTCTCCTTCATTACATCGCCATATTCATTGAGGATTGCTCACCTGGCGGCTGCATTTCTTTTAGAAAATGCCAACTCCCAATGGAAACTTCCACACACTTTATTTAGTATTGATTGAAGATTTGATTTTTTTCCTAGAAGCCTCCATATCATCAAAAACCGAATCAACAATAGAAATTCCTTCTTCAGCAAGGAACCTATCGACTTCACGATCAATAATCCCTAAAAAAACACGATAACTAGCTTCGGCAAAAAAACGACCCTGATAAAAAATAGAAAGCCTTTCTCCTTTAATCTTAAATAATAACGCAAAAGATGAATCAACTCCGATAAATTCAAAAGATTTTGTGCTTTTCAATTTCACCAAGCCATCAATTAAGGAGGTAATTGACAAATATATCATCATCCGAAGTCTTGAATCATCCTTGGAGTCTATACCTTGATCGCCAGAGGAAAGCCTTATATCCCCCATGTCAAATCCTTCTGGCTCACCGCCCTCTTCGGATCTCGAAATGTAGAACTCCATAACTATTAGCCTCCTCTAACAGGAAAAACCGTAATTGCCCTATTTCCATCATGAGAGTCGAATACACCTCGAACCCGGAGCGCCTGGTTCAGCTTGCCATTGTCGGCATAGGCAAAGCGCTCGTTCTGCGACTGGTCACCCTGACTGGCGGTATGCGCGCCAGCCGTCCCATGGGGTCAAAACGCGGATCATCACAACACTGGCCACCCTACCAACAGGGCATTTTTCGCATATTTTCGATGAACACTAGGCGCCCTTCATCGCCTACTAAGCTTTTTAGCTTGTTCAAGAAACCATCCATATCTCTCGCGATCAAATCGAAGGCACCCCGCCCATGCTCTCCCGAGCGCTGCAAAATCCCAAAATATTCGCAAGAAGATAATAGCTCTTCATACAATGGGCGTTCAATCCACTTATCATCAGGTAAGAATAACGACAAAGCTGAGGGTGATGGTTTCTCAATACTTCTGTGCCGAGAAATAACAATATATTTTTTTAAAGCTACAATATAGCTTTCATGCTTCATTACCATTTCACAAAAAGCACCCCCGCTGTCCTTAAAAAAGAAATTTGGCAGCCCTCCATTTCTCCTTTGCCTTGGGGGATAAATGGTATCCGGAGAGTTAAAACAATAGCATTCATCAAGCAGCGAATTTAGTACTTTTCGCGATGCAGCATCTGCATTAAACCCTAACGCCCCACTCATGCCACGCGCCATAACAACTGAAAACTCATCATCTTCATTTGCTGGCAGCGAAGATATAAGTTCGTTGGCTCCTTTCTTGAAGTCCTTGAACCTTGACCGATGCACCAAAACCTCAAACATCTTATTCACCCTGGATAAGTAAACACTATAGTTTGCCCTTTCTTATTTCGCGCATGCACATGCGGTCCATCATGATGATCGGGAAACCTTTCCCCCACCATGTCAGGATGCCCATCTGGGTGGGCAAAACTAGTGATTCATCATATTTTCCTTCGCGCCCCAACGTAGTTCCTTTAACGCACAGGCATGTGTAGTTTTTACCTTTACTCGTATCCTTAAGCCGGGTAACCGGAATGTTCTCTGCTTGCTGCAACTGCCTGCCTAACAATAGAGTGATCGTCGCCCGACAGCTTGATAAACACACTTTCCTCTGCCTCTCTCTTCATTGCGACACTATGTCTCGTGTTGCAATTCTTGCTGCGGGACAAAAAACCAATCAGCCAAAAAGAAATTGTACTGCCCTAAATTATGCATCCTTCATAACCTGGATATTTATTGGCAACGTCCGGCCAGACTTCATGATTCGCCTATTCGATCACACCCCTACTGTTACCAATAGCAACAGAACTTTCAACTAGACCAATAAATTCTTCTGCAGAACTAATCATTTTCGATCCTGGTATTTGAGTAATACTTAGGTCGATAGGGCGCCCAATTGGGCTCTTTGTGCTTCCCTCTCATCACACTTCCATGCTCGTCAAGATCGTGATCGCTCCAAATACCAGCAGCACTTGCTGAAGGACAACTACCGCACCGTTACGCGCTTAAAAAACCTACAGAAATTATGCAATTTTTATCTCATTGGTTTGCGCTACGCAGTGGTTGAGAAAGTCCTTCCATACATCACCTAGGGATTCGATTAATTTCGATGACGTACACACCCCTATTGCTGCATAGATATAATGCAACATCTAACCGCAGCCATATGCTGCCTACCTGCTCTAAAACCCTAAACCACTAAATGCATTTCAATAACCACTAGTCAGATTTTCTCTATCTTAGGGAACATTGAACTATACCAATAGCAGCCTGGATTTTTTAGCCATCCACCATGCCTCCCCTTTGATAACACCGCCAAAGGCACAAGATCAACACCATAGCGATAAAGCAATGCAATCAACTCTCGAACATTGTTGACGGTGATTTTTCTACCATCCAGTTTTATATTTAAATTTCGACCGTCCCCTACGCACCCCTTGAAGGCCTGAACATCTTTCAACCCGTAGAAAAAACGATCTTCATCATTTCTGGACAAGAATTTCGGAAGAGCAATTTCAACAATCATTAAGTTAGCGCCTTTTACCGCCTGGATAGACGTTTTCATAATCGCCATTAGGCATCTGAAGATCCCAATGAGGCCCACCATGCGCGCTAGAACCTCGGCCTGTAGGAACCCATACGTTTTCATCTTTGTCTAGCCACCCAGAACCTCGTCCATCATCAAGCCTTACCCACGTTTCTCCTCGTTTGCACTCGCAAAACCCCTCCCGTTCCCCTGGCTTCCCTGGTGCTTTCGAGCCTTCGAAATCGTGCGCATCGTTTGGAGGCTTCCGAACTTGATACTTGTTCTTCGCCAGTCCCAGCGAATCCATCCAACCCACTGGATTTGGCGCATATTGATAGAGATTGAGTCCACCCAAGTAACTAATCGGGTCTTGGCTAAGGAATCGCCCAAACCCCGGATCATAGTACCGATACCGGTTGTAGTGCAGGCCAGTCTCCCGGTCGTGATACTGCCCCTGAAACCGTATCGGATTGCTCAGCCCGATCTGCCTCGCCCAAGCCGACCGCTCCTCACGCACCTCCCCCCACGCCTTGTACTGCCCCGCCCACGCCATCTCGCCATTGTGGTCGGTCAGCTCCATTGGCGTGCCCAGGTGATCGCACTGGTACCACGCAAGCGCATCAAACGCCTGCGGCGGCATGTGCGTTTGCCACAGCGGGTCCTGGTCGAAGTCGTAACTGCGCTGGCTCCAGTCCGGCTGCTTGTGCAGCCGCACCGGCCCCCTGCGCAGGGCCTGGGCCACCGGCACAAAGCTGCCCGGCTCATACAGGTAATGCACCGTGCGGCCCGTATCGCCTTCATCACACGGCGGGGAGCTTTCCCACGCCAGTGTGTCGCCGTCCCAGCCAAACAGCGTGAAGCCACAGTCCAGCTCACGCTGGCGCTTGGCCCGTTCAAGCTGATTCCAGCCCGTGCCGGCCTGCGGCTTGTTCGAATAATGCGCAACCGAGTGTTTGTGCAATCGCCGCCAGAGGGCGTCATAGCTGTACTCGACCTTGAGCTTGTCGTCACTGTGGCTATCGTGGATATCGGTCAGTTGCCCGGCAGCATCGGGCTAACCGTCCGGCCGGGTTCCAGGCCTGGGTCTGCATCAGCCTGTTGCCCTGATGGCGCACCACTTCACGGTGCAGGTCATCGCACTCGTAGCTGAGTATTTCGTGATGGTCGAGCTTCATGACCGTGCGATCGTAGGCAAGCTCTCGGACTGCGACTAATCAGTCAGGTGAGTCGTACGTTCGGCCAGCCACGCAGGTCAATATTGCGTTGACCGCACTACCAACAAGGCATATCCCGCATATTTTCGATAAACACTAGACGCCCATGATCACCCACCAAGCGTTCTAATCTGTTAAGAAAATAATCTATATCATGGGAAATCAAATCAAACGCCCCCCACCCGTGCTCTTCCGAGTGCTGTAAAATCCCAAAGTACTCGCACGAAGACAGCAAGTGTTTATATAGTTCATTTTCGAGGCGACCACCATCCCTCACAAACTCAGCCAGCATGGAAGGCAGAGGCACTTCAATATGCTTATGCCGGGAAATGATATTATATTTTTTTAAACTCAATACATAACACTCATGCTCCAACAACAAACCATTGAACGCACCACCTTTATCTTTGAAAAAATAATCTGGCATTCCACCCTCACGCCGTTCTCCTGGGTGGAAAATAGTGTCAGGAGCATCAAGGCAATAGCACTCGCAAAGTAACGCATTCAGGATACTTCGCGCCGCTGGACTAACGTTAAACCCCAACAACCCATTTGTACCACGAGCCATAACAGCAGCAAACTCATCCTCATCACTCGCTGGCAAAGAAGATATAAGATCACTGCCTCCTTTCTTGAAATATTTGAATTTCGACCTGTGAACCAAGATATCCAACATTTCCCCAATCACCCTGGATAAGTAATCACTAACGTTCAGATTACCCGCTCCTTCATGGAACCACTGCAGCTTGCTTGCCGAGTTGATCGCCTGGATCAGCTTGCCATTGCCGTCATAGGCAAAGCGCTCGGTCTGCTACTGACCACTTAGCTGGTCAGCCAGCTAATCGGGTAGAAGCAACCCGTTAAGGCGTACCAATGAGCCCATACCGAACGCTTTCAACACGCACCCAATCACAAATTAATTTAAGTCGACTATTATTCTCGCAGTGTATCGTTACAGCTGCGACATCATCCACGACATCAAATAAAATTTCACAAACTACGTTTGCATGCCCCCACTCACTAAAGCTCACGCACCTACTCCCTATAAATGACAGCTCAATGCAGACCTGATCGTACTTCTCCGGCCACTTGGCTGGACTTTTTCTAGGTTTATTTTGAGTAAGAAACTTAACTGAGACCCTTGGCTCATCTCGCTTAAAGTTAATCTCAGAAATCTCTGAACCTGCAAAATCTGGCACCTCCCCATACATTGAGGTCAAGGCTTGCGGATTCATTACTTTAGAATAATTCATCTTATTTCTTATTCCGACAGCCAAAATAATAGTGATCATCCATGCCCTCTACAGTTCCTGTTCGAGTGTCACTTGCAGGTCGAACATTGTGATGGGACGGCTGATCCCCAACACCTCCTGCACCATAATTGTGACCTGCCGAATGGTCCTGAATAACGAAATCCTTTCCATTCACGCGATAAGTTAGCTCTCTAGTCATAGTTGGTTTTTTATCTTCGTTTAAAATCCACTTACCATTTGAATCGGTAAGCGGCACCATTTTTTGGCCGGCTGGATGCTGATTTTTAGGAATGCCCAACTGTCGACGCATTTCCCGCAAACTCGCACGTCTGGTATGAGCGCATGCAAGACCCAGTGGATCAGCGTAGCTAACTGGATTTAAAGCATACTGGTGGAGATTGATCCCGCCTGCATAGCTAATAGGGTCTTGGCTAAGAAATCGCCCAACCCCCGGATCATAGTACCGATACCGGTTGTAATGCAGCCCAGTCTCCCGGTCGTGATACTGCCCCTGAAACCGTATTGGGTTACTTAGCCCAACCTGCCTTGCCCAGCCCGAGCGCTCCTCACGCACCTCCCCCCACGCCTTGTACTGCCCCACCCACGCCATCTCGCCATTGTGGTCGGTCAGCTCCATTGGCGTGCCCAGGTGATCGCACTGGTACCACGCAAGCGCATCAAACGCCTGCGGCTGCATGTGCGTGTGCCACAACGGGTCCTGGTCGAAGTCGTAACTGCGCTGGCTCCAGTCCGGCTGCTTGTGCAGCCGCACCGGCCCCCTGCGCAGGGCCTGGGCCACCGGCACAAAGCTGCCCGGCTCATACAGGTAATGCACCGTACGGCCCGTATCGCCTTCATCACGCGGCGGGGAGCTTTCCCACGCCAGTGTGTCGCCGTCCCAGCCAAACAGCGTGAAACCACAGTCCAGCGCACGCTGGCGCTTGGCCCGTTCAAGCTGATTCCAGCCCGTGCCGGCCTGCGGCTTGTTCGAGTAATACGCAACCGAGTGTTTGTGCAGTCGCCGGCCGAGGGCGTCATAGCTGTACTCGACCTTGAGCTTGTCGTCGCTGTAGCTCTGCAGCCGGTCGAACAGGTTCCAGGTGAACTGCGCACGCACGCCGTTGTGCAGCCGTTCGGCGAGGTTGCCGCGCGCGTCGTAGGTGTAATGGGTGCCGGCGTACTCGCGCAGCAGGTTGTCCATCAACCTGTTGCGTTTCGGGGCCTGGCCCAGCGGGCGGTTGAGCTGCTGCGTCTTCTCGTCCAGCAAGTTACCCGCCGGGTCGAACGCGAATGTCTCCACCCCCAGGCGACTGGTGGCCTGCAACAGGCGACCGACAGGGTCGTACTGGTAGGCCAACTGACCACGTCGGCTGTCGTGAATGTCGGTGAGTTGCCCGGCGCCATCGTACTGGTACTGACGCTTGAGCAACGTGGACTTGCC
>NZ_JAFKEC010000053.1 GCF_017848315.1 Pseudomonas palmensis
GCTGGCCGGTCGGCTGACCGGACTGCGGGTCGCGCGGGATGATCACTTCGTGGTTGAAGCCCTGGACCATGACCTGGTCTTCGTGGCCTTCCTGGTAGGTGTTGCCGACCGAATCGGCGGTGAAGGCTCCGGCGGTGATCAGGCCTTGTTTGGTGCCGGTGACGGACATGTAGGCAGGTGTTGCCATGGGGGTTTGCTCCTTGCAAAAAATGAAGCCGAACAGGCGAAAAATGCCGTGCGACTGCAAGGAGACAGTTCAAGACGCGTGCCAACTGAAATTTAGTTGTTGTTAATCAGTAGCTTGTGTTTTTACTGTACGTTTTTTGAGCACTTTTACGCGAGAAAACCCGAAAAAGTGCGCAACTTCTTGCGCAGTACTGTGCAAGAAGTTGCGCACTCGTCTGTAGGCCTTTATCCCAAAGGCCTAGGGAAATGTATGCACAGGGTTATCCACATTGGAGTGCGCAAGAAGTTGCGCAGTTGGTAAAAACGGCAGGGTAGGTTTTCACCGCTTGAAAAGCGAAAAAACACGCCCCCAACAGCCCCCTTTCGACGCCAGCGCCTCCTGCAGTTGCCGCGCACTGATCGTGCGCTGGGCAGGGTCGAATGCCAGCGCAATTTTCAGCGCAGGCCAGCAGTGCGCGGGCAGGTTCGACGGGCGCGTCAGCGTGCGATCGAGCTGCTCGGCGCGGGCCTGAGTTGAAGGCAGGCGCCGATAGGGATGCTTGCCGCTGGCCAGCTCGTAGATCAGGCAGGCCACCGCATACATATCCGCCGCCGCACCCAGCGTGCCGTGTTCAAGTAGTTCCGGTGCAGCGTAGCCGGGCGTCCAGGCGTTGAAGCGCTCGCGGCTGAGGTGGGCCAGCCCCGAAAGCACACCGGCGTCGGCCTGGCCAAGACCAAAATCGAACAGGCGCACGCCGTCTTCGCCGAGCATCACGTTGCTCGGCTTGAGGTCACCGTGAAACACGCCCCGGGCATGGCAGCAGGCCAGGGCTTCCAGCAGAGGCAACACGATCGCGTTCAACGCCTGCCCGTGCAGGCCCAGCGGTTGCTCGCACAGCAGTTTGTCCAGTGCAGGCCCGCGCAGCAGCTCCAGGGTGATGAAGGCGCGCTGGCTCGGCGGGTCGATCTCGAAGCTGTACAGGTTGACCACCTGCGGGTGCGCCACGTGCCGGGTCAGGGCAAACTCGCTGAACAGCAGCGCGTTGGCATCCGGCGAGGCGGCCAGCGCCTCGCTCATGAGCTTGATCGCCACGCAGGGCTGCGGGTCACCGAACTGCTCGCGCAGCAGATCGCGGGCGCGATAGACCATGCCCATGCCGCCGGCACCGAGCAGGCGTTCGAGCCTATAGCGCCCGGCCAGCACCTGCGGCAGCGGCACCAGCGGCGGTGTCGGCGCCGGCTTTTTCTTGCCTGTGCGGCGCCCCTTGCGCTTGGCCGCAGCGGGCGCCGGGGCGGCCAACTGGCCGTTGACGAAGGCGAAATAGGTGAGGTTGGCGTCGCGGGATTCGGTGGCCAGCAAGGCACCGAGGTCGGGCTGGTGTCTGCTCATTGGCGAATCACCACTGCGGTCAGGTTGTCCCCCGCCGCGCCGCGCAATGCCCCTTCGAACAGACGCTCCAGCGCGACCTGCGCCGACGCCAGGCTCAACGCCTTGCCCAGTGCATCGCTGCTCAGTTCCTGATACAGGCCGTCGCTGCACAGCAGGAACGCATCGCCCGGGTATACCTGCAGCTCCAGCACCTCCAGGGTCAGCTGCTCGCTGGCGCCAAGGGCGCGGGTCAGGGCGCGAGCGCCCGGTTGCGCCCGCGCCTGCTCCGCGCTCATCTGGCGCTGGTCGATCAACTGCTGCTGCAACGAATGGTCTCGTGACAGCTGATAAAGACGCTGCTGGCGCCACAGGTAGCAGCGGCTGTCACCGGCCCAGATGCACGCGGCACGCTCGCCCTCGAGCAGCAGCGCCACCACCGTGCTGCCCATGATGCTGTCGTGATGTGCATCCGTGACGGTCAGTTCCTGGCCAAGGCGCCGGTTGATCCAATGCAGGCACCCGCGCACCCCTTCCAGGCGCTCGTCAAAACTGCCATGGGCCGGCAACTCGGCCAGGCTGGCGACGATCAGCTGGCTGGCCAGGTCGCCACCGCGGTAGCCGCCCATGCCATCGGCCACCACCCACAGGCCCTGCGCCGGGCACTCCAGAAAGGCGTCCTCGTTGCGCATGCGCACCTTGCCAGCATCCGTGCGCGCCGCGCTGCGCCAGCGTGCTCCAACCTGCATCTAGAGCGACCCCGGTAGACGAAAGCCGCGTAACACGCCAACGTCGAAAGGGTTGGGCGCACGCTGGCTGCTGAGCAGGTAGTTGGCCCGCAGCCCGCCCACTTCGGCCTTGAGCACCAGCACGTCGCGGCCCTTGAGGTACTCGGTCTGCATCAGGTCGAACAGGCGGAACAGCGACCACGGCCCGGTGTTCTTCTCGATGCCGATCGGGCGCTCGACCATGCGTTCGAGCACCAGGCTTGCGCGACCGTCCTGGGCATCGGTCGGCCAGTTGAAGGTCATGGGCACCACCGGGCCGTGGCGATAGTCCAGCTGCCGATCGCCAAAGCGGAACTCGGCGCGGCTCACCGCCGAGTCCAGGGTGTAGGGCTCGAGCCTGAACTGCACCTGCGGCTGCGCCGGGTTCTCGGCGAAGAAGCTCTGGCGAATCGTCTGGGTCCTGGCCATCTGGTCCAGGTAGACCCGCGAGATCGGCAGGCTCTGGCCGTCGATGCTGCGCAGGCGGTAACTGCCCGGGTCGCCGCTGATGAACGGGCGCAGGTAGGTGTCGAAGAAGCGCTCGGCGATGCCCTGGGCCTTGAAGAACTCGCGAAAGTCGTTGATCGCCACGTCACTGGTGCTGTGGGCATCGAACGGGTAGCGCTGCTGGATCGACTCACCGTAGAAGCCGTACAGCTCGCTCTGGTAGCGCTCGTTGACGTACTGGTAGGCATCGTTGAGTACCAGCCGCCAGCTGTCTTCGGCCAGCAGGTTGAACCAGCCATTGAGCGGTCGCGGCAGACGCCCGGAGGCGTTGCGCAGGGCGCTGAGCGCATCGCGCTGGCCCCCCATGCGGGTCTTGGCAAGCTCGAAGGCCATCTGCTCCGGCTGGCTGGCGCGCGCGAGGCCGGCCATCTGCAGTTGCAGGTCGTTGAGCGCCTGCAGCGCCGGGGTGAGGTCGGCGGAGGGGCCATTGTTTTCGTCCAGCAGCCGATGCAGGGATTCGAAACGCCGCTGCAGGGACTTCTTCGCGGTGTCGGGCAGCGGCTTGGCCGCCACGGCGGGCTTGCTCGCCAGGGCGCCCTGGACCTTGCCGGCCACGGCGACCGCCGTGTTGGCCTTCTTGCCCAGCTTGACCCCCTTGGCCGGGTCGCTGGCCGGTGCCTCGGCGGGCTCATCGGTGCTGCCCGGCACGGGCTCGAAACGGGTGTTGTCGCGCACCTGCACCAGCAGTTGAAGTACCGGCGAGTTGGCCGAGGTGAGCCCGGCGAGCTGATCGGCGCCCTCGCCGGCATCGCCGAACGGTTGCAGGCCGACCTGGCCGACAGCCTCGCTCCAGTGGTTGGCGTAGTCGCGAAAGTACAGCTGTTCCAATCCTACCAGCAGGCGGCGCATGTCCATGTCGCTGATGCCGCTGCCCTCACCCAGGACCCAGTTGTCACGCAGCAGCTCGCTGACCAGGGTCGAGCCCTGTACCGAGAAATACTGCTCGTAGCCCTGCTGGGTGTAAAACCCCGGAATCACGTAGTCGGTGCCGAAAAACAGCCCGCCCTGGGGGCCCAGGTGCTGGCTGAGACGGTAGTCGGGCAGGCTGCTGGCCTGCTCGCGCAGTACCCGGTACACCACGTTGACCAGCGATTCGCTGCGCAGCACCTTGCGTGCCTGGGCCACCAGCTGCGGGTCCAGCGGGTAGCTGAATGGCAGTTGCAGCAGGCGTTCGAAATGCCCGTTGAGCCCGTTTTGCACCGCCGTGTTGCCCGCGTAGCGGCGCGACCAGTCAGCGGCTACCCACTCCTGCAGCCAGGCGGCTTCGCGGCGGTCGGGCATGCTCAGCATCAGGTAGGCACGCAGGCTGTTGAGCAGGCGCTCACGGTCGCGCAGGTTGCCACGAATCTGCCCTTCGAGCTGTTTGGCCACCCGTGGCAGCAGTTGGGTGTGCAGGTCCTGTTCGTAGGCACTGCGAAGCAACGGATTGCTCTGCTCGCCCTGGTACAGGCCCAGGCGTTCATGCAGTGACGCATCACCCGAAGGCGGGAATACCTGGGTCGCGGCATAGCTGGTGTCCAGCGGCTTTAGCGCGGCCATGGCATCGTTTTGCGGGGTCAGCGCTGCACGCTGCCCGGCCCACACCTGACCGAGCCCGCGCAGTTGCTCGAGGCGGTCGTGGTTGGCACTGAAACCGCCCGCCCACAGCAACCCGCAGCACACCAGTACGCCCAGCGCGCCGACATACAGTGCGCGCTGCCCCCAGTCGATGCGTCGCCGCTCGCGCTGGTCGAGGCCGGCCAGGTCGGCCTCGGGGAAGATGACCCGGCTGAGCAGGTGATGGATGAACCGCGAACGCCCGCTGCGCAAGGTGGGTAGCACCGTGCTGGGCAGGCCCAGGCTGGCCCCGATGCTGGCGGTGTCAGGGTCCAGCTGCTGGACAAGGTGCGGCGCACTGGTGAGGTAGAACCCGCGAAGCTGGCTGGCGCGCTGGTAGCGATTGCCGGTGAAGGCGATGTCGACGAACAGGCACAGCTGCTCGCCGATCTGCGCCAGCTGGTGCGGGAAGTCAAGGATGCGCGCGCGCCGCTGTGTATCGCGCTCGTGGTGCATGCGCATGATCACCTGGCTGTTGAGGCGCCGCAGCAGCGCCTCGAAGGCCTGGCGCAGCACAACCACATCGGTGCCGTTCTGCGCCTTGGTGAAGGTGCTGCCCAGTACCTGGTCGCTTTCTTCACGGCTGAGCTGGTCGAAGAAATCGTCGAACCCCTGCAACTGGTCGGCCTTGCTCAGCACCAGGTACACCGGCACCTGGACATGCAGGGTCTGCTGGATTTCCTGCAGTCGCGCATGGACCTGGCGCGCCAGGTTTTCCAGGCCCTTCTCGTCGCCACTGCGCAGCAGCTCGACCGGCACGCTGACCAGCACGCCGTTGAGCGGCCGGCTGCGGCTGCGTCGACGCAGCAGGTTGAGCAGGGTACGCCAGGCACTGGCGTCGACCTCGGCGGTTTCCTGGGTCAGGTAGCGTCCGGCGGTGTCGATCAACACCGCGTGGTCGGCGAAATACCAGTCGCAATGACGCGTACCGCGGGTGTCGCGGGTGAGTTGGCGGTCCAGTTTGTTGAGCGGAAACTCCAGGCCGGAAAAGTCCAGCAGGCTGGTCTTGCCACTGCCCTGGGGGCCGATCAGCAAGTACCAGGGCAGGTCGTTGCGCCAGCGCTCGCTGCGCCCGCCATACAGGCTCGAGCCCTTGAGCGTACGCAACGCCTCGCTGAAGCGGCTGCGCAGTTCCTTGTGGTCCTCGTCGATGCGCGCTTCACGGCGCAGGCGTTCCTGGCCGTCCTCGCTCTCTTCGACAGCCTTTTTCTGCACCCCGGCGCGCCAGCTGGCGAACACCATGCCCAACCCCCAGCACAGGAACAGCGCACTGATGGTCAGCAGGCGCGAGGTGGCCGAGGCCCAGAAGCGGTGGTCGTCGACTGCCAGCAGCGGCCCCACGAACCACACCAGCAGTACCAGCGACAGCACCAGCAACAGCGTCCATACCCACGTCTTGCGCAGGAAATCGCCGACTTTCTTGAAGAAGTTTTTCATCACACGTCCCTGTTCTACTGCTGCGCCTGGACCGTTTCCGGGTCAAGCTGCTGAAAAGGTTGCAGCACGGCCTCGCGCTGCTCGCCCAACACCCAGGCGAACCCCGAATACATCACCACCAGGCAGATCAGCGCGAACAGCGTGACCATCCACCACGGCACCACCCGCACCAGGCTGCGACGCTGGTCGTTGAGCCCTTCCCACTGCGGCGAAAGTTCGCGCGGGGCATCCCCGCGCAGTTGCCGCACCTGGCGGAACAAGGCGTCGCGAATCCCTTCGAGTTCGAGCATGCCGCGTACCATCACGCGGTACTTGCCCTCGAACCCCAGCGACAGGCACAGGTACATGAGCTCCAGCATCGGCAGGTGCTTGACCGGGTTCTTCGACAGACGATCGAGCAGCTGGAAGAACTTCTCGCCACCGAAGGTCTCGTTGTGAAAGGTGCTGAGCAGGCTCATCTGTGCCCACTCGCTCTCGTTGCCCCAGGAGGTGGTGACCACGGCCTCGTCGAGCACCGAGCACAGCACGTAGCGCGCGGTCATCACCTGGCTGGGCTCGGCGCCGTTGTGCAGCGCATGGGCCTCGAACAGCTTGATGCCATGGGTGAGTGTCTGGTTGAGGGCGTCGAGGTCTTCGCGGCTGTCGCTGTGCTTGAGCCGCACCACGTGCGAGAGCAGGTCCGAGGCGGCTGCCACCAGGGTGTTGAGGCTGATGTTGATGGCCTCGGCCGGGCCCAGGCGAGCCGAGTAGATCATCCGGTCTTCCAGTTGCTCCAGGCGCGGCGTGGCCAACCCATCGGTCAGCGGAACCTGCCTGGGCGCCTGGCCCTGGCGGTCCACCAGCACGGTCTTGTCGTCCTGACGGTGTTCGATGTCCTTGTGCATGCGGTCAGTTCCTGATGGCCCAGAATTTCAGTTCGAGCTCGGCGAACTCGCCCGAGACGTGGAAGGCAAAACCACCGGAGCGCTCCAGCAGGGCCTGGTCTTCGGCGTTGAATTCGAGCAGGAAGTAGGTCTTGTTGGAATGGAACGGGATCTGCCGCGGCGCCACCGGCAACGGCACCACCTTGATGCCAGGCAGGTGCAGGTTGACCAGTTGCCGGATACGTTCCACCGGGCCGACCTTGAGGTGCGAGGGCAGGCGCGTGCGCAGGGTCTCGCTGTCGCAGTTGGCGCTGGCGGCCAGTACGAACGAGGCCGAGGCGAGCAGCGTCTGATCGTGCACGGCGGCCACCAGGATGCCGTACTGGCGGGTTTGCAGGTCCAGTTCGATGGCGTGCTGTTCCAGCACCATCGACAGCACCTCGCGTATGCCGTCCATCAGCCGGCGAAAGCTCGCGCCCTGGTCGCTGTGCTGATAACGGCTGTCGGTACGCGGGCGCTTGGTGTCGCTGGCAAAGGTCGCCAGGTCCCCCAGCATGGTCAGCAGGGTGCGGTACAGCTCCTCGGGGTGCAGCTGGTCCAGGCCCAGGTAGTGACGCAGCAGCAGTTCGGTACGATTGATCAGTTGCAGCATCATGAAGTCGCCCACCTCCGCGCCGCCGACCTTGCCGTTGGAACGGATGCGCTCGGCAATGGTGTCGCCACGGTGGCCGAGCATGCTGATCACCTCCTTGAGGCACGACAGCAGGTAGCTTGAAGCGTGGGTGTGAATGAAGGTCGGCACGAACTCGGGGTCCAGGCTGATCACGCCGTCCGGGGTGGTGTCGAGCACGGCGCACAGCTTGAGCTTGACGTAGGCCTGATCGCCCTGCTGCTCGCCCAGCAGCAGGCGAAAGTCCGGCCGTGCACAGCTGATGTCGCTGTTGATGTCGTCACCGGCGTTGGAATCGCTGACCGGGGTCTCGTAGGCGATGTAGCGCGCCAGCACATCGGACTGCTCCAGTCGCCGGGTCTCGATGTGGTTGCCGGTCACCAGCGGCAGTGCCAGGTACACCGGCGTGTTGCCGGTGTTGGGCGGTATGTCCAGGGCCAGCGGCTCGATGTTGCTGCTGAGCTCGAACAGGCTGCCGTCGGGCAGCACGCCGCTGGCCTGGCTGACCACCAGCTTGCCCATGCTCAGGAACTGCTGGTCGATCTCCAGGCTGAGAAAACCCCAGTTGTAGCTGCCCAGCAGCTGGGTGCGGGTTTTCATCTGGTAGTCGTAGTAGCGATCGTTGTGCTGGAAGTGCTGCGGACGCAGCAGCATGCCTTCCTGCCAAATGACTTTGTGCACATGCATGATCAGTTTTCCGTCCGGGCCAGTGTGGCGTTGCTGTTGCGAATGCCGGCCTGGTCCAGCGTCAGGCTGGCGCTGTTGAGTGCCTGCGGGGTGATCTGGACCACGTAGCGCCACTGGGTCTGCTCCAGGTCGCGGTAGGCCGCCAGCACGCCGACGTAGCGGCTGCCAGGTTCCACGCTCAGGCGCAGCGTCACGTGCTCACCGGGGCGCAGCTCCAGCTCTTCGCTGACCACCAGGTCTGG
The DNA here is from genome assembly GCF_017848315.1 of Pseudomonas palmensis. Lineage (GTDB taxonomy): Bacteria > Pseudomonadota > Gammaproteobacteria > Pseudomonadales > Pseudomonadaceae > Aquipseudomonas > Aquipseudomonas palmensis. The sequence continues at coordinate 8,301 of NZ_JAFKEC010000053.1, forward strand.
CGCCAGGGATTCCTTGGCCCGCTCGTACAGGCTGAAGAAGTCGGCATGCTCGAAGGCCACCGGGTGCTTGAGTTCGAACAGGCGCACCACGATCGGCGAGGGCCGGCCATTGAGGTCCGGGTTGAGCTGGTCACCGGCGTCGAGGGTCAGTTGCAGCTTGGTCAGTTCCGAGTACGGCGACAGCGCGGAGCAACCGGCCAGCAACAGCGCCAGCGCCATCAGGCCGGTGGAGAGAAAGGTCTTGCAGCGCAGCATGGGGATCATCCTTGAGCGTCGGTGTGAAGGGTACCGATCAGGCGAACCTGTTCGGCGTAGGCCTGGGCGAAGTCGCGCGCCAGCAGGCGCTCGCTCCATTCATCGTCCTGGCCAAGGGCCTGGTGGTAGCGCACGTAGGCGCGCCACTGGCTGCCGGCAGTCCGCAGCAGCGGTGCCCGGCCGCGCTCGAACTGCAGGCCCAGCTGGCGTGGCGAAAAGTGCTCAAGCACACCCTGCAGCGCAGCGCGACAGGCCGTCAGCATCGCCACCTGATGCGCCTGCAGGTCGCGGTAGGCCTGGGTCAGTGCCTGGCTCGCAGGGAGCTGGCCGGGCGCGGCCGGGTGCAGCAACAGGCCCAGCGCCTGGCCGGCATCGGCGCTCGACTTCAACGGGTTGTGGCTGGCGCGGTGGGAGGTGGTCAGGGCCAGGCGCAACTCGTTCTTCAGTTCGCTGCGGGTGCGCAGGCTTTGCTGCACGCCGCCGATGCTCTGCTTGAGCAGGCCGGCCGCCTTGATCGCCAGGGCTTCACGGGCGCCAGGGTCGAGCCCGCCCAGATCGACCCCGAGGGCGGTACCAAAGGCTGCCCAGAACCGTTCGTTACATGCAGGTGCCGGCGGCGCCTGTGGTTCATCGTCGGGTTCGGGCTGCGCCACCAGGTTGGGTACCAGCAGGCTTTCCATGTCTATGCGCGCGTAGTCGGGGCGCTGGCGGGCCACCGGTGCAACCGTGTCGAGTGCACTCAGTGCGTCGAGGGGCGAAGGCTCGACGTCCTGCTGGTCGAGGGCATGGAACGGGTCCAGCTCAAGAAAGGCGTCGTCAGGGATGATGCTGCCCGCGGCGCTGGGCAGGCCGACCTCGACATCGGCTGCGGTGCGGGTGACCAGGCGCGCGCGCACCTCGAAGCCGCCCAGCAGGTACACGCTGTCCTGCTCGATTCGCTGCGCCTGCCCCTTGCGCAGCTGCGCACCGCTGCGTCCGTCGCGGGTGCCGTTGCTGCTGATGTCGGTGAGGAAGAACACGCCCTCCTGACAGGTGACCAGCGCATGTCGCTTGGAGACATGCCGCTGCGGGTCGCTGATGATCCAGTCGCACGCCTCGTCGCGCCCGATCACGCCGCCTGCACGGGTGAAGGTCTTGCTGCGTCCCTGCGTTTCAAGAACCAGTTCCATGTTGATGCTCCTTGCACTCACTTGCCGCGGTTGGCTGCCTGCGGATCGCCCAGCGGGCGATAGGTGTCGTCGTTGAATTTGTAATTGCCGCTACAGCCGCCCAGGCCGCTGAGCACGATCAGCGCCAGCAGCAAGGCGGGCCAGTGACGAACAGACATTTGCAGATCTCCATTGGTGGGCATTGCACGGGGCGCCGCCCGCCGGGGGCAGCGCACGGTTGTAAGGGAAAATGCAGCATTGCTCGCCATGGCCGCTCAACCTTCGAACTCGCCAAGGTTGATGTTCAGCCGCCCCAGGCGGTACAGCAGGGTGCGCCGCGGCAGGCCCAGCTCGCGTGCGGCCAGGGTCTGGTTGCCGGCGTTCTTGCGCAGGCAGTCGAGCAGCCAGTGGCGCTCCACGTTTTCAAGGCGATCACGCAGGTTCAGCCCGCTGTCCCCCGACGGTACTTCGCTGGCCGGGGCAACATGCTCAGGCAGCAGGCACTCGCCGTCGCACAGCAACACCGCGCGCTCCACCAGGCCCTTGAGTTCACGCACGTTGCCCGGCCAGGCGAGCCCGTCGAGGTAGGCCAGTGCCGCCGGCGACCACTGCAGGGGCTTGCGCCCAAGAAACTCGCAGGCCTTGGCAGAGAAATGCCGGGCCAGCACTGGCACATCGCCGCTGCGCTGACGCAGGGCCGGCAACTCGATGGGGAACTGCGCCAGGCGGTAGTACAGGTCTTCGCGAAAGCGCCCTTCGCTGACCAGCACCGCCAGGTCGCGGTGGGTGGCGGCGATGATGCGCACATCGATGGTGTGGGTGTCGTTGGAACCCAGCGGGCGGATCTCGCCCTCCTGCAGCACGCGCAGCAGCTTGGCCTGCAGCGACAGCGGCATGTCGCCGATCTCGTCGAGCAGCAGGGTGCCGCCGTGGGCGGCATCGAACAGGCCAGGGCGGTCGCGCAGTGCGCCAGTGAAGGCGCCCCGGCGATACCCGAACAGTTCGCTCTCCAGCAGGTTTTCCGGCAGGGCCGCACAGTTCTGCACCACGAACGGCCGGGTACCGCGCGGGCCGTAGTCGTGAATCGCCCGGGCCACGACCTCCTTGCCGGTGCCGGTCTCGCCCAGCAGCAGGACGGTGTAGGGGCTGTGCAGCACCTTGCTGATCAGCTGGTAGGCCTGGCGGATCGCGGCGCTGTTGCCGATCAGCCCGTAGTCGGTGGCGCCTGCGCGCGTGGCGGGCAGCGGCGCCAGCGCCGCCTCGGGCTGGTGCAGGCGTTGCAGCAACTCCATTTGCACCAGCACGAACGCCCCCAGCTGTCCCAGCGACTGGGCAAAGCCGCCCAGGTCGACGCTGGTACGGCTGGCACACAGCAGCAGGCCGGCGATGGCCTGCTGCGGGTTGAGCAGCGGTACGCACAGCAGCGACTGCCAGGGGCTGTGCAGCACCGGCAGGAAACTGGTGTCGAGCAGGCTGGCGGGCAGGTCGGCAAGGCTTACCGAACGGTTCTGACACAGCGCGAACTGCAGCAGTTGCTCGCCGTTGTAATCCACCGGCACGCTGGCGGCAGCACGCGGCTGCAAGGCCCCGCCCAGCCATTCGGCGGCAAGGCTCAGCGAAGTGTGGGTGGCATCGAGCAGGTACAGCTGACTGAGCTCGCAACCGCTGAGCTCGGCCACCGCCTGCACGAAGCGCTCCTGCAGCGCGGGTTCCCGGCCCGTACGCGACAGGCTGGCGAAGTGCGTCAACAGGGCTTCGGCATAGCGCAAGGGCTGCGGCACGTGGGTGAACATCACCCCCACCTCAGGCAAACTCGCACCTCACGCCCGTATCGCCATCGAGCGTGGCATGCACCTGCTGCAACGACTCCCCGGCCGCCATCGCTGCCAGCAGCCGGTCAGCCACCTGCGGCATCAGGTGCAGGTCGAGCAGGTGGTCGATCAGCCGCGCGCCGCTGTCGCCCTGGGTGCAACGCTCGGCCAGGTGCTCGACCAGCGCCGGGGCATAGGTGAAACCCAGTTGCCGGCGCAGCAGCCGCTGGCCAAAGCGCTGCAGCTTGATCTCGACCAGCTCGCGCAGAACCGGGCCGCTCACCGGGTAGTAGGGCACCACACGCATGCGCGCCAGCAAGGCCGGTTTGAAATGCCTGCTCAAGGCGGGGCGTATGGCCTGTTCCAGCTGCTCGGCAGAGGGCCGTTCGGCGCCTTGGCAAAGGCTCGCGATCTGCTCGCTGGCCAGGTTGGAGGTCATCAGGATCAGGGTGTTGCGAAAGTCGATTTCGCGCCCCTCGCCGTCGTTGGCCACGCCCTTGTCGAAGATCTGGTAGAACAGGTTCAGCACGTCCGGGTCGGCCTTCTCGACCTCATCCAGCAGCACCACGGAATAGGGCTTCTGGCGCACCGCCTCGGTGAGCATGCCGCCCTCGCCATAGCCGACGTAACCGGGCGGCGCGCCGATCAGCCGCGACACGGTGTGCTTCTCCTGGAACTCGGACATGTTGATGGTGGTGATGAAGCGCTCGCCGCCATACAGCAGGTCGGCCAGGGCCAGGGCCGTTTCGGTCTTGCCCACGCCACTGGGCCCCACCAGCAGGAACACCCCGACCGGCGCATCGGGCTTTGCCAGGCCGGCTGCGTTGGCCCGCATCGAGCGGTCCAGTGCCTGCACGGCCTGCTCCTGACCACGGATGCGCGCACGCAGGTCTTCGGCAAAGCGCATGATCCTGGCGTTGTGCTCGCGGGCCAGTTGCTCCAGCGGCACGCCGGTCCAGGCACTGATCACTTCGGCCACCAGGCGCGGGCACACTTCGAAGCTGACCAGGCGCTCTTCGGCCTGCGCCGCTTCCAGCAGGCTGCGGGTGGTCTCCAGGCTGGCCTGCAGTACGGCCACGTCATCCCGTGCATTGCCCTGCTCGCGGGCTTCGGCCAACTGCCGGCGCAGGTCCAGCACCTGCTCGGCCAGCGCGCGCTGCTGTTCCCAGCGCGCCTGCACGGCCTGCTGGTCGGCCTGGTCGCTGCGCAGTTGCGCCTGCAACAGGTGCAGCGCCTCTTGGTCGATGCCCACGCCGGCTTCGGCGTCGCGCTGCTGCGCCTGCACCTGCCGCTCGCCCTCGGCCAGCGAGGCACGCAGGCGTTCCAGGCGTTGCGGCGCGGCGGCCAGGCTGATGCGCACCCGGGCACAGGCGGTGTCGAGCACATCGACCGCCTTGTCCGGCAACTGTCGCCCGGCCAGGTAGCGCGCCGACATGTGCGCCGCCGCCACCACCGCATCATCGCGCAGGTAGATACCGTGACTCTTCTCATACACCTGGGCCAGGCCGCGCAGGATGGTCACCGCCTCGTCCGCTGTCGGCTCGTGCAGTTGTACCGGCTGAAAGCGCCGGGCCAGGGCCGGGGCCTTCTCGAAGTACTTCTTGTACTCGCTCCAGGTGGTGGCGGCGATGGTGCGCAGCTCGCCCCGCGCCAGTGCAGGCTTGAGCAGGTTGGCCGCATCCGAACCGCCGGCGTTGCCGCCCGCACCGATCAGGGTGTGGGCTTCATCGATAAACAGGATGACCGGTCGGGGCGCGGCCTTGACCTCGTCGATCACGCCCTTGAGGCGTCGCTCGAACTCGCCCTTGACGCTGGCGCCGGCCTGCAGCAGGCCCATGTCCAGCGCCAGCAGCTCTACCCCGCGCAGTGCCGGCGGCACTTCGGCGGCGGCAATGCGCAGCGCCAGGCCCTCGACGATGGCGGTCTTGCCCACACCGGCCTCGCCCACCACGATGGGGTTGTTCTTGCGCCGCCGGGCAAGGATGTCGATCATCTGGCGCAGCGCTTCATCGCGGCACAGTACCGGGTCGAGTCGGCCGTCGCGGGCCTGCTGGGTGAGGTTGTGGGTAAAGCGCTGCAGCATCGACTCGCCCTGGCCGCCCGCGGCACCCTGCGCTGCAACCGGCCGGGACGCCAGGGCGAAGCCCTTGAGGCGCTCGATGTTCAGGCGGGCCAGCAGCGGCTGGTAATGGCTGCCGGCATAGCGCACGGGGTTGCGCAGCAGCGCCAGGATCAGCGCAGCCTGTTCGACCTGGCTGCTGCCCAGTTCGAGGTTGGCCACCAGCAGCGCATCCTGCAGCCACTGCACCAGTTCGGGGGCGAACACCGGGTTGCGCGAAGCGCTGTGTTCAAGCTGCACCTGCAGGGTGGCGCGCAGTTCGCCCGGCGCCACGTCGGCGTCGTGCAAGGCCCGTTCAAGTAGCCCTTCGGGGCGATCGAGCAATTCCAGCAGCAGGTCCTCGACCAGGATCCTGCTGCCGCCACGTGCCACGCAACGTTCGGCGCAGCGCTCCAGGTCACGACGGGTGTCGGCGTCCAGCGCCTGGATGAGTTGTTGCAGGTCTACGGTGATCATGTTCATCGGTCCTTAATGAATTTTGCTTCCCAGGGTCACCACGCCATCGGCGCGTTCGTGACCGAGCCAACTCGTCCATCCCAGACGGCAGGCGTTGTCCTGGCCGATACGCAGCTCGCGAATCTCTTCCTGGCGCAGCACCAGGCGGATGTCGTAGTCCAGCGGGTCGCGCAGGGTGAAACGCACCAGGGCACACAGCGGCTGATAGCCGAAGCCGATCGGCAGGAACTCGTGAAAGCGCTGCCAGTCGAGCTGGGTGATGTGGATGCGGAACTTGCCGTTGCGATCACGCACCCGCTCGCCCAGCACCACGTCCTCGCCCAGCAGGCTGTTGGCGCGCCCCAGGCGATTGCACTGCTCCTGCAGGATGACCACGCGACGTTCGATGCACTGCTCGATGACCAGCTGCGCATGCTTGAAGTAGTAGCGCAGCACCGCCTCGATCAATGCCGCCGAGTGGGCACGCAGGCTCAGCAGGCCCAGGTAGGGCAACAGGCGCTTCCAGTTCAGTTCGCGGGCCTCGCGAATGTGCTCGCCACCCAGCCCGATCAGGGCGAACAGCTGCGCCGAGAATGGGTCCATCGCCCCGCTCTGGAAGCGTGCGCGATAACGGTACTTGCGCCAGATGGGCAGCATCAGGCGCTGTAGCCGATGGTGGAACACGTCGAGAAACTGCCGGGTCGTGTTGCCGTCCTCGCCATCGCCCAGCGCCTGCTCCACGTAGAACGCCGGCAGCGGCGAGCTGGCGCCGCACAGGCCGATCAGGTTGAAACGCAGGCGTGCACGCATCTGCCCGCGGTCGTCGAAGAACTCGACGCGATCGACGTCGCTGCCCGGAAAGCCCAGGCTCGGATTGGCCTGGAACTCCAGCTGGTCGTACAGCTCCTCTTCGCTCAGGTGCGGATGGAACTCGCGCAGCCGGTCGATGACCAGCAGCACGGCCTGAAACAGCGAGTACTCGCGTATTGCGTGGCTCAGCCCGCTCAAAGCAGGGGCTGCAGGCCCATACGTGGTGTCCATTGGTACACCTCTCCCTGGGTACTTCTGACCCGCAACTCGTGGTACGAGTTGAGGCTGGCATAAAGGGCAAAGAACTCGTTGAGCACCGAGGCGAACATGAACAGGTCGCCTTCGCCGATGTAGCCTTGCGGGTCGATGGTCAGTTCGGTGCGCAGCCCACGCAGGGGCAGGCCGCGGTGCAGTCGGTCGACATGCTCGTGACGGATCGACTTGAGCCCGCCGAGCAGGCGCTTGCTGACCTTCTCGGCATGTTGGTCGTAGTAGCGCGGCAAGTCGTAGGTTTCCAGGATCACCTTGAGCGCATCGACGTTGGCCAGCGACAGGTAGTTGAGCGACATGTTGCTGATCAGCTTCCACAGGAAGTCCCGGTTCAGGGGCGGTGCGTAGCTGGCCGTGACCGGGGTGATGTTGCGGAAGGTGAGGAACTCCGGGGTCTGCTCGGACGGCTGGTCGATATCACCCAGCTTGAGCCGGCGCGGCAGGTTCTGGTTGGTGCAGGTGAGCTCGATGGACAGCGTCTCGTGGGTGCGGGTATCGCGTATTCCGAAGCTCAGGTAGGTGTCCAGGCCGTCATGCAACAGCGAGGAGCGCTGGCGAATGCTGTAGTGCGGGCTGGTCTGCGGCACGTCGAAACTGGGGTCGTGCTCGAACGACTCGAACGGCACATAGGCCTGGTAGCCCACGCCGCCGGGCTTCCAGCCGGTCACGCTGTGCACCGAGAACACCCCGCAGTTCTCCAGGTCGTACTCGGCGGGCAGCAGCAGGTATTCGTCCTGCTTGCCATCCAGGCGAATCGGCAGGGCATCGTGCTGGAACAGGTTGGCGATAGGGGTGCAGTACAGCTTGACGTTGTCCAGCGTGGGGCGCATGCGCTGGATACCGCCCCTGCGGATGTCGAAACGTATCTCCAGCCCACGCATCTGCTTGAGGGTTTCCGTGCCCAGGGACTTGAGTGCCTCCAGGCCGTCGAGGTCGACGAACAGGAACTTGTCCTGGAAGGCGAAGTACTCCTGCAGGTAGCGGTAACCGCGAAAGGTGTTCAGCGGGTAGGGAATCAGCGCCTCTTCCTCGGCGAAGCCGACCGGCTTGATACGGGTGCCAGCCAGGCGCACTGTCACGTTCTCGCCACTGGCGCGCACCAGCGGCTTGCCATCGCCCCCCAGCGGCACCAGCTCGATGCCTTCCACGTTGCGCAGCAGGCACAGGTAGAGCATCTGGCTGATGTAGCGCTCGCCTGCCAGGTGCAGGCGCAGGCGGCTCAGTTCCAGCTCGCCGACATGCCCGTCGCAGCTCATCTCCAGGCTCAGGCTGAGCAGCGCCCCATCACCCTTTACCGAGTAATTGAGCGCGGTGAGGTCCAGGGCCATGACATCGGTGGGGTAGCAGGTGCGAAAACGGCAGCGCACCTCATCGATCGGCTGGCTCTCGACCGGTGTATCGCGCGCCACCCGCAAGGGCGGGCCGGACTGGCCCAGCGGGTCGAACTGCAGGATGCTGAACGCCGGCAGCGGGCGCATGTAGTTGGGCCACAGCAGCTGCATCAGCGAATGGCTCAGCTCGGGCAGTTCGTCATCGAGCTTCTGGCGCAGGCGCCCGGTGAGGAAGGCAAAGCCCTCGAGCAGCCGCTCCACGTCCGGGTCGCGCCCGGCCTGCCCCAGAAACGGCGCCAGGGCCGGGCTGCGCTCGGCAAAGCGTCGCCCCAGCTGGCGCAACGCGGTGAGCTCGCTCTGGTAGTAATGATTGAAGGACATGCTCGGTTACCTGTTTTGCATGCTCAGGAACGTCCTGTTCGCGAGACGACAGCGCGGTGCGCGTCTCAGTTGACCTGCACCTGCCCGCCGCCCTCCAGGCGCGCGGAAAAACTGACCTGACGCTTGATCCCGTCCAGCTCAAGCAGGCCTTCGATGCTGAAAGCCAGCTTGAGCTGATCGTGATCACGCGGCAGCGACACCACGCGCACATTGGTCAGGCGCGGTTCGTAGGCTTCGATGAACTGCTCGATGGCCTGACGCGCCTGGCTCAGCGCGTCATGCAGGCTCAGGCGCATGTCATTGAGGTCTGCCAGCCCGTAATCGGGCAGCGTCTGCACGCTGCCCGCACGGGTACTGAGCATCTTGCCCAGGTGCACCGCCACCGAGGCCATGGCAGCCCTCTCGCGGCTCCAGCCGCGACGCTTGTCGGCTTCGCCGCCCAGACGCTCGAAAAGGCTGCCATATCCGCTCATGTACGCGCCCCCGCTTACTCTTTATCCAGCTTGCCGACCAGCGACAGGGTGAAGTCGGCGCCCATGTACTTGAAGTGCGGGCGCACGTTGAGGCTGACCCGGTACCAGCCCGGCTCCCCTTCCACATCGCTGACGATGATCTGGGCCGCGCGCAGCGGACGACGCCCACGCACCTCGGCGCTCGGGTTCTCCTGGTCGGCCACGTACTGGCGGATCCACTTGTTGAGTTCCAGCTCCAGGTCGGTGCGCTCCTTCCACGAGCCCAGCTGCTCGCGCTGCAGTACCTTGAGGTAGTGGGCCAGGCGGTTGACGATCATCATGTACGGCAGCTGGGTACCGAGCTTGTAGTTCAGCTCGGCGGCCTTGCCCTCGGCGCTGATGCCGAAGAACTTGGGTTTCTGCACCGAACTGGCGGAAAAGAACGCGGCGTTGTCACTGCCCTTGCGCATGGTCAGGGAGATGAAGCCTTCCTCGGCCAGCTCGTACTCGCGACGGTCCGACACCAGCACTTCGGTGGGGATCTTGGTCTCGATCTCGCCCATGCTTTCGAAGTGGTGCAGCGGCAGGTCTTCCACCGCGCCACCGCTCTGCGGGCCGATGATGTTCGGGCACCAGCGGAACTTGGCGAAGCTGTCGGTCAGCTTGGTGCCGAACGCATAGGCGGTGTTGCCCCACAGGTAGTGCTCGTGGCTGTTGGCCACGGTTTCCTTGTAGACGAACGACTTGACCGGGTTTTCCTCCGGGTCATAAGGGTTGCGCAGCAGGAAGCGCGGCACGGTGAGGCCGATGTAGCGCGCGTCCTCGGACTGGCGAAAGCTCTGCCACTTGGCAAACTGCGGGCCTTCGAAGTGGTCCTTGAGATCCTTGAGGTCCGGCAGGCCGGTGAAGCTTTCGAGGCCGAAGAACTTCGGACCGGCAGCGGCGATGAACGGCGCATGGGACATGCACGCAACGCTGGAGACGTACTGCATCAGCTTGACGTCGGGGGAGCTGGGCGACATGAAGTAGTTGGCGATGATCGCGCCCACCGGCTGGCCACCGAACTGGCCGTACTCTGCGGTATAGATGTGCTTGTAGAGACCGGCCTGCATGACTTCGGGCGAGTCCTCGAAGTCGTCCAGCAGGTCCTGCTTGGAGACGTTGAGAATTTCGATCTTGATGTTTTCGCGAAAGTTGGTGCGGTCGACCAACAACTGCAGGCCACGCCAGGCCGACTCCAGCGACTGGAAGTCGGGGTGGTGGAGAATCGCGTCCATCTGGCGGCTGAGCTTGGCATCGATCTCGGCGATCATGCGGTCGACCATGGCCTTCTTGACCGGTTCGCCGTCGTTGTGCGGCTTGAGCAGCTCTTCGATGAAGGCCGACACGCCGCGCTTGGCAATGTCATAGGCTTCATCGTCGGGCGTCAGGCGGGTTTGCGCGATGATGTTGTCGAGAATGCTGTACTCGCCATCGGTGCTGCTGGTTTGCTGTGCTGCGCTGGTGCTCATGGTGTTCTTCCTTGACGGGGGAGGCTCAAGCGTCGGTGGTCGGCGTGGCGCTCAGGCCCAGTTCGCCGAGTACGCGGGTGCGCGACTCATCGTCGGCGAGCACGCCTTCGATGGCCTTGCGAAAAGCCGGTGCGTTGCCCAGTGGGCCCTTGAGTGCCACCAGCGCATCGCGCAGTTCCATCAGCTTCTTGAGCTCTGGCACCTGCTCGACCAGGCTGGCCGGGTTGAAGTCCTTCATGGAGTTGACCCGCAGGCTGATGCCCAGCTCATCGCTGGCGCTTTCGTCGTCCTGCAGGCGGTTGGGCACGCTGAGGGTCAGGCTCAACTCCTGCTTGGCGAGCACTTCGTCAAACGTCATCTTGTCGATGCTGATGGGCTTGCGGTCCTCTACCTTGCGTTCGTCCGGACGCTGGGTGTAGTCACCGATCGCGAGCAGCTTCAAGGGCAGTTCGATTTCTTCCTGGGCGCCGCCCGTGGCAGGTTTGAACGTGACGTTGATGCGTTCCTTGGGGGCTACCGAGCCTTCTTTGGCCATGGCTTTTCTCCTTGCGTTTGCGGCCCGGGGGCCTAGTCGAGTACCACTTCGAGGTCGAGGTGGCACAGCCTGCGATAAACCTCATCCTTGCGTTCGCGCACGGCGTGGTTCTGCGGCAGCAGCTCACAACAGCTGTGCAGCAGACGCAGTACTTCCAGTGCCAGGTCCGGCTCCCACTGATGCAGGCCGGCCTGTTGCAGTTCGTGATCTAGGGCTTCGAGCTGGGTCTTGGCCAGTTCGTACTTCTTGGCCAGAAAGCACAGCCGCGCCTGGCTGAGCTGCCAGAAAAAGCGCACACGCCCGCCTTGAGCCGCCTGCATGCCCTGCTTGAGTATCTGCACGGCAGGCTTGAGGCCGTCCTTGCGCAGCACGGGCAGCACCGCCTCCAGGGCCAGCTCCCAGGGTGGCAGGCTGGCCGCGAGGTCGGTCTCGACCTTGCGCGGTGCGCTGGTGCTCTGCAGGTGCGGCATGACGCTGGCGTTGATCCAGCCCCGCGTCGCCGGGTCGGCAAACGGCGTGCCGTCATGAAAGCGCAGCTCCACCACCCCGGGCAGGCGCTGCAGCAGTTGCGCGAAGTGGAACTCCACCTCGCGCATGCCCTGCTCGGCGTTGAGCTCCAGCAGGCACTCCCAGACCATGCGCTGGCCGTCGAACCAGAACGGCGACTTGGCCAGGCTGGCCTCGAGCTCCATCAGCAGGTCGGCGTACTGGCCGTTGGCAAAGCGTTCCTGGTAGATCTTCAGGCGGTCGACCGGCAACCCGCGCAGCACGGTCACCTGTTCGGCATTGCGCTCGGGCACCGCGTCGATCTGCAACCACAGCAGCGTGCGGTTGAGGCGCAAGGCGCGCACGTCGGTGGCCTTCTGCTTGAGCCACCAGTTCGATAACGGTCGAGCGCCATCCTGCAGGGTGCGTAACACCTTGTGCGCGTCTTTTTCGCTGTCGACGGGGGCGCCGGGGGTGAGCAACTGGGTGGCGGCCTGCTTGACCTGGGCCACGACCGCGCCCACGGCACCGGGTTCGGGCTGATTGTCGGCAGCACGTTGCACCATGCTCGACAGGCGTCGGCACAACGGCAGCAACAGCGGCGCCTCATCGCCCAGGTGCGTGGTCAGGGCTGCATCGAGCGCCTGCAGGCTGTCGACCAGGCGGCGGAACAGCGCCAGTTGCTCCTTGATCGCGACATTTTCACCCAGTACCTGCTCCAGGCGCGGCACCAGCCAGCCGATGGCCGCGGCCCGCGTGCGTGGCTTGGCCGGGTGCACCTGCGCCCAGTGCTGCTCGCACAGGTGCTGCAACAGCCCCACGCCGGCCAGCAGGCCCGGGAAGGATTCGCGTTGATACAACGCCCACGTCAACCAGGCGGCAACCCGCAGGTCCTTGGACTGTGTGCGCAGCAGCGTCTCGCTGTTCTCGAGCACGCGAAGCCAGTCGATCTGGCCGCTCTCGTGAACGGACTGAGCCTTGTTCAACTCGCCTTCCAGTGCTTCGTACTCACTGGAAAAACGCACGTCCTCGCCCGCAAAACAGTCTGGTGATACAGCCTGCCGGGCAACCTCGTGGTAACGAGCGTGCAACTTGCTTGAGTAGGACATCCTTGGCCTGTAGTTGGACTGCAGGCCCCGCGCCGACCGAAAAAGCCCAGGCGGCACGGGGCCTACCAAAACAGCGTCAAACACCCATCCGTGGGTTCGCTGCCTTAAGTGAGGGGGCACATCCTAGTTAGGGAAATGGCACATTGCAATCAACACAGCGTGTGCAATTTGTATCAAAAAGCAGGAAACCATTCCGCTGACGAACAGGACTGGCACTTTGCCACACTTCAAGGCATGCTAGCCGCCCTTCGGGCGTGCAGCTTATAGTGCGCGCCTGGAACCGGGATGCGACAGGACTACCGCACACTGCGCCGCTTGTCGCTGCGTAGCGATCACCTGCCACAGCCTCACGCAGGAACAGCGTTTGACCAATCTGACTCAGCCTTCATCCCCGCGCAAAGCCACGAGTGCGTCCGGTTCGCCCTTGCGTGGCTCGCTCAAAGGCGCGTTGGCCATCCTGGTGCTGCTGTTGCTCGCGCTGCTGTTCTGGCAAGTGTTCGAGCAGTTCCGCCATACCCAGGCCGATCGCCGCCAGCAGAGCCTGGATGCAAGTGCCGAACTGGCCAGCCAGCTCAACCTGAGCCTGGCATTGAACGCGCAAAAAGCCCTCACCCTGCTGCAACCCTACCCTGCCGCACCGGCCGTCACCGACCTGCCGCAGCTGCTCGAACACCTGCACGCACGCCTGCCCGCCCTGCGCAGCCTGGTGTGGGTGGACGCCCAGGGCGCGTTGCTGCGCGACAGCGCGGGCATCAGTGCCGACCGCAAGGCGCTCCAGGAGCTGCTGCACCTGGGCCAGGAGCGCCCGTACTACTTCAGCAACAGCGACGACAACAGCCTGGTCTACCTGCTGCTGCAGCACCCCGACAGCGACACCCGTGGCTATTGGCTGCTGCGCCTGGCCCCGGAGTACTACCAGCAACTGAGCCAACCCCTGGACCACGCCGCGCCACCGCTGTGGCTGCTGGAAAACAGCCGCACGGCCCAGGTCATCGATCGCCACGCGCCGCCGCTCGATGCGCGCGACGCCAGCATCGAGCCGCCGCAAAGCGTGCTGCTGGCGTACCTGGACAACAGCGACTGGCAACTGCGCGGCCTGTTCGATGCCGCCTACAGCCGCCAGCAACTGCTGCCGGCCTTGATCGGCAAGTGCGTGCTGGGCCTGGTGTGCGCGCTGATCCCGCTGCTGGCGCTGATCAGCATGCGCCGCCGCCACCGCGCCCTGCAGGAAGGTCGGCGACGCTATCAGGACATCTTCGAAGGCACGGGCGTGGCCTTGTGCGTACTCGACCTGTCGGGGCTGACCGAACTGCTGGAACGCCTGCGCCTGCGCAGCACAGCCGAGCTGGCCCAGCGCCTGGCCCGGGATGTATCGCTGCGCCACAGCCTGCTGGGCGAGCTGAAGGTTACCGAAGTCAATCAGGTGGCCCTGCAACTGCTGGGCGCCGGCTGTTGCGAGAGCGCCTGGCAGCGCCTGATCGAAGGCCACTCGCCGGGCGCCGACGGGGTGGGCATGCAGTTGGTCGAGGCAGTGGTGCAGGACCTGCGCCTGCTGGAGCTGGAAGTGCGGCTCAGCGACCCCCAGGGCCAGGACCAGCACCTGTGGCTGATGGTGCGCTTCCCCCAGGCACGGCGTGACTACCAGGCCGTGATCCTGAGCATCAGCGATATCACCAGCCGCAAGCGCGTGGAGCTGTCGCTGCTGGAGCGCGAAAGCTTCTGGTCGGACGTGGTGCGCACCGTGCCCGACCAGCTGTACGTGCAGGATGTGCACAGCCTGCGCATGATCTTCAGCAACCGCCACCTGGGCCAGACCCTGGGCTATTCGCGCAGCGAGCTGGCGCAGATGGGCGAGTACTTCTGGGAGGTGCTGCTGCACCCGCAGGACGCCGAGCTGTTTCGCCAGATGCGCCAGCAGCAGCGCCAGAGCGGCTATGTGGAGCAGTTGCATTGCCAACTGCGTTTTCTTCACCACGACCAGAGCTGGCGGCGCTACGACATTCGCGAACAGGCCCTGACCCGCGACCCTGACGGCACGGTGCTGCGCATCATCGGGGTGGGCAAGGACGTCACCGACCAGATCGAGGCGAGCGAGTCGCTGCGTGACAGCGAGCAGCGCTACCGCATGCTCGCCGAGAGCATCAGCGACGTGATCTTCTCCACCGACCCGCAGTTGCAGCTCAACTACGTCAGCCCTTCGGTGCAGACGGTACTGGGCTACGACGTGCCGTGGATCTTCGCCAACGGCTGGCAGTCGACCATTGCCAACCCGGCGCAGCTGACCGGCGTGTTCACCCTGTTCGAACGGGTCAAGCGGGCCCTCGAGGAACCCGCCGCGCTGGAGCGCCTGCGCACCGAGGTGACCACCCAGCTGTTCCTGTTCGACTGTCTGCGCGCCGACGGCCGCAAGATCCCGATCGAGCTGCGCGTGGTACTGGTGTGGGACGAGCACAACCATTTCGAGGGCATCCTGGGCGTCGGCCGCGACATCAGCCAGCAACGCCGCGCCGAGAAAGACCTGCGCATGGCCGCCACGGTGTTCGAGCATTCCACCTCGGCGATCCTGATCACCGACCCGGCCGGCTACATCGTGCAGGCCAACGAAGCCTTCAGCCGGGTCAGCGGCTACGCGGTGAGCGACGTGCTCGACCAGTTGCCGAGCCTGCTCACCGTCGACGAACAGCAGGAAGCCCACCTCAACTACGTGCTCAAGCAACTGCACCAGCGCGGCACCTGGGAAGGCGAGGTCTGGCTCAAGCGCCGCAGCGGCGAGCACTACCCGGCGTGGGTCGGCATCACCGCGGTACTCGACGACGAGGGTGACCTGGCCAGCTACGTGTGCTTCTTCACCGACATCAGCGAGCGCAAGGCCAGCGAACAGCGCATTCACCGCCTGGCCTACTACGACGCCCTGACCCACCTGCCCAACCGCACGCTGTTCCAGGACCGCCTGCACACCGCGCTGCAGCAGGCCGAGCGGCAGAAGGCCTGGGTGGTGCTGATGTTCCTGGACCTGGACCGTTTCAAGCCGATCAACGACTCCCTGGGGCATGCCGCAGGCGATCGCATGCTCAAGGACATGGCCGAACGCCTGCTCGACTGCGTACACGACGACGACACCGTGGCACGCATGGGCGGCGACGAATTCACCTTGCTGCTGCAACCCAAGGCCACCCGCGAAATCGCGCTCAACCGCGCGATCCACGTGGCCGAGCAGATCCTGGGCAGCCTGGTGCGACCGTTCGTGCTGGAGAACCGCGAGTTCTTCGTCACTGCCAGCATCGGCATCGCCCTCAGCCCGCAGGACGGCAGCGAGCTGAGCCAGCTGATGAAGAACGCCGACACCGCGATGTACCACGCCAAGGAGCGCGGCAAGAACAACTTCCAGTTCTACCAGGCCGACATGAACGCCAGTGCGCTGGAGCGCCTGGAGCTGGAAAGCGACCTGCGTCATGCGCTGGAGCAGAACGAGTTCATCCTCTACTATCAGCCGCAGTTCAGCGGCGACGGCAAGCGCCTGACCGGTGCCGAGGCCCTGCTGCGCTGGCGCCACCCGCGCCGCGGGCTGGTGCCGCCGGGCGACTTCATCCCGGTGATCGAGGAACTGGGGCTGGTGGTGGACGTGGGCGACTGGGTCATCAGCGAAGCCTGCCGCCAGCTCAAGGCCTGGCACCAGGCCAAGGTGCGAGTGCCCAAGGTGTCGGTGAACATTTCGGCGCGCCAGTTCTCCGATGGCCAACTGGGCACGCGCATCGCCACCATCCTGGCCGATACCGGGCTGCCGCCGGCGTGCCTGGAGCTGGAACTGACCGAAAGCATCCTGATGCGCGAGGTCAACGAGGCGATGGTGATCCTCGACAGCCTGAAGAATCTGGGGCTGAGCATTGCGGTGGACGACTTCGGCACCGGCTACTCGTCGCTCAACTACCTCAAGCAGTTCCCCATCGACGTGCTCAAGATCGACCGCACCTTCGTCGACGGTCTGCCCGAGGGCGAGCAGGATGCGCAGATCGCCCGCGCCATCATCGCCATGGCCCACAGCCTGAACCTGGCGGTGATCGCCGAGGGTGTGGAGACCCATGAGCAACTGGAGTTTCTGCGCGAGCACGGCTGCGACGAGGTGCAGGGCTACCTGTTCGGGCGGCCGATGCCGGCCAACCAGTTCGAGGCGCAATTCAGCAACGAAACGTTGTTCATGTTCGAATGACGCATCGCGGGTCAAGCCCGCTCCCACAGGATGTTCTCGGCCCCCGAGAGCGGATACCAGACCTGTGGGAGCGGGCTTGACCCGCGATAAGTTCACACCGAGCCTGAATGAGCCCCGCTTGTCTGCGACATGATGCCCTTTCATATGCCAGACAAAAGCCGATGAGGTAGAATGCCCGCCTATTTCAGCACGATCCTTGAGGACCGCCATGTTCAGCCGTGATTTGACCATTGCCAAGTACGACGCCGATCTCTTTGCCGCCATGGAGCAAGAAGCTCAGCGCCAGGAAGAGCACATTGAGCTGATCGCTTCGGAAAACTACACCAGCCCTGCGGTGATGGAAGCTCAAGGCTCGGTACTGACCAACAAGTACGCCGAAGGCTACCCGGGCAAGCGCTACTACGGTGGCTGCGAATACGTCGACGTGGTCGAGCAACTGGCCATCGACCGCGCCAAGCAGCTGTTCGGCGCCGACTACGCCAACGTGCAGCCGCACGCCGGTTCCCAGGCCAACGCTGCCGTCTACCTGGCCCTGCTGTCGGCCGGTGACACCATCCTGGGCATGAGCCTGGCCCACGGCGGCCACCTGACCCACGGCGCGGCCGTGTCGTCCTCGGGCAAGCTGTACAACGCCATCCAGTACGGCATCGACGCCAACGGCCTGATCGACTACGACGAAGTCGAGCGCCTGGCGGTCGAGCACAAGCCGAAAATGATCGTGGCCGGTTTCTCGGCCTACTCGCAGGTGCTGGACTTCCCGCGCTTCCGCGAAATCGCCGACAAGGTCGGTGCCTACCTGTTCGTCGACATGGCCCACGTGGCTGGCCTGGTCGCCGCTGGCGTGTACCCGAACCCGGTGCCGTTCGCCGACGTGGTCACCACCACCACCCACAAGACCCTGCGCGGTCCACGTGGCGGCCTGATCCTGGCCCGTGCCAACGCCGACATCGAGAAGAAGCTGAACTCCGCCGTATTCCCGGGTGCCCAGGGCGGCCCGCTGGAGCACGTGATCGCGGCCAAGGCGATCTGCTTCAAGGAAGCGCTGCAGCCTGAGTTCAAGGCCTACCAGCAGCAAGTGGTGAAGAACGCCCAGGCCATGGCCGGCGTGTTCATCGAGCGCGGCTTCGACGTGGTGTCGGGCGGTACTGAAAACCACCTGTTCCTGCTGTCGCTGATCAAGCAGGAAATCTCCGGCAAGGACGCAGACGCTGCCCTGGGCAAAGCCTTCATCACCGTCAACAAGAACTCCGTGCCAAACGACCCACGCTCCCCGTTCGTCACTTCCGGCCTGCGCTTCGGCACCCCGGCCGTGACCACTCGCGGCTTCAAGGAAGCAGAGTGCAAGGAACTGGCGGGCTGGATCTGCGACATCCTGGACGACCTGAACAACGAAGCGGTGATCGACGCCGTTCGCGAGAAGGTCAAGGCCATCTGCGCCAAGCTGCCGGTGTACGGCAACTGATCGCAGGTACCTGATGTGAAAAAGCCCGGCTCCCAGCCGGGCTTTTTTGTGGCATCGCGGGTCAAGCCCGCTCCCACAGGATTTCATAGCCCTCCAGATGGGTAGTAAACCTGTGGGAGCGGGCTTGACCCGCGATGGGCCCTCAGGGGCGACCCAAGGCCTCGAACCCCTCGCGAATCTTCGCCTCGGGCAGGTCATCGGCAATGAACACCATCACACTCTCGCGCTGTTCACCTTCGGCCCACTCGGTATCCCAGTCGAAGCCATACAGCTTCAGCACGCCCTGAAACACCAGCCGCCGATCCTCGCCAGCAATGTTCAACACGCCCTTGTAGCGCAACAGCTGCTTGCCATGCGCCTCCAGCAATTGGTTCATGAACTCGCTCAGCCGGTCGATATCCAGCGGCACATCGGTACGCAGCACCATGCTGGAGATCCGGTCCAGGCTGTTGCCCGCCGCCACAACAGGCCGCAGGTTGAGGCTGGCGTTGAGGTTGAACCCGCGCACATCCAGCATCTCGGCCAGGTCGATCCTGCCGTTGTCCACCACACGGATCGGCGCACGTCGGTTGATCCGCGCCAGGCGCTGGCTCAAAGCCTCGAACGCGGCCGCATCGACCAGGTCGGTCTTGCTCACCAGCAGGCGATCGGCAAACCCGACCTGGGCCTGGGCGATGGTCTGGGTCAGGTGCAGGTCGGCATGCGCGGCATCCACCAGGGTGATGATGCCGTCGAGGATGTAGCGCTCGCGCAGCTCTTCGTCGATGAAGAAGGTCTGCGCCACCGGTGCCGGGTCGGCCAGGCCGGTGCACTCGATCACCAGCCGGTCGAAGGCGATTTCGCCGCTGTCCAGACGCTCCAGCAGCAGGAACAGCGCCTTGGTCAGGTCGGTGTGGATGGTGCAGCACACGCAGCCGTTGGCCAGGGTCATGACCTGCACCGGTTCGTCGCCCAGCAGTTGGGTGTCGATGCCGGCGTCGCTGAACTCGTTTTCGATCACGGCGATTTTCAGGCCGTGCTCGGCCTTGAGCAGGTGACGCAGCAAGGTGGTCTTGCCGGCCCCCAGAAAACCGCTGAGCACGGTGACGGGAATGGGTTGCACGGAAAATCTCCTGAACACTGAAATGACTGTGGGAGCCCGGCTGCCCGGGCTCCCACAGGTTTGTCACTCGCGGGCGGTGCCGTCTTTCAACAGCACTTGGGCCCGCCCTTGCCGCCGTAGCGCGCCTCCTGGCGTTCCCGGAAGAACTCCTCGTAGGTCATCGGCGGCAGGTCGGGGTGCCGGGTTTGCATATGCTCGACGTAATTGTCGTAGTCGGGCATGCCGACCATCAGGCGGGCTGCCTGCCCCAGGTACTTACCCAGTCGACCGAGATCGTTGAACATGTCTGCAATCCTCTTGGTTTACGCGTCCGGCAAGGCCTGGAACGGCGATTCCTTGTCGGTACGTTCTTTCTTGTTCAAGGCGCGGATACCGACCTTGAGCGCGAAGAACAGGATGCTGAACACCACGAACAGGAACAGCGCAGTCAGCGTCGCGTTGGTGTACGCGTTGAAGATCACGTGCTGCATCTGCGCGATGTCCTTGGCCGGGGCCAGTACCTGACCGGCGTCCAGCGCCGCGCTGTACTTGTTGGCCAGGGCCAGGAAGCCCACCGCCGGGTTCGGGTCGAACAGCTTGATGAAGCCTGCGGTGGTGGTGCAGATCAGCAGCCATACCGCCGGCACCAGGGTGACCCACATGTACTGCTGGCGCTTCATCTTGATCAGCACCACGGTGCCGAGCATCAGCGCGATACCGGCCAGCATCTGGTTGGAGATGCCGAACAGCGGCCACAAGGTGTTGATGCCACCCAGCGGGTCGATCACGCCCTGGTACAGCAGGTAGCCCCACAACGCCACACAGCCGGCGGTAGCGAGCAGGTTGGCGCCCCACGACTCGGTGCGCTTGAGCGCTGGCACGAACGAGCCCAGCAGGTCCTGCAGCATGAAGCGCCCGGCACGCGTACCGGCGTCTACCGCAGTGAGGATGAACAGGGCTTCGAACAGGATCGCGAAGTGGTACCAGAACGCCATGGTGTTTTCACCCGGTAGTACCTGGTGCAGGATCTGTGCGATACCCACCGCCAGGGTCGGCGCACCACCGGCACGGGCCAGCACGGTGTGCTCGCCGATGTCCCGGGCGACCGCCTCGAGCTGCTCGGGGGTGATGGCAAAGCCCCAACTGCTGACTGTCTGCGCCACCGACACCACGTCGGCACCGACCACCGCGGCCGGGCTGTTCATGGCGAAGTACACGCCCGGCTCGATCACCGAGGCGGCAACCATGGCCATGATCGCGACGAACGACTCCATCAGCATGCCGCCATAGCCGATGTAGCGGGCGTTGACTTCGTTGTCCAGCAGCTTGGGCGTGGTGCCCGAGGAGATCAGCGCATGGAAGCCCGATACCGCGCCACAGGCGATGGTAATGAACAGGAACGGGAACAGGGTGCCCTTCCACACCGGGCCGGTGCCGTCGGTGAACTGGGTCAGCGCCGGCATCTTCAGCTCGGGCGCCAGCACCAGGATGCCGATGGCCAGGGCAATGATGGTACCGATCTTGAGGAAGGTAGAGAGGTAGTCACGCGGCGCCAGCACCAGCCACACCGGCAGCACGGCGGCGACGAAGCCATAGCCCACCAGCATCCAGGTGATCTGCACGCCGGTGAAGGTGAACGCCGGGCCCCACACCGGATCGGCGGCCACCAGGCCCCCCAGCCAGATGGACAGCAACAGCAGCACCACACCGATCAGCGAGATCTCGCCGATGCGGCCCGGGCGGATATAACGCATGTACACGCCCATGAACATCGCGATGGGGATGGTCGCCATCACCGTGAACATGCCCCATGGGCTTTCGGCCAGGGCCTTGACCACGATCAGCGCCAGCACCGCAAGGATGATGATCATGATCAGGAAGCAGCCGAACAGGGCGATGGTGCCGGGAATGCGGCCCATTTCCTCACGCACCATGTCGCCCAGCGAGCGACCGTTGCGGCGGGTGGACAGGAACAGGATCATGAAGTCCTGCACTGCACCGGCTAGTACCACGCCGGCGATCAGCCAGAGCGTACCGGGCAGATAGCCCATCTGCGCAGCCAGTACCGGGCCCACCAGCGGGCCAGCGCCGGCGATGGCCGCGAAGTGGTGACCGAACAGGATGTGCTTGTTGGTCGGCACATAGTCCAGACCATCATTGTTGAGCACCGCCGGGGTGGCCCGGCGCGGGTCCAGCTGCATCACCTTGGTGGCGATGAACAGACTGTAGTAACGGTAGGCGACCAGGTAGAGGGCTACCGAGGCAACCACAATCCACAAGGCGTTGATCGCTTCGCCACGGCGCAGGGCAACCACACCCAGCGCACAGGCCCCCAGGACTGCCAGCAGCAGCCATGGTATATGGCGTAGCAGGCTATTATTGTTGTTCATGGTTTGCTTCCAGCTAGTGGATATGAAAGACCGCCCATCGAGTCTAGGGCGAGTCTTGGCGCATTGCCATACTTGCTTTGGTCTAGAGCCTGCAGCCCCGCCCACAGTCTCGTTATGCGCGTTCGCGATCATGCTGGCAAGCCCTGAGCTATAGTCAGTCAGGTTCCAGCCAGGTTCTACTGCAAAGGGCCTTCACCATGAGCGATCACCCAGAACGCCGGCGCTTCCAGCGCATACCCTTCGATGCACCGACCGAACTGCTCCAGGGCGAACGACGCTGGCCGGTCAACCTGCTCGACCTGTCGCTCAAGGGCCTGCTGATCGAGGCGCCCAAGGCCTGGGACGCCGACCTCGAGCGGCCGTTCGCTGCGCAGATACGCCTGGGTGAAGAGGCGTTTGTCACCATGACGGTGGAACTGCGCCATGTCGACGACACCCAGCTGGGGTTTATCTGCGAGCACATCGACCTCGATTCGCTGGAGCACCTGTGCCGCCTGGTGGAGCTCAACCTGGCCGATCGCACCGAACTGGAGCGCGAATTCCATCAACTCATCGACATTTGAAATCTTTTAGCCCGCTACCGACCTGACCCCGCCCCGCCTTCCTGTCCACCCAGACAGCTTTCAAACAGCCGTTCATGCCACCGGACCCAGCCCTGGCGGGCCTGGTGCTGCGTGTTGGAACGATAACTGCATCCACGCCTGCACCCAAACCAATGACCTGACTGTTCCTGTGCCAATCTAAAAATTGTATACAATTGTTCTGGCAATGAATGGCACGAGTTGTCTACAGTAGCGCCACAACAATAAAACAGAGAACCTGCTCCCATGACTACGTCCTCCCCCGACACGTCCACGGCATCACGTCCTGAAGACGAGAACCTGGGGCTCGGCGCCAACCTGGCGTACGGGCTGCAACACGTACTCACCATGTACGGCGGTATCGTCGCGGTACCGCTGATTCTCGGCCAGGCGGCCGGCCTGGGCCCGGCCGACATCGGCCTGCTGATTGCCGCATCGCTGTTTGCCGGTGGCCTGGCAACCCTGCTGCAGACCCTGGGCCTGCCGTTCTTCGGTTGCCAGTTGCCGCTGGTACAGGGCGTTTCGTTTGCCGGCGTGGCCACCATGGGCGCGATTCTCAGCAGCGAGGGCGGCGGCGGCCTGCCGGGGGTGCTGGGCGCGGTGATGGCGGCCTCGTTGATCGGGTTTCTGATCACCCCGGTGTTCTCGCGCATCACCAAGTTCTTCCCGCCACTGGTGACCGGCATCGTGATCACCACCATCGGCCTGACCCTGATGCCGGTCGCGGCGCGCTGGGTCATGGGCGGCAACAGCAAGGCACCGGACTTCGGCAGCATGTCCAACATCGGCCTGGCGGCGGTGACCTTCCTGATCGTGCTGATACTGAGCAAGCTGGGCAGCGCGGCGATCTCGCGGCTGTCGATCCTGCTGGCGATGGTGTTCGGCACCCTGATCGCCTGGTCGCTGGGCATGGCTGATTTCAGCAAGGTGCTCGAAGGTCCACTGGTGGCCTTCCCTACCCCGTTCCACTTCGGCATGCCGACCTTCCATATCGCGGCCATCCTGTCGATGTGCATCGTGATCATGGTGACCCTGGTGGAAACCTCGGCCGACATCCTCGCGGTAGGTGAGATCATCGACACCAAGGTCGACTCCAAGCGCCTGGGCGATGGCCTGCGTGCCGACATGGCCTCGAGCATCCTGGCGCCGATCTTCGGTTCGTTCACCCAGAGCGCATTCGCCCAGAACGTCGGCCTGGTGGCCGTGACCGGGGTGAAGAGCCGCTACGTGGTGGCTACCGGTGGCGTGATCCTGGTGGTGCTGGGCCTGCTGCCGATCATGGGCCGGGTGATTGCCGCCGTACCGACCTCGGTACTGGGTGGCGCGGGGATCGTGCTGTTCGGCACCGTGGCGGCCAGTGGTATCCGCACGCTGTCCAAGGTGGACTACCGCAACAACATGAACCTGATCATCGTGGCCGCCTCACTGGGCTTCGGCATGATCCCGATTGCCGCGCCCAACTTCTACGCGCAGTTCCCGAACTGGTTCGAGACCATTTTCCACTCCGGCATCAGCTCGTCGGCGATCATGGCGATTCTGCTGAACCTGGTGTTCAACCACTTCAAGACCGGCAACTCCGATCATCAGTCGGTGTTCGTGGCCGCCTCCGAGCGCACGCTGAACTACTCGGACATTTCGGGGCTGCGTGACGGCGACTACTTCGAAGACGGCAAGCTGTTCGATGCCGAGGGCAAGGAGATTCCGTTGCTGGAGAAGGATGAGCATGGGAGCAAGGTGGTGAGGCGAGAGACTGCCGCCGAGCACTAGACAGCACGACGAGAAAAGGCCGGTGATCTTCACCGGCCTTTTTTGTGTTACTCGAACAACGCATCCAGCGCCTGCTCCAGGCGCGTCACCGCAATCACCTGCAGCCCCGGCGGCGCTTCCTTGGGCGCGTTGCCCTTGGGCACGATGGCGCGCTTGAAGCCATGTTTGGCGGCCTCCTTCAGGCGCTCCTGCCCGCTCGGCACCGGGCGCACTTCACCAGACAGGCCCACCTCGCCGAACACCAGCAGGTCGTGTGGCAGCGGGCGGTTGCGCAGGCTCGACATCACCGCCGCCATCAAGGCCAGGTCCGACGCGGTCTCCAGTACCTTGACCCCGCCCACCACGTTGAGAAACACGTCCTGGTCGTGGGTGGGGATGCCGCCATGGCGATGCAGCACCGCCAGCAACATGGCCAGGCGGTTCTGGTCCAGGCCCAGGGTCACACGGCGCGGGTTGGCCATGTGGCTTTCATCCACCAGCGCCTGCACCTCCACCAGCATCGGCCGGGTACCTTCCCAGGTGGCCATCACCACGCTGCCCGGCACTTCCTCCTGGGCACGGGTGAGGAAGATCGCCGACGGGTTGGAGACTTCCTTGAGGCCGCGGTCGGTCATGCCGAACACGCCCAGCTCGTTGACCGCACCAAAGCGGTTCTTCACCGCGCGCAGCAGGCGCAGGCGACCGTCGGACTCGCCCTCGAAATACAGCACGGTGTCGACCATGTGTTCCAGTACCCGCGGCCCGGCCAACGCGCCCTCCTTGGTCACGTGGCCGACCAGGAAGATCGCCGTGCCGCTCTGCTTGGCATAGCGCACCAGCAAGGCGGCACTCTCGCGTACCTGCGACACGCCACCGGGCGCCGACTGCAACTGTTCGGTGAAGATGGTCTGGATGGAGTCGATCACCATCACCTTGGGCTTTTCGACCCGCGCGGTGGCAATGATGGTTTCGATGCAGGTCTCGGTCATCACCCGCAACTGATCCTGCGGCAGGCCCAGGCGACGGGCACGCATGGCCACCTGCTGCTGGGATTCTTCCCCGGTGACGTACAGCGCCGGCATGCGCGTGGCAATGTTGCACAGGGTCTGCAGCAGGATGGTGGACTTGCCGATGCCCGGGTCACCGCCAATCAGCACCACCGATCCATCGACCAGGCCGCCACCGAGCACGCGGTCCAGCTCGGCGCTGGCGGTGCTGAAACGCGGGATCTCCTCGACACTGACCTCGGCCAGGGTCTTGATCTGCGCCTGTTGCCCGGCCCAGCCGGTGCGCCCGGCAGGCGCCGCGGCGCCGCCACTTTCGATCATGGTCTCGACCAGGGTGTTCCACGCGCCGCATTCGCCGCACTGGCCCGCCCACTTGGGAAAGGTCGCGCCGCACTCGGTGCAGCCGTACATGCGCTTGGCCTTGGCCATGGGGCAGTCTCCTGGAAAAAGGGACCATGATAGCCGAGCCGACCCAGCTGCGGGGCGCCGCCTGGGCGACAAAACTATTCGGCATAGCCGGGGTCTTTTACTGCAACGCGGAGCATGAAGCGCATAGCTGATTTACACTGCGATGACCAATCTCATCTGTTACAGGGAATAAACCATGGGCGTGATCAGTGAATTCAAGGCCTTCGCGGTCAAGGGCAACGTGGTCGACATGGCCGTCGGTATCATCATCGGCGCCGCGTTCGGCAAAATCGTTTCATCGTTTGTTGGCGATGTGGTGATGCCACCCCTGGGCCTGCTGATCGGTGGAGTGGACTTCAGTGATCTGGCGGTGGTGCTCAAGGCGGCCGAGGGCGACGCGCCGGCGGTGGTGCTGGCCTATGGCAAGTTCATCCAGACGGTGATCGACTTTCTGATCGTGGCCTTCGCGATCTTCATGGGCGTGAAGGTGATCAACCGCCTCAAGCGCGAAGAAGCGGTGGCCCCGACCCTGCCGCCGGTACCCACCAAGGAAGAAGAACTGCTGGGCGAAATCCGCGACCTGCTCAAGGCGCAGAACCAGCAGCCCTGAACCGGGCCTGCCTGACCGTAACGGCGCCTTCGGGCGCCGTTGTGCTGTCTACCAGTAGTTTTCCACCGCCACCTGGCCCGGCCGGCGGCTGAGGCTCAGCTGAAGATCACGTGCCTTGAGCACCTGGCGGGTGTCGTCGATCATCTGCGGATTGCCGCAGAGCATCACCCGCGAATGTTCGGGGGTCAGCGCCAGGCCGGCCGCACGCTCCAGTTCGCCGTTCTCGATCAGGGTGGTGATACGCCCGTTCAGCGCACCCGGGTGTTGCTCGCGGGTGACCACCGGAATGAACTGCAGCTTGCCCGCATGTTCGGCCAGGTAGTCGCGCTGCTCCAGGCCGGCGATCTCCTGCTGATAGGCGAGCTCCCTGGCTTCGCGCACCGAATAGACCAGCTTGATGGTGTCGAACCGCTCCCAGGCTTCGAAGTCCTGCAGTATCGACATGAAGGGTGCAATGCCGGTACCTGTCGCCAGCAACCACAGGTCCCGCCCGTCGGCGAAGCGATCAAGGGTCAGGAAACCGAACGCCTGGCGGTCGATCAACAGTTGGTCACCCTCGCGCAGCCGGCTCAGCTCACTGGTGAACTCGCCGCCGGGCACGACGATCGAGAAAAAGTCCAGGTACTCGTCGAACGGCGACGAGACCATCGAGTACGCCCGCCACACCACGCTGCCATCGGCACGGGTCACGCCCAGGCGAGCAAACTGGCCGGCCCGGAACCGAAAACCGGGATCACGGGTTACGCGCAGGCTGAACAGGTTGGGGGTCAGCGGCTGGACATCGAGCAGGGTCTGGCGGGTGAACTTCTCCGCACTGGCAGTCATGGTGTGCTCCACAATTCAGGTAAACACAGTGTCGCGCAAAGCTGACGGGATAAACACCGCCGCGATGTAATGGCATTACGCTCATGTGTTTCAACCACGTAACAAAACATGTAACGCGGGTTGTACAACCCTGTTTTTATGTAGAGCACTGGAACATTTCTATAGCAAAAAAAACCTAGAACAACGTGCGACTTTTCCTACACTCGATCCAGGGTGACTAAATTGCAAAGGTGCACGGAGGCTCAAATGCCATATTGGAAGCAGGAGCAGTTGCAACAACTGACGCAGGAGGAAAACCAGCAACAGATGTTTGCCACTGCACTGTCACTGGCCGAGCAACTGGACATGGAGTTTCTGGCATACCGCCTGAACGGCAGGACGGTCGCCGAAGGCCCGCAGGTCATGATGTTCAACAACTACCCGGCCGAATGGAACGAGCTCTACAAGAAGAACGAGTACGAGCGCATCGACCCGGTGCTTGTGCATTGCCATCATTCGAACATGCCGGTGCTGTGGTCCCCGCAGTTGTACAAGCAAGCCCCCGAGTTGCGACAGACGGCATGCGAACATGGCCTGTGCCATGGCTGGAGCCAGGGCACCCAGGACCTGCGCGGCAACGAAAGCGTACTGTGCGTATCACGTCGGCAGGGCGAAGTGAGCATGGCGGAACTGTACGAAAAGTCGGCCCAGACCCTGTGGCTGTGCAACCTGCTGCACACCCTGATGGTTGCCAAGTTGCATCCGCCCAAGGCCCGCGTGCAGGCACTCTCGCCCCGGGAACGCGAGGTGCTGCAGTGGACCGCTGCCGGCAAGACCGCCGAAGACATCAGTTGCATCCTCACGCTGTCCAGAAGCACGGTCAATTTTCATATCCGCAGCATCACCAGCAAACTCAACACCACCAACAAGACCAGCGCGGTCGCCATCGCCACCCAGTACGGGTTGATCTGAGGTTCTGCTCGCCACCCCCCCCTCCCCACCTGCAAAAACGCTGTAGAATCTGCGCCCGTCCAGCGCCAAGCCCCAGCGCGCGCGCCAAAGCCCAGAGCCCTACGCCATGCCCCTGTTGATCACCCCCTTCGCCGAGCTCGAGCTGCTTCGCCAGCCCGAATACGCCAACGACCCCTTGCAGGCCTTCGACGCGGCCGACGAGTACCTGCTCGAACACCTGGCCGCGCAGGCGCTGCCTGCCACGAGCCGGGTACTGGTACTCAACGACAGCTTCGGCGCGCTGGCCATCAGCCTGCGCGCCCATGCCCAGGTGCTGGGCAGCGGCGACTCCTACCTGGCCCGGCTGGCACTGGAGAAGAACCTGGTGCGCAATGGCCAGGCATTCGACAGCGTGCCCTTCATCGCCGCCAGCCAGCATTGGCAGGGGCCGTTCGACCGGGTGCTGGTGCGCGTACCCAAGACCCTGGCGCTGCTCGAAGAGCAGTTGATCCGGCTGCAGGGCCAGTTGGCACCCGGCGCGCAGGTAATCGCCGGGGCGATGATCAAGCACCTGCCACGGGCAGCCGGCGACCTGCTGGAGAAGTACATCGGCCCGGTGCAGGCATCGCTGGCGCGCAAGAAGGCGCGCCTGCTGATCGCCACGGCCGAGCCCAGGGCGGCGGCAGCCTCGCCCTACCCCACCCGTTATCACCTGGAGCAACCACCGCTGGAGCTGGTGAACCACGCCAATGTGTTCTGCCGCGAAGGGCTGGATATCGGTACTCGTGCCTTCCTGCCACATCTGCCCCGCGACCTGGGCGATGCGCGGGTGGCCGACCTTGGCTGCGGCAACGGCGTGCTGGGCATCGTCAGCGCGCTGGCCAACCCGCAGGCGCACTACACCCTGGTGGACGAGTCGTACATGGCGGTGCAGTCGGCCGAGCAGAACTGGCAGGCGGCGCTGGGCGAGCGAGCCGTGACGGTGCGCGCCGACGACGGGCTGGCCGGGCAGGCGCCGCAGTCGCTGGACGTGGTGCTGTGCAACCCGCCGTTTCACCAGCAGCAGGTGGTGGGGGACTTTCTCGCCTGGCGCATGTTCCAGCAGGCACGCGAGGCACTGGTGGTGGGCGGGGCGCTGTACATCGTGGGCAATCGGCACCTGGGCTATCACAGCAAGTTGGCGCGATTGTTCCGGGGAGTAGAACAGGTGGCAGCCACGCCGAAGTTCGTGGTGCTCAAGGCGCGCAAGTAGGCCGGGTACGGAGCCGACACCTTCGCCGGCAAGCGGCTCCTGCGCCAGGCGGCCGAGACAGGCAAAAAAAACCCTGCGCAGCTCACGCGGCGCAGGGTGTAAACCCGCCCAGGGCGGGATGGGAAATACCTTGGCTCAGTGGGTACTCAAGCCCGCCGCCGCCATGAACATCCGCATCAGCCAGGCCACCACGGCCAGGCTTGCCACGCTCACTGCCCAGATCAGCAGCAGCCAGCCCAGGCGCTGCATCAGCGGCTTTTTCTCCGGTTCGAAGGTGTCTTTGCCAGTCATTGCCAGGCCCTCCTAGTGATAGCCGTCGTCGTGGGTCACCTTGCCGCGGAACACGTAGTAGCTCCAGAAGGTGTAGCCCAGGATGAACGGGATGATGAACAGCGTGCCCACCAGCATGAAGCCCTGGCTCTGCGGCGGCGCTGCGGCGTCCCAGATCGAGATCGACGGCGGGATGATGTTCGGCCACAGGCTGATGCCCAGCCCACTGTAGCCCAGGAAAATCAGCACCAACGTCAGCAGGAACGGGGTGTAGTGGGCATGGCGTGCCACCGCCCGCACCAGCCCGTACAGGGTGACCAGCACCAGGATCGGCACCGGCAGGAACCAGAACAGGTTGGGCAGGCTGAACCAGCGCGTGGCGATGTCCGGATGCGCCAGCGGCGTCCAGATACTCACCACACCGGTCACGGCCAGCAGCACGAAGGCCAGTGGGCGCGCCAGGTCATGCATCTTGCTCTGCAACGGGCCTTCGGTCTTCATGATCAGCCAGGTGCAGCCGAGCAAGGCATAGGCCACGATCAGCCCCACCCCGCAGAACAGGCTGAACGGCGTCAGCCAGTCCAGCGAGCCGCCTGCGTAGTTGCGTTCGACCACCTTGAAGCCTTCGATGAATGCGCCCAGTGCCACGCCCTGGAAGAAGGTTGCGGCCAGCGAGCCGCCGATGAACGCCTTGTCCCACAGGTGGCGCTTGTCAGCCTTGGCCTTGAAGCGGAACTCGAAGGCCACGCCACGGAAGATCAGCCCCATCAGCATCAGCATCAACGGCAGGTACAGCGCCGAGAGCACCACCGCATAGGCCAGCGGGAAGGCGCCGAACAGCGCCGCCCCGCCCAGCACCAGCCAGGTCTCGTTGCCGTCCCAGACCGGGGCGACGGTGTTCATCATCACATCGCGGTCGCGCTCGCCCTTGACGAAGGGAAACAGGATGCCAATGCCCAGGTCGAAGCCGTCCATCACCACGTACATCATGATGCCGAAGATGATGATCACGGCCCAGATAAGCGGAAGATCAATACCCATGAGTCAGTTCCCCTTGCTCAGGCTGGCGTGGTCGTCGGCATGGTCGTCGTCGGCAGCCGACAACGGCCGCGCCGGGGTGCGTTGCTGGCCAGGCCCGCCATGGGTCGGCTCGTCGCCCTCGCCGGTTTCCGGCCCCTTGCGCACCAGACGCATCATGTAGCCGAGCCCCGCGCCGAACAGCGCGAAGTACACCACCACGAACATCACCAGGGTGATGCCCAGTTGCGCATAGCTGTGGTTGGACACGCCATCGGCGGTACGCATCAGCCCGTACACCACCCACGGCTGGCGACCGACCTCGGTGGTGAACCAGCCGGCCAGGATCGCGATCAGCCCGGACGGGCCCATCCACAGGGTCAGGTAGAGGAACGGGCGCGAGCTGTACAGGGTGCCGCGCTTGCGCAGCCACAGGCTCCACAGGCCCACGGCGATCATCAGCATGCCCAGCCCGACCATGATGCGGAACGACCAGAACACCACGGTGGAGTTGGGCCGGTCTTCAGGCGGGAACTCCTTCATCGCCGGCACCTGCTTGTCCAGGCTGTGGGTCAGGATCAGGCTGCCCAGCGCCGGGATCTCCAGCTTGAAGTGGGTGGTCTCGTTCTTCATGTCGGGGATGCCGAACAGGATCAGCGGGGTCGGCTCGTCGCCGACGTTTTCCCAGTGGCCTTCGATGGCGGCGATCTTCACCGGCTGGTGCTTGAGGGTGTTGAGCCCGTGGAAATCACCGATCACCGCCTGCACCGGCGCCACGATCAGCGCCATCCACATGGCCATCGAGAGCATCTTGCGAATCGCCGGGTTGTCCTTGCCGCGCAGCAGGTGCCAGGCGGCCGAGGCGCCGACGAAGAAGGCCGTGGCCACGAATGCTGCCGTGGCCATGTGCGCCAGGCGGTAGGGGAAGGACGGGTTGAAGATCACCGCGAACCAGTCGACCGGGATCACCACGCCGTTGACGATTTCATAACCTTGCGGGGTCTGCATCCAGCTGTTGGACGCCAGGATCCAGAAGGTGGAGATCAGCGTGCCGACGGCGACCATGATGGTGGCGAAGAAGTGCAGGCCGCGCCCGACCTTGTTCCAGCCGAACAGCATGACCCCCAGAAAGCCCGCTTCGAGGAAGAACGCGGTGAGCACCTCATAGGTCAGCAACGGCCCGGTGATCGAGCCGGCGAAGTCCGAGAAGCGGCTCCAGTTGGTGCCGAACTGGTACGCCATGACCAGGCCGGAGACCACGCCCATGCCGAAGTTGACGGCAAAGATCTTCGACCAGAAGTGGTACAGGTCGCGGTAGACGCTGTTGTGGGTCTTGAGCCACAGGCCTTCGAGCACCGCCAGGTAACTCGCCAGGCCGATGGTGATGGCCGGGAACAGGATGTGGAAAGAGATCGTAAACGCAAACTGGATTCGGGCGAGATCTAGAGCCTCTAATCCGAACATAGTGCTTCCTCTGTCAGGTTATCCGGCGTCAGGGTCACGGCCTTGGCGCCAACTGCCCCTACGTCATTGAGTGCGGCGAGTTGGAATTGTTCTGAAAACTTGCAATCGCAGGGAATTCGGCCCTCCGGCCACATCGTTGCATTTGAAACAGTTGCAAAAACAACAATTGATCCAGGTCAACGATTGCCTGAAAGCATAGTCCTGAACGGGCCGCATGGTTGTGTGGTGGTTTGCCGCGTGACCGGTTGCCTCACCCCCTTTACGCACACACGAATCGGTGCGCCTACCGCACGGGGATGACGGCTTTCGCAACCTACTGTTACAAACTGGTGATAATCTGCCCCGCCGCCCCCGCAAAGGCTCTGTATCGCACATGTCAGACCATGCCCCGCTCCTGCTGCGCCATCACCGCCCCTTCCTGGCGTTCTGGTGCGCGCGAATTTTCACTGCCAGCGGCTTCCAGATGCTCACCGTGGCCATCGGCTGGCACCTCTATCAGCTGACCGGCAACGTGCTCGACCTGGGCCTGGTGGGCCTGGTGGAATTCGCCCCGCGGGTGCTGTTCATGCTGCACACCGGGCATGTGGCCGACCGCTATGACCGGCGCCGGGTGGCAGCGCTGTGCCAGTTCGCCCAGGCGCTGATCGCCCTGGCGCTGGTGGTGGGCAGCAGCACCCACAGCGTGACCCGCGAACTGATCTTCGTGCTGGCGTTCCTGCTGGGCAGTGCGCGCTCTTTCGAGATGCCGGCCACCCAGGCGTTGCTACCCAACGTGGTGCCCTCGGCGCTGTTCCCGCGGGCAGTGGCCGCGTCGGCCTCGGCCATGCAGTCGGCGACCATCGTCGCGCCGGCGCTGGGGGGCTTTCTGTATGCGTTTGGCAGCGTGTGGGTGTATGGCCCGACCGTGGTGCTGTACGTGATCGCCTGCGGCCTGACCTTGCGCCTGAGCGCCGCCCGCCAGCCGGCCAACCGGGGCCGGGCGAGCCTGGAATCGCTGCTGGCGGGCATTCGCTTCATTCGCAGCCGCCCGGACGTGCTCGGCGCGGTGTCGCTGGACCTGTTCGCCGTGCTGCTGGGCGGCGCCACGGCGTTGCTGCCGGTGTTCGCCAAGGACATCCTGCTGACCGGCCCGTGGGGCCTGGGCCTGTTGCGCTCGGCGCCGGCGGTGGGGGCGCTGCTGATGTCGGTGTGGCTGGCGCGCTTCCCCATCGAGCGCAAGGTCGGGCGGGTGATGTTCACGGCGGTGGGGGTCTTTGGCGTGGCGACCATTGCCTTCGGCCTGTCGACCTCGTTCTGGTTCTCGCTGGCGGTGCTGGCGGTGCTGGGCGCGGCTGACATGATCAGCATGGTGATCCGCAGCGCGTTCGTGCAACTGGAGACGCCGGACGAGATGCGTGGTCGGGTAAGCGCGGTGAACGGGTTGTTCATCGGCGCCTCGAACCAGCTGGGCGAGTTCGAGTCCGGGGTCACGGCGCACTGGTTCGGCACCGTGCCGGCGGTGGTGCTGGGCGGGGTGGGCACGCTGGTGGTGACGGGCGTGTGGATCAAGCTGTTCCCGACGCTGGCGGGGCGCGATCACATGCATACCCAGAAAAAGGGCTGACCGCGCTTACCCAATCGTGGGTCAAGCTTGCTCCCACAAGGACCTCACTGAATCTGTGGGGGCGGGATTGACCCGTAATGAGGCCAGCCAGATCAAAGCATCAGGGTCATCTGCCGCTCATACCCCAC
>NZ_JAFKEC010000054.1 GCF_017848315.1 Pseudomonas palmensis
GGGCAGGGGCCAGTGGTGCTGGTCAGCTGCGCCTTCGACCCGGCCAACCTCGCCGCCGATGACTTCCGGCGCGCCGCCATCGAACCCACCCCCAGCCTGCAACGCTCGGTGGCCAAGCGTCAGGCCGAGTACCTGGCCGGCCGCGTGTGCGCCCGCGCCGCCCTGCAGCGCCTGGACGGGCGCGACTACCTGCCCGCCACCGGCGACGACCGCGCCCCCCTATGGCCGGCCGGCATCAGCGGCTCGATCACCCACGGCAAGGGCTGGGCGGCCGCCGTGGTGGCCCGCAGCAGCGACTGCCAGGGCCTGGGCCTGGACCAGGAAAACCTGCTGGAGACCGAACGCGCCGAACGCCTGATGGGCGAAATCCTCACTGCCGATGAGCTGCAGCGCATGGACCGCAGCCAGCTGAGCCTGACCACCACGCTGACCTTCTCCCTCAAGGAAAGCCTGTTCAAGGCGCTGTACCCCATAGTGCGCAAGCGCTTCTATTTCGAGCACGCCGAACTGCTGGAGTGGTCCGCCGATGGCCACGCCCGCCTGCGCCTGCTCACCGACCTGTCGCCGCTGTGGTGCCACGGCCGGGAAATCCAGGGGCAGTTCAGCCTGCAGGGCGATCAGCTGCTGAGCCTGGTCAGCGTGTGAGCCGCAGGCTTACAGCGGGCACTGCGCGCAGCGCCCTACCCACTCGACCTTGTAGCTCAGGCAACAGGTGCGCCTGACCCGCCGCCCGTCAGGGGTGTAGCGCACCGCGCCGTACAGCGGGTTGCCGGGCGTATCCAGCAACCGCTGGACCTCGGGCCGCTCACCTGCAATCTGCTCCAGGCAGTCACCGGCATTGCCCCACAACACCGCCGCCGGCACGCTGCCCAGCACGGCCAGTTGCTCGACGATGGCTGGCAGGTGCCGTTCCAGTACCGCCACCACACCGCCCACCGCCGAGGACGTCGACAGGTCGGTTGGCAGGCCGCGCCCATCCAGCGTCACCGCCAGCGCCTGAACCTGCAACGGGGCGCGCCCGACCAGGGCCGCACGCCACAGCACGGCGAAGTAGTACTTGGACCATTGCGACACCAGCACCGGCCGTTGCGCCGGCATCAGCTCGGGGCCGTACAGCCCCAGCAGCAGGGCATCGAAGGCGTCGGGGCGCAACAGCTCAGCGAGCCTCAAGGCCGTCCTCCTGCGCCTGCTCCGCGTCATGCGCGCGTGGCCAGCTCAGGCTGAAGCAGGCACCACCCAGGCGCTCGCTCTTGCCGATCAGGGCGCGCCCGGCATGCCAGTAGATGATCCGCCGCACGATCGACAAGCCCAGCCCGTGCCCGCCAGAGGCGCGGGTACGGCTGTCGTCCAGGCGGGTAAAGGGCGTGAAGATGCGCGACCAGGCGCTTTGCGGCACCCCCGGCCCATCGTCCTCGACGTCGATGCGACAGCGCTGGGCGCCCAGTTGATAGCTCAGGCTGACCTGCGACTCGGCGTGGCGCATCGCATTGCTCACCAGGTTCTGCAGGGCGCGGTGCAGGTAGCGCGGCTCGGCCTCGACCCACGCCCCCTGCTCGCCGCCCTGGCACGGCCCGCGCAGCACCCGCACCTCGCGGCGCAGCGGCGCCAGTTCGGCAATCACCTGGTCGAGCAAGGCGTCCAGGTCGATACGCTGGAAGTTCAGGGCCGGCGCCCCTTGCTCAAGACGTGCGTAGGTGAGCATCTCGTCGACCAGTCGGTCGAGGTCCTGAATGTCGTTGTCCATGCCCAGCAGGTATTTCTCGCGGGCGTGCTCGCTGCTGGCGTTCTCGACCATCTCCAGGCCAAAGCGCAGGCGCGCCACCGGGGTGCGCAGCTCATGGGACACCGCCCGCACCAGTTCGCGCTGCATGTTCAACGATTGCTGCAGGTGCCCGGCCATATGGTTGAACGCCGCGGCCAGGCGCCCCACCGAGTCGGCGTCGTCCGCTGCCACGCGCACGTCCAGGCTACCCTGGGCAATCTGCGTGGCCGCCGCCTCCAGGCCCGACAGACGCCGCTCCAACTGGCGCACCAGCAGGTACACGATCAGGCCGATCAGGCACAGCCCCAGCGCCGCGATCACCAGCAGCATCTGCGGTGGATACGGGTTCATCTGATACAGCGGCCCGATCTCCAGCACCCAGGGCGTGGCCACCATGCCGGCGAACACGCGGATCGAGTTGCCGTCCTTGCCCAGCGCCATCACGGTGTCGCCTTCGTCGACGCGACGGCGCTGGTCGCCGTCCATGTCGGTCTGGTCGAGGCTGAGCAGGCGCAGGTCGAAGCCAAACCCCTTGCTCTGCTTGAGTTCGGCCAGGCGCTGCGGCTGCTCGCCCACCGGGTAACGCACCAGTTCGTCGGCCAGCAGGTAGATGGTGGCGCGGGCCAGTTGCTCGCTGATCTGCTGCACCTCGCCGGTCAGCAACAGGTTCTGCCCGCGCACCTGGCGCAGCACCCGCGCCGCATGGGGGCCGGTGCGCTGCACCAGCACATGCCCGCGTTGCAGGCGGGTGCGCTGGCTGCCGTCGAGGGCGGCCTGATCGATCGAGGCGAGGGCCAGCGGAATGCCCAGCAGGCGCCCCCATATCGCCAGCGCCCGGGTACGCTCCACATCGCTCATGGGGGCCAGGTTGTCGGCCATCAGGGTAAAGGTGCCGTGGGCCAGGCGCTCGCGGTACTGCTCGGCACGCACCTCGTTGAGCAGGTGCAGGCTGAGCGCGCCCAGCAACGCCACCAGCACCAGGGCGGCCAGCATGCCTCCGTAGATGCGCAGGAAGATCGAGTTCATTCAACCAGGCCCAGCGCCTGGGCAGCCTCGCCCACGAACAGGTAGCCTTTGCTGCGCACCGTCTTGATCATGCGCGGGTGGTCGGGGTCGTCGCCTATCTTGGGGCGGATGCGCGAAATGCGCACATCGATGGAGCGGTCCTGGCCGTCATAGCCCACCCCGCGCAGGGAGGTAAAGATCTCTTCGCGGGACAGGATGCGCCCCGCGTTGCTCACCAGCAGCCACAGCAGGTCGAACTCGGCAGCGGTCAGCTCGATGCCGTTGTCGCCAAGCCAGGCTTCGCGCAGGGTGTTGTCCACCCGCAGCGGGCCGAACTGCAGGCTCTGGCGCTCGCCCGTGGTGGCCGGCACCTCGGTGCGACGCAGCAAGGCGTTGATCCGCGCCAGCAACAGGCGCGGGCGCACCGGCTTGCACACGTAATCGTCGGCGCCCAGGTCCAGGCCCTGCACCTGGTCCAGGTCCTCGCTGCGCGCGGTGAGCATCAGGATGACCCCGTTGTACCGCGTGCGCACCTTGCGGCAGATGCTCAGGCCGTCCTCGCCGGGCAGCATCAGGTCGAGGATCACCAGGTCTGGCTGCTCGGCCACGATGCGCGCCGCCGCCTTCGCCCCATCGCCCTCCACCGCCACGTCGAAGCCATTGGCTTGCAGGTAGTCACGGGTCAGCTCGGCTAGACGCTCGTCATCCTCGACGATCAACACCTGACTGTTGGGCTGCTGCACGGATCACCTCGGCTGGGCTTTTTATTGTTGGAGTGAAGCCCTTCAATAAAGGGCAACATTGGCCCGCGATACTACCACTGCCGGGCGCCGGAAAAAGCCGCGCCAAAGTCGCTGGACAAGTGTGTTTTTTGTGATAGGGTTCGCGCCCTCAAAAATGCCCCTGCGACGCTTTGCCCGGGCAAAAAAAGAGTGACGAGCGGTGGAATGGCGGTGGGACGCGGCCTACAAGGCTTTGCCCATAATCACGCACAATCTACCCACACGTTATCCACAGGCCACTGCCTTGCAATACCCCCGATACCGCATTATCTTGTATCCCCAGCGCGACAAAACACTACATGTTGGGTTTTGAACAAAAATCCAAGCACAAGTGGAGCAGAGAACTCAAGCCTTCAGAGGCGCTTTTTTTGCTTGAACTTTGATTGAAATTCGCAGCCAAACCGCTCCTGCGGAAGGCGACCGGTGCAAGCCCGCGACGGGCCTTGTTTCGGGTACGGGTGTTGCAAGTGCAACCCCGTCAGCAACAGTTTTTGGGCCGTGGCCCAGAACCTTTGACTTCGGCCAGGGAGCGGCAAGCGATTGCCCCTTTTTTTCCTGATCTGTCCCGAAGTCGGTAGACCCTGCCCGGCCAGGCGCGCATGCGCCGGTGGGCAAGTTGGCGAGCTTTCGGACGGAACGGTAGGTGCCCAAAAGGCATCTGAACAAACATAGAGAACGTGGAGACACCCATGCAAACCGACACAACTCGCGAGAACCCGCAGGCGCTGGCGCCGCAGGCCGCTGATTCGAACCAGGATCTGGCTGCCACCGCCCCCGGCCAACTGCGCGTGATCAAGCGTAACGGCACTGTCGTCGCCTACACCGACGACAAGATCACCGTGGCCATCACCAAAGCGTTCCTCGCAGTTGAAGGCGGCACCGCTGCCGCCTCGTCGCGCATCCACGACACCGTCGCCCGCCTGACCGAGCAGGTCACCGCCACCTTCAAGCGTCGCATGCCTTCGGGCGGCACCATCCATATCGAAGAGATCCAGGACCAGGTCGAACTGGCCCTGATGCGCGCCGGCGAGCAGAAAGTCGCCCGTGACTACGTGATCTACCGTGACCAGCGTGCCAAGGAGCGTGCCACCCGCACTCCGGCCGACGCCTCGGTACAGCCGCACCCGAGCATCCGCATCAGCCTGGCCGACGGCAGCTTCGCGCCGCTGGACATGAACCGCCTGAACACCATCATCACCGAGGCCTGCGAAGGCCTGGCCGAAGTCGATGGCGAGCTGATCCAGCGCGAAACCCTGAAGAACCTGTACGACGGCGTGGCCATCAAGGACGTCAACACCGCCCTGGTGATGACCGCCCGTACCCTGGTAGAGCGCGAGCCGAACTACTCGTTCGTCACCGCCCGCCTGCTGATGGACACCCTGCGTGCCGAAGGCCTGAGCTTCCTCGAAGTGGCCAACAGCGCCACCCACCACGAAATGGCCGAGCTGTACGCCAAGGCGCTGCCTGCCTACGTGGCCAAGGGCGTGCAGTTCGAACTGCTCAACCCTGCCCTGGCCGACTTCGACCTGGAGCGTCTGGGCAAGGCCATCAACCACGAGCGCGACCAGCAGTTCACCTACCTGGGCCTGCAGACCCTCTACGACCGCTACTTCATCCACAAGGATGGCGTGCGCTTCGAGCTGCCACAGGTGTTCTTCATGCGCGTGGCCATGGGCCTGGCGCTGGAAGAGAAAGACAAGGAAGCCCGTGCGATCGAGTTCTACAACCTGTTGTCGTCGTTCGACTACATGGCCTCGACCCCGACCCTGTTCAACGCCGGCACCCTGCGTCCGCAGCTGTCGAGCTGCTACCTGACCACCGTGCCGGACGACCTGTCGGGCATCTACCACGCGATCCACGACAACGCCATGCTGTCGAAATTCGCCGGTGGCCTGGGCAACGACTGGACCCCTGTGCGTGCACTGGGCTCCTACATCAAGGGCACCAACGGCAAGTCCCAGGGCGTCGTGCCCTTCCTCAAGGTGGTCAACGACACCGCTGTTGCGGTCAACCAGGGCGGCAAGCGCAAGGGCGCGGTCTGTGCCTACCTGGAAACCTGGCACCTGGATATCGAAGAATTCATCGAGCTGCGCAAGAACACCGGTGATGACCGTCGTCGTACCCACGACATGAACACCGCCAACTGGATCCCCGACCTGTTCATGAAGCGTGTCTTCGATGACGGCAAGTGGACCCTGTTCTCGCCAAGCGAAGTACCAGACCTGCACGACCTGACCGGCAAGGCCTTCGAAGAGCGCTACGAGTACTACGAAGCCCTGACCGAGTACAACAAGATCAAGGTGTTCAAGACCGTCCAGGCCAAAGACCTGTGGCGCAAGATGCTGTCGATGCTGTTCGAGACCGGCCACCCGTGGCTGACCTTCAAGGACCCGTGCAACCTGCGTTCGCCGCAGCAGCACGTGGGCGTGGTCCACAGCTCGAACCTGTGCACCGAGATCACCCTGAACACCAACAAGGACGAGATCGCGGTCTGCAACCTGGGCTCGATCAACCTGCCGAACCACATCGTCGACGGCAAGCTGGACACCGCCAAGCTGCAACGCACCGTGAACACTGCCGTGCGCATGCTCGACAACGTGATCGACATCAACTACTACTCCGTGCCGCAGGCGCGCAACTCGAACCTCAAGCACCGCCCTGTGGGCCTGGGCATCATGGGCTTCCAGGACGCGCTGTACCTGCAGCACATCCCGTACGGTTCGGACGCTGCGGTCGAGTTCGCCGACAAGTCGATGGAAGCGGTCAGCTACTACGCGATCCAGGCCTCCTGCGACCTGG
The DNA here is from genome assembly GCF_017848315.1 of Pseudomonas palmensis. Taxonomy (GTDB): domain Bacteria; phylum Pseudomonadota; class Gammaproteobacteria; order Pseudomonadales; family Pseudomonadaceae; genus Aquipseudomonas; species Aquipseudomonas palmensis. Next base: position 6,349 of record NZ_JAFKEC010000054.1, read on the forward strand.
CCGATGAGCGTGGCGCCTACGAGACGTTCCAGGGTTCGCTGTGGTCCAAGGGCATCCTGCCGCTGGACTCGCAACAGATCCTGATCGAGCAACGTGGCCAGCAGTACATCGATGTCGACCTGAACGAGAGCCTGGACTGGGCACCGGTACGTGCCCGTGTGCAGAAAGGCATTCGCAACTCGAACATCATGGCCATCGCACCGACCGCGACCATCGCCAACATCACCGGCGTTTCGCAGTCGATCGAGCCGACCTACCAGAACCTGTACGTGAAATCGAACCTGTCGGGCGAGTTCACCGTGATCAACCCGTACCTGGTCCACGACCTGAAGGCCCGCGGCCTGTGGGACTCGGTCATGATCAACGACCTGAAGTACTACGATGGTTCGGTGCAGCAGATCGAGCGTATTCCGCAGGAGCTCAAGGACCTGTACGCCACCGCGTTCGAAGTCGAGACCAAATGGATCGTCGATGCAGCCAGCCGTCGCCAGAAGTGGATCGACCAGGCCCAGTCGCTGAACCTGTACATTGCCGGCGCCTCGGGCAAGAAGCTGGACGTGACCTACCGCATGGCCTGGTACCGTGGCCTGAAAACCACCTACTACCTCCGTGCCCTGGCCGCCACCAGCACCGAGAAGTCGACCATCAGCACCGGCAAGCTCAACGCCGTGTCCAGCGGTGGCGACAGCGCCCCGGTCCAGGCAGCAGCGCCAGCCGGCCCTGCCCCAGTGCCAAAAGCCTGCGCGATCGACGAGCCAGACTGCGAAGCCTGCCAGTAAGGCCTGAAGGCGCCGCTTGCAAGCGGCGCCTTGCGCCTACCCTGTAGGCGCTGGCCTTGCCAGCGAAGAGGTCGGCACAACCACCGGCCTCTATCGCCGAACACCCAGGTGCGGGTCACCCCGCCCTCCCCGAGGGGCTGCGCCCCCGGAAGCATTCCAAGATTTTGCGTGCACACCTTAACCGCGAGCAGCGCAACCCTAGATCCAACCGGCCATACTCTTTCATGGCCCTCAAGCAGGAGACCCATCATGCTGAGCTGGGACGAATTCGAAAACGAAGACGGCGAAGTCGCCGCCAAAGGTCAAACCGCCTCTCAGGTGGCTGAAGCGGGCATCGACAAGCTCGACAGCGCTGGCGGTGTGGCCGCGCAGGAAGCCCGTGCAGTGACCGCCGCCGACTCCGACGCGGTCAAGCGCGCCAAGGCGGCCCTGGACGATCTCGACATCGCCGAAGGCCTGGCCGAGCTGGAAGGCTCTGCTGCCCGTGTAGCGGTCGACGAGAAGCGCATGATCAACTGCCGCGCCGACCTCAACCAGCTGGTACCGTTCAAATACGACTGGGCCTGGCAGAAGTACCTGGATGGCTGTGCCAACCACTGGATGCCGCAAGAGGTCAACATGACCGCGGACATCGCCCTGTGGAAGACCCCCGAAGGCCTGACCGACGACGAGCGTCGCATCGTCATGCGCAACCTGGGCTTCTTCTCCACCGCCGACTCGCTGGTTGCCAACAACCTGGCACTGGCCGTGTACCGCTTGATCACCAACCCCGAGTGCCGCCAGTACATCCTGCGCCAGGCGTTCGAAGAGGCGATCCACACCCACGCGTACCAGTACTGCATCGAATCGCTGGGCATGGATGAAGGCGAGATCTTCAACATGTACCACGAGATCCCTTCGGTCGCGAAAAAGGCCGCCTGGGGCCTGCGCTACACCCGTGCCATCTCGGACCCGGAGTTCGACACCGGCACCGTCGAGACCGACAAGGAGCTGCTGCGCAACCTGATCGCCTACTACTGCGTACTCGAAGGCATCTTCTTCTACTGCGGCTTCACCCAGATCCTGTCGATGGGTCGTCGCAACAAGATGACCGGCGTTGCCGAGCAGTTCCAGTACATCCTGCGTGACGAGTCGATGCACCTGAACTTCGGTATCGACGTGATCAACCAGATCAAGATCGAAAACCCGCACCTGTGGGATGCCGAGATGAAGGAAGAGGCCTCGCAGATGATCCTGCAGGGTACTCAGCTGGAAATCGAATACGCACGCGACACCATGCCACGCGGCGTGCTGGGCATGAACGCGGCGATGATGGAGGACTACCTCAAGTTCATCGCCAACCGTCGCCTGTCGCAGATCGGCCTGAAGGAAGAGTACCCAGGTACCACCAACCCGTTCCCATGGATGAGCGAAATCATGGACTTGAAGAAAGAGAAGAACTTCTTCGAGACGCGGGTTATCGAGTATCAGACTGGCGGCGCGTTGAGCTGGGATTGATTTCCCGCGCGTGGATGCTGCAAAAAGAGGCTGCCGCAAGGCGGCCTTTTTTGTGCCTGGCTTTTTTCAGAGGTTTTCGCATGCTGTTGGTCGCTGCGCCTGCTGGCGTCAGTCAGCCAGGGTCACGCTGGAACCCGGTAGGAGCCAGCCTTGCTGGCGAAGAGGCCAGCAGACCTTGCGCACTACTACAGTTGATCCGGCAAAAACTGCGGCACCCTGGCCTTCAACAGTTCAACCAACTCCGGCGCCATGAACCCATAGTCGTCCGGGATGCCCAGGCAAACGATGCGCTTGTCGCCCAGCACCGAGCGGAATCGCGCCGACAGTATCTTGCGGTGCGCCTGTTCCATCACGATCACCAGGTCTGCCCACGCCAGCAACTCGTTGCCCACCGGCACGTCCGCATCATTGCCCACACCGGCAGAGGCCGTCTCCACCCCCGGCCAGTCGGCAAACACCTGTTCAGCCGTGGGGCTGCGCAAGCGGTTCTGAGTACACACGAACAGTACATGCAGTGTCATTGATTACCTGGAATTACAACAAGATTAGGGTTGGCAGACAGCCCATCGCGGGGCAAGCCCGCTCCCACAGGAGGGCGCAAACACTTTGTGGGAGCGGGCTTGACCCGCGATGGCGTCGGCAAATCAGAGGGTCGCGCGATGGCTACCCGCGTTGCGAATCGAAAAACCGATACAACGCCCGCAAACCGATCACGACGGCCTCGACCGAAGCCGCATGCTCCTGCGGCTGCAACGCCTCGACTTTTTCGATGTTCTCGTCCAGCCCATGCAGCGCAATCGCCTCCAGGTGCCGCACCTGCACCGGCGGCAGCGCCGGCCAGCGCGCTACCTGCACACCCCGCAAATAGCCGAAGCACCACTCCTCCACCACCACCTGCGGATCAGGCTCGGACTCGTCTTCGAGAAACAACGGTTCGAAGGCATCACACGCCTCACTGAGCTCGCCCGCCACGTTGTTCATGTAGCGCATCAACAACGCCGAAAACGCCTCGGCCTCGGCCGGCTTCTTGAACCGCGGCGCTCTGCCGCCGGTCACTTCGGGCAGCCATTCGTTGGGCGTCAACAACACGGGCGAACTGGCCAGCGCCACCAGAAAGCCATCCAGCTCCGAGAGCGTGAGGATGGCTTCATCGTTACCGTACTTGAGCAGAAAACCATCAAGACGGGTCATTTCCTTATCGTTCAAAGGCTGTACAAAAGCTGTCATGGCATAGCCTCAAGGCGGGATCCTGCCGTAACACTACATCACCCCGCCCTTCAGCGCTTACCCGGCGCCCGTCAGCCACCCCACAAGTGGCAGGATCATCAGCGTGCAGGCAGCCATCGACAGCACGTTGCCAATGTACCCATGCAGATGGCTGGGCAGGCGCTGGCTGATTGCGACCGCCAATGGCGGTGCCATCACCGCGCCCAGGCCGGCGCTGAGCACCACTACCTCCCACGTGCCACCCAATGTCAGCACCGCCGCCGGCACCACGGACACGATCGGGATGTAGGTCGGGTACCACCCCCGCTGTATCCATTGCCTGCGCCACAACAGCACGCCGATCAGCGACGCCAGCGCCTGCCCGCCCACCATCTCCAGCACCAGCTGGGAGCCGTAGGCCGGCCCGGCCGGCGACAGCAGGTAGGCCGCCAGCACGCCGAGCAACAAGCCCAGGCTGGCCAGCTCATTGCCGAAGAACGGCGCCTCGCTGAAGTCGGCCAGCACCCGTCGCAGCGTCCAGCCAACGCCGTGGTGCGGTGTCGCTCTCTCGACGACCGGTGCCGGTGGCGGCGCATCGACAGGCGGCGTCGAGCGCACCAGGCCTGCAAACCGCCGGCACAGCATGAACGCCAGCACGCTCGCCACGGCCATGCCGCCAACATTGCCGATCACCACCGGCAAGCCCAGTGGGTAGCACAGGTAGTTGACCAGCAGCAGGCTCGCTGGCGTCACCAGCAGTGCACCCAGCAACGCGCCATTGATCGCGACCTTCCAGCCGCCGCCGAACAGCAGCACCATCGCCGCCGGCAGCGAGACGAACGCGACGAAGGTGGGTTGCCAGGTGCTGGCGCTGAGCGTCCAGCCCCACAGCACATGGCTGAACACCAGCCCCAGCAGCGAACTGGTCACCAGCCAGGGCCACAACCCGGTGCCATAGCAGATCGCAAAGCCCTGCCATGCCCGGCCCGTGCGGTGTGCCCAATGGGCCAGCGCGGCGCCCAGCAGCAACCCGATCGCCGGCAGCTCATGCTTGTAAAACGCTACCTCGCTGATATCGCCGACGATCCAGCGCAACCGCGCCAGCGGCTCGTGCAGGTTGGCGACCATGTGCGCGTAATCGGGCCATACCCCGACCCAGGATGCCGCACGCCCGCTGATGACCTCGATGAACACCCCGGTGCCCAGCGACACACACACGCACATCAGCAGCAAAGGCAGAAAGCCTGCCTCCACCTTGTCGATTGACTTGTCCATGGCGACTCCTCAGCGCGGCAGCGCTGGATGCTGGTCATAACCCAGCATCGCGCCATAGCAATCGGTGCGACGGTCCCGTGGCAGGTCATTCAGGCTGTTCCAGACCGGCGCGCTGCGTGCAGTGCTGAGGTCGACATCGGCATACAGGATGCACTCGTCCTCGGCGCCCCCCACCTTGCCCAACGGCCAGCCATTGGTGCCCGCGATCAGCGAACACCCCAGAAAACGCCCGCCACGCTCGCTGCCGATGCGGTTGGCGGCGGCAATGTAGACATTGTTGACGTGGGCCGCAGTGATGGTGAGGTACGATGCCATGCACCTGCCGCTGGCATCGAACAACGGGGGCGGTGTCCACACCCAGTTGTTCAGGCTGCAGATGATGTCTGCACCCTGCAACGCAAGCAGGCGTGGCACCTCGGGAAACCATACGTCCCAGCAGATCATCAGGCCGATCCGGCCGATCGGGGTTTCAAACACCGGAAAGCCCAGATCACCGGGGCTGAACCAGAGCTTTTCCTGGTTCCACAGGTGTGCCTTGCGGTAATGCCCCAGCAGGCCGTCGGGGCCGAACAGCACCGCGCTGTCATACAGCTTGAGGCCATCGCGCTCGGCAAATCCTGCCACCAGGTACACCTGATGCTCCCGGGCGAAGGCGCGCCAGGTCTTGATGCTGGGACCTTCATCGAGGGTTTCGGCATGCGCATAGGCTTCTGCTCGGGTCTCGAAGGTGTAGCCGGTGTTGGCAAGCTCGGGCAGCACGATCAGGTTGGCGCCGTCATGCATCGCCTCTTCGGCGAGCTGCAGACCTTTGCACAAGTTGTTGTCGCACTGGTCCAGCCCGACCTGAGGGTCGAACTGGATCACGGCAATACGCACGGGGCTGACCGGGACAGAGGGTGCAGGCATGGAAGTGTCCTTTTTGTTGTTCGAGTTGTCGTTTGGAGGCTTTCCAGTGGACAAAACAACCCTCAAGAGGGACAAGTCGGCCCCTTCCGACAATGCTGCAAGGCCGCTCTGCGCCTGTAGGAAAGGCCTACCAGGACGCCTGGGGCTGAATGCGATAGTGCGGATAGACCGCCATGCTGAAACCGCCGTTGAACAGTGCCCCGGTGTCGTTGCACAGGTTGATCGCTGCATCGATCGCGGTACGCAGGCAGGGCTCGGTCCAGCCTGCCACCGAGGCATAGCGGTCGTTGTAGCGGCAGGCATAAACACCGTGGATAAAGCTGTCAGTAACCAGAACTTGCGTGATGGCCTGATTACGTTGCAAAAAATTTTCTGCAACGGCTTATACGCCTTGCAACGGGTTCCCCTGGCGCCGTCCTTTACGCGTCGATGAAGTCGCTGCCGGCTGCAGCGGTGCTACATAGTTGAACGCCCTCACTCCGGCAGTTCGAGCGCCACTCCACCTGCATGCTGCCTCACGATCCGATACGGCAGCACCGCCCAGCCCCCCCCCCGACAATGGCGCTGCACGCTGTCGAACACCGGGTCGAACTGGATGCCTTCGGGGGTAAAGCGCCATGTGGGCATCTGCCACACCTGCGCCTGTGCATAATCGCAGCCGTCCTCGCCCACCTCGCCCAACATGTGCTGCGGATAAAGCTGCTTGAGCTGCTCCAGCAACCACGGCGCAAAGGTGCGCGAGCGGTAGTCCACATAGGCACCGAAACTCACGGTGGCGAACTGCTCGGGGTTGGGGCCAGGCTGGTACTCGTAGTGAAACGGCTTGCCCTCGCCCACCCACAGCACATCGTCCAGGGTCAGCTCCTTGCCCGACTCCACCGCCAGGTTGAGCGGCGCATCGGTGGGCAGCATCGGCGTGCCGTCGCAGCTGTAGTCCTGCACGATGCTGACACTGAGCAGCGCATTGCTCATGAACCGCGGCGTCACCGTCTGCCGGTAGTACCCGCCAGGGCGCCCCAGCAGCATGCACTGGTGGTAGGCCACCACATCACTGGACAGGCGCGCGCGCAGCAACTGGTTGAGGCGTGTGAGCTGCTGCGCAGGGTAACCGTCCTCGATCACGAACAGGCTTATCCCCGAGGACGGCTCGCTCAGCCAGCGCAGCGGGTAGCCTTGAAAGTGTTCAAGCTCGCCCGGCTTCAACGGCAGTTGCATCAGCCTCAGGTATTCATAGGGTGAGTCGGTGTACTGGCGGGCCAGGAACGGATCGGCACCCGACGGTACCTGCGGCAGTCGTGCCGGCAGCAGCGTGATCGGCAGGCGTTTGCCCTGGGGGCTTTGCCACTCACCTTGCAGGCCGCCCTGGGCAGCCGGCCACAGCGCGAGTGTTGGCAGCGAGTCGATGCCTGCCTCCGGGGCCGGCTCATGCCCCTCCACCAGTTGAATCCGCGTGCCCTGGATGCTGCCGGTGAGCTGCAGGTCGTGGTGATGCTCCACGTAGAAGTAACGCCCGCTGACATCCTCGGGCACGGCGCGGTCGAGCTCCAGCACGATCGACTGGGTACCCAGGGTACCGGTGAACACGTCGCTGTCCAAGCCCGCCTGGGCGGGCATGGCTGCGGTCAAGGCCTGCGCGGCCAGCAGTGCGACGCAACATCCATGTTTCATGGGAAAAACGTCCGCTATTCAAGAGGGGTGAATTATGCCGACAAAGCCTGCGGCACAAGGCAACTAATTGAACGGCGGCGGATCTTTACTCAGAGCCCCCCACGGAAACCTCCCCCATGAACGAGCAGAAAAGCGGCAAGACCCCGGGCCTGTCAGCGGACGAAGAGCAGGAGGTCAGCCACAACCAGCCGCCACGTGCCGCTGTGCTCCACGAGATCATCCGCGCCCAGGGCGACAAGGAACTGCAGCGCACCATCGCGGCGCTGTGGTGGTCGGCACTGGCGGCCGGCTTGAGCATGGGCCTGTCGCTGATGGCGATGGGGCTGTTCTATTCCCGCCTGCCCGAGGGCGACAGCAGCCAGGTGATCGCCAGCCTGGGCTACTCGGCGGGCTTTCTGGCGGTGATTCTCGCGCGCCAGCAACTGTTTACCGAAAATACCCTGACCGCCGTGCTGCCGGTGATGACCAAACCCACGTTCAACAATGTGGGGCGCCTGTTGCGCCTGTGGGGCGTGGTGCTGTTCGGCAACCTGGTGGGCACCGTGCTGGTGTCATACGTGATGCTGCACCTGCCGATCTTCGACACCAAGACCGATCTCGCCTTTCTTGAAGTGGGGCGCAAGGTCATGGAAAACGAGGTGGGCCAGATGTTTGCCAAGGGCATCATCTCGGGCTGGATGATCGCGACCATGGTGTGGATGATCCCGTCGATGGAGAACGCCAAGATCTGGATCATCCTGCTGATCACCTATCTCATGGCGCTGGGTGACTTCACCCATATCGTGGTTGGCTCGGTCGAGGTGTCGTACCTGGTGTGGGCCGGGGAAGTGAGCTGGCAGCAGTTCTGGCTGCACTTTGCCGCGCCGACCCTGGCGGGCAACATCGTGGGCGGCAGCTTCATCTTCGCGCTGATCAGCCATGCGCAGATTCGCAGCGACGCCGGCCTGCCCGATGAAACCCTGAGCAAGGGCCGCGAGCGCCCATTGCCCGGCCGGCGCGACCCTAGCGACGCACCTTAACGCTGCCCGGAGGCCAACACGGCCGCCTGGGCCTGCTGTTGCTCCAGTGGAAGCCACCACGCGGTACCCCGCTGCGGTTGCACCAGGCTGACCCGCTCCCCCATCTGCGGGGTGCTCAGCGGTACCCGTGCGTTGGCCGCCAGGGCCATGATGCGGTCGAAGGGTTCATGCCAGGCGTGGGTGGACAGGTCGAAGGTGCCGTTGTGGATCGGCAGCAACCAGCGCCCGCGCAGGTCCAGGTGCGCCTGCAGGCTCTGCTCGGGCTGCATGTGCACATTGGGCCAGTTGACGTTGTAGGCGCCGGTTTCCATCAGGGTCACGTCGAATGGCCCATAGCGTTCGCCGATCTGCCTGAAGCCCTCGAAATAGCCGGTATCGCCGCTGAAGAACAGGCGCAGGTCCTCATCGAGCACCACCCATGACGCCCACAGGGTGCGGTTGCTGTCGAACAGCCCGCGCCCGGAGAAGTGCTGCGCCGGGGTGGCGACGAACTGGATGCCCGCAACCTCCGTGGCCTGCCACCAGTCGAGCTGGCGCACCTTGGCCGCAGGCACGCCCCACCCGACCAGGGTGTCGCCCACCCCAAGCGGGGCAAGGAATACCTCGGTGCGCTCGGCCAGGGCCAGCACCGCCCGTTCATCCAGATGGTCGTAATGGTCGTGGGACAGTATCACCGCCGTGATCGGCGGCAGTTGCTCCAGCGCCAGCGGCGGCTGGTGAAAGCGCTGCGGGCCGGCCCACTGCACCGGCGAGGCGCGCTCGGCGAACACCGGGTCGGTGATGAAGAAACGATCGCGCAGCTTGAGCAGCACCGTGGAATGGCCCAGGCGCCACAGGCTGCGGTCCGGCGCGGCCAGCACCTGGGCCTGGCTCAGGGGGTGCACCGGTATCGGCAGGGTTGGCCGGGTGTCGGCCGGCTTGCTCAGAAACAGGAACTTGAAACCGATGCGCAGTTTTTTCAGCACCCCGTCGCGGGGCAACTGGGCCTGGTTGCGGTACCGCCCGTCCTGCTGCAGCGAAGGCTGCGCGGGGGTTTCGGTGGCTTGTGCTGCAAGGGAAGCCATGAATGCAAATACTCCGACTAACCGTTTCAGGTGCATGCCCATTGCCCGTACCAACTGTGAAATGGCCTGCAAGGCCATTCTTGAACAGCCCGGCTTTGTTCAACAATATTCACGCAAATTATGCGATGAACGGCGTCAGGCAGATCGGCAAATCATGACTCAAATCAGCAACGGCAAGGGACTATCATTTGTCAGAAGAATTTACCTGCCGCGTATCATCGGCTCGGGTATCGGCCTGTTCAGCGTGCTCTCCGGCGTGCTGCCCCTGCAGCTGCCGTACTGGGTCGTAGCGCTGCTGGTGTTCAACGGGCTGGGCTGGCCGCACCTGGCCTACCAGCTCGGCCTGCGCTCGCAAGCCCCCTATCGCGCCGAACAGCGCAACCTGATGGTCGACTCGCTGATGGGCGGCTTCTGGGCCGGCACCGTGCAGTTCAACCCGCTGATCAGCGTCACCATCCTGGCCATGATGGGCATGAACAACGTCGCCGCCGGTGGTCAGCGCCTGTTTGTGCAAGGGCTGCTGGCCATGGGGCTGGGCATGGTGGCGGCGGTGGCGCTGTTCGGGCCGAGCCTGCAACTGGACGTCAGCACCCTGCAGGTGTACGCCTGCCTGCCGATGCTGACCCTCTATCCGCTGGCGCTGGGCTGGGTGTGCTACCGCCTGGCGATCAAGCTGGCCGAGCACAAGCGCAGCCTCAGTGCGCTGAGCCGCACCGACAGCCTCACCGGCCTGTTCAACCACGGCTCATGGAAAGACCTGCTGCAACTGCGCTTTCAGCTGTGCCAGCAGGCCCCGGCCCAGGCCGTGATCGCGATCATCGACATCGACCACTTCAAGACCATCAACGATGTGTATGGCCATGTGGTGGGTGACTGCGTGCTGCGCCAGCTGAGCGTCGAGCTCAAGCGCAACCTGCGCGAGGACGACGTGCCGGGGCGCTACGGCGGGGATGAATTCGGCGTGATCCTGCCCGGGTGCAGCCTGGAGCATGCCAGCCAGGTCATGGAGCGCCTGCGCCAGCGGGTCAACGAGTACCGCAACGAGCAGCTCCCGCAATTGCGCATCAGCCTGAGCATCGGCCTGGCCAGCTTCCAGCCAGGCTTCGCAGACTCCATGGTGTGGCTGAACGAGGCGGACAAGGCGCTGTATGCGGCCAAGCAGAGTGGCCGCAACAAGGTCAATGTGGCCCGCAGCGAGGTGGTGCCGCTGCGCCTGGCCTACCCGGACTGAAATGCAGGCACCACGTTCCGGCGCCTTCGTCGGCATGGCCGGCTCCTGCAGCTAGGGCTTGCGGCCCTGTGTCACGCCCGCAAGCGGCGCTGGGCCGCGATCTCCGGCAGGTCGTTGCGACGCAGGTACACCCGCAACGGCTCGGTGATGTTCAACCGCTCGTCGACATTCTGCGCCAGCAGCACCTCGATCAGTTCGCGGCGCAAGGTCATCACCTCGCCGCCGCTCGCCTGCCACACGAATTCATGGCTGGGGATGATGCTGTCGTCGGCCACGTCCATGCCGAACGAGTCTTCGCTGAAGCGCACGATATGCCGGCCCAGCTTGTGGTTGAAGCCTACGAAGCCCTTGAGCTGGTCGGCCGCGGCGCAGATATCCTGGGAAGTGATGTGCATGTCAAACCTCACTGAAGCATCGTCGAAGATGCGGGGTGAATGGAATTGGCACGCGGGGCGGGTCGTCTGCGGCCCTCTCTGACGGAGAAGCTCGACAGGCAGAGGTTACTAAAAACCCGCCTGCGCCTGACACCCTTTTTTTCGCTAAACTGCCAGACATCCTCACCTTGCCGCCAGCCACGTGGACGTTCCATGAGTACTGCCATCACCGCCGACCTTGCCACGATTGCGCGGATCAACGCCGTGCCGGCCATCCTCCAGGTGATCTGCGAAACCACCGGCATGCGCTTTGCGGCCGTGGCCCGTGTCACCGAGAACAACTGGACCGCCTGCGCCGTGCTCGACAACCTGGGCTTTGGCCTGGGAGTGGGCGGCGAGCTGGACGTGGCCACCACGCTATGCCACGAGATTCGCGGCAGCCACCAGACCATCGTGATCGACAAGGCCAGCGAGGACGCCCGCTACTGCCACCACCCCACCCCGCGCCTGTACCGCTTCGAAAGCTATATCTCGGTGCCGGTGTTCCGTACCAACGGCAGCTTTTTCGGCACCATCTGCGCGCTCGATCCGGCCCCGGCCGCCCTCACCGGCAGCGCCATCCAGCCGATGATGGAGTCCTTCGCGCGGCTGTTGACGATCCAGATCGAGAGCGAGGAAGCCGCCCAGCAGACCGAGGCGGCGCTGAAGAAGGAGCTGGCCATCGCCGAGCTGCGCGAACAGTTCATCGCGGTGCTCGGCCACGACCTGCGCAACCCGCTGTTCGCCATCACCGCCGGCGCCGAGCTGCTGGTCAAGCGCCTGAGCGATGCACGCTCGCGAACCATCGCCGAGCACATCCTCGCCTCCGGACGCCGTGCCACCGAACTGGTGCGCGATGTGCTGGACTTCGCCCGCGGGCGCCTGGGCAACGGCATCATGGTGAACATCCAGCCCTGCCCCGACCTGGACACCGCCCTGCGTCAGGTGGCCTCCGAGCTGCAACGGGTCTACCCGCAGCGGGTGATACGCCTGCATATCGATGACCTCAGCGGCATGTGCTGCGACCGCGAGCGGATCACCCAGCTGCTCTCCAACCTGCTGGCCAACGCCCTGAACCATGGCGACGCCAACAGCCCGGTAGATGTATCGGCGCGTATCGAGCAGCAGGTGTTCACCCTGGGCGTGCACAACCAGGGCGCGCCGATTGCCCCGGCGGTGATGGCGCAACTGTTCCAGCCGTTTTCGCGCCCGCTCGACGGCACCCCGCAAAGCGGCCTGGGGCTGGGCCTGTACATCGCCAACCAGATTGCCCTGGCCCATGGCGGGCGCATGGAAGTGGTGTCCAGCCGCGAGGCCGGCACGCTGTTCAGCCTGCGTCTGCCACTGGATCGAGTTGCCCCGTCAGAACCTGCTCCAGCCACCCCATGAACGCCGCCACCCGCAATGGCAGGTGTACCTGCCGAGCGAACAGCAATGACACCGGCATCGGCTCGGGCACCTGCTGGTCCAGCACGCTGACCAGTTGCCCGCTCTCCAGGTACTCGCGCACACCGGCAAAGGGCGCCTGGATGATGCCCAACCCGGCCAGGCAGGCGCTTTCGTAGGCATCGGTATTGTTCACCGTGACTGCACCGCCCATGGGCTGATACCGCGTCGTGGCGCCCTGTCGGTACTCGAACCCCGGGCAGCGCGCCCCCAGGTTCTGTATGTAGTGGATCAACTGGTGGTCGCGCAGGGCCTCCAGCCGTGTCGGCACCCCCATGCGCTGCAGGTAGGCAGGGCTGGCGCAGTTGACCATGCGCAGGCTGCCCAGGGGCCGGGCGACCAGCGCAAGGTCGCTGAGCGCACCGATGCGCAGCACGCAGTCGAAGCCCTCGCGCACCAGGTCGACCTGGCGATCGGTGCAACTGATCTCCAGCGCCAGCCCCGGGTGCTGCTGCATGAACGCCGGCAAGGCCGGCAGAATGATGCGCCGTGCCATCAGCGTCGGCAGGTCGATGCGCAGGCGACCGTGCAACTGGGCCGGGTCTGGCCGAAACAGCCCTTCGAGCTCGTCCATTCGCGAAAGCAGGTCTTTGCTACGCTCGTACAGTTGCAGGCCATCCTGGGTGGCCTGTACACGCCGCGTGGTGCGGTTGAGCAGGCGCGTGCCCAGGTGCCTCTCAAGCAGGCGCACCTGTTCCGAGACGGTAGAACGCGGCAGCCCCAGGCTCTCACCGGCCAGGGTGAAGCTCGACAGTTCGGCAACCCGCACAAAGGTGCGCAACAGCTCCAGCGTGTTCATCCAGCCCCTCCATTGTTCGACCCTGCCGAACAGTATTTCCGAATCCAGCGGATTTATCAGTACCGGAGCGACCAATAGACTGTGCTCGACTTCAGCCACCCCGAGGAACCGACCATGACCCGCAAGATCGCACTGATTACCGGCGCCAGCCGTGGCCTGGGCAGGAACACCGCGTTGCACCTGGCAGCCCAGGGCATCGACATCATCGGCACCTACCACAGCAAGGCCGACGAGGCCCACGCGCTGGTGGCCGAGCTTGAGCAAAAAGGCGTGCGCGCCACCATGTTGCAACTGGACGTGAGCAACAGCGCCAGCTTCGAGGCGTTCGCCGCCACCCTCGATGACACCTTGCAGCGTACCTTCGGCCGTCGGCAGTTCGACTTTCTGGTGAACAACGCCGGCATCGGCATCAACGCAAGCTTCAGCGAAACCACCGAAGCGCAGTTCGATACCCTGCTCAACATCCAGCTCAAGGGCCCGTTCTTTCTCACCCAGCGGCTGCTGCCGCTGCTTGCCGACCAGGGCCGCATCGTCAACATCTCCACCGGGCTGACCCGCTTCGCCCTGCCCGGCTTTGCCGCCTACGCGGCGATGAAGGGGGCGATGGAGGTGCTGACCCGCTACCAGGCCAAGGAGCTCGGTGCGCGTGGCATTCGCGTGAACATCCTGGCCCCCGGTGCCATCGAGACCGACTTTGGTGGCGGTGTGGTGCGCGACAATGACCAGGTGAACGGCTTTATCGCCAGCAACACCGCCTTGGGCCGCGTCGGCCTGCCGGATGATATCGGCGCGGCGGTGGCTGTGCTGCTCGGCGACGGTGGCAGCTGGATCAACGGCCAGCGGGTGGAGGTGTCGGGCGGGATGTTCCTCTGAAACCTCAGAGGTGCCTGTACAGCTCGGTGAGGCGGTCCAGCGCGGCCTGCACGAAGTCCTCGGGCAGGTCCTGGATCAATCGCGACGGGGCCTCGAACAGGTCCTCGCCGTGCGCTGCCTCAAGCGCCTCGAGCACCTCCATGCGCGCGTCACGACGCTCGGGATAGTGCGGGCCGAACAGCGCCAGGGCATCACCGAACGCCTTGGCAGTGACCGGCATGTGCAGGGCATGCAGGCCGCGCAAGGCGATCAGGGCCTGGTCGCCGGCACTGTTCCAGAAATACTGGTCCAGCCGCCCGTTCATGGTTTCGGCCTCCAGCCACCACAGCGCGATGGCTTCCTGCTCCTGCGCCAGCAAGGTGTCGAAACCGTGACCCCAGCGTGCTTCGAGTTGCGCCCAGGTAGGGCTGTTGGTGATGCTCATGTACTTCCCTCGCCCACGTGCCGAATCGATGGGCGCGATTATAGGCGCCGCCTCAGTCCTCGCGCACCTGCACGCTGGCGGTCATGCCTGCACTGAGGTTGACCCCCGCCGGCACCTCGTCGAGCCGGATGCGCACCGGAATGCGCTGGGCCAGGCGCACCCAGTTGAAGGTCGGCTCCACTTCGGCCAGCAACTGGCTGTCGGGGGTGGCGTTGCGATCGGTGATGCCGCGGCTGATGCTCTGCACATGGCCCTGCATCGGCTCGCCGGCGCTCATCAGCCACACCTTGACCGGCGCACCGACCTTGATGCGCGGCAGCTTGGTTTCTTCGAAATAGGCCTGCACATAGAAGGTCGAGTCGTCCACCAGCGCCATCACCGGCTGCCCGGCATTCACATAATTGCCCTCGGCCAGGCGCAGGTTGGTGATGTGCCCGTCCCGCGGTGCCTTGACCTGGCTGCGCGCCAGGTTGAGCGCGGCCACCTTGACCTCGGCCAGGGCCTGGCGCAGCTCGCCACGGGCCACGGCGGCGTTGATCTGGGCATTTTCGCGCAGCTCGGCGCTGATCGCCTGCGGGCCCAGTGCAGCGCGGCGCGAGGCCTCGTGTTCGCGCAGGCGCAGTTGCTGCTGGCGGGTCTCGGCCACGGCATTGGCTTTTTCCAGCGCAGCCTCGAAGCGGTCCTTGTCGATGGACATCAGCAAATCCCCCGCCTTGACCTCCTGGTTGTCGTGCACCTTGAGCTCGCGCACCCAGCCCGACACATCCGGGGCGACGATCACCACGTCGGCGCGGATCTTCGCGTCGCGGGTCCAGGGGGTGAGCATGTAGTAACGCCACAGTTCGAGGCCGGCGAACACCGCCACCACCACCAGGCACAGGGTTACGGCAACACGCACATAGGTACGCATGGTCAAACTCCTTACAGGGGCCCCAGTACGCGGGTGACCAGGGCCAGAATACAAACGAACAGTGCAGTGTCGAACAGGGCTTCATGCCACACCCAGCGCCCCAGCGGGGTCAGACGCAGCAGCAGCCGCACCGCGAAGGTCAGCAGCAGCGCCAGCACCGCATAGATCAGAAACGGGCTGAGCAGTACCCCGCCCATTGCCCACTCACGCAACCCCATGGAGTTCCTCCTGTCGCCGGCACCACTTGGCCCAGCTGTGTCGAAGTTGCAGTACCGCGCCCACGGCAAGACGCAGCGGGTCGCTGTCGGGGCGTTGCTGCAACGCCGCGATGAAGGCTTCGCTGGCAGCATCCAGGCGCTGCCCGCGCCCGGCACCCGGGCCCTGTGCCAGCACGTTTTCCAGCTGCTGGAAATACGCGCGCTGCGCCGCGTCCGGTGGCACCTGGGCCACCGCCAGGCACATGCGCAGGTGCAGCAGTTCGTCGCCGATGTCCAGCCCGTGCAGGCCATCGTCCCAGTGGCCGCGCTCCTGCTCGGGCAGCGCGGTGTAATGGCGCGCCAGCTGCAGCAGGCGGTCGGCCATGCGCCCGCCAAACCAGGTTTCGGCGCCGCGCAGGTCGCGCCGGGTCAGGCGTACCAGGTCGTTCTGGGTGGCGGCGCGCAGGCGCCGGCCGTGCCATGCCGGGTTGCGCAACACCAGCAGCTTGAACGCCAGCACCGCTGCGCCCACCCCCAGCAGCATGGCCTGGGCACTGTTGAGAAAGTTGGCCACATCGAACGTCATGGTATTGAGCGGTGCCACCAGCACGATGAAGTGCAGGCAGTACGAAGTGGCTGTGGCGCCGATTTTCGGGTTGGCCATGCCCAGCGCGCCCAGGAACAGCGGCACCCCCATGCCCATGCACAGCAAGGCAAAACCGCTCCACTGCGGCAGCAGGATCTGCCCGACGAAGAACGCCACGGGCACCGCCAGCAGGATGCCGCGCAAGAAACTCATGCCGATCTGCGCGCCGTTCTCGCGACTGGCGAACAGGCTGCACACCACGCAGGTGAGCACCAGGCCGCCGGGCGCCGCCGACCAGGCGGTGGCCAGCCAGAAGCTGGCCATGGCCAGGAACGCCAGCGCACTGCGCGAGCCGAACAGCAGTGCCAGCGGCACGTCGCGGTGCACCGCCAGGCTGTCGGGCAGGTCGGCCGGTGCCTTGCCCTCCTCCACCGCGCGCAGGGCCAGGGTCGCCGCCATGGCGTTGTCCAGCAGCAGGGTCAGACGCGCCAGGCAGTAATGCTGCGCGGGGCTGTTGTGCTCGTCATGGGCGGCATCCCAAACGCGCTGGCGCAGCACCAGCAGTGCAGCCTGATCGGGCTCGGCCAGGGCGGCCTGCACCTCGCTCAGCCATGGGGCCATGTGCTGCGCCTGTTCGTCGTCGAGCTGGCGCCACTGACGGCGTACAGAACGGGCGATGCGCAACAGGATCAGCAGCTTCTGGCTGAGCCCGCGAATAGCCCGGGCACGCTGGCGACCCAGGCTGCCTTCGAACCAGGCGTGTTCGCGCTGGGCATCCACCGCGACGATGCGCCCCAGAATCTCCAGAAGGCCCTTGCGCCCCTGCTCCTCGCCGGTCAGGGTCGCACTGGCCGCCTGCAGGCCGCTTTGCCAGGCCTGGCGAGCCTGCCCGCTGAGCTGCTGCTCGACCCGCATCGGCCAGAGCAAGGCGCTGACCAAGGTGGCGCAGATGATGCCCAGGCTGATCTCGGTGCAGCGTGCCACCGCCTGGTCGAACACCAGCAGCGGGTGATTGATGGCCGGCAAGGCGATGATCGCCACGGTGTAGCCGGCCAGCACGAAGGAATACGCCCAGGCGCTGCGCAGCAGGGTCGAGCAGGCCGTGCACAGCGCCAGCCACAGGGCCAGCGCCAGCAGAAACAGCCACGGCGTCTGGGCGAACAGGCCCATGAACACCACTGACATGATCGTGCCGACCAGCGTGCCGAACAGCCGTGCCAGGCCCTTCTGCAGCACCATGCCCGACAGCGGCTGGGCCACGATGAAGGCCGTCATCAACGCCCAGGCCGGTTGTTCCAGCCCCCAGCGCAACGCCAGCCACAGCGCCAACCCGCCGCCAAGCAGGGTTTTCACGGCAAATTGCACAGCGAGTCGGTTGGGCGCCAGCAGGGCCTGCAGAGTGATGGGCACGGATCGAACCTTGGGAAGCGATGAAGTAAAGATAGACACAGATACGCGGGAAAGGTCAGATGCGAATTATTAGCTAGCTAACTACTTATAGTCCAGAATTTTTCTGCCTTCCCGCGCCGGCAAGGCCGGTGCCTACAGGGCCCATCCCGGCAGGCCCCGGTACTGCCACCCCAAATTCCAGGCAAAAAAAATGGGCAACCGAAGTTGCCCTAAATGCCTTGCGTGCTCGTGTATCGGAAAGGATCAGCCCTGCTTGCGCTTGTTCGAGTCCTTCCAGATGAAAATACCCAGGCCTGCGAAAAACAGCAGCATCAGGCCGACTGTCACAACGCCAGCGATAACCACATTATCGAAGAACATATCGGCCTCCATTCGCCTGCACCTGTCTGATGGGGTAACAGTAGCGAATGGGGCGGGAGAGGAAATTGACCGAGGTCAATGGCGCCCATCAACGGACGCGCGAGGCGGGTGCAGGGTTGACCTGCATCAAGAATCAGCGCTTCTTCGGCTTGCCCTTGGGCTTTTTCTTGCCCTTGCCCAGGGGCATTGCCTGCTCGAACGCCTGACGCACTTCGTTCAGGCGCTTTTCCTTGAGGTCGTGCACGCGACGGGCGCGCTCGGCGCCGAAATCGATCAGGTTGTCGTCTTGGCTCATGTTCAGGCTCGTGGAACGGACTGCGGAAGTCGCCATGATGAGGGCTCGCGCCCGCACTGAACAGCCCCGCTCAGACTTCGATGTCCACCAGCAGGCCCTGGCGCGGCTGTTCGCCCATCAACGGCGCCACCGGCACGGTGTTGTCGGCGTTGACCTCGTCGCCCGGCAGGGCCTGGTACAGCTCTTCGTCCGGGGCCTTGCGGCGTTTGCCCTGGCGGCGGCGCTGCTCGTCACGCAGCAGTACCCCCGACTCCTGCGGGTCGCGCTTCTTGAAATCGATATTGCTGTCGGTGGCGCTGGGCTGGGCCGGCACCACGGGGGCGATGGTCGGCGGCTGCTTGACCGGGTCGTGTTGCGTGGTGACCGGGGCGGCACTGAGGGGAATGATGGGCGGCAGCATGGTTGTTGTTCTCCTGTCGCCAATGTGTCGGCTGCCAAACGGCAGCCTTGAGCGCCGATGGCAAAAGTGTGGCACCCGTCACAGCCAGGGGTGTGCCTGAGTATAGTACGCTGCGCTTCCCGTTTTTCGCCCTATAAGGCAGGAGCCTACGATGCGCATCCCCTATCGCCTCCTGGCGAGTATCGGCCTGGCCACGGCCGGCCTTGCGGCCATGGCCGACCCGGCTCCGGTGCTGTTCGGTGGCTGGCGCAACCTCGCCACGGCGGCCGATGCCGGGTATGTCGAAGAGAACATGGCATTCGCCATGCTGCCGGCAGTGGTTGCCCGCGGCACGCGCATGGCCGTGCTGGACGAGCAGCGCAAGCAGACCGTGTGTTGCCTGGAGGTGGTCAGCGTGCCGCTTGAAGACAGCCTGCTGCGCCACCGTTTCGACCTGCCGGGCGTCTGGGTAAGCGACCTGCGCAATGACTGGAACATCGACCACCGGCCCTACCTGCCCGAGGTGTTCGCCCTGCAACGACGCGACGCCCTGGTCGACTATCACTTCGATGAAAATGGCTACGGCCACCTGGGGGGCCTGCTCGTCCCGGCCGATGCGCGAATCACCCCCCAGGGCACGCTGCACACCGGTGGCCAGACGTTCACCGTCGACATCGATACCCAGCCGATGGCCAACGACAACGGCTCGATGAGCCGCTACACCCTGACCGACACACGCAACCCGCAGCACCGCTATACAGTGGAAGTCCCCGTCGCCACCTACTGACGTGCCCTACTGATCGGGGTCGTCATCGTCCGGTTCGGGCGCCGCTTCGCTCCACGGGCGCTTGAGCACGCTGTTCCAGACCTTCTCCAGGTGTTCGCGCAGCACCGGCGGTGCGTCCTTGAGGGTGGGGCCGTCTTCGCGTTCACCACCAAAGGCATCCTCGCCTTCCGGGGCGATCAACGACTGGCCGTTGATCACGTAGCTGGCGGCCCCTTCGCGCAGTTCCACATGCAGGTCCTGCGGGTCGACACCGCCGCCGCAAAAGGAATGGCTGGCAACGGTCAGTTCGGCCACACCATCGTTGTTCAGGTCGCTGGCGCCGCTGACGTCGGTATAGAAGCCCACGTCCAGGTCCAGCCCCGGGCAGGTGGTTTCATTCTCGATGGTCCAGCGCGCCTTGTAGGTTTGGGCGTCGTGGCTGCGGCCATACAGGGTGGCGGTGAGCACCACCCGGTCGACCTCCTGCTGGGTTTCCTCGTCGCTGACCTGATCGTCCAGACGGCTGAGTACCAGCACCGCCTCGCCGTCGCGGTCGCGAAAGTGCACGTTCTGCACCGGCACCTGCACGCCCAGCGCCGCCAGCGCCGGGGGCTCCAGTGGTGGCAGCAGTTCGAAACCCTGCTGGTCGCAGGCGCCGAGCGAGGCCAAGCTGGCCAGTACGATGCAGTGGCGTAACGGGAGGGACAGCAGAGGGTGTCGGAGCATGGGTCGAGGCCTGTGGTGGCAAAGACGGCTTTCGTCGATGAAATCGCCAGACGCTTTGGTCTGTGCAGCCCTATCCGTTAAGATAGTCGCCTTTTGAATGGCGGGAGTCAGGCAGTATGGCGCAGCAGTATCAACCGGGGCAACGCTGGATCAGCGACAGCGAAGCCGAGCTGGGTCTAGGGACCGTTCTGGCACAGGACGGCCGCTTGTTGACCGTGCTCTACCCGGCCACTGGCGACACCCGCCAGTACTCCCTGCGCAATGCGCCCCTGACCCGCGTGCGTTTCTCGCCGGGCGACCAGATCACCCACTTCGAAGGCTGGAAGCTGACCGTGCGCGAAGTCGAGGTCATCGACGGCCTGATGGTCTACCACGGCCTCGATGCCCAGAACCAGGCCTGCACCCTGCCTGAAACCCAGCTGTCGAACTTCATCCAGTTCCGCCTGGCCAGCGACCGCCTGTTCGCCGGGCAGATCGACCCGCTGGCGTGGTTCTCGCTGCGCTACAACACCCTGGAACACACCAGCCGCCAGTTGCAGTCGTCGCTGTGGGGCCTGGGCGGCACCCGTGCCCAGCCGATCGCCCACCAGTTGCACATTGCCCGCGAAGTGGCCGACCGTATCGCCCCGCGCGTACTGCTGGCCGACGAAGTGGGCCTGGGCAAGACCATCGAAGCCGGCCTGGTGATCCATCGCCAGCTGCTCACGGGTCGCGCCAGCCGCGTGCTGATCCTGGTGCCGGAGAACCTGCAGCACCAGTGGCTGGTGGAAATGCGCCGCCGTTTCAACCTGCAGGTGGCTCTGTTCGACGCCGAGCGCTTCATCGAAAGCGATGCCAGCAACCCGTTCGAGGATGCGCAACTGGCGCTGGTGGCGCTGGAGTGGCTGACCGAGGATGAAAAGGCCCAGGACGCGCTGTTCGCCGCCGGCTGGGACCTGCTGGTGGTCGACGAGGCGCACCACCTGGTGTGGCACGAAGACCAGGTCAGCCCGGAGTACGCGCTGGTCGAGCAACTGGCCGAGGTCATCCCCGGCGTACTGCTGCTGACCGCCACCCCCGAGCAACTGGGCCAGGACAGCCACTTCGCACGCCTGCGCCTGCTCGACCCCAACCGTTTCCATGACCTGGCCGCGTTCCGCGCCGAGAGCGACAACTATCGCCCGGTGGCCGAGGCGGTGCAGGAGCTGCTCGATGAAGGCCGCCTGTCGCCCAAGGCCCACGCCACCATCCAGGGCTTCCTGGGTGCCGAAGGCGAGGCGCTGCTGGCCGCAGTCAACGATGGCGACACCCAGGCCAGCGCACGCCTGATCCGCGAGCTGCTGGACCGCCACGGCACAGGCCGCGTGCTGTTTCGCAACACCCGCGCCGCGGTGCAGGGCTTCCCGCAGCGCCAGCTGCACGCCTACCCGCTGCCGTGCCCCGACGAGTACATGGAACTGCCGGTGGGCGAGCATGCCGACCTGTACCCGGAAGTCAGCTTCCAGGCCCAGGGCGACAGCGACGAAGAGAGCCGCTGGTGGCGCTTCGACCCACGGGTCGAATGGCTGATCGACACCCTCAAGATGCTCAAGCGGGTCAAGGTGCTGGTGATCTGCGCCCACGCCGAAACCGCGATGGACCTGGAAGACGCCCTGCGCGTGCGCTCGGGCATTCCGGCCACGGTGTTCCATGAGGGCATGAGCATCCTGGAGCGCGACCGCGCCGCCGCCTACTTTGCCGACGAAGAGTTCGGCGCGCAGGTGCTGATCTGCTCGGAAATCGGCAGCGAAGGCCGCAACTTCCAGTTCGCCCACCACCTGGTGCTGTTCGACCTGCCGGCCCACCCCGACCTGCTGGAACAGCGCATCGGCCGCCTGGACCGTATCGGCCAGAAGCACACCATCGAACTGCATGTGCCGCACCTGCAGAACAGCCCGCAGGAGCGCCTGTTCCAGTGGTATCACCAGGCACTCAATGCCTTCCTCAATACCTGCCCTACCGGCAACGCCCTGCAGCACCAGTTCGGCCCGCGCCTGCTGCCGCTGCTGGAAAGCGGCGACGACGGCGAATGGGAAGCGCTGGTCAACGAAGCCTGCGCCGAGCGCCAGCGCCTGGAGTCGGAGCTGCACAGCGGCCGCGACCGCCTGCTGGAGCTCAACTCCGGTGGTGCCGGCGAAGGCCAGGCGCTGGTGGAGGCGATCCTCGAGCAGGACGACCAGTTCGCCCTGCCGATCTACATGGAAACCCTGTTCGACGCCTTCGGTATCGACAGCGAGGACCACTCGGAAAACGCCCTGATCCTCAAGCCGAGCGAGAAGATGCTCGACGCCAGCTTCCCGCTGGGCGACGACGAAGGCGTGACCATCACCTACGACCGCAACCAGGCGCTGTCGCGCGAGGACATGCAGTTCATCACCTGGGAACACCCCATGGTGCAGGGCGGCATGGACCTGGTGCTCAGCGGCTCGATGGGCAATACCGCGGTGGCGCTGATCAAGAACAAGGCGCTCAAGCCGGGCACCGTGCTGCTCGAACTGCTGTACGTCAGCGAAGTGGTCGCCCCGCGCGCCCTGCAACTGGGCCGCTACCTGCCGCCGGCAGCGCTGCGCTGCCTGCTCGACACCAACGGCAACGACCTGGCGGCGCGGGTGTCGTTCGAGACCCTCAACGACCAGCTCGAAAGCGTGCCCAAGGCCAGCGCCAACAAGTTCATCCAGGCCCAGCGCGATGTCCTGACCCCGCGCATCAATGCCGGCGAGGCCAAGATCATGCCGCGCCACGCCGAGCGTGTGGCCGAGGCGCAGCGCCGCCTGGCAGCCGAAACCGATGAAGAACTGGCGCGCCTGACCGCATTGCAGGCGGTCAACCCGACCGTGCGCGACACCGAAATCCAGGCCTTGCGTGCGCAACGCGAGCAGGGCCTGGCCATGCTGGAGAAGGCCGCACTGCGCCTTGAGGCAATTCGGGTACTGGTCGCCGGCTGACCCACTGGCTGGCTCCTGCATGATCGATGCAGGAGCCGGCCTTGCCGGCCAAGGGCGCGACTCGGTTTTAGAACCAAACGCTATCGCCCCAATCTCCAATCCATACAAGTCAATCTGCCATTAATCCCGATGGGTTAATGCTCTCTTCCTATACTCAGCCAAAACCGTCTCCACTCCGCTGGAGGCCGCGTGCACACCGGACCAAGAGGCATGCTATGGAGTGGCAGGGGCTGCATGTACTCGCCGAACTTCCCGCAACCGGACAATTGCTCCTCGATTGCCGGCACAACCCTTACCTGGTGGCACTTGCCTACCTGGTCGCCTGCGCGGGCAGTTTCGCCACCCTCGACATCATCGAACGCGTGGGCAATGCCGAGCACAGCGCCGCCCAACGTCAATGGCGCCTGCTCGGCACCTTCTGCCTGGCCTGCAGCGTGTGGGGCATGCACTTCATCGGCATGCTCGCCTTCCAGGCCCCCCTCGAGGTGCACTACGACCTGGCCCTGACGGCCGTATCGCTGCTGCTGATGCTGCTCGCCGCCTGGAGTGCGATGAACCTGCTCGGCACACCCCAGCCGCGCCTGCACCAGCATGTGCTGGCGGCCATCGCCATCGGCCTGGGCATCGGCGCCATGCATTACACCGGCATGGCAGCCATGCGCTCCAACGCCTCGCAGTTCTACCGCGCCGACCTGCTGGCGAGTTCGGTGGTGGTCGCCTTCGGCGTCAGCCTGCTGGCGTTGCTGCTGACCCGCTACCGCCCGGCCCAGAGCAACTGGCCCAGGTACGTCGCCAGCCTGGTGATGGCCACCGGCATCATCGCCACCCATTTCACCGGCATGTGGGCCCTGACCCTGGTGCTGCCCGTGGACGCGCCGCTGCAGTTGCCGATCACCGACAACAGCCTGCACCTGAGCCTGGCCATCGCCTTCGTCGCCCTGCTGATCAGCGCCAGTTGCATCAGCGCCGCCCTGTCGGACAAGAAGCTGCAGAGCAAGGAGCACGACCTGCGCCGGGTCAACATGCTGCTCAGCCAGCTGGACCAGGCACGGGTCTCGCTGCAACAGGCGGCGCACTACGATGCACTGACCAACCTGGTCAACCGTCGCGGTTTCAACCAGCTGTTCGCCGAGCGCCTGGCCGAACAGGCGGCCAGCGGCGGCATGCTGGCGGTGATGTTCCTGGACATCGACCACTTCAAGCGCATCAATGACAGCCTGGGCCATGACGCGGGGGACCAGTTGCTGCAGGTGATCGCCGCGCAGATCAAGAGCGCCACCCGCAGCCACGACGTGGTGGCCCGCTTCGGCGGCGACGAGTTCTGCATTCTGATCGGCCTGCACAACCGCGACGAGGCCCGCCACCTGGCGCAGCGCATCATGCACAAGGTCAAGGAACCGATCGACCTGAGCGGCCGGCGCATGGTGATGACCACCAGCATCGGCATCAGCGTGTTCCCCGACGATGGCGAAAGCTGCGACGAGCTGCTCAAGCACGCGGACCTGGCGCTGTATCAGTCCAAGGGCTGCGGGCGCAACAACCTGAACTTCTTCAGCAGCAACCTGAAAACCCGCGCCACCCTGGAGCTGCAACTGGAGGAGGAGCTGCGCGTGGCCCTGCTCGAAGAACGCGGGCTGCGCATCCACTACCAGCCGATCTTCGACCTGGCCAGCGGCCAGGTGGCCAAGCTCGAAGCGCTGATCCGCTGGCAGCACCCGCAGCACGGCCTGCTCAGCCCCGACCGCTTCATCGGCATTGCCGAAGCCAACGGCCTGATCGGCGAGCTCGACCTGTGGGTGTTGCGCCGCGCCTGCCAGGACCTGGCGCAGCTGAGCCGCCATGGCTTCGACCAGCTCAAGGTCACCGTCAACTGCTCGGCGCTGACCCTGGGCCGCGAAGAACTCGTCAGCGAAGTGGAAGATGCGCTGTTCAGCGCGGGGCTGCCGGCCTGGCGCCTGGAAATGGAGGTGACCGAAAACGCGCTGATGGGCAACATCCACAACACCATCGCCCTGCTCAAGCGTATCCGGGCCAAGGGCGTTTCACTCTCGATCGACGACTTCGGCACCGGCTACTCATCGCTGGCCTATCTCAAGCGCCTGCCGCTGGACACGCTGAAGATCGACCGCTCGTTCATCCAGGACATCCCCCACTCCGAGCAGGACATGGACATCGTGCAGGCCATCATCATCATGGCCCACACCCTGCACCTGAAGGTGGTGACCGAGGGAGTGGAAACCGTCGAGCAGTACCAGTTCCTGCGCCAGCAGGGCTGCGACTTTCTGCAGGGCTACCTGTTCAGCCGCCCGGTACCGATGGGCGAGCTGCACGCGGTGCTCGGCAGCCTCAACCAGTGCAGCGACCTGCCTATGGCTTGCGGCGAAACAGCTCGACCAGGGTTGCGGGATCCTTTTCCAGGTAACCCTGGCTGCCGTGCAAGCGCATCAGCTGCGCCGCCAGGCCGCTGATCGGGGTGGCCGAGCCCTGCTCGCGGGAAAACTTGACCGCCGTATCCAGGTCCTTGAGCAAGGTGCGCACGTGCCACTTCACCGGCTCGTAACGCTGCTCGGCCATTTGCGGAGCCAGGATCTGCAGCGGCCTGGAGTCGGCGAAACCGCCCGCCAGGGCTTCGGCGATCAGGCTGGCATCCACCCCTGACTGTTCGGCCAGGGCCACCACCTCGGCAATCACCAGTGCGTTGCAGGCCACGATCATCTGGTTGCAGGCCTTGGTCACCTGCCCTGCCCCCACCGCACCCATGTGCGTGACCCGCTGCCCCAGCACCTGGAGCACCGGGCGCACCCGCTCAAGATCGGCCGCCTCGCCGCCGACCATGATCGCCAGGCTGCCGGCCTCGGCGCCCTGGGTGCCGCCCGACACCGGTGCATCCAGCCAGTGCATGCCGCAGGCCTGCCTCAGCTGTGCGGCCATTTGCCGCGTGGCGCCGGGCTCCAGGCTGGAAAAATCCACCAGCAGCTGCCCGGCCGCGCCGCCTGCGGCGATACCGTCGTCACCGAACACCACCTCGTGCACCACCTGGGTGTCGGCCAGGCACAGCATCACCACGTCCGCCGCCGCGCAGAGCTCTGCCGGGCTGTTCGCCTGGCTTGCCCCGGCGGCCACCAGTGGCGCGCACTTGTCCGATGAACGGTTCCATACGGTCAACGGAAAACCGGCCGCCAGCAGGCGCCGACACATGGGCAACCCCATCAGTCCGATACCGGCGAACCCCAGCGAAGGTAGTGCAATGCTCATGACAGCTCCTGGCAAATTAAAGAAGTTGGCGATGCGGACGATTCAGTTCTCAGACGTGACAGGAAAACCCTTAGAGGGTTATAGGGCAGGACCCTATCGCTCACGCCAAAGGCGCACTGATACAGTCGCGAAACTTATCCCGTGATGGCTCGATGATATCGACTTTTACCAGCCGTCCACCCAGGCAAATGGCGCAAAATGACCTCAAAGAATACTTCTGCCACCGCGGTTTCCGAGCTGATGTCATCCTCCACCGCGCTCACCGCCCCGGCGCCTCGAGAATACTACAGCCCGCGCGCGGCTACGCCGCAGCAGTACCTGTATTACACCGAGACCGATATCCAGCGCATCCTGGACAACCTCGACGGCCTGCGCGACCTGGTGTTCCCGCCCAGTGTGCATGTCGAAGATGACACCCAGTTGCGCCTGGACCAGCAGTTCCCTTCGGTGTGCCTGATCGGCCTGGGTCGTTGCGGTTCGAACATTGCCCTGGATGTGGCGGAGCTGGTGTACAACGCCCGCACCTTCTACCTCAACGAATTCAACAACGAAGACCGCCACGCCGGCGAGCAGCCCTACAGCCCGGGCCGCTGGATCCGCAACAACCTGCGCCTGGTGCAGAACAAGGGCGCCAAGCCGGTGTTCCTGGTGGAACCGCTGGTGATGCTGGGCGACCTGGACAAGGATATCGCCGGGCGCATCCGTTTTTCGCGCAAGGGCGAGAAGAGCGGCTTTCTGCGCGACTACAGCAAGATGAAGATCATGGACCTGTCCGAGGTGCATGCGGGCGGCGCCGGCAACGCGCCGATCCTGGGCCAGTACCTGGCCAAGATCATCCTCAACAAGGAAACCCAGCGCTTCTCCAGTGCCGACTGGAAGCTGATCCACTCGTACCTGATCGACTCGTGCGGCATCAAGGCCAACCAGTCGCGCCTGTACTTCTACATCTTCAGCGCCGGTGGCGGTACCGGCTCGGGCATGGCTTCGGAGTTCGGCCTGGCCCAGCAGTTCTCGTACATGAACAAGACGTTCGACACCAAGCCGGCCGACGAGAACGACACCAAGAGCGGGCACTCCTTCGTCTTCGAGCCGATCTTCACCAGCGGCATCTGCGTGCTGCCGAACATCTCCGACCACCGCAGCGAGATGTCCGAGGCACTGCACATCAACGCCGGCCGCCTGCTGTGCAAGTACCTGTCGGAGGAATGGGACTTCTCGTACAACTTCGACAACGAGGACAGCAGCGAAGCCAGCGTGATGGGGCGTATCCGTCCGTGGAACGCGATGATGCTGATCTCCAACGACATCATGCGCTATGCCGAGGAGAACGATGACGGCAACATCCAGGACATTGACGTCAATGCCATGGAGAAGCACGCCAACCAGTACATCTCGCAGCAGATCTTCAACATCCTCACCGCCCAGGCGGTGACCACCGACTACGACCAGAACTACTTCCGGCGCGCCGGCATCGACATCGGCGAGACCATCCGCCTGGATGCCAACGACCTGTTCATGAGCCTGGCCGGCCCGGTGGCCATCGCCTACGCCGAATCGGTAGTGCCCGAGCAGCCGGCGCCAGGCAACGACAAGTTCAAGGTGTTCGAGAAAGAGAAGCCGCAGCTCAACATCGACGACCTGTTCTTCCGCTCCATCGACCTGCCGCACTTCAACAAGGTGACCCAGGCGATCGAGGGCATCAGCCTGCTGCCGATCGAGTCCAAGCGCTATCGCGCGGCCCTGGAGCAGTACAAGACCTCCGGCTACGACGCCGCGGCGCTGCATGACCTGCACTTCTTCAAGAACTGCTCGTCGGTGGTGTCGATCGTGTCCCTGCCCAAGGACTACAAGCTCTCGTACATGGACCTGAACCGGCTCAAGACCCACCTCAACAGCCTGTTCCCCAACACCACGCTCAAGCGCTACGCGCTGGTGATCGGCGCCTCGGCCAACCTGTCGCTGACCACCCTGATCGCCAAGAGCCCGTGCCTGTCGGACGACTTCCTGACCCTGATCGTGGCGTTCATCAAGCGCTGTTTCGCGCGCACCCCGTACCGTTTCGACGACACGCTGGACAACGCCATCCTCGACTTCATCACCCGTGAGGAATTCGACGAGGACCGTATCGACGACCTGCTCAACGAGTTCGAGAACCCGGCCAAGATCCTCGATACCAACTGGTACGCGATCAAGCCGATGTACGAGAAGAAGTACCGCGAGCTGATCAACGACAAGAGCAAGTTCGTGTCGATCAACGATATCCGCCTGTCACGCGAGTGCGTGAAGAAGGCGGTGAAGTACCTGCGCGAGATCTACCGTCACCGCATCGGCAAGACGCGGGTGATTTCGCTCAACAGCCATACGGGCAAGACAGACTACGAGTAATCTGCGCGGCGGCTTTGCGGCCATCGCGGGTCAAGCCCGCTCCCACCAAGGTCTCCACCAACCTGTGGGAGCGGGCTTGACCCGCGATGAGGCAAGAACTGTTACCGCGTTTTTTGAACCCCTGCCCCACTGTTACCAACAACCACCCCGCCTGAACGCCCTCGCGCACCAAAATCTTCCGGCTGTTCGTTTTTGCGCACCAGATCAGGGCGCGGGCTTTTTCTGAATCACGATAAACGGCGAAACCACCACTGCCCAGATCGACGCAATCGTGTGCGAAAGGTCTAGCGCCTGCTCGGCAGTCACCGGCACGACCGTGCCATCATTTCGCCATTTTTCCACGGTTTCACTGCGGTTTTCGGCCATTGCCGACGCCACCTCGATCAGGTCCAGCGACGGGTCGACCCAAATCAGGTCACCCTTGGCCCAAAAACGCTCCAGCGCTTTCCACTCGATGATTGCAGTCTCGCCGAGCAATTTGGCATAGAGGGTGCTTGGTTGATCTGTCATGGGTTCCTACCAGAAATAATTCGACCACTGAAAGGTCGCTATTTTTGCAGAAAAACCCAGTTTCAAATAAGTAATTGATCGACAAGGCCATGAAGATCACGCCCCGCCGCAGCATGCTGGCAAATTGGCGGCGCCTTTATGTAACTTTCTGTCGATTAGGCGACACCCCCGGATTTTGCCCCGAAAAGCCCGCTTTTCAATCGATCAAGCGGCGCTCTACACTGTACCGGTACAGTTGCCAGGGCATTTTGCGGGGGAACACGGGAAAGGCGGGACGGCGTGGCCGTCACGGTATCCCGGTCCGTAGCCCTGGGCACCAGGACTATAAAAATTACAACAGAATGAGTGGAGCACTATGAGTAAGCAGATTTCCAAGCTGTTCGCCGCAATGGTTCTGGCCGGGGTTGCCAGCCATGCAGTTGCCGCCGATACCATCAAGATCGGCATCGCCGGCCCGAAGACCGGTCCGGTTACTCAATACGGTGACATGCAGTTCATCGGTGCAAAACAGGCCATCAAGGACATCAACGCCAAGGGCGGCGTTGACGGCAAGATGCTCGAAGCCAAGGAATACGACGACGCCTGCGACCCTAAACAGGCCGTGGCAGTCGCCAACAAAGTGGTCAACGATGGCGTCAAGTTCGTGGTCGGCCACCTGTGCTCCAGCTCCACTCAACCAGCGTCCGACATCTATGAAGATGAAGGCGTGATCATGATCACCCCGGCTGCCACCAGCCCGGAAATCACCTCCCGCGGCTACAAGCTGATCTTCCGTACCATCGGCCTGGACAGCGCCCAGGGCCCGGCCGCCGGCAACTACATCGCCGACCACGTCAAGCCCAAGGTGGTTGCGGTACTGCACGACAAGCAGCAGTACGGTGAAGGCATCGCCACCGCGGTCAAGCAGACCCTGGAAGGCAAAGGCACCAAGGTTGCCGTGTTCGAAGGCCTGAACGCCGGCGACAAGGACTTCTCCTCGATCATCCAGAAGCTCAAGCAAGCCAACGTCGACTTCGTGTACTACGGCGGCTACCACCCAGAGCTGGGCCTGATCCTGCGCCAGGCTCAGGAAAAAGGCCTGAAGGCCAAGTTCATGGGCCCAGAGGGCGTGGGCAACGACTCGATCTCGCAGATCGCCCAGGGCGCTTCCGAAGGCCTGCTGGTAACCCTGCCCAAGTCGTTCGACGCCGACCCTGCGAACAAGGCCATCGTCGACGCCATCAAGGCTGACGGCAAGGACCCGAGCGGTCCGTTCGTGTTCCCGGCCTACTCGGCGGTGGAGCTGATCGCCGAAGGCATCAAGGCGGCCAAGAGCGAAGACACCGACAAGGTCGCACAGGCCCTGCACACCGGCACCTTCAAGACCCCTACCGGCGACTTGTCCTATGACAAGAACGGCGACCTGAAGGACTTCAAGTTCGTCGTCTACGAATGGCATTTCGGCAAACCTAAAACCGAAGTTTCCCCTCAGTAATCCCGTCACTCCATGACTACAAGCCCACTGTGCGAGCAGTGGGCTTTGTTTTACGAGGTTCATGGGCCTGATTCCCGCGATCCGGGAGCAGGTTCACCTGAAAATCTTAAAACCGTCACCAGCGGTTCGCTGGCAGTGCCTGTGCGAAGTGGCCTCAGACCACAAGCCGGGACGGGCGCAAGCCCACCAGTGAAATGCGTATCGGGTTTTTAGGAGCGCTGTAATGCCTGAGATCTATCACTTCTTCCAACAGCTGGTTAATGGCCTGACCATTGGCAGCACCTATGCCTTGATAGCCATTGGCTACACAATGGTTTACGGCATCATTGGAATGATCAACTTCGCCCACGGCGAGGTGTACATGATCGGTTCCTACGTGGCCTTCATCGCCCTTGCCGGGCTGGCCATGATGGGCATCGACTCACTGCCGATACTGATGACCGCCGCGTTCATCGCGACCATCGTGGTCACCAGCGCCTATGGCTACAGCATCGAACGGGTCGCCTACCGCCCCTTGCGCAACAGCAACCGGCTGATCCCGCTGATCTCTGCCATCGGCATGTCGATTTTCCTGCAGAACACTGTCTTGCTTGCCCAGGATTCCAAGGACAAGTCGATCCCCAACCTGATTCCGGGGAGCATCTCCTTCGGGCCGGGCGGCGCCGAGGAAGTCCTGATTTCCTACATGCAGATCCTGGTTTTCGTCGTCACCCTGGTGGCCATGACCGGGCTGACCCTGTTCATCTCGCGTTCACGCCTGGGCCGCGCCTGTCGCGCCTGTGCCGAAGACATCAAGATGGCCAACCTGCTGGGTATCAACACCAACAACATCATCGCCCTGACCTTCGTGATCGGTGCGGCCCTGGCGGCCGTGGCAGCGGTACTGCTGAGCATGCAGTACGGCGTGATCAACCCCAACGCCGGCTTCCTGGTGGGCCTGAAGGCCTTTACCGCGGCGGTACTGGGTGGCATCGGCAGCATTCCGGGCGCCATGCTCGGCGGGCTGGTGCTGGGCGTGGCCGAGGCCTTTGGCGCCGATATCTTCGGTGACCAGTACAAGGACGTGGTGGCATTCGGTCTTCTGGTTCTGGTGTTGTTGTTCCGTCCGACCGGCATCCTGGGCCGTCCGGAGGTCGAGAAAGTATGAGCAGAAATCTCAAATCGGCGTTTTTCAGCGCCTTGCTGGTCTGGGCCGTGGCATTCCCGGTACTGGGCCTGAAACTCAGCATCGTCGGTATCAGCCTGCAGGTGCATGGCCAGGGGCCCCTGGCCCTTAGCGTGATTGTGGTGTGCTCGGTGCTGATGTTCCTGCGCGTGCTGTTCGACAAGCAATGGAGCGCGATGATGCGGTCCGCCCCCCGGGGTGCACTGATATCGCCCAAGGTCAGCAACTTCCTGACCCTGCCGCGCACCCAGCGCTACATCATCCTGGGCCTGATCGCGGTTGCCCTGGTGTGGCCGTTCTTCGGTTCGCGCGGTGCGGTCGACATCGCCACGCTCATCCTGATCTACGTGATGCTGGGCCTTGGCCTGAACATCGTGGTCGGCCTGGCGGGCCTGCTCGACCTGGGCTACGTGGGCTTCTACGCCGTGGGCGCCTACAGCTATGCGCTGCTGTCGCACTACTTCGGCCTGAGCTTCTGGGTGTGCCTGCCCATCGCGGGGATGATGGCGGCCACGTTCGGCTTCCTGCTGGGCTTCCCGGTGCTGCGCCTGCGCGGTGACTACCTGGCCATCGTGACCCTGGGTTTCGGCGAGATCATCCGGCTGTTCCTGCGTAACCTGACCGACCTCACCGGCGGCCCGAACGGCATCAGCAACATTCCCAAGCCGTCGTTCTTCGGCCTGAGCTTCGAGCGCAGGGCGGCTGAAGGCATGCAGACCTTCCACGAGTTCTTCGGGGTGGAATACAACTCGATCAACAAGGTGATCTTCCTGTACCTGGTGGCACTGCTGCTGGCCCTGCTGGCGCTGTTCGTGATCAACCGCCTGCTGCGCATGCCGATCGGGCGCGCCTGGGAAGCGCTGCGCGAAGACGAGATCGCCTGCCGTGCGCTGGGCCTGAACCCGACCATCATCAAGCTCTCGGCCTTCACCCTCGGTGCCTGCTTCGCCGGTTTTGCCGGCAGCTTCTTCGCCGCGCGCCAGGGCCTGGTGACGCCGGAGTCGTTCACCTTCATCGAGTCGGCGATCATCCTCGCCATTGTCGTGCTCGGCGGCATGGGCTCTCAGCTGGGCGTGATCCTCGCGGCCATCGTGATGATCCTGCTGCCCGAACTGATGCGCGACTTCAGTGAATACCGGATGCTGATGTTCGGTGCCCTGATGGTATTGATGATGATCTGGCGTCCGCAGGGCCTGCTGCCTATGCAACGTCCACACATGGAGCTGCGTCGATGAGCCGCGAAATTCTGCAAGTGAGCGGCCTGAGCATGCGCTTCGGCGGCCTGTTGGCGGTCAACGGCGTGGCCCTGTCCGTCAAGGAAAAACAAGTGGTGGCACTGATCGGCCCCAACGGCGCCGGCAAGACCACCGTGTTCAACTGCCTGACCGGCTTCTACAAGCCCAGTGGTGGCAGCATCCTGCTCGACGGCCAGCCCATCCAGGGCCTGGCCGGCCACGAGATCGCCCGCAAGGGCGTGGTGCGTACCTTTCAGAACGTGCGCCTGTTCAAGGAAATGACCGCGCTGGAAAACCTGCTGATCGCCCAGCACCGTCACCTGAACACCAACTTCTTCGCCGGCCTGTTCAAGACCCCGGGCTTTCGTCGCAGCGAGCACGAGGCGATGGAGTACGCGCAGTACTGGCTGGAAAAGGTCGACCTGGTCGAGTTCGCCAACCGTAACGCCGGCACCCTGGCCTATGGTCAGCAACGCCGGCTGGAAATCGCCCGCTGCATGATGACCCGCCCGCGGATCCTCATGCTCGACGAGCCGGCGGCAGGCCTGAACCCGAAAGAGACCGAAGACCTCAAGGCGCTGATCGGCACCTTGCGTGAGGAACACGGGGTGACCGTGCTGCTGATCGAGCACGACATGAAGCTGGTCATGAGCATTTCCGACCATATCGTGGTGATCAACCAGGGCACGCCGCTGGCCGATGGCACCCCGCAACAGATCCGGGACAACCCCGAAGTGATCAAAGCCTACCTGGGGGAAGCGTAAATGCTGCAGTTCGAAAACGTTTCCACCTTCTACGGCAAGATCCAGGCGCTGCACAGCGTCAACGTGGAGATTCGCCAGGGCGAGATCGTCACCCTGATCGGCGCCAACGGCGCGGGCAAGTCGACCCTGCTGATGACCCTGTGCGGGTCGCCCCAGGCCCACAGCGGCAGCATCCGCTACATGGGCGAGGAGCTGGTGGGGCAAAGTTCGGCGCAGATCATGCGCAAGAGCATTGCCGTGGTGCCCGAGGGTCGGCGCGTGTTCGCACGCCTGACCGTGGAGGAGAACCTGGCCATGGGCGGGTTCTTCACCGACAAGGGCGACTACCAAGAGCAGATGGACAAGGTGCTGCACCTGTTCCCGCGGCTCAAGGAGCGCTTCAGCCAGCGTGGCGGCACCATGTCCGGGGGCGAGCAGCAGATGCTCGCCATCGGCCGTGCGCTGATGAGCAAGCCCAAGCTGTTGCTGCTCGACGAACCCTCACTGGGGCTGGCGCCGATCATCATCCAGCAGATCTTCGACATCATCGAACAGCTGCGCAAGGATGGTGTAACGGTGTTCCTGGTGGAGCAGAACGCCAACCAGGCCCTGAAGATCGCCGACCGTGCCTATGTGCTGGAGAACGGCCGGGTGGTGATGCAGGGCACCGGTGAAGCGCTGCTGACCGACCCGAAAGTACGCGACGCGTACCTGGGGGGCTGAACCAGACGGCCCCTTCGCCGGCAACGCCGGCTCCTACAGTGCAGGAGCCGGCGTTGTCGGTGAAGGGGCCGGTACCGGCAACGCACCCAGCGCCTGGCTGCCACGCTTGAACCAGCGCACCAGGTAATCGGCCACCACCTGCACGCGTTTGGGCATCCCGCCCTGATACGGGTGCACCAGGAACAACGGCGTACTGCGTGTCTGGTAATCGCGCAGCAACCAGCACAAGCGCCCGTCCGCCAGCTCGGCATGCAACATGTAGG
>NZ_JAFKEC010000055.1 GCF_017848315.1 Pseudomonas palmensis
CTCCAGCCCCTTCGTACACTGGGCCCATCCGTTAAAGCCCCCGCCGGAGGCCGTCATGCACCAACCCCCCGCCGAGGGCATTGTCAGTGCCGTCTCGCGCGCCAGTGTCGCCGAAGAGGCCGCACAGGACCTGGCCCGTCAGCTGCTGCACCCGCACCTGGGCTTCGTGCTGTTCTTCTGCTCCGCCGAATACGACCTGCCAGCCCTGGCCCACTCGCTACAACAGAGCCTGGGCGGCATCCGCCTGGCAGGCTGCACCAGCGCCGGCGAAATCACCCCCGAAGGCTACGGCCGCGGCTGCATCACCGCGCTGGGCTTCGATTACCGGATGTTCTCGATTGCCGCCGAACTCATCGCCCCCATGCAGTACTTCAGCCTGATCGACGCGCAGCAGATGGTCGAGCGCCTGGTGGGCGACTGTCGCAGCAACACCCTGGCCCCGATCAAGGGCCACAGCTTCGCCCTGACCCTGCTCGACGGGCTGTCCAGCCGTGAGGAAACCGTGCTTGCCGCCCTCAGTGCCGCCCTGGGCGACATCCCGCATTTCGGCGGCTCGGCCGGCGACGACAACTACCTGCACCACACCCATGTGTACTTCGACGGCGCCTTCCACAGCAGCGCTGCCGTGGTGCTGCTGGTCAATACCTGCCTGGATTTCGAGGTATTCACCACCCACCACATCCAGCCGCGCCAGGAAAAGCTCGTGGTCACCCGCGCCGACAGTACCCTGCGCCGGGTCTACGAGCTCAATGCCGAACCCGCCGCGCAGGAATACGCCGCGCTGATCGGCGTGCCCCCCGAACAGCTCGACCACCGCACCTTCGCCGCCCACCCGCTGGCGGTGCGCATCAACGAGCGCTACTACGTGCGGGCCATCCAGCAGGTGCACGACGACGGCAGCCTGAGTTTCTACTGCGCGGTGGAGAACGGCATCGTGCTCACCGCCATGCGCCCCGGGCCCCTGCTGCCCAACCTGAGCGCGTTGTTCGACGGCTTGCGCGAACGCCTCGGGCCGTTGCTGCTGACCATCGGCTGCGACTGCTTCCTGCGCCGCCTGGAGCTGGAAGGCAGCGCCGAGTTCGAAGCCGTCGGCGCCTTTTTGCAGCAGCAGCCTGTGGTGGGGTTCAACTCCTATGGAGAACAGTTCAATGGCATGCACATCAACCAGACGTTCACCGGCGTCGCCATTGGCCAGCCCCGTGCACGCCGTGGACATTGACCAGGCCGCGCTGATCGCCCGCTTGCAGCATGAAAACCGCAAGCTCAGCCGTATCAACGCCGCCCTGATCGAACGCCAGGAATCGGGCGCCGCGCGCCCGGACGACTCCTATGCGGCGTTCCAGCACTCGGTGGTGCTGGCCGAGCAGGTGCGCGAGCGCACCGATGCGCTGAACCAGGCCATGGCCGAACTCAAGGCCAGCAACCACCTGCTCAGCGATGCGCGGCTGCGCGCCGAAACCGCGCACCAGTACCTGGTGGACGCCATCGAAAGCATTTCCGACGCCTTCGTGCTGTTCGACCCGCAGCAGCGCATCGTGCTGTTCAACCAGCGCTTCAAGGCGTTCTGGGCCAACAGCCGCATCCGCATCATCGGCGGCATGCGTCTGGCCGAGATCAAGCGGCTGATGCAGAGCACCGGGCTGTTCTGCGAAGAACAACGCGGCCCCAGCGCCGAGCACATGGTGTACCGCCTGCAGGGCGGGCGCTGGCTGCAGGTCAGCGAGCGGCCGACCCAGGGCGGCGGCTGCGTGATGCTGTTCACCGACATCACCCAGATCAAGCTCAGCGAAACCCAGCGCCGCGAACAGGCCGTGGCGCAGAAGTCGCACCTGCTGCAGCGTGCGGTCGACAACCTGTCCCAGGGCGTGGCCATGGTCAATGCCGACGGCGTGCTGGAGTTGTGGAACCGGCGCTTCCTGGAACTCAGCGGGCTGGCCCCGATTGCCGCCCACCGCGACTTTGCCGAGGTGATCGCCGACAGCGAGCTGGCCTTGCTCACCCCGGCCAGTACCGATGCCAACGGGCGCAGCATCCATGAACTGGAGCAGCGCCTGTTCGACGGGCGCATGCTCGAAATCCGTACCCATCCGCTGCCGGCCGGCGGTTTCGTCAACACCTTCACCGACATCACCGAGCGCTATCAGCATGCCGAGGCGCTGAGCGAGAGCGAGCGCTGGATCCGCCTGATCACCGATCACGTGCCGGCGCTGATCGCCTACCTCAACGCCGACCTGGTCTACGAGTTCACCAACAAGGTGTACGAGCAGTGGTACTGCTGGCCGCGCGGAGTAATGCTCGGCCAGAGCCTGCGCGAGGTGCACAGCGCCGAGCATTACCAGCGCCTGGAGAGCTACGTGGAGCGGGCACTGTCGGGCGAGAGCGTGACGTTCGAGTTCGCCGAAACCAACGCCCACGGCCAGGAGCGCTACATGCTGCGCTCCTATGTGCCCAACCAGCTGGCCAGCGGCGAGGTGGTGGGGATCTTCGTGCTGATCCGCGACATCACCGAACGCCGGCGTACCGCCGAAGCCCTGCACCAGGCCTACCAGAACCTGGAGTTGCGGGTGCGCGAGCGCACCGCCGAACTCACCCAGCTCAACCAGCAGCTGCTGCGCGAAATCGAAGAGCGGCGCCGCGCCGAAGCGCGCCTGCGCGAGGCCAAGCAGGAGGCCGACCAGGCCAACCTGTCCAAGACCAAGTTCCTTGCCGCGGTCAGCCACGACCTGCTGCAACCGCTCAACGCCGCGCGCCTGTTCACCAGCGCGCTGCAGGAGCAGAACTGTGCAAGCCCGGCGCTGGTGCGCAACGTCAGCAATTCGCTGGATGACGTCGAAAGCCTGCTGGGCACCCTGGTCGACATCTCCAAGCTCGATGCCGGGGTGATCAAGGCCGATGTCGCGACCTTCGCCGTCAGCGACCTGCTCGACAACCTGGCCGCCGAGTACGCCCATGCCGCCGCCAGCGAAGGCTTGCGCATGAGCTACGTGCGCAGCAGCCTGCGGGTGCGCAGCGACATCCAGCTGCTGGCACGCATCCTGCGCAACCTGCTCAGCAATGCCATCCGCTACACCCCGCAGGGGCGCCTGATGCTCGGGTGCCGGCGGCGTGGGCAGCGGGTGTTCATCGAGGTATGGGACACCGGCATCGGCATCGCCCCCGACAAGTGCGCCGAGGTGTTCCAGGAGTTCAAGCGCGGCGACCTGCAGCGTCCCGACCAGGATCGCGGCCTGGGCCTGGGCCTGGCCATCGTCGACAAGATCGCCGGCATTCTCGGCCACCGCGTGCACCTGCGCTCCACGCCGGGCAAGGGCTCGGTGTTCTCCATCGAGGTGCCGCGCAGCAAGCGTGCGCCCCGGCGCGAGCCGCAACCGTCACAGGTCGAGCCGCTGACCGAACGCCTGGACGGCGCACGTATCTGGGTGGTGGACAACGATGCGGCGATCTGCGCGGGCATGCGCAGCCTGCTGGAGCAGTGGGGCTGCTCGGTGGTCACCGCCCTGAGCGAGCAGGACCTGGCCCGCCAGGTGGCACTGGACAGCGAGTGGGCCGACCTGCTGATCGTCGACTATCACCTGGACAACGACCGCAATGGCCTGGAGGCGGTCGGGTCGATCAATACGCAGCGGCACACGCCGTTGCCGGCCCTGATGATCACTGCCAACTACAGCGTGGAGCTCAAGCAGCAGGTGCGCGACCTGGGCCACAGCCTGCTGCACAAACCGGTGCGGCCGATGAAGCTCAAGGCCGCCATCAGCCACCTGATCGGTTGCGAACTCAGCGTGGCTGGCGCCCGCTGACGAAGTGCGCCGCGTCGTTGTAGCCGTGGGTGGAGGCATGCCCGGGGGTAACCAGCGAATCGATGAAAGCTTCGTCTTCGGCGGTGATCTTCACCTGCAGGGCACCGCCATAGGTGTCCCACTGCGCTTCGGTGCGCGGGCCGACGATGGCGGAGCTGACGTGCTGGTTGTTGAGCACCCAGGCAATGGCGAACTCGACCATGCCCACGCCCTTGGCCTGGGTATAGGCGTGGATCTTCTGCGCGATGGCCAGTGACTCGCTGCGCCATTCGGTCTCGAGGATGCGCTTGTCCTGGCGCCCGGCGCGGCTGTTGGCGTCCGGGGTGGCGTCGGGGGCGTACTTGCCGCTGAGCACCCCACGCGCCAGCGGGCTGTAGGGCACCACGCCCAGGCCGTGAAAGGCTGCAGCGGTGAACTGCTCGGTTTCGGCCTGGCGGTTGACGATGTTGTACAGCGGCTGGCTGATCACAGGCTTGGGGATACCCAGGCGTTCGGCCAGGTTGCACACCTCGGCGATGCGCCAGCCGCGAAAGTTCGACACGCCCCAGTGACGGATCTTGCCCTGGCGCAGCAGGTCGCCGATGGCTGCCACGCTGACCTCCAGCGGGGTGGCGTGGTCTTCGCGGTGCAGGTAGTAGATGTCCAGGTAATCGGTGCCCAGGCGCGTGAGGCTGGTGTCGATGGCATTGAAGATATGCTTGCGGCTCAGGCCGCTGCGGTTGGGCAGGCCGTCGACCGGGCCGAAGCCGACCTTGGAGGCCAGCACCCAGTCGTGACGGTGGCGGGCGATGGCTTCGCCGACGATTTCTTCGGAGCGGCCGGCGTTGTACACGTCGGCGGTATCGATGAAATTGATGCCCTGGTCCCAGGCCTTGTCGATGATACGCAGCGAGTCTTCGGTGCTGGTCTGCTCGCCGAACATCATGCTGCCCAGGGTGAGGGCGGAAACCTGCAGGCCACTGCGGCCCAGGGGACGGTAGATCATACTCGAGCATCCTTTTGCGGGAGGGGGTCGAGCTGTTTTACAGGGTTGAAAGCTTCGTCGGCAAGGCCGGCTCCCGCACAATCGTGTGAACGGCCCTCAGGCCCGTAGGAGCCGGCCTTGCCGGCGAAGCGGTCGTCAGCTGGAGCGCGACACCCGCAGCGCCACCAGGCTGCCCACCACGATCAACCCCCCCAGCGAATACAACGCCACGTCGGTCGAGCCGGTCTGGTCCTTGATCCAGCCCACCAGGTACGGGCTGAGGAACCCGGCCATCTGGCCCACCGAGTTGATGATCGCCAGGCCCGCCACCGCAGTGCCCGCAGTGAGCAGGGCAGTGGGCATCGGCCAGAACATCGGCAGGCCGGTGAGCGCGCCCATGGTCGCGATGCTCAGGCCCAGAATCGCGATCACCGGGCTGTGGGCGAAGTTGACCGCCATCAGCAGCCCCACCGCGCCCATCAGCATCGGCACCACAAGGTGCCAGCGCCGCTCGTTGCGCAGGTCTGCCGAACGCCCCACCAGCAGCATGAACAGCCCGGCCAGCAGGTACGGGATGGCGCTCAGCCAGCCGATCAGCAGGGCATCGTCGAAACCCATGTTCTTGATGATCGATGGCAGCCAGAAGTTGATCGCATACACGCCGCTCTGGATGCAGAAGTAGATGAAGCCGAAGGTCCAGATCAACGGGTTGGCCAGCACCGACAGCAGGCTGTCGCTGGCGGTTTTCGGCTTGGCCGCCGCATCCGCATCCAGGTCGGCCTCAACCGCCTGGCGCTGCGCCGGGGTCAGCCAGCCGGCCTTGGCGTAGCCATCGCTGAGCAGCACGATCGCCAGACAGCCGAGCACCACGGTAGGCACGCCCTGGATCAGGAACATCCATTGCCAGCCGGCCAGGCCGCCCTGGCCGGCGGCGAAGTGGTTGAGAATCCACCCCGAGAACGGCCCGCCCAGCAGCCCCGATACCGGGATCGCCGACATGAACAGCGCCATGATGCGCCCGCGCCGCTGCGCCGGGAACCAACGCGAGAGGTACAGCACGATACCCGGGAAGAACCCCGCTTCGGCGGCGCCGGTGAACAGGCGCAGCACGTAGAACTCCATGGGGGTGGTGACGAACAGCAGGCAGGTCGACAGCGTGCCCCAGGCGATCATCATCAGCGCGATCCAGCGCCGTGGCCCGAAGCGGTTGAGCGCCAGGTTGCTGGGCAGGCCGCACAGCACGTAGCCGATGAAGAAGATGCCGGCACCCAGGCCGTAGATGGTTTCGCTGAACTTCAGCGCGTCGAGCATCTGCAACTTGGCGAAGCCGACGTTGACGCGGTCCAGGTAGTTGAACAGGTAGCAGATGAAGATGAACGGGATCAGCCGCAGGGTGATGCGCCGGTACAGCGCGTTGCGGTCGATGTCGTGGCCTTGGTCAGGGGCAGGGCGGTATGACATGATTCTCTCTCTGTTTTTATGTTTATCGCCGCAACTGCGTCGAGGCAGTTGTCATGACGAGTCTGTTTGAGCCAGAGGACGCTGTCTTTGTGCTTTTGCACAGCCTTTGCGCTGCACCGCTGTGCCCTCGACCAACCATTGCGACCACAAGGATCCGCCCATGTTCGAGCTCGACCACGACCTGGCACAGGATATCGTCGACCGTGCGATGGTCATTCTGCCCTACAACGTCAATGTCATGGACAGCCAGGGGCTGATCCTGGGCAGTGGCGAGGCGCAGCGTATCAACACCCGCCACGAAGGCGCGCAACTGGTGCTGGCCAACGCACGCATCGTCGAGCTCGACGAAGAGGCCGCCAGGTGCCTCAAGGGCGTGCAGCCGGGTGTGAACCTGCCGCTGCTGCTGGACGGGCGCCTGATCGGCGTGCTCGGCATCACCGGCGACCCGCAGCAGGTGCGCACCTACGCCGAACTGGTGCGCATGACCGCCGAGATGCTGCTGGCCCAACGGCACCTGCAAGTGCAGCAGCAGTGGCGCAAGCAGCGCTGCGACGACCTGCTGGCCTTGCTGCTGGGCGGCAACGGCGACGCCACCCGGCTGGTGGACGAGGCTCGGCAACTGGGTCTCAAACCCCAGCTCACGCGTATCCCGTGCCTGTTCGAGCTGGAGGAGGGCCCGGCCGCCGAGCCGCTGGCGGCCTGGCTGATGCTGCGCTACCCCGACAGCTGGTGCGTGAGCCCGGCACGTCAGTCGTTGCTGTGGTGCCGCCCGGCGACGGTGGCACTGGACGAACAGCGCCTGCTGGACAAGATGCAGGCCCAGGGTTGGACCGTGCAGCGCCTGGCAGTGGCTGGCCCGGCCGAAGGGCTGGACAACCTGCGCCGCGGTTATCGTCGGGTGCGCGACCTGCTTGCCTACGGGCGCGAGGTACTGCCCCGCCAGCGCCTGCTGACCCTGGCGCGCTATCGGCTGCCGGCGCTGTTGTGGCGTCATCGCAACGACGATGCACTGGACGAACTGCTGCAACCGCTGCAACGGCTGCGTGCCAAGGACAGCAACGGGCAGCTGCTGGCCACCCTGCGGGCCTGGTGCGCCCACGACGGGCAGAGCCAGGCGTGCGCCGAGGCGCTGGGCATTCACCGCAACAGCTTGCGTTACCGACTGGAACGGGTGGCCGAGTTGAGCGGGGTGGACCCGATGCGGCTGGAAGGGATGCTGAGCCTGTACCTGGGGTTGCAGTTGTTGCCCGTGAACAGTTGATTGCCTGTGCGGGCCGCTTGGTCGGTGCATTGTCCAACTGAACAAATAACCCTGCGCCCGCCTGTGCATCCGACCGACGCCCGCCGCCGGCGCAACTGTCAGCATGCAGCTCATCTGGATAAGGAGCACAC
This sequence comes from Pseudomonas palmensis, assembly GCF_017848315.1. Lineage (GTDB taxonomy): Bacteria > Pseudomonadota > Gammaproteobacteria > Pseudomonadales > Pseudomonadaceae > Aquipseudomonas > Aquipseudomonas palmensis. The sequence continues at coordinate 7,615 of NZ_JAFKEC010000055.1, forward strand.
CGCATGAAAATCGTCATCGCCCCCGACTCGTTCAAGGACAGCCTGAGCGCCGAAGACGTGGCCGCTGCCATCGCCCGGGGGCTGGCCGATGCCTTGCCACAGGCCGAGCTGGTCAGTTGCCCGATGGCCGATGGCGGCGAGGGCACCCTGCAGGCCCTGGTGGCGACCTGCAGCGGCGAACAGCGCAGCCTGCAGGTGCAGGGCCCGCTCGGCACACCGGTACTGGCCCACTGGGGCTGGTTGGCCGACAGCCACACCGCCATCATCGAAATGGCCCAGGCCAGCGGCCTGCAACTGCTCGGCCTCGCGCAGCGCGATGCATGCCGCAGCAGCACCTATGGCACCGGGCAGCTGATCGGCGCGGCGCTGGATGCCGGGGCACAGCGCATCATCCTGGCCATCGGCGGCAGTGCCACCAACGATGCCGGCAGTGGGATGCTGCGAGCGCTGGGGCTGCGGCTGTTCGATGCCCAGGGCGCTGAACTGGCACCGGGCGGCCTGGCCCTGGCGCACCTGGCCCGGCTGGACAGCAGCGGGCTGGACCCGCGCCTGCTCGACGTGCAGGTGGAAGTGGCCGCAGACGTCGACAACCCACTGTGCGGGGCCAATGGTGCCTCGGCGATCTTCGGCCCGCAAAAGGGGGCGAGCCCCGCCCAGGTCGCCTTGCTCGACCATGCACTGGGGCACTTTGCCGACCATTGCGCCGGCCTGCTGGAGGAAGACGTTCGGGCGTTTCCGGGCTGTGGCGCAGCGGGCGGCATGGGCTTTGCGGCCAAGGCCTTCATGGGCGCGCAGTTTCGTGCTGGGGTCGAAGTGGTGGCCGAGCTGGCCGGGCTGGAGGCGGCGGTACGCGGTGCCGACCTGGTGATCACCGGGGAGGGGCGCTTCGATGCACAGACTCTGCGCGGCAAGACTCCGTTCGGTGTGGCGCGCATAGCCAGGCGTCACGGCGTGCCGGTGGTGGTGATTGCCGGCACCCTGGGCGAGGGCTACCAGGCGCTGTATGAGCATGGCATCGATGCGGCATTTGCGTTGACCAGCGGGCCGATGAGCCTTCAGCAGGCGTGCGAGCAGGCAGCGCCACTGCTGCGCGACAGGGCGCGGGACATCGCGCGGCTGTGGGCCTTGCACCAGGGTCTGTAACAAGCCCACTACTGCTTCGCCGGCAAGGCCGGCGCCTACAGACAGCGGCCAACCTGTAGGCGCCGGCCTTGCCGGTTATATACATAGATCAGCAACTGGCAACTGTTCGCCTGGCAACACCCTCCCGACACTAGCCCTCGAATACAACACTCGATTACTTGCCGCTTTATAACCAAACCCCTTTAAACAAGGCACTTCGCCAGTTGGCACGCTCGCTGCAATAGTCCCTGTGAGATTGACTATACCAATAGAAACTCGCCTAATTTTAATCAGGTGGGGAGCAAGACCTTGAAACGCGTGCATTGGGCAACTTCGGCAGTATTGCGACATTCATCCCTGTTCGCTGTAAGCAGCGCACTATTAACCTTCATCCCGTTGGCCTCGGCTGCCGACACCGACACCAGCGGCGACAAGCGCCTGGGTACGGTCACCGTGCAGGCCGCCAAACAGAGCCCTGTGCAGGCGGCGCAGAGCAAACTCGACGAGGTCGCCGGCGGTACCAGCCTGGTCACCCAGGCTGAAGTCGAAAAGGGCCGCTCGGCCACCCTGGAGGACACCCTGGCGTACCAGCCCGGCGTCTACGCCCAAGCTGCCGGTGGCAACGATGCCATCAAGATTTCCATTCGCGGCTCCGGCGCCAATACCTCGCCCGGCTATTTCCGCGAAGGCACCAAGTTTCTCTTCGACGGCCTTGCACTGACCGGCGCCGGTGGCACGCCCTATGAACTTCTGGATACCCAGGGCCTGAACTACACCGAAGTACTGCGCGGTGCCAACGCCTTCGAATACGGCGCACTTTCACTGGGGGGCGCGATCAACTTCGTGACCAACTCCGGGCTGACCGCACCGGGCAACCGCATCAAGCTCGAAGGCGGCAGTTTCGGCTGGCAGAAGCAGACCCTGAGCACCGGCGGCGTGGCCGGCAATGCCGACTACTACGTCAGCGTCGACAACGCTCGCCGCGACGGCTACCAGGACTTCACCTTCACCAAGGCCAAGGGGGTGGTCAGCAACTTCGGCTACCGCTTCAACCCCAAGCTCGAAACCCGTCTGTACATCCGCTACCGCGAGGAATACCACGAGAACTCGGGCACCCTGACCCTGGCGCAGCTCAAAAAGAACTCCAAACAGACCAACGCCGCCACCTACGCCACCCGTGGCGACTCCACCAAGCGCGGCTCGACCTGGGTCGGCAGCAAGACCACCTACACCTTCGATGACGATGCCACCCTCGAAGCCGGGCTGGTGTACCACAACTACCCGCAGATCCTCAGCCGCAAGAGCACCGTCAACCCCAACTACTGGGACTGGCGCGACATCAACTACTCGCTCAAGTACAGCCGCACCGACCAGCTGTTCGGCCTGCCCAGCACCACCACCGCGGGCTGGAGCAGCACTCAGCACATCCGTTCCGGCGCACGCACCTACAAGGGCGACAAGGACCTGGGCATTCTGCAGAAGCAGGTCGAGTACGACGGCTCGTTCGACCATGTGTTCACCCTGGGCAACGACCTGGGCCTGACCGACAACCTGTACCTGGCCACCGGCGTGTCGGCGATCGAGATCAAGCGTGACATCAACGTCACCTACAGCGACCGCCCCAACACCAGCGGCCTGCCCAGCCACTACAAGTACGACGAGTGGAAGCTGGCCCCGCGTATCGGCCTGCGCTACTACATCGCCCCGGACGTGCAGCTGTTCGCCAACGCCAGCCGCACTATCGACCCGCCAAGCTCCTGGTCCAGCTCCGGCTCCGGGGTCACCAGCAACTACGCCAAGCCACTGGTGCCGCAAGCGGCCAACACCGTGGAGTTCGGCATCAAGGGCAAGTCGGGGATCTTCGACGGCAGCCTGGCGTTCTACAAATCCTGGGTCAAGAACGAGCTGCTCAACGTCGAAGTGCTGCCGGCCACTGCCACCTCTGCTGCGGTGGTGTCCACCTCCAATGCCACGCCCACCATCCACCAGGGCATCGAGGCCGGCCTGAGCACCCGCCTGTGGGAAGGCGCCAACGGTGACAGCCTGACCTGGCGCCAGGCCTACACCCTCAACGACTTCCACTACGAGAACGACCCGCTGTTCAAGAAGAACGAACTGCCGGGCCTGCCCAAGCACGTGTATCAGGGCGAGCTGCAGTACCAGTGGGCCAGCGGTTTCTACGCCGGGGTCAACGTGCGCACCGCGTCCAAGACGTCGGTGGACTACGCCAACAGCTTCTACGCGCCGTCCTACACGCTGTGGGGTGCGCGCCTGGGTTACGACGACCCGGGCAAGACCTGGCAGGTGTACCTGGACCTGAAGAACATCACCGACCAGGACTACGTGACCGCCGTACTGCCGACCTACAACTCCCAGGGCAGGGACGTCGCGTCGCTGTACCCGGGCGACGGCTTCGGCGCCTTCACCGGCGTGACCTACAACTTCTAAGCCAGCGCGGCCAGCACCGACGTGCACCTGCACGCGGTGCTGGCGGAGGAAGCACATGACCCTGATCACAAGGCTCGCACGCCTGGCCGTACTCGCCAGCGTGGTGGCGCTGGGCGCCTGCAAGCCGGCCAGCGAAGCGCCGCGCAACAGCGTATCGAGCGCCGACGGCGTGCTGCGCGACGGCAGCCTGAGCTACGCCGCCGAGGACTACCGCGAAGCCGCGCCGGGCAAGCCGGGCGGCACGCTGCGCATTTCCACGGCGTCCGACACCACCACCCTGGACGTGCATTCGATTTCCCACGGCAACGTGCAGTGGCTGGGGCGCATCCTGTTCGACTGCCTGCTGTACCAGGACGAGCAGGGCAACATCTCGCCGTGGCTGGCCAAGTCGTGGGACATCTCGCCGGACGGCAAGACCTACACCTTCCACCTGCGCGATGACGTGACCTTCAGCGACGGCGAGAAATTCAACGCCCGCGCCGTGCAGATCAACCTGGAGCACATGCGCGACCCGGCCACCAAGTCGCCGCTGGCCGCCGCGTACATCGCGCCCTACGTGAACGGGCGCATCGTCGACGAGTACACCTTCGAGGCGCATCTGCGCGAACCCTATTCGCCGTTCCTGGACGTGCTGGCGCAGTCCTGGCTGAGCATGATCTCGCCGCGCCAGATCCTCGAGGCGCCCAAGTCCATCGCCGAGCACGCCATCGGTTCGGGGCCCTTCGTGCTGGAAAGCTACACCCGCGACCAGGGCGCCACCTTTGTCAGGCGCAAGGGCTACAACTGGGCGCCCCCGGTGACCCGGCACAACGGCGAGGCCTACCTGGACCGCCTGGAACTGAGCATCGTGCCCGAGCCGATGATCCGCTTCAGCGCGCTCGAGTCCGGCCAGTCGGACTTCACCGTGGACGCGCCGGCGCAGAACGCCAGGGCCATCCGCAGCAACCCTGACCTGCAGATGAGCAGCCGCATCCGCAAGGCCAACCCGTTTCGCAGCCTGACCTTCAACGTCGAGCAGTTCCCGTTCCAGGACGTGCAGGTGCGCCGCGCCGTGGCCAAGGCCATCGATCGCGACGGCCTGGCCTGGATCACCGGCTTTGGCGAGTACCAGCCCAAGGGCGATTTCCTGGCCGCCAACACCCGTTACTACGACCCCGCGTTCAAGGATGTGCTGGCTTATGACGTGGCCGAGGCCAACCGCATTCTCGACCAGGCCGGCTGGGGTGAACGTGACGCCAGGGGCTACCGGGTCAAGGACGGCCAGCGCCTGTCGGCGCGCCTGCTGATGTACGAGACCGGCGCCTTCCCCGGTAGCGTGGCAGTGGCCATCCAGGCCGACCTCAAGAAGGTCGGTTTCGAGCTGGCCATCGATCTGCTGCCCCTGGCCCAGGTCACCGAGCGTCGCTATGCCAGCAACTTTCAGGCAATCGCCGGCGGCTACTGGCACACCAACACCCCCGACGGGCTGTACATCCTCTACCACAGCAATGCGATCAGCACGCCCAAGCTCATCGGCCAGAACGCCGGGCGCTTTCGCGATGACGCCCTCGATGCGGCGCTGTCGGCGGCGCGCCGTTCCACCGACCCGGTGGAGCTCGCCGCGCTGTACCGCACCGCGCAGCAACGCCTGGTGGAAACCGTGCCGGCCGTACCGGTGTACGAGAGCCATGTACTGGTGGCCTACCGCAAGGCGGTCAAGGGCGTGATCTTCGATACCTCGCACAACACCCCGTTCTTCACCAGCATATGGCTCGACCAGGAGGCCCGATGAACACCCTGCGCCTGATACTCCGTCGGCTGCTGGCCGGCATCGGCGTGCTCTGGGGCGCGGCGACCCTGACCTTCCTGGCCTTGAACCTGAGCGCCGGCGACCCGGCACTGGCCATCCTCGGCGGGCCGGAGGCGATGCCCAGTGCCGAGCTGATCGCCCAGGTGCGCGCCGAATACGGCCTGGACCAGCCGTTGATCGTGCAGTACGGCCATTACCTGGGGCGCCTGGCCCAGGGCGACCTGGGCGAGTCGTACCGCCTGCGCATCCCGGTGGGGCAGATCATCGCCGGGCAACTGGGCGCCACCGTGCAACTGTCGCTGGCCGCGGCGGTACTGGCGGTGCTGCTGGCCGTGCTGGTCGCCGTGCTCACCGCCAATCGCGCGCCATGGCTGCGCTCGCTGGTGTCGGGCACGGAGCTGGTGCTGTCGTCGGCGCCCTCGTTCGTGATCGGCCTGGGCCTGCTGCTGGTGTTCGCATTCGGCTGGCACCTGCTGCCGCCGTCCGGCTCCAGCGGCTGGCAGGCGCTGATACTGCCGAGCGTGGCGCTGGCCTTGCCGGTGGCGGCGGTGCTCAGCCAGGTACTGCGCCAGGAACTGGAAGACATTCTCGAACAACCCTTCATCGCCATGGCGCGCGCCCGCGGCATGTCCGAAACCGGCGTGCGCCTCAAACACGCGCTGCGCCATGCGCTGGTGTCGCTGGTGACCCTGTCCGGCTTCGTGTTCGCCAGCCTGCTCGGCGGTGCGGTGGTGATCGAGCTGCTGTTCTCGCGCCAGGGCATCGGCCGGCTGATGCTCGACGCCGCAACATCCAAGGACGTGCCGCTGCTGCTGGGCATCACCCTGCTGGCGGCGGCGATCTACGTGGTCGTGAACTTTCTCGTCGACCTGATCAATCACTGGGTGGACCCGCGTGCCAAGGCCGTGTGATGCCACCCCCAAGCAAGGACCTGTCATGACCCAATCCAATTCCTACACTGCGCTGCAGGCGCGCTTCAAGCCGCTGTTCGCACAGATCGGCGAGGGTGCGGTGGCGCGAGAGCAGCAGCGCGAACTGGCCTTCGAGGCCGTGGCGTTGCTGCGCGATGCCGGCTTCACGGCGCTGCGCGTGCCCCAGGCGCATGGGGGGGCCGGCATCAGCCTGCCGGTGCTGTTTGGCCTGCTGATCGACCTGGCCGAGGCCGACTCCAACCTGCCGCAGATCGTGCGCGCGCACTTCGGTTTCGTCGAAGGGCGGCTCTCGGCCCGCGAACCGGCGTCCCAGGACTACTGGTTCGCCAAGGTGGTGGCCGGGCAGCTGTGGGGCGCGGCAATGGCCGAGCGCAGCGACAGCAGCACCAACTCGGTCAGCCTGGAGGCCGCCGAGGAGGGCTGGCGCCTGAACGGCGAGAAGTACTACTGCACCGGCACTATCTACGCCGACTGGGTGGCGGCCGTGGCCATGCACGACAAGGATTTCGTCAGCGTGGTGGTGGCAGTGGACGCCCCCGGCGTGACCCGTGAAGACGACTGGGACGGTTTCGGCCAGCGCCTGAGCGGCAGCGGCACCACACGCTTCGAGCAGGTGGCGGTGCCCGAGCAGCATGTGCTGCGCCGCTTCAAGCCCGGCGAGCTGCGCGCCGAGTCGTACATCTCGGCGTTCTATCAGCTGTTCCACCTCGCCACCCTGGCCGGCATCGCCCGCGCCGCGCTGCGCGATGCCACCGCCTTCGTCCAGGGCCGCACCCGCGCCTTCGGCGTGCCGGGCCAGTCCAGCCCCAAGGACGACCCGCTGGTGCAGCGGGTGATCGGACGCCTGTCGAGCCTGGCCTATGCCAGCGAAACCCTGGTGCTGGCTGCCGCCGAGGTACTCGAGCGGGTACACCAGGCCGAGCTGAACGACAGCGCCCAGGAAGCCGACTACGTCGAGGCCGATATCCGCACCTTCCAGGCCCAGCAGATCGTGCTGGAGCAGGTGCTGGAAGTCACCACCCTGCTGTTCGAGGTGGGCGGCGCGTCGGCCACCAGCCAGGCCCGGCGCCTGGACCGGCACTGGCGCAATGCGCGCACCCTGGCCTCGCACAACCCGGCGATCTACCGCGAGCGCGCGCTGGGCAACTACTACCTCAACGGCGTCAGCCCCGGTGCTGCCTGGCGTGCGCTGCATGCCCAGGACGGCACCACCGTGCGCGACGAAGCCAGCGCGGTGTAACCGCCTTCATTCAGGAGCAGCAGCCATGAGCCAGACCGCAAGACAGATGAGCATCGGCATGAACATCCTCGGCTTCGGCGCGCATGCCAGCGCCTGGCGCAAGGCCGAAGTACCGGCCAACGCCTACCTCGACGTCGAGTACTACCGCAACATCGCGCGCATTTCCGAGCGGGGGTGCCTGGACGCGATCTTCCTCGCCGACGGCCCGGCGCTGGCGGGCGACATCGCCCAGCACCCGGCCGGACGCCTGGAACCGACCGTGCTGCTGACGGCCGTGGCCCTGGCCACCCGGCACATCGGGGTGATCGCCACCGCGTCCAGCAGCTACAACGACCCGTTCAACCTGGCGCGGCGCTTCAGCTCGCTGGACCACATCAGTGGCGGCCGGGCGGCCTGGAACGTGGTGACCAACGCCGGCGACGCCGCCGCGCAGAACTTCGGCCTGGCCGGTGCGCCGCGCCATGTGGACCGCTATGCGCGGGCCGACGAGTTCATCGACGTGACCCTCAAGCTGTGGGACAGCTGGGAGGACGACGCGATCATCGGCAACGCCGCCAGCGGCCAGTTCGCCGACCCGCACAAGGTGCACAGCATCGATTTCGTGGGCGAGCATTTTTCGGTCAAGGGGCCGCTCAACCTGCCGCGCTCGCCGCAAGGCCGGCCGGTGCTGGTACAGGCCGGCTCGTCCGAGGGCGGCAAGGCCCTGGGCTCGCGCTATGCCGACGCGATCTTCACCACCCAGACCACCTTGCCCGACGGCCAGGCGTTCTATCAGGAGATGAAACAGCGCGCACGCCAGTGGGGCCGCAACCCCGACCACCTGAAGATCATGCCGGGGCTGTCCACCGTGATCGCCAGCACCGAGGCCGAAGCCCGTGCGCGCTTCGATGAACTGAACGCCTACAGCGGCGAGGCGGGGCTGGTGCAGCAACTGGCGTTTCGCATCGGCCTGCCCCCCGACGAGCTGGACCTGGACGCGCCGCTGCCGTGGGAGCGTATTGGCCCGGTCAGCGAATTCGAGCGCGGCTCGCACGGTTTTCTCGAAGCCCAGTTGAACCTGGCACGGCGCGAGAACCTGACCATCCGCGAACTGTCGCGGCGCATCCTGGTGGGCCACCGCCTGCTGGTGGGCACCCCGGAACAGGTCGCCGACACTCTGGAGCACTGGTTCCGCGCCGGCGCAGCCGATGGCTTCAACATCATGCCCGACATGTTCCCCTCGGGGGTCGAGGTGTTCGTCGACCAGGTGGTGCCGCTGCTGCAGCAGCGCGGGGTGTTCCGCCGTGAATACACCGGCAGCACCCTGCGCGACCACCTCGGCCTGCCGTACCCGGCCAGCCAGTACCAACGTGCGGCAGAGGCCGTCTGAACCGATTAGCGAGGCACACCCCATGAACTACCGCACACTGGGCAACAGCGACATCAAGGTCAGCGTCATCGGCCTGGGCACCATGACCTGGGGCCACCAGAACAGCGAGCAGGACGCCCACCAGCAGCTGGACCTGGCGCTGGACCACGGTGTCAACCTGGTCGACACCGCCGAGATGTACCCGACCCCGACCCATGCCGACACCTGGGGCAGCACCGAGCGCTTCATCGGCACCTGGCTGGCCCGGACCGGCCGGCGCAGCGATATCGTGCTGGCCAGCAAGATCGTCGGCCCCACGCGCAACCCCAGCAGCGGCACGCATATCCGCGATGGCCTCAGCCGCCACGACCGCGCCAACATCGTCGCCGCGCTGGACGGCAGCCTCAAGCGCCTGCAGACCGACCACCTGGACCTGTACCAGCTGCACTGGCCCGACCGCAGCACCAACTTCTTCGGCCAGCGCGAGTACCCGTATGTCGACGACCCGCAGGCCATTGCCATCGGCGAAACCCTGCAGGTGCTGGCCGAGCAGGTGCAGGCGGGCAAGGTCCGCCATATCGGCGTGTCCAACGAAACCCCGTGGGGGGTAGGGCAGTTCCTGCGCCAGGCCGAGGTGCTGGGGCTGCCGCGCATCGTCAGCATCCAGAACCCCTACAGCCTGCTCAACCGCCTGTACGAAGGCGGCCTGTCGGAATTCAGCCACCGCGAAGGGGTGGGCCTGCTGGCCTATTCGCCGCTGGCCTTCGGCGCGCTCACCGGCAAGTACCTGGGCGGCGCACGGCCCGAAGGTTCGCGCCTGTCGTCGGTGTACCGCACCTTCAACCGCTACGACAGCGCGTCGGCGCAGCAGGCCATTGCCGCCTACGTGGCACTGGCCCGCGAGCTGGACGTGAGCCCCGCGCAACTGGCCCTGGCTGCGGTGATCGGCAAGCGGTTCGTCAGCAGCGCCCTGACCGGGCAGACGAGCCTGGCGCAACTGCGCGAGAACATCGGCGCGCTTGAGCTGCAACTGAGCGGCGAGACCCTGGCGCGCATCGAGCAGATCCACGCGCACACCCCGAACCCGGCGCCCTGAGCCGCAACCCCTAGCCTGTGGAGGTGCCCATGGCGCCCATCAATCAAAGCGCGAGCGTCGGCCTGATTGCCGCCGAGCCGCTGTTCGTGGCCCGGCGGCGCAAGGTGCGGCGCTGGGCCATCCGCCCGGGCCTGGTGCTGGCCGGGCTGTTCGTGCTGCTGCTGGTGATTGCGGCCATCCAGCCGCACTGGCTGGTGGCGGGCGACCCGCTGGAGGCCAGTGCGCGCCAGGCGTTTCGTGCCCCCGACAGCCTGTACTGGCTGGGTACCGACGAAAACGGCCGCGACATCCTCACCCGGCTGGTGTACGCGGTGCGCCCGTCGCTGGTGCTGGGCCTGTCGGCCACCGCCATCGGCCTGCTGCTGGGCACCCTGTTCGGCCTGGCGGCGGGGCTCGGCCCGCGCTGGCTGGACGGTGCGGTGATGCGCGGGGTGGATGTGCTGCTGGCATTCCCCGACCTGCTGCTGGCCCTGGTGATCATCACCTTCTTCGGCCAGGGCCAGTTGAACACCATCATTGCCGTGGGCATCGCCAGCGTGCCGCGCTATGCACGCCTGGTGCGCGCACAGGCCCTGGTGGTGCGCGGTGCCGGCTACGTCGAGGCCGCCACCACCCTGGGCCTGGGCCGGCACGCGGTGATCCTGCGCCATGTACTGCCCAATGCGATCAAGCCGATCCTGATCCTGGCCACCATCGGCATCGGCGGCAACATCGTCTCGGGCGCGGCCCTGAGCTTTCTGGGCTTTGGCGCGCCGCCGCCGGAGCCGGAGTGGGGCGGCATGCTCGCCGTGGGCCGCAACTACCTGGCCAACGCCTGGTGGCTGGTGGCCTGGCCCGCCCTGGCAATCACATTGACCGTGGTCTCGATCAGTACGATCGGCCGCGAACTGCTGCGCCGCAGCGAAGGTAAACGCCCATGAGTCGCGCACCGCTTATCGATGTACAGGACCTGCACGTGCGCTTTGGCGCCCAGGCCGTGCCCACCCTCAAGGGCATCAGCTTCCAGTTGCACCAGGGCGAGTGCCTGGCGCTGGTGGGCGAGTCGGGCTCGGGCAAGAGTGTCACCTCACGCACGCTGGCCGGGCTGACCGGCGCCCATGCCCAGGTGCAGGCCAGCCGCCTGGACTTTGCCGGGCACGACCTGCGCGAGTTCGACGAGCGCACCTGGCGCCAGGTGCGCGGCGCGCAGATCGGCTTCGTGATGCAGGATGCCCTGAGCGCGCTGGACCCCTTGCGCCCGGTGGGCAAGGAGATCGCCGAGCCGCTGCAGCTGCATACCGGGCTCGACCGCGCGCAGCGCCAGGCCAGGGTGATCGAGCTGCTGCGCGCCGTCGGCGTGCCGCAGCCGGAACTGCGCGCCCGCCAGTACCCGTATCAACTGTCGGGCGGGCTGCGCCAGCGGGCGCTGATCGCCTCGGCCATCGCCTGCAACCCGCGCCTGTTGATTGCCGACGAGCCGACCACCGCGCTGGACGCCACGGTACAGGCGCAGGTGCTGAGCCTGCTCGAATCGCTGCGCGGCGAGAACACCGCGATGCTGATCGTGAGCCACGACCTGGCGGTGGTGTCGCGCCTGGCCAACCGCGTGGCGGTGATGCACAACGGCGTGATCGTCGAGCAGGGCAGCGTCGAGGCGGTGCTGCACGACCCGCAGCACCCCTACACGCAGTTTCTGCTGCGTGCCGGCCGGGCGGTGCACTTTCGGCGCACGCCGGGGGCAGCACGAACGCCGTTGGCCATCGTGGCGCCGCCCCAGGAGCCACCGCTGTTGCAGGTGCGCCAGCTGAGCAAGGCGTTCAAGGGCCCGGACGGGCAGCTGCGCACCGTGGTCAACCAGGTGTCGCTGCAACTGCGCCGCGGCAAGACCCTGGGCATCGTCGGCGAGTCGGGCTCGGGCAAGACCACCCTGACGCGCATGATCCTTGGCCTGGAAACCCCCGACAGCGGCGATATCCAGATCAAGGGCCAGCCCTGGCTGAAGCTTTCCGAGGCGCACAAGCGTCAGTTGCGGCGCAGCATCCAGGTGGTGTTCCAGGACCCGCTGAGCTCCTTCGACCCACGCTACAACGTGCAGCGCGTGCTGTTCGAGGCGCTGGAGGTGGCCGGGCACAAGCGCGCCGACTGGCGCAGGCGAGCCGAAGAACTGCTGGGCCTGGTACGCCTGGACGCGGCGCTGCTCGACCGGCGCCCCATCGAGCTGTCGGGCGGGCAGCGCCAGCGCATCGCGATTGCCCGTGCGCTGGCCGCCGGGCCGCAGATTCTGGTGTGCGACGAGCCGGTGTCGGCGCTGGACGTGTCGGTACAGGCGCAGATCCTCGAACTGCTCGACGACCTCAAGCAGCGCCTGGGCCTGGCGTGCCTGTTCATCTCCCACGACCTGGGGGTGATCAACCAGGTCAGCGACGAGGTACTGGTGATGAAGGACGGCGTGGCGGTGGAGAGCGGGGCGGTGCGCGACGTGTTCGACCACCCGCAGCATCCCTACACCCTGGCCTTGCTGGAGGCCATTCCGCACCTGGAAAGCCGCCGCCGTACCTCGTTCGAATTCCTCAAGTTGGCGATCTGAACCATGAGCCTGCATTTCTCGACCCGCCACACGCCGCGACGACGGCTGCACCACTGGAAGATCGACCACCTGCCGGACACGCCGCTGGCCTTCGTGCGCCTGTGCATCGGCAATTACAAGATCTGGTACTCAAGCATCCTGCTGTTGCAGTGCATCGCCGTTGTCAGCGCGGTGCTGATCCCCTGGGCGCTGGGCCTGATCACCCGGCAGGTGACCGAGGCCGCCTCGGTGCATGCCGCGCTGCCGGGGCTGGTGGCGCCCCTGAGCCTGTTCGGCACGCTGCTGGTGCTGGAACTGCTGAGCGCCCGCAGCGCCGCCGCCTGCCACATCAAGGTGCTGCCGCTGCAACGGCGCACCGTGACCCATGCCTTGTTCGCCTACCTGCAACGCCACTCCCAGCGCTTTGTCAGCAGCGAGTTCGCCGGGGCGCTGGCGCACCGCATCGCCGAGGTGGCGCTGGGGGTCAACCAGACCCTGGGCATCCTGCTGTTCGACATGCTCGGCCTGGCGCTGACCCTGAGCCTGGCCACCGCCTTGCTGTGGAGCGCCTCGGGCCTGCTGGCCGCGTTCATGCTCGGCTGGTCGCTGCTGTTCATTGGCATTTGCTATGTCCTGGCGCGGCGCAGCCACCCGCTGGCACAGCAGTATTCGGCGGCGCGCAGCACCAGCAACGGCAAGGTGGTGGACGCGGTGAGCAACCTCACCAACATCCGCCTGTTCGCCCGCCAGCCGTTCGAGCACGGCTACCTGGGGCACTACCTTGACCGCGAGGTGGACGCGGCCTACCGCTCGTTCTGGTACATGGAGAAGATCCGCTGGTTCCAGTCGGCCGGCGGCGTGGCCCTCAAGCTGGGCATGCTGGGGCTTGCGCTGCAGCAGTGGTACGTGGGGCGCATCGACATCGCCACCTTCGTCATGGCCACCAGCCTGTCGCTGCTGATCATCAATGACGTGAGCAACCTGTCGCGGCGCTTTCTGGAGTTCTTCGAGGCCACCGGCAACATCGCCAACGGCGTGCGCACCCTGGTGCGGCCCCACGAGGTGGTGGACCTTCCCGGCGCACGGGCGCTGCCGCCAGTGCGCGGCGACATCGAGTTTCGCGACGTGAGCTTCGGCTATGCGCCCGACAAGCCGATCTTCCAGCACCTGAACCTGGTGATCCCGGCGGGGCAGACCGTGGGCCTGGTGGGCACCTCGGGCTCGGGCAAGTCGAGCCTGCTCAACCTGCTGCTGCGCCTGTACGACGTCAACAGCGGCCAGGTGCTGGTGGATGGACGCGATGTGCGCGAAGTGACCCAGCATTCGCTGCACCAGCAGATCGGCCTGATCCCCCAGGAACCTGGCCTGTTCCACCGCAGCATCGGCGAGAACATCCACTACGGGCGCCTGGAGGCCAGCTTCGAAGACGTGGTGCATGCCAGCCGCCGCGCCGGCGCCGACGACTTCATCGACAGCATGGAACACGGCTACGACTCGCTGGTGGGCGAGCGCGGGGTCAAGTTGTCGGGTGGCCAGCGCCAGCGCATCGCGATTGCCCGGGTGCTGCTCAAGAACGCCCCGATTCTGGTGATGGACGAAGCCACCTCCAGTCTGGACTCGCTCACCGAGCGTTTCATCCAGGAAAAACTCGACGAAATCATGCACGGCAAGACCGTGCTGGTGGTCGCCCACCGCTTGTCCACGGTGGCGCACCTGGACCGCATCCTGGTGTTCGACAAGGGCCGCCTGATCGAGGACGGCAGCCATGCACAACTGCTGCGCCAGCGCGGCCAGTACCACCGGTTGTGGAGTCGCCAGGCCGCTGGCCAGGTCGACGAAACACCCGCTACCGAATCTGCCTGAGAGTTTTCAAACGCCCAAGGAGGCGCCCATGCCGCATTTGTCCGAAGTCCCCAAACACGCCCCCCAACACGCACTGACCAGCGTTGCGCACCTGCATCAACGCCTGGATGCCTTGCTTCCCGAGATTGCGGCCGGTGCAGCCGAGCGTGAACGTGAGCGCCAGCTGCCGTATGACGCCATACGCCAGCTGGCCGCCGCAGGGCTCTATACCGTGCGCATCCCGCTCGCCTACGGTGGCCCCGGCGGATCGGTGAGCGACGTGATCGGCCTGCTGCTGCGGGTGGCCTCGGTGGACTCCAATGTGGCCCAGGCCCTGCGCCCGGGCTTTGCCTTCGTCGAAGGGCTGCTGGCCGCCGACCATAGCGGTGCAGAGCAGGAACGCCAGCGCTGGTTCGCGCGCTACCTGGACGGCGCCGTGCTGGGCAACGCAGGCTGGGAGGTGGGCGGCGCCAATGGCGCGATCAGCGCACGCATCGTGCCCGATGGCGAGCACTTTCGCGTCAGCGGCAGCAAGTACTACAGCACGGGCGCGCTGTACGCCGACTGGGTCAGCGCCGTGGCGCTGGACGAACAGGACAGGCCGGTGTCGTTCGTGCTGCCGCGCGATCGCCTGGGCCTGGAGCTGGTGGACGACTTCGACGCCATGGGCCAGCGCCTGACCGCCAGTGGCACCACGCGCCTGAACGATGTGCAGGTGCTGGCCAGCGAGATCCGTCCGCGCACCGTGGAAGAGGGCAAGCGCACCATCGTCACCCCGTTTCTGCAGTTGTTCCTCGCCACCGTGGAGGCCGGCATCGCGCGCAATGCCCAGGAGGATGCAGTGCGCTTTGCCCGCGAGCATGCGCGACCGATCAAGCACAGCAGCGCCAGCCAGTCGGTGGACGACCCCTATGTGCAACTGAGCGTGGGCGAAGTGGCCGCGCGCGCCTTCACCGCCGAAGCGGTGGTGCTCAAGGCTGCAGCGGTGATCGACCGCGCCTGGGCCCTGCAACTGGACCCGCAGGCGGTGGATCAGGCCGCCATCGACGTGGCGCAGGCCCAGTACATTGCCGCCGAATCGGCGCTGCGGGCTGCCGAGCTGCTGTTCGATGTGGGCGGTGCGTCCACCACCGGGCGCAGCCACAACCTCGACCGGCACTGGCGCAACGCGCGTACGGTGGCCAACCACAACCCGCGCCACTGGAAGGCCTCGGCGGTCGGCACCTGGTACCTCAAGGGCACGCCGCCGCCGACCTCGGGGCTGTTCTGAGTGACCATGGCCGAACCCCTGCCGGCCTTGCGGCCGGTTTCGCGCAAGGTGCCGATGATCATCGGCTGCGCGCTGTGCATGGAACTGATCGACTCCACCGTGGTGATGACGGCCTTGCCGCAGATGGCCAGCGACTTCGGCGCGCCGAGCGTGCGCATGAACCTGGTGGTGTCGCTGTACATGCTGGCCGCCGCGCTGTGCGTGCCGGTCAGTGGCTGGGCCGCAGACCGCTTCGGCCCACGACGGCTGTTCGTGGTGGCGATCGTGCTGTTCATCGTGTCGTCGCTGGCCTGCGCGGCCTCCACCTCGCTGCTGCAGCTGTGCCTGGCGCGCATGCTGCAGGGCGCGGCGGGGGCGATGATGGTGCCGGTGGGGCAGGTGATCCTGCTGCGCTGGTCGCCGCGCGAAGACCTGATGCGCAACCTGTCGTACCTGACCATTCCGGCGCTGATCGGGCCCATGATCGGGCCGCCGCTGGGCGGGCTGATGGTGACGTTCGTGTCGTGGCACTGGATCTTCCTGATCAACCTGCCCATCGGCCTGGTGGGCATCGTGCTGGTGCTGCGCCATGTACCGCATTATCCCGGGGTTCGTGCGCGGGCGCTGGATGTGCGCGGGCTGCTGCTCAGCGGCACCGCGCTAGGAGCGCTGGTGTTCGGTTTCGAGGCGCTGGGCCACGGCCTGCTGCCGCGAGCGTGGGTGGCGGTGATGATCGGGGCGGGGCTGCTGTGCGGCGCGTGGTACATCCGCCATGCACGGCGCTGCGCCGAACCGCTGCTGGACTTGTCGCTGCTGCGCATTCCCAGCTACCGCATCAGCTTCTGGGGCGGCAACCTGCTGCGCCTGGGCACCTCGTCTGGCCCGTTCCTGCTGGTGCTGATGTTTCAGCTGTGCTTTGGCCTGAGCCCGCTGCATGCGGGGCTGCTGACCCTGGCGGGTGGCGCGGGGGCGTTTCTGATGAAGCTGCTGGCAGTGCGCGTGGTGCGCCGCTTCGGCATCCGTCGCACGCTCACCGGCAATGCGCTGCTCACCGGGCTGACCCTGGGGGCCTGTGCCAGCTTTACCAGCGATACGCCGTACGGGGTGATCGTGCTGATGCTGTTCGCCAGCGCAGTGATCCGTTCGCTGCAGTTCAGCACCCTGGGCGCGCTGACCTATGCGGATGTACCGGCGGCGCTGAGCAGCCGGGCCAGCAGCCTGTCGGCGATGACGGTGCAGTTGAGCATGAGCCTGTCGGTGGGGCTGGCCGCCTCGCTGCTGGGGGTGCTGATGAACCTGCGCGGGCACGCCACCCCCGTCACCAGCGACGTGGCCTGGGTGATGCTGCTGTGCGGGCTGGCGTGCATGGCCTCGGCACTGGTGTTCCGGCGCCTGGCAGCGGACGCCGGCAATGCGGTGTATGCCGCGCGTGGCTGATCAGATCGACAGGTTGAGCACCCGCTCGCCCTGGGTGGCGCCAGTGGGCCGGCGGCGATTGACCGCCAGTTCGCCGATCTTGATCAGGCGGGTACGCGTGACATTGCGGGTCAGGCCCAGCAGGTTGGCGGTGTGCACCTGGTTGTAGTGGCTGAAACGGTAGGCCGCGCGCAACAGCGCGTCCTCGACCTGTTCGTGCAACGCGCCGGCCTGTTCCTCGAAGAGTTTCTGGAAGGCCCGTTCGAGCAGCGCCTGGGCCGAGTCGTCCTGGCTGGGGCTGTCGTCCTGGCGTTCGATGCGCATGTTCGACAGGCGCAGGTCGTCGTGCTCGATCAGGCCGTCGCGGCAGATCAGCAGGGTGTGGTGGATGACGTTTTCCAGCTCGCGGATGTTGCCCGGCCAGCCGTAGGTGCGCAGCTTGTGCTCGGCCTGGGCGCTCAGGCGCACCTGGCCGTAGCCCAGGCGCTGGCTGTAGGCATCGATGAAGTGGCGGGTCAGCGGCAGGATGTCGCCGGGGCGTTCGCGCAGCGGCACCAGCTCCAGGCTGACCACGTCCAGACGGTAATAGAGGTCTTCGCGAAAGTGCCCGGCATTGATCGCCTTTTCCAGCTGCACGTTGGTGGCGGCCAGTACCCGCACATCGATGGGAATGCTCTTGCGCGAGCCCAGGCGCACCACTTCGCGCTCCTGCAGCACGCGCAGCAGCTTGACCTGGATCGGCATCGGCAGGTCGCCGATCTCGTCGAGGAACAGGGTGCCGCCGTTGGCCTCTTCGAACCAGCCGGCCTTGGCCGCCAGGGCGCCGGTGAAGGCGCCTTTCTCGTGGCCGAACAGCTCGGCCTCGACCAGCGATTCGGAAAACGCGCCGCAGTTGACGGCCACGAACGGCTTGTCACGTCGCCCGCTCAGGTTGTGAATGTGGCGCGCCACCAGCTCTTTGCCGGTACCGGTCTCGCCGATGATCAGCACGCTGGCTTCGCTGGGCGCCACCTGTTGCAGGTGCGCCAGCAGCGCACGTGACTTGGGGTCTTCGAACACCTGCGCGGTGGCGCGGATCGAGGTGGCCAACGCGGGCGAGGGCGGTAGGGTCAACAATTGCATGGCAGTCACACTATGAATAGAACGTCGGAATCGGCAGGCGCTGGTTCAAGGCCCAGTCGCCCAGTTCGTGGAGTTTGTAATCCAGCGGGTCGTGCAGGCTCTGGGTGCGCAGATTGCGCCAGTGCCGGTCGAGCCCCACCGAGGCCTGCGTGGCGCGGGCGCCGGTGACCTCGAAGACCTTGCTGCACAGCTCCAGGCCGTCGCGGCTGGCCGCCACCTTGGCGGTGGCGATGGCCACCGCCACGCGGCCGCGCTGGTCTGCGCCGAGCGCGGCGCCCTTGGCCCAGGCCCGGTCGAGTTCGCCGGCGGCGTTGTCGAGCAGCAGCCGGGCGCCTTGCAGGCGTACCCAGAAGTCGCCGAAGTGGCCCAGTACATAAGGATCGTCGCGGCTATCAAGGGCCGTGGACTTGAACCAGGGCCGGGTCTCGTTGAGGGTGTACTGGCGCGCTTCTTCGAACGCGCCTTCGGCGATGCCCAGGCAGATGTTGGCGAAATGCAGCTGGGCGATCAGCGGCCGCAGGCAGGCGAACGGCGTGCTCAGCGGGCCGGGGTCGAGCAGCAGGTCGCCTTCTTCCACGCGCACCCGTTCGAAGGTGGCGCTGCCGCTGTCGGTCTGGCGCTGGCCCATGTTGTGCCAGTCGTCGTGCAGGGTGATGCCGGTGCGACCGCTGGGTATCGCGGCAATCAGCAGCTTGCCCCCGGCAGCCTCGTCCACGGCCGAGGCAATCAGCATTTGTGAATCGCTGGCGCCCGAGCAGAAGCTCTTCTTGCCGGAGAATTCACGCCAGCTGCCGTGGTGCTTGACGATGGTGCGGGTGTCGAGGGGGTTGAGGGCATTGCCCCAGAACCAGTTCTTGCGCGCCGTCAGCTCGTACCAGGGCTGCCATTGCGAAGGTGCGCCGAACAGACGCACGGTGGCCAGCATCAGGTGGTGAAAGCCGAACACATGGGCAATGGAGCTGTCGACCCGGGCGAATTCGCGCACCACATCGAAGGTCTGGCTCCAGGTGGCGTTCAGCCCGCCGAACTCGCGGGGGATGCTCAGGGCCAGCAGGCCGCTGGCACGCAGGGCATCGCGCTCGGCCTTGGGCGTGCCGCCCTTGCGGTCGCGCTCTACCACGCTGCGGCTGAATGTCTGGGCCAGGTCGCGGGCAATCTGCAGCGGGGTCGATCGAGGGGTATGCAACGTGGCGCTCACGCGGGTTACCTGTGCAAAAAGGTTCGGGCCTCAAGGCCGGGCCCTGTCGATGCTAAATGATCTAAAAAACCTTAAATAAATAACGTTTAGGAATGTTGATATACAGCTTTTCATATTCCAAACAGATCTATATTTGTCGTTATTTATTCTTTTTGATTTTTATCTTTGCGGTGCACTCTGCATTCACGCACTGCAACGTCGGTGCTCCCAACTGCTAAGGAGCCACACCATGACCATCAAGGCGATCAACGTACGTAACCAGTTCAAGGGCACCATCAAGGAGATCATCGAGGGGCCGGTGGTCTCGGAAATCGACGTGCAGACCCAGGCCGGCATCGTCACCTCGGTGATCACCACGCGGTCGGTGCATGAGCTGGAACTGAGGATTGGCAGCGAGGTGATCGCGTTCGTGAAATCGACCGAGGTGTCGATCGCGAAGCTGTGAGAGGGGTGTGACGGTGAGCGCCGGGTGGCCCTCACCGCAATGCTCAGTCGGCTGTCAGCACGTCCCTTCTGGCCGGCAACACTTCCAGCTCCCCGAACGACACCGACGCATCCACGTAGCGCAGCGCCGATTTCACGTCGCGCCAGCCCACGTGGGCCATCAGCGCTTTCATGTCCCAGCCATTGCCACTGGCCCAGGTGGCAAAGCCACGACGCAGCGAGTGGCTGCTGTAGAGGCTGGCGGGTAGCCCGGCATCTGCAAAAATCCGCCTCAGCAGCACGATCAGGCTGCCACTGTTGAGCGCCTGCTCGCCCAGGTTGCCCCAGCGATCGAGCTTGCGAAACACCGGCCCGCGGGCGATGCCCGCCACGCTGATCCAGTCGATGTAGGCCTGTACCGGGCACAGGCTCTTCAGGGCAGGGGTGCGATGACTGACCCCGCGGCCCTGCCGGTCCCCTTTGCTTTGCGCCAGGTACAGCTGCATGCCCACGCCCGCCTGGGCCTGAATGTGCTCCACGCGCAGGCGCGCCAGTTCATCGCCCCTGAACCCTCGCCAGAACCCGATCAGCAGCAGGGCGACATCGCGCCGTGCGCGCAGCAGCTCGGGCAGGCAGTGCGCCTGTTGCGCCTGTGCGGCCTTGGTGTGCAGTGCGTCGACCGTGCGCTGCAGGTGTTCCAGGGTCAGGGCGGCTGCCTGGCGCTCCTGCGCCGGGTGCACCGCGCGTATGCCCTTGAGCATCTGGCGCACCAGCGGCGCCTTGGTGGGGTCGGGAAAGCCCTGGCTGGTGTGCCACTGGCCCAGCGCGGCCAGGCGCTGGCGCAAGGTGTTGATCGAGTGCTGCTCGGCGTAATCGGCCAGGTAGCGCGCGATGCTGTCGGCCGTGGCCGGTAGAAAGCCACCCCAGCTCACCTCGAAATGCTCCACGGCCGCGCGGTAGCTGCGCCGCGTGTTGTCCCTTACGGCTGCGTCCAGGTAGCGATCGAGCTTGTTCATCGGCAGGTTCTCCATCGGTGTATGGCTGAGCGACTGCAACCGGGCGTTTTTTGCCTATCACATGTGATAAGCCTTGATTATTTCATCTTTTATTCTGATTTCTATAGGCATTTTTTCAATTTCATTTAGTATGTATCTACATAGTACGTACCACATTACGAAATAGTAGGAGCACCCATGGCCCGTGGCGGTATCAACAAGGCAATCGTGCAGAAGGCGCGTCAGGCGCTATTGGCCCGTGGCGAACACCCCAGTATCGATGCCGTACGCATCGAGCTGGGCAACACCGGGTCCAAGACCACGATTCACCGCTACCTCAAGGAGCTGGACGCGCAGCAACCGACACTGGCAGCGGACAAGCCGGGCATGAGCGAAGCCCTGGCCAACCTGGTCAGTCAGCTGGCCCAGCAACTGGTGGAGGAGGGCGACGCGCGTATCGAAGCGGCGCAGAACGTGTTCGACCATGAAAAGGCGGCCTTGCAGGGCGAACTGCAGGCGATCCAGCAGGCGCTGGCGACCCTGCAGCAGCAACACCAGATTCAGGCCGAGGCGCTGGCGGGTGAGTCGGCGCAGCTGGCCACGACCCGCAGTACCCTGCAGACCGAGCAGACGCGCAATGCCACCTTGAATCAGGCGGTAGGTGAGTTGAACCTGCGCCTGAACGACAAGGACGAGCAGATCCAGTCGCTGGAAGACAAGCACCAGCATGCCCGCGATGCGCTGGAGCATTACCGCACCGCCACCCGTGAGCAGCGCGAGCAGGATCAGCGCCGGCATGAGGCGCAGGTACAGCAGTTGCAGGTCGAGGTGCGTCAGTTGCAG
This sequence comes from Pseudomonas palmensis, assembly GCF_017848315.1. GTDB lineage: Bacteria > Pseudomonadota > Gammaproteobacteria > Pseudomonadales > Pseudomonadaceae > Aquipseudomonas > Aquipseudomonas palmensis. The sequence goes on from NZ_JAFKEC010000055.1 coordinate 29,223, forward strand.
CAGAGCCTGATCGTCAAGCAGGACGAACTGACGCGGCTCAACCGCGACAACGAGCGCTTGCTGGTGGAGGCGCGGCAGGTGCAGCGTGAGCGGCAGGCGCTGCAGGACCAGCAGGCGCAACAGGCACAGGAGATCAAGACCTTGATGGCCAGCCTGGCGCAGTCGCTGGGTGCGCGGGAGGAGCTGTTGCGGCAGAACCAGGTGCTGGGGCAGCAGGTGGAGCAGGGGGCGGGTGAACAACGCCAGCAACAGCAGGTGATTGAGCAATTGCAGGCGCAGGTCGAGCAGCGCGATGCAGAGCTGGAGGCCTTGAAGGCAAAGGAGCAAGCCTCAGACCAAGCTGAAGCCGAGCAGACAGGGCTGCCGACTCACCCCTGACAGGGCAGGGTGCGTTGCAGCGAATCTAGGAGCCGGCCTTGCCGGCGTCTTGGGGCGCCAGCTAGTCGCGCAATGACAAGCGCATCGCACACCGCCCCTGCAACCCTCGCGAAGCCTCGTACGCCATCTGCCGGCGCAACATACCGCTTAACGACGCCTCTTCCAGCCTCTCGAAACCCAACCGTGCATAAAACGGTGCATTCCACGGCACCGCCACAAAGGTGGTGAGGGTCAGGGCCGCGAAGCCCTGGGCCTCGGCATGCGCGCGCACGGCCGCAATCAATCGCCGACCCAGGCCCTGGCCTTGCTGCGCATGATCCACCGCCAGCTCTTCGATGTGCAGCGACTCATCGAACACGCTGGCACACACGAAGCCAATCGGGCGATCCCGCCCATCCACCACCACCCACTCGAGCCCGGCAGCCACGAACTCCAGGTGCTCGACGCTGCTGAGCACCGTGTGCTCGGCAATCCACGCCAGTGCCGGCACTTGCACAAAGGCCTGGGCCGCAGAGCGCTCTATGGCAGGCAGCAGGGGAGCATCGGTAGGGGTGGCCAGGCGAATGGAAAAGGACATCGGGCACGCTCTGCAATGGGAACCCACGCAGTCTGTGCAAAGCACCAGGGTTGTGCAAGCGCCCCTGGCATGGGCAATACGGGGGCACGCTTTTTCCTTGCCAGTGGCGACATAAATCATAATTTCGCTAATACCCGGCGGCGCACAGAATGCGGGCAACCCCCTCATGCAGAAGCGCACAGCCATGACCGTTGAAAAAACCCGAATTGATACGCTTGTAGTAGGCGCCGGTCAGGCCGGCGTGGCCATGAGTGAGCACCTGGGCCGCCTCGGGGTGCAGCACCTGGTGCTGGAACGCAACCGCATCGCCGAAGCCTGGCGCACCGGTCGCTGGGACTCGCTGGTGGCCAACGGCCCGGCCTGGCACGACCGCTTCCCGGGCCTGGAATTCGAAGGCCTGGATGCCGATGCCTTCGCCGGCAAGGATCAGGTGGCGGCCTACTTCGAGACCTATGCCAAGAAGATCGACGCGCCCATTCGTACCGGTGTCGAAGTGCTCAAGGTCGAACGCAACGAAGGTCGCCCGGGCTTTACGGTGCAGACCTCCACGGGCCTGATCGAGGCCAACCAGGTGGTGGTGGCCACCGGGCCGTTCCAGCGCCCGGTGATCCCGCCCATCGCCCCGCAGCTTCCCGGCATCACCCAGCTGCATTCGGCCGACTACCACAACCCCCGGCAATTGCCCGAAGGCGCGGTGCTGGTGGTGGGCGCGGGCTCCTCGGGTGTGCAGATCGCCGATGAACTGCAGCGCGCCGGCAAGCAGGTGTACCTGTCGGTGGGCGCGCACGATCGCCCGCCACGCGCCTACCGCAATCGCGACTTCTGCTGGTGGCTGGGGGTGCTCGGCCTGTGGGACGCCGAAGGCGTGCAGCCCGGCAAGGAGCACGTGACCATCGCGGTCAGCGGTGCCCGTGGCGGACATACCGTGGACTTTCGCAAGCTGGCCCACCAGGGCATCACGCTGGTGGGCCTGACCCGCGCATTCGATCAAGGTGTGGTCAGCTTCGAGGCCAACCTGGCCGAGAACATCGCCCGCGGCGACGAGAACTACCTGGCGCTGCTCGATGCCGCCGACGACTACATTGCACGCAACGGCCTGGACCTGCCCGAAGAACCCGAAGCACGCCACATGCTGCCCGACCCGCAGTGCCTGACCCAACCGATTCTTGAGCTGGACCTGGCCAAGGCCGGTGTCACCTCGATCATCTGGGCCACCGGCTACTCGACCGACTACAGCTGGCTGAAGGTCGATGCCTTCAAGCCCGACGGCAAGCCACAGCATCAGCGCGGTGTGTCCCGCGAACCGGGGATCTATTTCGTCGGCCTGCCGTGGCTGTCGCGCCGTGGCTCCGCCTTTATCTGGGGCGTGTGGCACGACGCCCGGCACATCGCCGAGCACATCGTGAAACAGCGCACCTATTTCGACTACCGCGACGCCGCGCAACGCGAGGCTGCCGCCCACTGTGATTCCAACGTCCAGAAACTGGGAGTACGTTGATGCCTACCCATACCCGCATCCGCATGTTCAACACCAAGGATACCTACCCCAACCAGACCCTGGACAACGACCTGTGCCAGGCCGTGCGTGCCGGCAACACGGTCTACGTGCGTGGCCAGGTGGGCACCGATTTCGACGGTCAACTGGTCGGCCTTGGCGACCCACGGGCCCAGGCCGAGCAGGCCATGCGCAACGTCAAGCAACTGCTCGAAGAAGCCGGCAGCGACCTGAGCCACATCGTCAAGACCACCACCTACCTGATCGACCCGCGCTACCGCGAGCCGGTGTACCAGGAGGTCGGCAAATGGCTCAAGGGCGTGTTTCCGATTTCCACCGGGCTGGTGGTCAGTGCCCTGGGCCAACCGCAATGGCTGATGGAAATCGACGTGATCGCGGTGATCCCCGAATAAGGAGCGGCACATGACTTTTTCTATCGTCGGACGCTGCGCCGAAACCGGCCAGCTGGGTATCGCCATCAGCTCGTCGAGCATCGCCGTGGGCGCGCGTTGCCCCTGGCTGCGCGCCGGCGTGGGCGCGGTGTCGAGCCAGAACATCACGTTGCCGGCGCTGGGCCCGCAGATACTCGATGGCCTGGCCGACGGGCTGGCCCCCGCCACGGCCCTGGACCAGGCGCTGTCGAGCAATGGCTATGGCCAGTACCGTCAGGTAGCGGTGGTGGATGCCCAGGGGCGCACCGCACTCTTCAGTGGCAGCCACGCACTGGGCACCCACAATGCAGTGGCAGGCGATCAATGCGTGGCCGCCGGCAACCTGCTGGCCAGCAGCGCGGTGATCGAACGCATGGTCGAGGCCTTCGAGCGCAGCGAGGGCTGCCTGGCCGCCCGGTTGCTCACGGCATTGCAGGCGGGGCAGGCCGCAGGCGGCGAGGCCGGGGGGGTGCACTCGGCGGCACTGTCGGTGGTCGGCGACCTGACCTGGCCGATCGTCGACCTGCGGGTGGACTGGGCCGACGAGAATCCCATCGGCGAACTGCACAAACTGTGGACCGCCTATGAACCCCAGTTGCAGGACTACCTGACCCGCGCCCTGGACCCGACGCAGGCGCCCAGCTACGGAGTGCCCGGCGATGAGTGAATGGCGCAGCCGCACCCTGCTGGCGCAGCTGGTCGGCTTCGCCACGGTGAGTCGGGATTCGAACCTGGCGCTGATCGAGTTCGTGCGCGATTACCTGGACGATCTGGGGGTGGACTGCGAGCTGATCTACAACGCCGAACGCACCAAGGCCAACCTGCTGGCCAGCATCGGCCCGGGTGTGGAGGGTGGCGTGGTGCTGTCCGGACACACCGATGTGGTACCGGTGGACGGCCAGGCCTGGACGGTGCCGCCGTTCGACCTGAGCGAGCAGGACGGCAAGCTGTACGGCCGGGGCACTGCCGACATGAAAGGCTACCTGGCCTCGGTGCTGGCGGCGGTGCCGCTGTTTCTGGCAAGCCCGTTGCGCCGCCCGGTACACCTGGCGTTTTCGTATGACGAAGAGGTGGGTTGCCTGGGGGTACGCAGCCTGCTCGAGGTGTTGCCACGGCGTATCCCGATGCCGGCGCTGTGCCTGATCGGCGAACCCACCGAACTCAAGCCGGTGCTCGGGCACAAGGGCAAGCTGGCCATGCGCTGCCATGTGCACGGCGCGGCCTGTCATTCGGCCTACGCGCCCTATGGCGTCAACGCCATCGAGCAGGCGGCGCGGCTGATCGGCCAGCTGGGGGCAATCGGTAAGCGTCTGGCGGCGCCGGAGCTTCACGACGAACGATTTGACCCGGCATTTTCGACCGTGCAGGTGGGCACGATCCAGGGCGGCACGGCGCTGAACATCGTGCCGGCCGATTGCCGTTTCGATTTCGAGGTGCGGGCGCTGCCGGCGTTCGCCCCGCAAGCGGTGGCCGATGAATTGCAGGCGTTTGCCGCGCGCGAAGTAGTGCCGGCGATGCAGGCGGTCAATGCCGACAGCGGCATTCGTTTCGAAGCACTGTCGAGCTACCCGGGGCTTGCCACGCCACCGGACAGCGCGGCGGCGCAGCTGATTGCCCGGCTGTGCGGCAGCGATGCCTTCAGCACGGTGGCCTTTGGCACCGAAGGCGGGCTGTTCGACCAGGCGGGGATACCGGCGGTGGTCTGCGGGCCGGGCAGCATGGACCAGGGACACAAGCCGGACGAATACGTCAGCGTCGAACAGCTGGCTGGTTGTGACCGGCTGATGGAGCGTCTGGCGGCGTTTTTGAGCGAGACATAACACACAGATCGGCATACGAGCCGGCCAACGTTGCACCTTTTACTGCCGTAGAGCAGGACGACCGTACCCGCGGTCGCCTAACAAAACCCCGCCGGCGCGCACGAGCGTGCCGGCCTAGTCGAGGAAGTGAGCCATGACCCGATCCTTGCGTTGCAGCGTTCCGTTTGCCCTGGCCCTGTTGAGCAGTGCCGTGTTTGCCGCCCCGCAGAACCTGACCGTCATCTCGTTTGGCGGCGCCACCAAGCAGGCACAGGAAAAGGCCTACTTCCAGCCATTCAATGCCAGCGGTGCGGGCACCGTGGTGGCAGGCGAGTACAACGGCGAGCTGTCGAAAATCAAGGCCATGGTCGACGTCGGCCACACCAGCTGGGATGTGGTCGAGGTCGAAAGCCCCGAGCTGTTGCGCGGCTGTGATGAAGGCCTGTTCGAGAAACTCGACCCGCAACGTTTCGGTGACCAGGCCAATTTTGTGCCCGGCACCTTCACCGAGTGCGGCGTGGCCACCTATGTATGGTCGATGGTGATGGCCTACGACCATGCCAAGCTGGCCAAGGGGCCGACCTCATGGGCGGACTTCTGGAACGTGAAGGACTTCCCCGGCAAGCGCGGCCTGCGCAAGGGCGCCAAGTACACCCTGGAGATCGCCTTGCTCGCCGACGGCGTCAAGCCCGATGAGTTGTACAAGGTGCTCGGCACCCCTGAAGGGGTGAGCCGCGCGTTCGCCAAGCTGGACCAGATCAAGTCCAACATCCAGTGGTGGGAAGCCGGGGCGCAACCTGCGCAGTGGTTGATTGCCGGCGATGTGGTGATGAGCGCGGCGTACAACGGGCGCATCGCGGCTGCGCAGAAGGAGGGCATGAAGCTGAGCATCGTATGGCCGCAGAGCCTGTTCGACCCTGAATACTGGGCGGTGGTGAAGGGTACGCCGAACAAGAAACTGGCCGAGGATTTCATTGCGTTCGCCAGCCAGCCACAGGCGCAGAAGGTGTTCTCGGAAAACATTCCGTATGGCCCGGTAAACAAGCAGACCCTGGGTTTGCTGCCAGCCGAAGTACAGAAGCAGCTGCCCACTGCCGAAGCCAACCTGGCCCAGGCGCGAGCAGTGGATGCGGCGTTCTGGGTTGACCATGGCGAGGAGCTGGAACAACGCTTCAATGCCTGGGCGGCGCGCTGATTCGAGCCAATATCCCACCCAGGCCTTAGCCCCCGCTACTGATACTTCTGTCAGTAGCGGGCTGGTGTTGCTCACCGTTACTGTTTGCCTTGCCGTTGGGCAGACAGTGGGAGAGCGATATGAACACCTTGCGACATACGCTGGCCCGGCCTGTCCGTACCGAACAAGCCCCCCTGGAACATCGAGACGCGCCGCCCGTATGCGCGTCACCAGCCCGCAATGGCAGCCAACGGCAACCCCTGAAGTGTGATCGACATGGGCAATCCTGCCAAAGGAGCCGGTGATGCCCATCCATCTTGCCACCAGAGCTTGTTGTTTGCTGGCAGCAGTACTGCTGACTGGCTGCATCCATCCGAGCCAGCAGTCGACGCCTCATGCGCCAGGCACCCAGGCGTCGAGCAGCGAGCTTTCCTCCGTCGACGCTTCGCCTGGCGAAGCCGCTGCGCGCGCACGTTGCACGCGCTACTTCGAGTCGGGGCAGTGGAGCTACCGCTACGACCCAGGCATCCGCAAGAACGCCTGGACCCTGGAGCTCACGCCTACCTATTGCGGGCGACGCATCCACCAGGACGAAACCAACGCCGCCTACACGGAGCTGTACAAGCGCTACGGCAGTGACTGGCGCTGGCGCCTCGACAACGGGGGCGGCATGCGTCGTCAGTTGGTGTGCCACCTGGCCACCGCCCGCTACAAGAAAACCTGGAACCTGGAGCCTTTTCGACCCGATGTGTCTCATCGCGTATCGGTGGCTGCCGGTTGCAATCCGACGCCACGTTGACAGGCAGTTTCAGCACTGCAGCACAAGGAGTGGACCATGAACAGGTTAAAGGTGTTGATGTTTCTGGGGTGCGTCGCAGCCAGTGCGCCGGGGTTGGCACAGTGGGCGCCTGGCTCACCACGCAGCTCGCTGGAGGACGGCAACGCCACCGTAGCCGACCTCAGGTACAACTACAGCGCAGGCAACTCGCATTGCGGTGATTCAGGCAAACCGCCGTTTCTATGCAGCGGTGTCCTGATGCGCGTCACCCAGCGGCCGCAGAACCCCGGGGCATTTCGCATCTGGGACCCTAGCCCGACCTCGGGGAGAAGTGGCGGAACGTCGTTCTCCTACATACGTTACGACGCAAGGTTCAGGTCAGTGGCGTGGGGATTCAACGACGGTCTGATCATGTATCCCCAGGACCGCAGGCCAGCGGGCAAGGACCTGCTGATGGTGCAGTGCGCCTACAGCATGGATGGCTGGAACTGGTTCAGGAACACACCCTGCGGCACCATGGTCTACGAGGGAGTTGTTTACCCACACAGCCGGCCATGCCAGAGCCAGGGCGTCACCACGCCTCAACAATGGCTCGGGATCTGGTACCAGCCCGCCAAGTACCGCCCGCTGAATCAATGCGGCTTCGACATGCGCAGGGGCGTTGCCAACAGTGCCGGTTACTTCATGCTCATGCTGCAGATGAAAAACATACTGGCCGCAGAAGGGTTCAGCGAGCAGAACGAACTTGTTGTTACGACATGGCCGGCGGGTCGTGCCAGAACCCTGCCCATCCAGGCATTCTTCTATATGCCAGTGGGTGTGCCTGCCCACTGGCCGGCAGGGGTACCGAACGGGCTGGCCGCTGCCAGGCTCAACCAGAAGGAGTTTCGGGCCGACACCGGCATCATCGTGCCCATTGTGCGGCTGACGCCACCTGCCAACATCAATGATCACTTTCGCTTCGACTTTATCGTTGCCGATCAAGCCGAAACAGGTTCGACCGGGGTCGTGCCTCCGAAACCGGTGCCAGGCCGCTGCCCGCGCTACATAGACTCGGTGAAATGGGGCGCGATCAATGGCAACCAGTGGAGCCTGGAAATCAAGCCTTCCGCCTGTACCCGCACTATCGCCGCAGACCAGACCGACCTGGCGTTCCAGGAGCTGCTGAACAAGGCCGGCAGTGACCGGCAGTGGAGCAACACCAACAGCATGCGTCGCCAGTTCGTCTGCCTGCTGACCACGTACCGAACCAAAGCATCCTGGTTCATCGAGCCGCATCGCCCTTATGTGTCCCACGAGGCGGCGGTCAAGGCCAACTGCAACCCCTAGATTGCTGCAGGCCCGCACTTTATTGCGGCCGAGCACAGGTCGTGAGTTGTCGCTTTATTGATACCTGCTGAAACTATACAGCGTGCAGTGATCGGCCCGCTTTCACGCCAGCCACAGCCTGAACTGCTCCTTGCAGTAATCCACGAACAACTGCGCAGGCTTGGTCAGCTGCGCACGTTTGAGCCAGGCGGCCACCAGTGCCGAACCGGTCACGTCTTCGGCGATATCCACGCACACCAGTGGCTGGCCGTCATAGCTGATGGTGGAACGTGGCCGCGTCACCAGCAGTGCGAAACCGAAACCCTGGCCGACCATGCCGCGCACCATCTCGATAGAGGGCGAGCCGAACACGATGTTCGGGTTCAGGCCCAGTTCCTCGAAAATGCTCACGAAATAGGTACGGCTGGGTTGCACGTCCAGCAGTATCATCGGCTCAAGTACCAGGTCGCGCAGCGAGACCTGGGCTTGACCGGCGAAGCGATGGCCAGCAGGCAGCAGGGCGTAGGGCCTTTGCGGCGCGGTCAGCGGCTCGGTTTCGATGGTGCTGTCCAGGTCATGCTGGTAGAAGATCGCCAGGTCGAAGCGGCCGGCCGTCAGCCCTTGTACCAGCTCTTGCTGCTCGCCATCGCGCAGGCGAATTTCCACGCCCGGAAAGCGTTGGCGAAACCCGGCGATCAGCCGCGGCAGATAGAGTGGGGCGACGGTTTCGAAACAGCCGATGTCGATCTGCCCACTCACCACGTCGTTGTCCGCCAGGGCGTTCTGCTCGAACTCATGGGCCATGCGCAGCAGTTCCTGAGCCTTGCGGTAGAACCGCGCACCGCCCGGGGTCAGTGAAACCCCCTGGGCATGATGCCGAATCAGCAACTGTACGCCGAACCCGTCTTCGAGCCCCTTGATGGCCGTGGATATCGATGGCTGTGCGATGTACAGCTTGCGCGAGGCTTCGGCCACGCTGCCGCATTCGACCGTGGTGACGAAATATCTAAGCTGACGCAGGGTATAGGACGCCACGCAAACACCTCAGGTTGTAGTTTTTGCCTACCTTACCGCGTGCTGGCCTTGCGTGCCCCGCAGGTTGCAGCGGATTTTGCGGGGCACAGAGCATATTTTTCCTTCGCTGGCGGGTACGCGGCCCCTGACCATTGATCGGCTGGCTGGCACCTACCACGTCCAGGGGCCTCGAAAAACTGCAGGGCCCGCATTTGTCGGACCACGACCTGAGGTGACCGCCATGGCTATCGATCCACGCCCGCAGGATGACCCCCTGTGGAAGGACCCGCTCAACGACCCGCGACGCGAACACGACCCGGTGACTGACCCGAACGTGCGTGGCGACGACGATCGCCGCGAACACCCTAACAACGTCGAGGGCATTCCCGACACCAACCCGTCAGTGCCCGAACCTGACGAGCCGACGCCACTGTCGGATGAACGACGCTGAACCTGTACTGGAGGACGCCAAGCATGATTCATGACCCGCGCAACCGCGAGCCCGTTGCTGAAGACCAGCCACAACCGCTGCCGCAAACCTGGAAACGCCCGGACGATGGCAAGAGCCTGCCTGAACGCGATGTGGAGGTGCCGTTGCAGGATGCCGGACGCCCGGACGAAGGAGGGCAGGAGCAGAGCAATACACCCGAACCTCACAAGGAAAACCCCTACAGCCCTGACTTCAAGCCACAACGTGAGCGCAAGCCGCGCACTGATGCCGATATCGATACCGATGGTGGCTAGCACGCGATTTTGTGCTGCGATTATTTTAACGAACCGTTGAAAATTAAACTTTATGTTGATATTTTCTCGGTTCGTTTTTTCTTGTGGTGCGCTCGATGGCCCTCGATACAACCCCTGAACGCCAGCTGGTGCTGGGCGTACTGCACGCAACGGTGCAGATGCTTGGCACTGTGCTGGGACGCACCACCGAGGTGGTCCTGCACGACCTGACCCGGCCGGAACATTCGGTGATTGCCATTGCCAACGGGCATGTCAGTGGGCGTCAGATCGGCAGCCCGGTACTGGCCGGGCCTCGTGAAGACCAGGGGTTCAATGCGGTGCTGCAGGCCCTGCGCGACAAGGGCAGCCATACCCCGGTGGTGGTGGGCAACTACCCGAGCCTGGGCCGCGACGGCAAGACCCTGCGCAGTGCCACTGCGGTGTTCCGCGACGCCTTGGGCGAGCCCTATGCCAGCCTGTGCGTGAACACCGACTTCAGTGGCATCGCCGCCGCCCAGGCGTGCCTGGAACAGCTGCTGCCCGGCACCGGGGCAGCCCCCGGCGAGCCCACCGAGAACCAACCCGACCTCGAGCAGTTGATGGCGCAGATCATTGATGCGGCCCTGCACGACGCACGCAGCCAGGGCCGGCGTATCGCCAAGGCGCAGAAGCTCGAGGCGGTGCGCCAGATGCACGATGGCGGACTGTTCATCGTCAAGGGCGCCGTCGAGAAAGCTGCCGCCGCACTCGGGGTGACACGCTACACCATCTACAACTACCTCGATGAAATCCGCAACCGCTGAGCAAGCGTTGAAATTCAATCGATCGTCGAACTGGCCTGACCTGGAGCCTGGTATGTCCCTGCATCTCGAAACCCCTTTGGTACCTTCGCGCCCGCTCAGCCTGGCCAGCGGCCAGGACGTGTGGCTCAAGCTCGACGCCCTGCAGCCCTGTGGCTCGTTCAAGCTGCGTGGCGTGGGCCTGGCTTGCCAGGCCTATGCCAGGCAAGGCAAGCGCCGCTTCGTGTCCTCGTCGGGGGGCAACGCCGGTATTGCGGTGGCCTATGCGGGCCGCTGCCTGGGCTTGCCGGTGACCGTGGTGGTGCCGCAAACCACCACCGAACGCGCCAGGCAGCTGATTCGCCAGGAGGACGCCGAGGTCATCGTGCACGGCAGCGCCTGGCACGAGGCCAATGCCTATGCGCAATCGCTGCTCACCGACGACGCGGCCTTCATCCACCCCTTCGACGATCCGCTGCTATGGCAAGGCCATGCCAGCCTGATCGACGAGGTGGTCATCAGTGGGTTCAAGCCCGATGCGATCGTGCTCTCGG
>NZ_JAFKEC010000056.1 GCF_017848315.1 Pseudomonas palmensis
ACGTGGCGTGGTCGGCGCAGTACAAGGCGTGGGGTGAGGTGAAACAAGAACGTTCGGCCTGGGCGAAACAGGTGGGGTTGAACAACCCGATCCGCTTTCAGGGCCAGTATCACGACCATGAGACGGGACTGCACTACAACCGGTATCGGTACTATGATCCGGCGGTTGGGCGGTTTGTTGGGCAGGATCCGATCAGTTACTTTGGTGGGTTGAACCTGTTCATATATGCGCCGAATCCGATTGACTGGATAGATCCATTTGGGCTGGCTAAACGGGGACCTAAGACCAATGGTGAAGGGCCGCATAACCAAGTCATTCATGCTTGGGGGCGAGAGGTTCAAGCATCAGGGGGTACCGTTCTAGCTGGAGGTGGCGTTGAAAAAGAGAATTTAATTAAAACTCCTGGAGGTAATAAAGAGGGACGCCGGCCGGACATTATCTATAGAGATGCTGATGGCAAAGTTGTCTATGGGAATGTAGGGAAAGTCAAAGCTGATGGGAGCACACCAGTCCCGCGCGAGCAAAAAGCTATGGAAGACTTACGTACCAAAACTTTAGGTGTCGATAGACCAGCTGATGTTCAATTTCGACCTTATAACAAAAATTGTCCGTCGAGGTGAGTCATGGAAAAAACAGTTTTTATGGATTTTCAAGAGTACATTGGAGTGGTTAATGAGTTGAGGGATGAAACTGGGTTTGGAGTGTATATCTCATACCGAATGAATGAACCATTTCTACTTGTAAAAGATAGGGGCTTTGTAAGGCTCGATTCATTTGAGCTCTTTCCTCAGATGAAAATAATAATGGGCTCAGATCGCGACTTTTCCTTCAAGGGGAAAGCCCAGATTGAAGTTGACAGGAAGGATAAAGTTGGTTTTGTTCGTGCTTGCTATGGGGGGGAAGACGAATATGCTATTGGAGCAACAATTTTTAGTGGTGATAAATCTGAGTCTGAAAAAGTTATTGATCGTGTACTGACAAGAATTTTGAAGAAAATAGCACGCAAAGGTGTTAAGGACTCAGGGGGGAATGTTAGTTATGTTACCGATCGATATTACTGGACCGAAGGAGCGTTTGTTTCAGGGAAGAACTGGCATTTGTTCCTTGGGCGGGGAGTGGATAGGCCGAAAAACTCTTGTCCTGGATACTTTCCGAAGTAGCAAGTTTTTGGGGTTACTTAATTTTATGGTCGCGTAGGCTTGCTTTTTAAGATTGGTTCCTCTCTATCCGTCCGGGAATCTCAGCCGCCAACTGCACAGGAGTACGCAGGTAGGTCACTTAGTACCCATTTGGCTGTTTAAAAAGATGCGGCGACGGCAACCACAAGGCCGAGTTCATCTATAACGCCCTTGGGCGGCACTTGCACAAGCATTCGGCGGCGCATTACTAGAACAAACCTGAAGCCGGTACTGGCTGGAACCAGCTGGAGCGAGCCAAGCGCCAGCGCGAGCTGAACTGCGGCTTCACCCTGTTCGGCTGGGACGGCGACACCCTCGCCTGGGAAAGCTCGCCTGCGCAGGATGAAGGTGACACCGGGCGCACGGTGCACTACCTGTACGAACCGGGCAGCTTTGTGCCGGTGGCGCAGGCTCTGCGCAAGGCCCCGATACGGTTGTACAAGGAGCCGGACTGGAGCAACCGCCCCTACGACATCGATCAGGACCCGCTCTGGCGGCAAGCGGCCTCACCACAACCCTTTGATGCGATTGCCTGGTACCAGTGTGACCACCTGGGTACGCCGATGGAGCTGACCGACCACAACGGCGACGTGGCGTGGTCGGCGCAGTACAAGGCGTGGGGTGAGGTGAAACAAGAACGTTCGGCCTGGGCGAAACAGGTGGGGTTGAACAACCCGATCCGCTTTCAGGGCCAGTATCACGACCATGAGACGGGTCTGCACTACAACCGGTATCGGTACTATGATCCGGAGGTTGGTCGGTTTATTGGGCAGGATCCGATCAAGTATCTGGGCGGGGCAAACTTGTTTGCTTATGCCCCGAATCCAATCTTCTGGATTGACCCGCTGGGGCTGGCGAAGAAGCAACCGGTAAGGGAGGTCAATGGGTGTCCGATTATTGGTACGGGGCAGAAAACTGGTGGGGAAGGGCATGCGCAGATGTCGGAAGACATCGCGGAACAGATGGCCATGAGTGGGAATTATGAGCGGGTGGGTGTGAACGTTGCTGTTAAAACTGTGACTGGTGTTCCTACAGATCCGATTACACGTCCTGATGTGACGGGGCTGCGTAAGGATGGCAAGGTAGATATCGTTGAGGTGCCATCGCCTACCGATCAGTCACACAAGCTAAGAGCGAAGGGACAGAACACCTTGCAAGGCTTAGGTGATCGTGCTGGTGCATACAGAGAAACGGAAAAAACACGTCGGAGTAATTAAATGGTTACAGCTTACAATTTTCTAGTGGCTCATCCTCGGCCCGGCCACGATTTGAGTATGTCTATGTCGTACTCAGTGATGAAAGAGTGGATGCAGAAAATGGGAGGCAGGATTGATCGCTATGGCGGGAAAAATGGCGGTGTGATTAAGTTTAGTGAAGGAAAGTTAATTAAGGAGTTGGGAGGGGGCAAGATAGAATCGATTGAACTATATTCTGAGCGTATTTTGGAAAAGGGGGAGGTGCGTGAGACACTGAATTGTGAATGCTCTGCTGTACTAGCAAAAGATGTAGGTCTGGTTCTTTCAGTTTCTTCAGGAAGATCGAATATTTCAAATTTGGTAAATTCGTTTTTCGAGTATTCTGAATGGTGTGCGTCATTTGATTATGCTTACGCCTATTCCGAAAATCATGCGTATGGGTTTGGTTATGCGCAAGGTATACATACAGTTGATGAGAGTCACCCGTTAACATGGTCAGGCGGGGATGAGGTTATTATGTGGTTGAAGATGCAGTGGGCTGGAAAGCAAGATTTTTATATTCGAGATGTTTATGCGGTAAATCTATTTTCTCCTCGAAAATTGAGCGCGCTGCCTTCTAACAAACTGCATCAGCTTAAGTCTGCCATGGTTCGATATGGTGAATGCTCCGTCAAGGAGGGTTTCACTGTGTGGATATTGAACGAAAGCGAGCGAGAGATGGCTCGAAAAGAGCTCGCTGAAGTCGAGCTTCTGGCAGCGTGTATGGCATAGATTATTGAATCACCTTTTCAGGCTTGAATTGCTAAAGCGCACCATCGACCGCACGACGGCGTGCGGTCCCAGTATCTGGGGCCTTTTCGACTGACTGCACCACTACTACAACGATGACAAGCTCAAGGTCGAGTACAGCTATGACGCCCTCGGGCGACGGTTGCACAAGCATTCGACGGCGCATTACTGGAACAAGCCTCAGGTGGGGGCCGGCTGGAATGAGCTGGAGCGAGCCAAGCGCCAACGCGAGCTGAACTGCGGTTTCACCCTGTTCGGCTGGGACGGCGACACCCTCGCCTGGGAAAGCTCGCCTGCGCAGGATGAAGGTGGCACCGGGCGCACGGTGCACTACCTGTACGAGCCTGGCAGCTTTGTGCCTGTGGCACAGGCTCTGCGCAAGGCCCCGATACGGTTGTACAAGGAGCCGGACTGGAGCAACCGCCCCTACGACATCGACCAGGACCCGCTCTGGCAGCAAGCGGCCTCGCCACAACCCTTTGATGCGATTGCCTGGTACCAGTTTGACCACCTGGGTACGCCGATGGAACTGACCGACCACAACGGCGACGTGGCGTGGTCGGCGCAGTACAAGGCGTGGGGTGAGGTGAAACAAGAACGTTCGGCCTGGGCGAAACAGGTGGGGTTGAACAACCCGATCCGCTTTCAGGGCCAGTATCACGACCATGAGACGGGTCTGCACTACAACCGGTATCGGTACTATGATCCGGCGGTTGGGCGGTTTGTTGGGCAAGATCCGATTGGCTACCTGGGCGGCTTCAATCTCTACCAATATGTTCCGAATCCGATTGATTGGATCGATCCTTGGGGGCTGGCTCGGATCAAGAATGCTGTTGAAGGTGATAGGCGGCATCAAGAGTTTAATGCACGAATGAGTGCTCAGCACCCTAATGCTACGATACAGAGCGAATGTTATCTTCGAGATGCTAACGGAAAGTCAGTAAGAGACCCTGTGACGAATGAGCGGAGGAGGGTTGATACTGCAGTAATTGAGAATGGCAAGGCGGACACTTATGAGGTTACAAGTATGACTGCGGATAAGACGGATCAGCTTATGAAGGAACAGAATATCCGGGATGAGGGCGGAACGTTCATTCGTGATAGAAGTACAAAAAAACTTGTACCTGTTATGGGGATTTCAGAGGTTGTTAGGCTGCCATGACAATAAAAAATAACTTTGCTGTTTGGGGGGCGGTTAGTGAATTGGTTTCCGCTTATAAGAAAATGAATAGTGAAAATGAGTTGGTGGATGATATCGAGTCTCAGGATCTTGTGAAGAAGGCGATAGCTGCTAAGTATGATTTTTTTTATCGAAATGGGCTTTTGCTTGTAAATCCATTTTCGGAAGAAGGGGAGCTTATAGATAGGGTGTATAGGAGAAAAGATTTTTCTGATGAAGGATTTGAGCTATGTCGGAAAAAGGTACCAGCCTGGATGAGAAGTAAAGCGTCAAAGAAAAATCCTCCGGATATTTCTGCACTTGAAAAAGCCTTGAAGGACATGAGGGGGGCTTAATTGCGCAAGGTGTATGCGCAAATTTCGGAAAGTATGGCGGAAGAAATGGCCATGAGTGGGGATTGTGAAAGGGTTCATTTGAACGTTGCCGTTAATTACACGCCCTGATGTTGACTGCACCGCTACTAGGGTCTGTATGAAAAGTCTTGAGACGAAGGTCAGGCAGGACGAAAACAGCCTAGGAAGCGGAGTTTACGGGTTGTAAATGAGCATTCCGAGGTTGTTTTCAACGCAGCATCGCCGAGTATCAAGGCTTTTCGTACCGAGCCTAGAACGACAAGCTCAAGGACTAGTACAGCTATGACGCCCTTGGGCGACGGTTGCACAAGCACTCGACGGCGCATTACTGGAACAAACCTGAAGCCGGTACTGGCTGGAACCAGCTGGAGTGGGCCAAGCGCCAGCGCGAGCTGAACTGCGGCTTCACCCTGTTCGGCTGGGACGGCGACACCCTCGCCTGGGAAAGCTCGCCTGCGCAGGATGAAGGTGACACCGGGCGCACGGTGCACTACCTGTACGAACCGGGCAGCTTTGTGCCGGTGGCGCAGGCTCTGCGCAAGGCCCCGATACGGTTGTACAAGGAGCCGGACTGGAGCAACCGCCCCTACGACATCGATCAGGACCCGCTCTGGCAGCAAGCGGCCTCGCCACAACCCTTTGATGCGATTGCCTGGTACCAGTGTGACCACCTGGGTACGCCGATGGAACTGACCGACCACAACGGCGACGTGGCGTGGTCGGCGCAGTACAAGGCGTGGGGTGAGGTGAAACAAGAACGTTCGGCCTGGGCGAAACATGTGGGGTTGAACAACCCGATCCGCTTTCAGGGCCAGTATCACGACCATGAGACGGGACTGCACTACAACCGGTATCGGTACTATGATCCGGCGGTTGGGCGGTTTGTTGGGCAGGATCCGATTGGATATGCGGGCGGGTTGAACCTGTTTGCGTATACGCCGAATCCGGTTTACTGGATCGATCCATTAGGTCTTGCCGGAAATCCAGCAACGGCGACGCATGTTACGTATCAAGCAATTGATCAGCAGACAGGTAAGCCGTATATAGGTTATGCAAGTATGCCTGGGGATAGAGTCGGTGTGGATGTTGTAAAGTATCGATATGGCGGAAATTATGAGCGCTTTGGGGGGGGCGCCGGAGGTTGTATATCGTGGGTATGGTCAGGGTGGAAAGGACACTGCCAGAGGACTAGAGCAGCATTATTTCGTGGAAAACGATGGGCTAGACGGAACTGCAAACAAACAGAATCCGGTTGGGAAGAATAACAAAAGGTGTCAAGAATATACTGATGCCGCTAATCGACATTTGGATTCTCAAGGCTTCGGCGGGTCTGTAGTATGCGAGCTCTAACTAAGGGGTGGGTGATTTGAAAAAAAGAATCGTATGGAAATCTGGCCATTTCATTGTAATCAAGGTTAGGGAGAATCTTTATACCGTCGCTAGAATGACTGGGAAGACCGTTCTTTGTATCTATGATGTTTTTCGAGAGGATGATTACTGGGATGACATCGATTGGAGTGGGGTTGAAGCGCTTTTTCAGGTCTTTGTTGGGGCTGTGGTACAAAAAAATTTAGGTGTGCGTAAAATTTCTGTGGAGGGAATTCAATCTCGATTCCTCAAACTTCAGCGCTACTGGCTAAAGCCGTATACGTCATTGGATGGGGCGCACTTTAAAGGTAGTCGAGAAACGTTTTCTTTTTATGGTGGAAGACTTATAGACGTAGGAGAGGTTGAGAATCCAGAAACATATGGGGCTCCGGTAATAAAACACGATCTGTCGGTTTATGATGATCGAGAGATTATTGAAACGTATGAGCTTACAAATATGTGGGGTGATCTTGATCTTTCCGACAGATTGGCTCGCTATTACGATACAGGTGTAAATAGAGACGATCTTAAGTTTGAAGTTTTTCCGGGGCTCTGGAAGGATCGTGAAAAGCTTCGGCCTCTCACGCGCCGATTGCCGGTTCCATTGCGGTGACGAATTCGGGCAAAAACCTACCGACACCTCACGCTCTGAAATGAGCGAGTCGGCTATGCTCCGGGAGGCTCAAACGGTGGGCGCGGCGCTCACGTTATCTCGACCCCGTTAGGCGCTTCACCTCCCGCATCCCCAGCCGGGGCGAACAGCGCGAGGAAGAAACCTTCGCCTACGACGGCAGGCTGGTCCAGGTCATCAACGCCGCGAGCAAGCTGCAGTGGTTCCATGACAAGGCCGGCAACCTCGTTCGTGACACCTGCACTACCTGGCCACCGGTAGCCTGATGGTCGCGGTGTGGCAGCACGAGTACGACGCCCTCAGCCTGCGCACCTCGACCGTGCGTCCGGATGGCCACAAGGTCAGCTGGCTGACCTACGGTAGCGGTCATCTGTTGGGCATGACGGTCGATCAGCATGAACTGCTGGCCCCAACCTGCTGGACGACAAGCACCACGAACCGACCCGTCCGCTGGAGCGTGCGCCCAGGCGTAACCGGTTGATGGACAACCTGCTGCGTGAGTATGCGGGCACGCATTACACCTATGACGAGCGGGGCAACCTGAGCCACCGGTTGCACAACGGTGTGCAGGTCCGAAAGCAGTTACTGGCATGTGAACGAAAATACAAGCGACCTCATGCGGCGTGATCGACCAGGCCATAGCGTGCCAAGGAGTTGGATCTCAAATTCTGTTACATGATGGAGCCGTTTCAGGGTGTTACCGATCTGGCATATTCGCAGGACAGCGCAGTGTCCTCAGACGTGTTGAAAACCTGCATGAATCACTACTTGCTGCACGATGATCTTCTGGACGTGAGTCAGGGCCACCAATACAGTGCACAACGCGAGATTCTTGTAGCCTCCAGTGATGGACATCGAAACCGAATGTCAAAAACGCGTGTCATCGGCACAACGCTTTCTGCAATCGCTTCTGCAGAGAAGGAACTGAACAGAACGTTCCCCACATCCTTTTCCCGCTGGCTGCTTGCCAACAATGGACGGTCATTGGGTGGCCTGGTGGTGTTCCCCGTGTTCGACAGCCGAGACCCGAGGAAGACCTGGGACTCGATCGTCCGAAATTACACGTCAGGGTGGCAGGCGTGGCTGGAAAATTTCTCGCAATCGCCTGAGCGTTTTGCACCGCTGTTGCCCTTCGCAGAGTTTGGAACAGGTGATTATTATTGCTTCGATTATGACGCGCAAGGCGCCTCAGGCGAACCTGCCGTGGTGTTGTGGGATCATGAAACGGGCAGTGCCCGCCGTGTTGCGGATGACTTTGAGCAGTGGCTGAGTAGCGTTGATCCTGCTCCTTAACGATCATCAGTAGCCCTGGATGGCTTGAATGTTTGACAGCGACTATGAGGATCTGGGCTGCCCAGCGTGATACCCGCTCGATGACGCCCGCGTTCCCACGACATGCAACGGCATGTTGATGTTCAGCCCTCTTCCAATCAGGCACCATCGGACGTGAGTGCAAAGGCCTGCACCTCCACACGTAATACATCCCATCACACAAGGACGGACCCACCTCATGAAAGACATTGTTCGCCTGGGCGATGCCACCACCCACGGTGGCGTGGTACTCGAAGCCTTTTCCAACACCAACCTCAATGGCAAGCCGATTGCCGGGGTAGGGCACAGCGTCAGTTGCCCCCTGTGCAAAGGGGTATTTCCCATTGCCGAGGGCAGCA
Organism: Pseudomonas palmensis; assembly: GCF_017848315.1. GTDB lineage: Bacteria > Pseudomonadota > Gammaproteobacteria > Pseudomonadales > Pseudomonadaceae > Aquipseudomonas > Aquipseudomonas palmensis. The sequence continues at coordinate 8,366 of NZ_JAFKEC010000056.1, forward strand.
GCACCTACAGCGTCGGCGGTACGCCCGTGGCGCTGGATGGCATGAAGACCGCCTGCGGCGCCGCGCTGATCGCCAGTGGCCCCAAGGGCGCAGTCATCAGCTAGGCATTGCCCGCAACGTGCACTTTCCCCCCCGGCCGCACCGCCAGTCGCGACGATGGCCGGGGTACCCAATTGTGTCTACAATCAGCTCCTTTGATTGACCTACTTACTGGAGCTCACGTTTTGGCTCAATACGTCTACACCATGCATCGGCTGAGCAAAGTTGTGCCGCCGAAGCGGGAAATCCTCAAGAACATTTCGCTGTCCTTTTTCCCCGGCGCCAAGATCGGCGTGCTCGGCCTCAACGGTTCGGGTAAATCCACCCTGCTGAAAATCATGGCCGGCGTCGACACCGAGTTCGACGGCGAAGCGCGTCCGATGCCCGATCTGAATGTCGGCTACCTGCCGCAAGAGCCGCAACTGGACCCCACCAAGACCGTGCGTGAAGTGGTCGAAGAGGCCGTCAGCGTGATCAAGGACGCCCAGGCCCGCCTGGACGAGGTCTACGCCGCCTATGCCGACCCGGACGCCGACTTCGACAAGCTGGCCGCCGAACAGGCCAAGCTGGAAGCGATCCTGCAGGCCAGCGACGGTCACAACCTCGAGCGCCAGCTGGAAGTCGCCGCCGACGCGCTGCGCCTGCCGGCCTGGGATGCCAAGGTCGAACACCTGTCCGGTGGCGAGAAGCGCCGCGTGGCCCTGTGCCGCCTGCTGCTGTCGGCCCCCGACATGCTGCTGCTCGACGAACCGACCAACCACCTGGATGCCGACTCGGTCGCCTGGCTGGAGCACTTCCTGCACGACTTCCCGGGCACCGTGGTCGCTATTACCCACGACCGTTACTTCCTGGACAACGTCGCCGGCTGGATTCTGGAACTCGACCGCGGCGCCGGTATTCCTTACGAGGGCAACTATTCGGGTTGGCTGGAAGCCAAGTCGGACCGCCTGGCCCAGGAGTCCAAGCAGCAGTCGGCCCATGAAAAGGCCATGAAGGAAGAACTGGAATGGGTGCGCAAAGGTGCCAAGGCCCGCCAGTCCAAATCCAAGGCGCGTCTGCAACGCTTCGAAGAAATGCAGTCGCAGGAATTCCAGAAGCGCAGCGAAACCAACGAGATCTACATCCCGGCCGGCCCGCGCCTGGGTGACAAGGTCATCGAGTTCAAGAACGTCACCAAGGGCTACGGCGACCGCGTTCTGATCGACAACCTGTCGTTCAGCATGCCAAAAGGCGCCATCGTCGGTGTGATCGGCGGTAACGGCGCCGGTAAATCGACCCTGTTCCGCATGCTGATGGGCAAGGAGCAACCGGACTCGGGCAGCATCGAGATCGGTGAAACCGTGCAACTGGCCTGCGTCGACCAGAGCCGCGAAGACCTGGACGGCGGCAAGACCGTGTTCCAGCAGATCTCCGACGGTTCCGACCAGATCCGCATCGGCAACTACGAGATCCCGGCGCGTACCTACGTGGGGCGCTTCAACTTCAAGGGCGGCGACCAGCAGAAGTTCGTCAAGGACCTCTCCGGTGGTGAGCGTGGCCGCCTGCACCTGGCGTTGACGCTCAAAGAGGGCGGCAACGTGCTGCTGCTCGACGAACCGTCCAACGACCTCGACGTCGAAACCCTGCGTTCGCTGGAGGAAGCCCTGCTGGACTTCCCGGGCGCCGCTATCGTGATCTCTCACGATCGGTGGTTCCTTGACCGTGTGGCTACCCACATCCTGGCCTACGAAGACGATTCGCAGGCGGTGTTCTTCGAAGGCAACTACACCGAGTACGAAGCCGATCGCAAGAAGCGCCTGGGTGAAGCCGCTGCCCAGCCGCACCGGGTACGGCACAAGAAACTGGCATGACCTTCACGGTCTTGCACTGAAATGGGGCCTTCGGGCCCCGTTTTTTTTTGCCTGGAATCCGGGTGAATCCTTCGCCGGCAAGGCCGGCTCCTACAGGGTTGTGCGGCCTGCTGTAGGAGCAGGCTTTGCCGGCGAAGGTGTATACATTTATAGAAATGCACCATTTATTTCCATAAAAACGACATTTTGCCCTGTTGCGGTGCGAGTGGTTCTTGGTAAAGTCCTGAAAAAACTAATAAGTCCAACTCTATCTGGTGAATGTCTAAATGATCGAATCCGTCGAAGACTTCCTCGCACGCCTGCAAAAACGCGACCCTGCCCAGCCCGAGTTCCATCAGGCCGTGGAAGAGGTACTGCGCAGCCTGTGGCCCTTCCTCGAAGCCAACCCGCACTACCTGCAGGCCGGTATTCTCGAACGCATGGTCGAGCCGGAGCGGGCCATTCTGTTCCGTGTATCGTGGGTCGACGACCAGGGCAGGGTGCGTGTCAACCGCGGCTACCGCATCCAGATGAGCAGCGCCATCGGCCCATACAAGGGCGGCCTGCGTTTCCACCCTTCGGTGAACCTCGGCGTGCTGAAGTTCCTGGCCTTCGAACAGGTACTCAAGAATTCCCTCACCTCGCTGCCCATGGGCGGCGGCAAGGGCGGCTCGGACTTCGACCCCAAGGGCAAGAGCGACGCCGAAGTCATGCGCTTCTGCCAGGCATTCATGAGCGAGCTGTACCGCCACATCGGCGCCGACCTCGACGTGCCGGCCGGTGACATCGGCGTAGGTGGTCGCGAAATCGGCTTCCTGTTCGGCCAGTACAAGCGCCTGGCCAACCAGTTCACCTCGGTGCTGACCGGCAAGGGCATGAACTACGGCGGCAGCCTGATTCGCCCCGAAGCCACCGGCTACGGCTGCGTGTACTTCGCCGAAGAAATGCTCAAGCGCGACGGCCTGCGCATCGACGGTCGCCGTGTGGCCATCTCCGGCTCCGGCAACGTGGCGCAATATGCCGCGCGCAAGGTCATGGACCTGGGCGGCAAGGTCATCTCGCTGTCCGACTCCGAAGGCACCCTGTACTGCGAAGCCGGCCTGAACGATGCGCAGTGGGATGCGCTGATGGAGCTCAAGAACGTCAAGCGCGGCCGCCTGAGCGAGCTGGGCGGCGAGTTCGGCCTGGAGTTCCGCGCCGGCCAGCGCCCATGGAGCCTGGCCTGCGACATCGCCCTGCCGTGCGCCACCCAGAACGAGCTGGACGCCGAAGACGCCCGCACCCTGCTGCGCAACGGCTGCATCTGCGTGGCCGAAGGCGCCAACATGCCGACCACCCTGGACGCCGTGGACCTCTTCATCGAGGCCGGCATCCTGTTCGCCCCGGGCAAGGCCTCCAACGCCGGCGGCGTGGCCGTCAGCGGCCTGGAGATGTCGCAGAACGCCATGCGCCTGCTGTGGACGGCCGGCGAGGTGGACAGCAAGCTGCACAACATCATGCAGTCGATCCACCATGCCTGCGTGTACTACGGCGAAGAGAACGGCCGCATCAACTACGTCAAGGGCGCCAACATCGCCGGCTTCGTCAAGGTTGCCGACGCCATGCTGGCCCAGGGCGTGGTCTAGGCCTGCGGCTCGATGGCGACGACCTCGATCAGTTGATCACCCGCCGGTCGTCGCCACAGCACCTCGTCACCGGGCGCTGCCCCCAGCAGTGCCCGGCCCAGGGGTGACCCCCAGTTGATCAGGCCACTGGCGGCATAGGCCTGGTCTTCGCCGACCAGTTGCACTTCATGCTGGCGGCCTTCTTCATCGACAAACACCACCCGGCTACCGATCTGCACCTTGCTCTGCGAGGTGGCGGGTGCGGCCACCTGGGCGCTCTGCACGCGGGCGCTGAAGTAGCGCAGGTCGCGCTCGACCTCGGCCAGGCGTTGTTTGTCGGGGTCGCCCAGCAGCGTGCTGCGCAGGGTCTCCAGTTCGCTGACCCGCTGCTTGAGCAGGGTCAGGCCCTGGGCGGTGACGTGGTTGGGTTGTTCGCTGATGCGCCGCTCTACCGGTTGATTGGCCTGATCGGCGGCCTGGTCTTCGTTGACGAATGCTCGGCTCATGGTTGGCCTCCTTTGTAGGAAGACCATGATGCGCGGTCACCGGTTGCATCGAATGTTCGAGGGCGACCTATTGGCGTCGATAGGCGCGGGCGGCGTCGCGGTCCTTTTCCTGCTGCCACTGCTGGTCGCGCTCGTCCCAGTGGCGGCTGCGGTAGGTGTCCTGGTCCTGGCTCTGCTGCATGGCCTGGCACTGGCGAAAGCCGTCGTCCCAGCCAGTCTCGTACTGGCGGTCGTGCAGATAGCGCGGCACGTCCTTGCGAAACTCGCCCATCATCACGCCTGCGGCCTGGTGGCCGCTGCTGCAACCGGCCTGGAAGCCGTCGGCGTAGGGGGCAGGGTAGCCTTGCTCGATCAGTTGATCGTGGGTGCTGGCGCAACCGCCCAGCATCATTGCCACCAGTACCCAGTGCCCGCGCATGTTCGAACTCTCCACCTGTTGGGGGGAAGTCTAGGTGCTGGTGTGTGCAAGAGAGGTCAAAAAGATGTCAAACAATTGGATCGCATCGCGGGTCAAGCCCGCTCCCACAAGGTTTCTCACTGCCCTTGTGGGAGCGGGCTTGACCCGCGATGACTTCAGTAGTTGTACCACTTCACCTCGAGCATCACCTCGTTCTGCGCCGTCGCCAGCTGGCTGAACTCGCGCCTGGCACTCAGGCGCAGGCCCAGGTTGCGCGACAGTTCCCACTGCTGGTTGAGGCTCAGGCTGCGGCGGACCTCGCCATTGGTGAAGTAGTCGCCCTTGGCCTCCAGGCTCAGGTTGCCCAGCCCGTTGCGCCACAGCACGCCGGTGTTGAACCCTGCCGCGGGTGCGATGAACCCGGCAAAGTCATTGTTGTGCTCCACCCGCACCGTGCCCAGGGCAAACCCGAGCATGTCCTCGCCCAACTGCCAGGTGCCCCCGGCGCCGCCATTCACATGGCTGACCAGCACCTCGTTCTCATGCTTGCCCAGCACCCGTTCCAACCCGCCGGCCACCTGCCACGACCACGGCTTGAGCAGGTCGTTGCGCGGCGTCAGCGAGCGGATCGTGGCCAGGTCCAGGCGCTGCACCTGCCAGTCGTTGTGTTCGTACTGGCGCACCTTCAGTTGCAGGATCTCGATCTGCGCCCCCAGCGGGAAGCCGTAGGCGTTGTCGTTGAGGTCGTGATAGGCCATGCGCAGCCCGTACTCGGCAAAGGCCCGGTCTTCTCGGGTACCCACGCCCAGCTGCCAGGTGCGCGACTCGTGGCCGTCCTCCGGCAGCCCGGGGCGTTCGATCTGCAACGGCGGTGGCGGGTTGCGGTTGATCGCGCGCAGCAACTCGAAGCTGCGCCTGGCCCGCTCCGGGTCGCGCTCCAGGCCATTGGCGCGGTAGCGCTCCAGGCGATAGGCGGCGTCCTGCACCAGCGCCTGGCGCTCGCGCGGCAGCTCGGTGAAGGCGGGGCTCTGCAGCTGCGCGGTGTCGGCGCTCACGGCCAGCACCTGCTGCTGTTCGGCATGGTCCAGCGGTTTGGCCCGCTCCAGCAGCTCGCGCTCGCGCGATGGGCGGTAGTCGGTACGCGCCACCAGCCCGGACTGTTTCACCGCCTTGACCGTGTCGGTGGGGATCGCCGTGAGCGGGAACTGCGAGGTCAGGTCCAGGCTCGGCCGTGCCACCTGCAGCAGTTCGAGCAGGCGATACGAGCAGTTTTCGTCGAAGAAGAAATAGTCGAACTGGATCTGCTTGAGTTCCCAGATGTGCTCGACCATGCGCCCGGTTTCCTCGGGCGTGAGGTTCAGCCGGTATTCCCACAGGTCGCGGTTTTCCAGGCTGCGGTATTCGGACAGCTTCTCCTGGTAGGGCACCAGCGCGAACAGGCCGGGGTAGCCGCCCATCAGGCCCTTCCAGGCATACAGGATGCTGTTGTCGTTGCCCTCGATGTAGGCGCCGAAGTTGATCGCGTAGCTCAGCAGTGCGGTGTTGTCGCTTTGCACGTCGGCCTGGTCGATACGCAGCAGCGTGTGCCCGAACATCGACGAGGGGCTGTTCAGGTAGGCGGCCGGGAAGATCATCACCGCGCTGTGCGGCGACACATCCGAGTACCACTGGGTGTAGGCCTTGCAGTCCGGCGCCGGCAGGTCGGTGAGCTGCAACTGCTCGCGCAGCCAGCGGGTGCGCGCCGGGAATACGCATTGCGCGTGCTGGTCGCCCAGGCTGGCCGGGGCGTACAGCGCCTCATAGGTGGCGCGCAGTTCCTGGTCAGGGTGGTGCGCACCGTCCTTGGCCAGGAAGAATTTGGGGTCGTCCACGTAGCTGCGCCATCCGCCGAGCTTGGCGGTTTCGTAATGGCCCAGGGAGATCCAGTAGCGGTCGTTGGCCAGTGCGTGCAGACGAGCATCGTCCAGCACGGTGGCAGCGTGCAGCGGGGCGCAGGCACAGAGCGCCAGGTAGGCAAGGCGTTTGAGCATGTCGGGCAACTACGTCTGAATGATGCCGATAGAGGCGGGCAAACAAACCCGCCCCGTGGTCGGGGCGGGTGTGCCGAGCTTAGGCCGGGGTTGCGTATTTGGCCAGACGGGCGTCGCTTTTCAGGACGGCAAGGGTGTTGGTGTGAACATCTTCAGCGGTAGCGTCGGCTGTGGTGAAGATTTCCTGGAAGTGCTGGTGGGTCACGGCCGCGAAGTGCGCACGGTCTTCCGGTGCGACGCCCAGTACCACCGCGTAGGTGGTCAGTGCTTCGCCCTGGCCTTGCGCCATGTCTTCGGACAGCTCGTTCATCATGCCATTCATGGCGAACCAGGATTTGCCGCCATAGGTCAGCGACGCATTGGTGGAGCAGCCGTTGGTGCCCGAGGTCATGCCGAAGGTGGCGTTGCCCGAGGTACCGTTGGTGGTGGATGCGAGGAAGTGAGCCGGCGTGCCGCGTTGGCCCTCGAACAGCATGTTGCCCCAGCCGCAGTCCGGGCCGCCTGGCGCCTGGGCCATGGCGTTGAGCGAAACCGCGGTGAACAGAGTACCCAGAAGAATCCGTTTCATAGCATTGTTCTCTTTCTGATGTTCAAACCAAAGGTCAGGGTTATCTGGCATGTCTGTAGGACTAGTTGCCAGGACGGGTCGGTTGTTTACCCAGCCGCGCAGTTTGGAGTTTAGGCACGATCTAAGGGTTCCGTGATTAATTGCAAAAGATTGCTTGAAATAATTGACGCGGAGCAGGTTTTCGACCCTGCGCGCTAAAGCGTTGAAGAGCCTTGCAAGCCGGGCGCAGGCGGCGCCAGAATGCCGTCATCCGCCCCGCCGAAGTAAGGAAGCCCGATGCCCGATCCTGTTGCTGCGAGCCTGCGTCTTGCGCCCGAAGCCCTGACCCGGCCGTTTTCCGCTGAACAGTTCGATTTTTCCACCACCAATGATCTGGAGCCCTTTCGCGGTGTGCTAGGCCAGGAACGTGCAGTCGAAGCCTTGCAGTTCGGCGTCGCCATGCCACGCCCCGGTTACAACGTGTTTGTCATGGGCGAGCCGGGCACCGGCCGCTTCTCGTTCGTCAAGCGCTACCTCAAGGCAGAAGGCAAGCGCCTGCAGACGCCGTCCGACTGGCTGTACGTCAACAACTTCGACGAGCCCCGCGAGCCCAAGGCGTTCGAGCTGCCGGCCGGCAGTGCCGGGGCCTTCATTGCCGATATCGGGGGGCTGATCGACAACCTGCTGGCGACCTTTCCGGCGGTGTTCGAGCACCCGTCCTATCAGCAGAAGAAAAGCGCCATCGACCGCGCCTTCAACCAGCGCTACGACCGTGCCCTGGATGTGATCGAGCGCGCCTCGCTGGAAAAGGACGTGGCCCTGTACCGCGACAGCAGCAACGTCGCCTTCACCCCCATGGCCGATGGCAAGGCGCTGGATGAGGCCGAGTTCGCCCAGTTGCCTGAGGCCGAGCGCGAGCGTTTCCACGAGGACATCGCCGCGCTGGAAGAGCGCCTCAACGAAGAGCTCGCCAGCCTGCCGCAGTGGAAGCGCGAGTCGAACAACCAGCTGCGCCAGCTCAACGAAGAAACCATCACCCTGGCCCTGCAGCCCTTGCTGGCCCCGCTGTCGGAGAAGTACGCCGAGAACGCTGCGGTGTGCGCCTACCTGCAGGCCATGCAGGTCAACCTGCTGCGCACCGTGGTCGAGCAACTGGTCGACGACAGCAAGACCGACGCGGTGGCGCGCAAGATGCTCGAAGAGCAGTACGCCCCCAGCCTGGTGGTCGGCCATCACGCCAGCGGCGGCGCGCCCGTGGTGTTCGAGCCGCACCCTACCTACGACAACCTGTTCGGCCGCATCGAATACGGCAACGACCAGGGCGCGCTGTACACCACCTATCGCCAGTTGCGCCCGGGGGCGCTGCACCGCGCCAATGGCGGGTTCCTGATTCTGGAAGCCGAGAAGATGCTCGGCGAGCCGTTCGTGTGGGATGCGCTCAAGCGCGCCCTGCAATCGCGCAAGCTGAAGATGGAGTCGCCGCTGGGCGAGTTCGGTCGCCTGGCCACCGTCACCCTCACCCCGCAGATGATCCCGCTGCAGGTCAAGGTGATCATCATCGGCGCCCGCCAGCTGTACTACGCGCTGCAGGACCACGACCCGGACTTCCAGGAGATGTTCCGGGTGCTGGTGGACTTCGACGAAGACATTCCCATGGTCGAGGAGAGCCTGGAGCAGTTCGCCCAGTTGCTCAAGACCCGCACCAGCGAGGAGGGCATGGCCCCGCTGACCGCCGATGCGGTGGCGCGCCTGGCCACCTACAGCGCCCGCCTGGCCGAGCACCAGGGGCGCCTGTCGGCGCGCATCGGCGACCTGTTCCAGCTGGTCAGCGAGGCGGATTTCATTCGCCACCTGGCCAACGACGAGATGACCGACGCCGGGCACATCGAGCGGGCGCTCAAGGCCAAGGCCACGCGTACCGGGCGGGTATCGGCGCGGATTCTCGACGACATGCTGGCCGGGATCATCCTGATCGACACCGAAGGCGCGGCGGTGGGCAAGTGCAACGGCCTGACCGTGCTGGAGGTGGGCGATTCGGCGTTCGGCGTGCCGGCGCGGATTTCCGCCACGGTTTACCCGGGCGGCAGCGGCATCGTGGATATCGAGCGTGAGGTCAACCTGGGCCAGCCGATCCACTCCAAGGGCGTGATGATCCTCACCGGGTACCTGGGCAGCCGCTATGCCCAGGAATTCCCCCTGGCGATTTCGGCCAGCATCGCGCTGGAGCAGTCCTACGGCTATGTGGATGGCGACAGCGCATCGCTGGGCGAGGCCTGCACGCTGATCTCGGCCCTGTCGAAAACCCCGCTCAAGCAGTGCTTTGCGATCACTGGCTCGATCAACCAGTTCGGTGAAGTGCAGGCGGTGGGCGGGGTCAACGAGAAGATCGAGGGCTTCTTCCGCCTGTGCGAGGCTCGTGGCCTGACCGGTGAGCAGGGCGCGATCATCCCGCGGGCCAACGTGGCCACGCTGATGCTCGACGAGCGCGTGCTGCAGGCGGTGCGCGCCGGGCAATTCCATGTGTACGCAGTCAGCCAGGCCGACGAGGCCCTGAGCCTGCTGGTGGGCGAGCCGGCCGGGCAGCCGAACGAGGAGGGCGAGTTCCCCGAGGGCAGCATCAATGCGCGGGTGGTCGAGCGGTTGCGGGTGATTGCCGAGATGATCAGCGAAGAGGACCTCAAGGAAGCCGAGAAGGAGCAGGCCGAAGAGGCGCTGGCGCAGGTGAAGCCTTCCTGACCGCGGTGGGTTCTTCGCCCGTAATGCCGGCTCCCACACGTGGGAGTCGGCATTACGGGCGAAGGGGGCAGTTCGGCGCACGGCACATGACCGCTCGGCGCCGACCGCTTGTCGCCGGCGGATTTCTTCTATCCTCAAGGCATGGACCGTCGTGCGCAAAAGGATCGAAACCAGCCTGGCCACAGGCTACGCAACGCCTCACCGAGGACCGTCGCCATGCCGCGTACCCTCAGCCTTACCCGTCAATGCCTGGGCCTGGTGACCCGCATTGAGTGCCGTATCCGCCCGCTGGCCGGTGACACCGGCATGTGGACACTGCTGTTCGCCGCCGGCATGGCCGGCGAGCAACCCTCCGCGATCAAGGCCCAGGGGCCGTTTCACGGGCCGTTCGTGGCCGAGTCGGTGCTCAGCGCGATTGTCGACAGCCTGACCCTGCACGGCTACCAGGTGGCCGACGACCCGCAGATCTGGTGCGTGCACCTGCAGGCGCAGCTGCGTCGCATCAACGGCGAGCGGGTTCATCATGTGGGTGACCTGCAGTCCAACCCCGACACCTGAGCCGACCGGATCATCCACTGGCCTGTGGCAGCGTGTCGCGGGCTTTTCCTGTCACAGGTGGCTGCTATACTCGCGCTCGTTTTTTTCCAGCCACCTGGTGATCTGCTCAATGGAACGCTTTATCGAAAATGCGATGTACGCCTCGCGCTGGCTGCTCGCACCCATCTATTTTGGCCTGTCCCTGGGGCTGCTGGCGTTGGCGCTGAAGTTCTTTCAGGAGATCTTCCATGTGCTGCCCAACGTCTTCTCGCTGGCCGAGTCCGACCTCATCCTGGTACTGCTGTCGCTGATCGACATGGCCCTGGTGGGCGGCCTGCTGGTGATGGTGATGATCTCCGGCTACGAGAACTTCGTCTCGCAGCTGGATATCGCCGAAGGCACCGAAAAGCTCAACTGGCTGGGCAAGATGGACTCTTCCTCGCTGAAGATGAAGGTGGCCGCCTCGATCGTGGCGATCTCCTCCATCCACCTGCTGCGGGTGTTCATGGACGCGCGCAACATCGAGACCCAGTACCTGATGTGGTACGTGATCATCCACATGACCTTCGTGGTCTCGGCGTTCGCCATGGGCTACCTGGACAAGATGACCAAGCACTGACCTGCGGGGTATCACGCCTTGTCAGCCGCCCGTCCGTTGCATAACGGACGGGCGGTTGCGTTTCTGGCTTGTGCTTTGGTCGATGCTGTACAAAAAATGAACGGCCTGTGGAATGTTCCAGTAGCGAGGTATCGCAATGAACCTGCATGAACTGAACAGCGAGGCCAGGGCCGGCCGGGTGGACGAACTGAACCTGATCGCCATCGAAGGGGGGGACTTCGTGCTCGAGGCCCGGGTCAAGGGCAAGGCGCACCCGTTGCTGGATGCCAAGGGGGTACGTCTCAAGGTGCACTCGGTGGTCGATGGCCAGCGCCTGCTCAATGGCTTGCCCGCCGTGCCGTTGCACCTGGTGCACTGGTCGGTGCAGGACGAGATGTGCGGCCTGCACGGCACCCCCGAAGAAGACCTCAAGGTGCCGATGCCGCGACGTACTGCCTGGTAGCTGAACTGCTTTGCCGCAGTGTGCTAGGCTGCTTGCCCTTTTCACAGCGGGCGCGGCTTTTGTGCGCCCTGTAGCGGAGCAGAAACATGTCCGAACTCAACCTGTCCACCGACGAAACCCGCGTCAGCTACGGCATTGGCCGTCAGCTGGGTGGCCAGCTGCGTGACAACCCGCCACCGGGCGTCAACCTGGACGCGATCCTGGCCGGTCTGACCGACGCCTTCAATGGCCAGGCCAGCCGCGTCAGCGAAGAAGACCTGTCGGCCAGCTTCAAGGTCATCCGTGAAATCATGCAGGCCGAAGCGGCTGCCAAGGCCGAAGCGGCCGCTGGCGAAGGCAAGGCCTTCCTGGCCGAGAACGCCAAGCGTGACGGCATCACCACCCTGGCCTCGGGCCTGCAGTTCGAAGTACTGACTGCCGGTGAAGGCGCCAAGCCAAGCCGTGAAGACAGCGTGCGCACCCACTACCACGGCACCCTGATCGACGGCACCGTGTTCGACAGCTCCTACGAGCGTGGCCAGCCGGCAGAATTCCCGGTCGGCGGCGTGATCGCTGGCTGGACCGAGGCCCTGCAACTGATGAACGCGGGCAGCAAATGGCGCCTGTACGTACCGAGCGAGCTGGCTTACGGCGCCCAGGGCGTTGGCAGCATCCCGCCGCACAGCGTGCTGGTGTTCGACGTCGAGCTGCTGGACGTACTGTAATACCTCTTCGCCGGCAAGGCCGGCTCCTACAGGGTCAGCGCGTACCCGTGTAGGAGCCGGCCTTGCCGGCGAAGCGTTTTCAGTTCCACTGCGCGCCACCCCCAGGGCGCAACGCCCGGGCATAGCAGAACAGGAACAGATTCCTCACCAGCTCCTTGAGCACCACAGGCTCGCTCGAATTCAACCCGTGAAGATCCAGGTCGCCCTGGTCGCGCAGTTCGCCCAGCGCGTCTTCTTCGAGCACGGCGCATACCTCGCCGGTTTCGCGGTGCAGGATGCGCAGGTACGGATGGGGGCGGTCAAGCCAGGCGTCTATCAGATAAGTCATGGCTATTCTCCTTGAAAGCGTTCAATGAGAATAATTCTTATTATCAAAATAGCAAGTGACTATTGGATTTTTCTTGCGATTACCGCCGGGCGGTAGGGTCGAGGCTGCGAGTGCAGCCCCGGGCAGGCAGGGGTCAGACCTTGCGCACGAATTCCGATTTCAGCTTCATCGGGCCGATGCCGTCGATCTTGCAGTCGATGTCGTGGTCGCCGTCGCACAGGCGGATGTTCTTGACCTTGGTGCCGACCTTGACCACCAGCGAGGTGCCCTTGACCTTGAGGTCCTTGATCACGGTGATGGTGTCGCCGTCCTGCAGGACGTTGCCCACCGAATCCTTCTTCACCGCTTCGTCGCTGGCCGCTTCGGCTTCACCGCTGGCCGACCACTCGTGGGCGCACTCGGGGCAGATCAGCTGGCTGGCGTCTTCGTAGGTGTATTCGGAGTTGCATTTGGGGCAGGGTGGCAAAGTGCTCACTACGGTTCCTCAGGACTACGTGCAGAAAACCCACATTGTATAGGGTTTTGCCGGCCAGAGGAAAAGCAGGCCCATCGAGCGATGGGCCGGGGCAGGGGATCAGTGCGTGCGGGCGACGGCGAATTCGCTGAGTTCGACCAGCGCATCGCGGTATTCGCTGGCCGGCAGTACGTCCAGGCAGGCGATGGCACGGGCCACGTAGTCACGCGCCATCTGTGCGGTGTACTCCAGCGCGCCGGCGGCCTCCACTGCGTTGCGGATGCTCTCCAGGTCTTCAAGGCCACCTTTCTGGATGGCCTGGCGCACCAGCGCCGCCTGCTCGGGGGTGCCTTCGCGCATGGTGTAGATCAGCGGCAGGGTCGGCTTGCCTTCGGCCAGGTCGTCACCGACGTTCTTGCCCAGGGTCTCTGCGTCGCCCTTGTAGTCGAGCAGGTCGTCGACCAGCTGGAAGGCCACGCCCAGGTGGTCGCCGAAGGTACGCAGGGCTTCGCGCTGTTCATCGCTGGCGCCGGCCAGTGCGGCGGCGCTGTGGGTGGAGGCTTCGAACAGCATGGCGGTCTTGCCGCGGATGACGTCCATGTAGACTTCCTCGGTGGTGCTGGCGTCGCGAATGCGCGACAGCTGCAGCACTTCACCCTCGGCAATCACGCGGGTGGCCTTGGAGAGGATCTGCATGACCGGCATCGAGCCCAGCTCGACCATCATCTCGAACGAGCGCGAGTACAGGAAGTCGCCCACCAGCACGCTTGGCGCGTTGCCCCACAGGGCATTGGCGGTGGAGCGGCCACGGCGCATGCCCGACATGTCGACCACGTCGTCATGCAGCAGGGTGGCGGTGTGCAGGAACTCGATGGTGGCTGCCAGCAGGCGCAGGTCGTCGCCTTCGCGGCCCAGTGCCTTGCCGCACAGCAAAACCAGCAGCGGGCGCAGACGCTTGCCCCCGGCCGAGGTAATATAGTCGCCGATTTTCGATACCAGCGGCACACGCGAAGTCAGCTGCTTCTTGATGATCTCGTCAACGGCGCTGAAGTCGTCCGCTACCGCACGGTAGAAAGCTTGGGGTTGCATCGGCCACAGGTGCTCCATAAGGGTTGCGCGGCATGCTAGGTTGCGGGTCCCGGCGTGTCAAGGCGCACTGCCCGTGGGGTCAATGGCCACACTTGCAAGGCAAAGCTGGCTTGCGTACAATCGCGCACCCTGAACTTCCTGGGCAGCACCTGCCTTACGCAATTGCACTGGGCCGTTCCAGCCCTATGCAGCCATGCCAGCCAATACTCTTCCTATAAAGAGCTGGGTGAGCAGGATTATCGGAGAAATACCCATGTACGCAGTAATTGTTACCGGTGGCAAGCAGTACAAAGTCGCCGAAGGTGAATACCTGAAAATCGAAAAACTGGAAGTCGCCACTGGCGAATCCGTGACTTTCGACCGCGTTCTGTTGGTTGCCAATGGCGACGACGTGAACATCGGCGCTCCAGTCGTTGCTGGTGCCAAGGTTGTTGCTGAAGTGATCTCGCAAGGTCGTCACGACAAAGTGCGCATCATCAAGTTCCGCCGCCGTAAGCACCACATGAAGCGTATGGGCCACCGCCAGTGGTTCACCGAAATCAAGATCACCGGTATTTCGGCTTAATCGCCCAAATCCCCATTTCTGGAGAATTGAACCATGGCACACAAAAAAGCTGGTGGTAGTACCCGTAACGGTCGCGACTCAGAAGCCAAACGCCTTGGCGTGAAGATGTATGGCGGCCAGGCTATCATCCCGGGCAACATCATCGTGCGTCAGCGCGGCACCCAATTCCACGCTGGCTACGGCGTTGGCATGGGCAAGGATCACACCCTGTTCGCCAAGATCGCGGGTAAGATCAAGTTCGAAGTAAAAGGCGCCTTCGGTCGTCGTTACGTGAGCGTCGTTGCCGAGTAATCGCGCGATCGCTGGAAAAGCCCTGTCTCGCGACGGGGCTTTTTCGTTTGTGGGGTGAGTCTCTTGCAAAGCTGTTTGTATGGGCTGCCGGCGCTGGTGTTCTGGCCGTATCGGGGCCGCCGCGCTCACTTTTGCAAGAGCCTTATGTCTTTGTGTCACTCAGCTCGTCCAACTGACGAGAGGCGGTTTTTATGAAGTTTGTTGACGAAGTATCGATCAAGGTCAAGGCCGGTGACGGCGGTAACGGTTGCATGAGCTTCCGCCGCGAGAAGTTCATCGAGAACGGTGGCCCCAACGGTGGCGATGGTGGCGACGGCGGCTCGGTGTACATGGTTGCCGACGAAAACCTCAACACCCTGGTCGACTACCGCTACACCCGTCACTTCGAGGCCCAGCGCGGCTCCAATGGCGGCAGCACCGACTGCACCGGCAAGAAGGGCGACGACCTGATCCTGCGCGTACCGGTCGGCACCACCGTGATCGACGCGGGCACCCAGGAAGTGATCGGCGACCTGGTCAAGGCCGGGCAGAAACTGATGGTGGTGCAGGGCGGCTGGCACGGCCTGGGCAACACCCGTTTCAAGTCCAGCACCAACCGTGCGCCACGCCAGACCACCCCGGGCAAGCCCGGCGAGCAGCGTGACCTGAAACTGGAAATGAAAGTGCTGGCCGACGTCGGCCTGCTGGGCTTGCCCAATGCCGGCAAATCCACCTTCATCCGTTCGGTGTCGGCCGCCAAGCCGAAAGTCGCCGACTACCCGTTCACCACCCTGGTGCCGAACCTGGGCGTGGTCAGCGTCGACCGCTGGAAGAGCTTCGTCATCGCCGACATCCCCGGCCTGATCGAAGGCGCTTCGGAAGGCGCCGGCCTGGGTATCCGCTTCCTCAAGCACCTGGCGCGTACCCGCCTGCTGCTGCACCTCGTCGACCTGGCCCCGCTGGATGAAAGCAGCAGCGCCGACGCCGCCGAAGTCATCGTCAACGAGCTGACCCGCTTCAGCCCGTCGCTGGCCGAGCGTGACCGCTGGCTGGTGCTGAACAAGACCGACATGCTGATGGACGACGAGCGCGACGAGCGCGTCAAGGAAGTGGTCGAGCGCCTGCAGTGGGAAGGCCCGGTGTACGTCATCTCGGCGATCTCCAAGCAGGGCACCGAGCAGCTCAGCCGCGACATCATGCGCTACCTCGAAGACCGTGCCGACCGCCTGGCGGCCGACCCGGCCTACCGCGACGAGCTGGCCGACCTCGACCAGCGCATCGAAGACGAGGCCCGTGCCCAGCTGCAGGCCCTGGACGACGCGCGCGCCCTGCGCCGTACCGGCGTCAAGAGCGTGCACGACATCGGCGACGATGATGACGATGACGACTGGGAAGACGACGAAGACGGCCCGGAAATCATTTACGTGCGCGACTGATTCGTTGCAGTACACTAAACGCCGCTTTTTCAAGCGGCGTTTTGGTATCTAAAGATCTCTATAGGTTGGAAGAAGATGCGGAGCAAGGTGACGGGTGCGCAGCGCTGGGTCGTGAAAATCGGCAGCGCGTTGCTGACGGCGGATGGCAAGGGCCTGGACCGCGCGGCGATGGGCGTGTGGGTCGAGCAGATGGTGGCCCTGCATGAGGCAGGGGTCGAGTTGGTGCTGGTCTCTTCGGGGGCCGTGGCTGCCGGCATGAGCCGCCTGGGCTGGAGCAAGCGACCGAGTGCGATGAACGAGCTGCAGGCTGCCGCCTCCATCGGCCAGATGGGCCTGGTGCAGGCCTGGGAGTCGAGCTTTGCCGAGCATGGCCGGCACACCGCGCAGATCCTGCTGACCCACGACGACCTCTCCGACCGCAAGCGTTACCTCAACGCCCGCAGCACCCTGCGTACCCTGGTGGAGCTGGGCGTGGTACCGGTGATCAACGAGAACGACACCGTGGTCACCGACGAGATCCGCTTCGGCGACAACGACACCCTGGCCGCACTGGTGGCCAACCTGGTGGAAGCCGACCTGCTGGTGATCCTCACCGACCGCGACGGCATGTTCGATGCCGACCCGCGCAACAACCCCGAAGCCCAGCTGATCTACGAGGCGCGCGCCGATGACCCGGCGCTGGACGCCGTGGCCGGCGGCACCGGTGGCGCACTGGGGCGTGGCGGCATGCAGACCAAGCTGCGTGCGGCGCGCCTGGCCGCGCGGTCGGGGGCGCACACCATCATCGTCGGCGGGCGCATCGAGCGCGTGCTCGACCGCCTCAAGGCCGGCGAGCGCCTGGGCACCTTGCTCTCGCCCGAGCGCGGCATGCTCGCGGCACGCAAGCAATGGCTGGCCGGGCACCTGCAGACCCGCGGCACCCTGGTGCTGGACGCCGGTGCGGTGCAGGCCTTGCGCCAGGCCAACAAGAGCCTGCTGCCGGTGGGCGTCAAGACCGTGCAGGGCAGTTTCCGGCGTGGCGAGATGGTCGTGTGCGTAGGGCCGGACGGCCTTGAGGTGGCCCGCGGCCTGGCCAACTACAGCGCGCTGGAAGCGCAGAAGATCATCGGCCAGTCATCCGAGGCCATCGAGGCCGTGCTGGGCTACAGCGCCGAGCCGGAACTGGTGCACCGCGACAACCTGATTCTGGTATGAGGAAATGAGCGTGATCAAAGGGATTTTTGCAGCCGCCTTGCTGGCCTTGCCGATGCTGGCCGGTGCCGAGGAAATCGGCCAGGTGTCGACGGTGTTCAAGTTCGTCGGGCCCAACGACCGCATCGTGGTCGAGGCGTTCGACGACCCCAAGGTGGAGGGCGTGACCTGCTACCTGTCGCGCGCCAAGACCGGCGGCGTGAAGGGTGGGCTGGGGTTGGCCGAAGACCGTGCCGAGGCGTCGATCGCCTGCCGTCAGGTGGGGCCGATCCGCTTCAAGGGCGAGCTCAAGGATGGCGATGAAGTGTTCAAGGAGCGCACCTCGCTGGTGTTCAAGACCATGCAGGTGGTGCGCTTTCTGGACAAGAAGCGCAACACGCTGGTGTACCTGGTGTACAGCGACCGCCTGATCGAAGGCAGCCCGCAGAACGCGGTGACGGCGATTCCGATTCTGCCTTGGGCGCAGTGATCGGGCACCGCGTCGCCCCTTTCGCCGGCAAGGCCGGCTCCTACAGGCGACGATAACCCCGTAGGAGCCGGCCTTGCCGGCGAAGGGGCCATCAAGGCCCCTGTACCGTCGTCAGATCGACGCCGGCTCAACCTCCACTTCCCGCACCTCGACCTTCACCTGATCGCGACGGCTGATGTACTTCCAGTCCGCCTCGTCGATGTAGATCCCGTTCGGCCCGCTACCGCCCTCCAGGTCGATTGCCACGTGCGCCGATACCTGCGGCTTCACGCTCGCCAGAATCGGCACGAAGCCCAACTGCAGGCTGGTCTCCAGCAATGCCGCCTGGTTGCGTTCGTCGATGTCGGCCGCCTCGTCCAGGTAGTACGGCAGGCGCACGCGCCCGGCCTGGTCGCGGTCCATCAGGTGCAGCAACAGGTACATGTTGGTCAGCGCCTTGATGGTCATGGTGGTGCCGTTGGAGGCCGCGCCATCGATGTCGGTATGGATGATCGGCTGGCCGCCTACCTTGGTGATCTCGAACGCCAGCTCGAACAGGTCCTTCAGGCCCAGCTGGTTGTGGTTGGCTGCCACCAGCCGCGCCAGGTACTCCTTGGCCTCTTCGTTCTTGTTGTCCTGCTCGGCGCTCTGGCTCAGGTCGAACACCGACAGGGTCTCGCCTTCCTCGTACTGGCCGGCACTGTGGATGATCTGGTCGATGTGCTTGAGCGCTTCCTTGTTCGGCGCCAGCACGATGCGAAAGCTCTGCAGGTTGGATACCTGGCGCTTGTTGATCTCGCGGTTGAACAGTGCCAGCTGGTGCTCGAGGCTGTCGTAGTCGCTGCGGATGTTGCGCAGGGTACGCGCGATGTCGGTCACCGCCGCGCGCCGCGCCTTGCCCAGGGTCAGGGCTTCGTCGGTACGGTGCGCATAGGCGTTGATCAGCAGCTGCAGGCGGCGCTCCATGTCGTCCTCGCTGTCGAACTTGGCCACGCCCTTGAGGCGTACCTGGGCGTACAGCGCCTCGATCTGGCCATCCACCCGCAGCAGGCCCTGCCAGCTGTCCTGGTAGTCGTTGAGCAGCGGCAGCAGGTTGTCCATGGAGTCGTCGACCGGGTCCATGAACGGCGTGCCGAACGGCAGGTCGGCCGGCAGCAGCTGGCGACGGCGCAGGGCGTCGTCGAGGGTGCGCTGCTTGGCCTCCATGTCGGCGATCTGGCGACCGACCAGTTGCAGCTTGGCCGACAGTTGCTGCACGCGCTCGGTGAACGCGTCGCTGGAGCGCTTGAGCTCGTCCTGGGCCGCCTCCATCTGCGCCAGCTGCTCCAGCTTGTCGCCTTCCTCGGCCGACAGGGTCTGGGTACGGCGGTAGTCTTCCAGGGCCTTTTGCGCATCCAGCACCTGCTGGTACAGCGCTTCGGTCTGGGTCTTGCTCGCGGCGCGGTCGGCGGCCACGGCTTGCTGGGTCTTGAGCTGCTTGAGCTCTTTTTCCAGGCGCTCCTTCTGGTCGCGCAGCGCGGCGCGGTCGGCCAGAGCCTGCAAGGCCGGCGGCTCGATATGGCTGAGGTCGATGGACAGCCCCGGCGCCTCGAAGCGCTCGCCCTTGAAGCCGTCGAGTACCGCTTCCAGAGACTTGACCCACACGTCGCTGTCATCCAGCTCGATGCCGCGCTCGCCCAGCGGCAGGCTGAACAGCGCACCGTTGAACAGGCGCATCAGGCGCTCGACGTCCTGCTGCGAGAACTCTTCGCGCAGGCGTGCATAGCTGTTGTTGTCGGCATGGTCGAGCTGCTGCTTGACCGACTTCAGGCGTTTCTCCAGGTCGCGCAGGCGCTCTTCCAGGTCCTCGGCGCTGAACTGGCGCGACTGCGCCAGGGCACCGGCCAGTTCGTCGTGGGCGTCCTTGGCGGCCAGCAGCTGCTGCTCCAGCACCTTGACGTCATCCACCAGCGCGAAGCGGTGCTTGAGCACCGACAGTTCGCCCAGCCAGCGCTGGATACCGGTCATTTCGCGTTCCAGGCGCATCAGCTCCTGGGTGCCGCCGCGCTGGTTGTTCTGCAGCGCGTCCTGCTCGTGGCTGTAGTGCTCGGCCTGCAGCACCAGCTCTTCCTTGCGTGCGCCGGCGTAGTCCTGCCAGGTGCCGAGCAACTGGTCGAGCAGCGGTGACAGGCGGTGTAGCTTGCCGCGCAGGATGTCGCGCTGGGCCACGCCATTGGCCAGGGCCTCGACCAGCGGGCCGGCGGCTACCAGCGAGTTGTAGTCCTGTTCCATGCGCCGCACGTCGCGGAAGGCTTCTTCGCAGGCGGCGATGTAGTCGACGCTGCCCGAGCGCAGGCTGTGCTCGAACGCATCGAGGAACAGCTGCTTGAGCTTGGCCGCGGTAATCTCGCGCATGTGCAGCAGGTTGATGAACAGGGCGCGGAAGGTCTTCAGGCTCTGCTCGCTGGTGGAGCGCAGCGGAATCAGGGTCAGGTCCAGCGGCACCGAGGTGTGCCCGCCCACCAGCAGCCGGCGCAGTTCGTCGGGCTTGAGCTCGTAGGCTTTCAGGCCGTTGCGCTCCAGGTTGGTGAACAGCTCCTTCTGGCGCAGGCAGGTGTCGTTCTTCTGGTAGTGGCCCAGGTCCAGCTCGCCGGCATAGGCGAAGAACTGGTGGCCGAAGCCGCCGCCAGGGCCGCGCCCGACCACGCCGATCACGTGCGGGCCGTGGGGCAGGTTGACCTCGCAGAGGATGTAGCTGGTGTCGCTGGCGAAGTAGAAGCGGCGTGACTGCTCCAGGCTGTACTTGCCGAAGCTCATGTCCGACATGCGCGCCAGGATCGGGAACTGCAGGGCGTTGATCGACGCACTCTTGCCCAGGTTGTTGGCGCCGTACACCGACAGCGGGTGCTCCAGCGGGAACAGGCCCAGGCTGTAGCCGGCGGTGTTGAGCAATGCAAAGCGGCGAATGCCGTAGCGGTCCTGGCTCATGCGTCAATCTCCTGTTGCTCTTGGGCAATGGCACGGGCCAAGGCGTCTTCTTCGCTTTCCTCGAACGGGCTCAGGTCGAGCGGGTCGTCGGTCCTGTTCAGCTCTTCAGGGGTTTCTTCCACCACCAGCACCGGGGTCGGCAGCGGCAGGGCACTGTGCAGGCTGGCGGCCAGGTCGCGGTCCTGCTGCACCGACAGGCACACGTCGAGGAAGCGGTGCATCGGCGGCAGGAAGCGGTAGATGCCGTTGTCTTCGCTGGCAAAGCCGAGCTGGGTCATGCGGCGCATGATTTTCTCTTCCAGCTCGTCGGGGGTCTGCACCTCGGCCTGCAGGAACAGGTCGCGGTACTTTTCCAGCAGCGAGGGCAGCTCGTCGCGCCCCAGGCTGCCGCCGTCGAGCACCGACATCGGGTCGCGGCCCTGGTCGGCCAGGTGCTCCACCAGGATGAAGGTGAACAGCGACAGGCGCTGGGCGGTCTTGTTGACCTGGGCAGCAGCCAGTTCCGGCACGAAGTAGTAGAAGCCACGGGTGTCGCACACCAGTTCGAAGCCCAGGGCCTTGAACAGGCCGCGGTACTGGTCCTGGAAGTTCGACAGCTGGGCGTACAGCTCCGGGTCGCGCCGGCTGATGTGGAAGCCCTTGAACAGCTCGCGGAAGATCGGTGCGAGCTGGGACAGTTCGGAAAGATCAAGATGCATGGGTAGGGCTCGCAGTAGGCTCGGGCGACGGTTCGCGGCTTGAAGTCAGGGCGAACGAGCGCAGGCTGACCAGGTGTTCCTGAGTGGTGTACTCGCGGCGCTCCAGGCGCGCGCGGGTAAAGCGTTTTTCCCGCGACAGGCGCGAGAACCAGTACAGCAGTTCGTCGGTGGCGCCTTCGGGCTCCTGCTCCAGCAGCCACACCATCAGGTCGGGCAGCGGCAGGGCGTCTTCGCAGCGCTCGAGCATTTCCTTGACCGTGCGCGGTGCACGCGGCGCGGCGCCCTTGTGGCTCTTGTGCGCCTTGGGGAACTGCGCCGGCTTGGCTTCGAAGCGGGCCAGGGCATACACGTAGGCCTCGACCTGGCTGGCGCTGCCGAGGAAGGTGCTCTGCGGGCGGGTGAACAGCGGCATGGCTGCCTGCGGCACGGCGTCGATGCCCTTGCGCCGGATCACCGACAGCGCCAGTGCGGCGCCACGGGTCACGGCGTTGTGCCGGCGTGCCTCTTCACGCAGCGGCAGCAGCAGCTCGCGGGCGTGGCGCAGGGTCAGTTGGGCGCTGGTCTGCATCTCGAGGATGCGCGCGTGGGTGCGCAGCAGCATGTCGTCATCGACCAGGTGGCCCAGTCGCGCCTGCTCGCCCAGCAGGCGCAACAGCACGGTCTCGACCTTGCGCACGCCCTGTTCGAAGGCACCGTCGGCGTTCACCAACTGGATCATCGGCTCGACGTATTCGTCCCAGGTGGCCAGCACTTCGGCGTAGCGCTGGCGCAGCGGGATCTGCCGGTCGCTGGTCTTGGCCCGCTCGGCCACCGCCACCAGCGCCTGCTCGTCGTTGTCGAGTTTTTTCAGCACGTCACGCACGCGCATGTCGAGCAGACGCAGCTGGCGCGCCAGGTCGTTGCCGTCGCGGATGTCGAAGGCGTCCTGGATATGCCCGGCCAGGCGCTCGAGGTGGCGCAGGTAGGCTTCGATCTCCAGGCACAGGCCCAGGCGGTGCTCGCGCCGCAGGTAGGCCAGGAAGTCGTGGATCTGGGCGTTGAGCTCGAAGCGGTTCGGGCTCTTGGCCACCGGGACCAGGATGTCCAGGCGAATCCACACGTCCAGCAGGTTGGTGATGTCCTGGGGCGTACTGTCGAGCTGTTGTGCGGCCAGTTGCCCGCGCAGCTCGGCCAGGCTCAGGGTGCCCCCGTCGAAGCGCTCGCACAACGGCTCGAGCAGGGCCCAGTGTTCGGCTAGGGCGCGCAGGACGCGCTTGGGTTCGATCATTGGCGGGTCGACTCGCTGCCAAGTAAAAGCGCCGATTGTACTGCATCAGGGGGGGATCGATTCACCCCCTGATCGTTTGCCGGTGTTGTCGGGCGGTTTTGTACCTGCAACGGCGGCGTAACGGCGGTAGAATGCTCGCCCCGACTTATCCACAGATGGCCGCCCTTTGCTTACCGAGTCCCGCCGCCGCGCCTACCTGAACGCCATGCAAGTGGTGCACTGGCTGCCGCGCGCCGAACTGCCGTTCGCCGCGCCATCGCGCCCCGAGCTGCTGCGGGTACCCGAACCACTGGTCGAGGCGCCGGTGGTGCTGCCGGCAGTGGTGGCCAAGGCGTCTGCACCGGCTGCCAAGCCGGCCGAGCGGCCAAAAATCGAGATTCCGCGACCGACGGTCAGCGCCAAGCCGGCCAGCAAGCCGGTGCTCGATGCCGAAGAAACCGCCGCCGTGGTCAAGCCAGCGCTGGTACCGCCGCCCCGCTTTGCCTTGCAGTTGCTGCGTGCCGGCGATTGCCTGGTGCTGGTGGAGCTGGTTACCGGCCAGCCGTTCCAGAGCCGCGACCCGTCCTACCTGCTGCTCAAGGACATGCTGCGCGCCGCCGGCCTGCCCGACAGCCCGCAGATCATCGGCGAGCCGGTACGCTGGCCGTTGCTGGTGCGCGGCACCCTCGACCAGGGCCCGCTGGCGGCGCGTGATTTTGTCCAGGGTTTCATCCAGGCCCGCCTTGAAGAGGCGCCCTGCAGCTGCCTGTGGCTGGTCGGCCTGCCGGCGGTGCGCTTTGCCGGTGAAGCCGACGAGCAGGCGTACTACCGCGAATTGCCGGTGGAGGGCCTGGGCAACTGCTGGGCCTTGCCTGGCCTTGAACTGTTGATGGACGAGCCCGCCCGCAAGGCGCACGTCTGGCAAGCCATGCGCCGGCTGATGGCGCGCTGGAAACCACGCAATGAGTGACAACATCAGTTTTCGCCGCATGACCGAGGCGGATCTGGATGCCGTGCTGAAGATCGAATACGCCGCCTTCAGCCACCCATGGACCCGGGGGATCTTTCTCGACGGGCTGAAGAACTACGAAATCTGGCTGATGTTCGAAGGCCAGCAGCAGGTGGGCCACGGCGTGATCAACGTGATCATCGACGAGGCGCACCTGCTCAACATCACCGTCAAGCCCGAAAGCCAGGGCCGTGGCCTGGGCCTGCGCCTGCTCGAAGAGCTGATGAAGCGCGCCTACGCCAGCAACGGCCGCGAGTGCTTCCTCGAAGTGCGCGCCAGCAACCAGTCGGCGTATCGCCTGTACGAGCGCTTCGGCTTCAACGAGATCGGCCGGCGACGCGACTACTACCCGGTGGCAGGTGGCCGCGAAGATGCGCTGGTGATGGCCTGCACGCTGTTCGAAGAATAACCCTTCAGCGCTCGCGCTTGCCGTCCAGCGGGTCGCGGCGCGCCAGTTCGGCCTCGTCCAGGCCGTTGCCGCCGCCAATGTCATCTTCGTCGACTACGCTCAGGTCCCAGTCGGCCGGGTGGTCGCCGCCGACTTCATCGGCTGAGCGGGCGCCGTCTTCGGGGATCAGGGTTTCGGGCGTCAGGTCATCGTCGCTGGGGTCGTAGTGCGTGTCGGTCACCGGTGGGTCTTGATCGAAGTCCAGCGGCTGCACCGAGCCCATCTGGTCCTCGATGGTATCGATCGGTACGGGTTCCGGGGCATGCGGCGGGCGATGTGATTCGGTCATGTCTATTCTCCTGCGGGTGGCCTGTAAGGGGTGGACCGGCCACTGGCGGGAAGATTCAAAGGCGTGACCCGAACGGGGTGGCGCCAGTCACACATGCGCATTCCCATGAGGCTTGACCATGCACGATCTACAAGAACTGATTGATAACAACGCGCGCTGGGCCGATGCGATCAAGCAGGAAGATCCGGACTTCTTCGCCAAGCTGGCGCGTCAGCAGACTCCGGAATTCCTCTGGATCGGCTGTTCGGATGCGCGGGTGCCGGCCAACGAGATCGTCGGCATGCTGCCGGGCGACCTGTTCGTGCACCGCAACGTGGCGAACGTGGTGCTGCACACCGACCTCAACTGCCTGTCGGTGATCCAGTACGCGGTGGACGTACTCAAGGTCAAGCACATCCTGGTGACCGGGCACTACGGTTGCGGCGGCGTGCGGGCCTCGATGCAGGACCGTCAGCTGGGCCTGATCGACGGCTGGCTTCGGGCGATTCGCGACGTGTACTACGAGCATCGTGTGGAATTGTCCAAGCTGGCGACCGAGGAAGAGCAGGTCGACCGCCTGTGCGAGCTGAACGTGATCCAGCAGGTGGCGAACGTGGGGCACACCAGCATCGTGCAGAACGCCTGGCATCGCGGGCAGAGCCTGTCGATCCATGGGTGCATCTACGGGATCAAGGATGGCCTGTGGAAAAGCCTGAACACCACCATCAGCGGGTTCGAGCAGCTGCCGCCGCAGTACCGGTTGCGTCCGCAGGACTGACCGCCCATTGGCTGTTGCAGGAGCCAGCCTGGCTGGCGAAGGCCGCGCTACCTGTCCGTGGTGCGGCCTTCGCCGGCAAAGCCGGCTCCTACAGGTTGCGTAACGCCCGCGTCATCACCCCCGTATTGCACTTGGCATGGGCCTGCTCCGGCGTCATCTGGCGTACCGTGCGGAAAAACAGCCCGCAGGTCTGCTTCTTCTCCTTCACCTGCCATTTTTGCGTGCATGCCCCCAGCGTGGCACTTGCATCCGCCTTCGGGTTGCGCCCCATTCCCGCCTGCCAGCACGCCGCGCTCAAGTCCTGCCCCATCATCCGCAAACCGGCCGCATCGGCCTTGTCCGGGTCGTTGTCGTTGTTCTTCGGGTCGGCGGCGTACCAGATCGCGCTCGGGTGATTTGCGCCCAGCACCGGCACGTTGCGCCCAGGCACCGGGCTGATGCTCACCAGCCCCAGTACCTTCACCTCTGGCCCGTACTGCTGCTGCACCCAGCTGCGCACCGGCGCACCGAACGCCACCATCGGCAGGCTGGCGCCGTCAGCGGCCGCGGTCATGTCCCTGACCATGCGTACCTGGTAGTCGGTGAAATACCCGTACACCCCTTCAAGGTCCTTGCCGGCACTGGCTGGCGCGGCAATCGGCGCGATGTCCACGATGGTCTGGTAGGCCGGGGTGTGTTGCGCCGGCACGCCGTTGAAGGTCAGCAGCTGGGCCCAGCGGTCGGTGGTGTTGGAGCGCAGGTAGTCCTGGGCCTGGGTCAGCGAGTAGTCCGGCGGAAAGTGCAGCAGCTCGATGCTGCGCCGGTTCTCCAGGGCCATGCCCAACGGCAGGAACAACGCCCAATTGTACGCCCACTTGCCCTCGCGATTGAGCCGGTCGGCACCTGCATAGGCCAGTTCGCCGCTGTCGAGCAGGGCCTTGAGCGGGGCAGCGTAGGTGGTCGGTACGCCGCTGATGTCGGCATGCAGCTGGTCGTGCTCGCGACGCACCGTCACCGTGGCGGTCGGGTAGCCATCGCGCTGCACGCTCTGGGTCAGGTAGTGCTCCACGGTGCGCTCCAGCGACCAGTCGCGAAAGCAGATCACCCCGCAGTTGTTGGGGTAGGCGAATAGGCGGGTCACGCGCTGCGCATCGCCCAGCGGTACGCGGGCGTCGGCCAGCACGGCGCTGCTGGCGGCAAGGGCGATCAGGCCCAGGGCAAAAGGTGTACGCATGTTCAACTCCTTGTCGATGAACTCCCGATGTGCGGAAGGCTTGCCATACTGGGGTAGTTCTCAGGACGAGGGGAAGGGGGCAGGACCATGAAGGGGTATCCGGGCATTGCACTGTTCGCCGGGCTGTTGAGCGTGTTGCCGGCCCATGCCGACGAGCGCGACCTGTGGTCGTTCGCGCAGTGGACGGGCAGCCACGATACGCGCGCGTTTCGCGAAATGCTGGTGCAGGCGCGGCTGTATGGGGTAGTGCCGTTGTACCAGCTGCTGCGCTCGGCCAGCGACTGGCGCCTGTGCAACGCCGAGCCGTTCGCCGTGGCGCCGCCCGACCAGTGGCCGGCGGTACGCTCGACCCTGCAGTTGCTCAAGACCCTGGGCGAGCAGCAGCGCCTGAAAACCTACGAAGTGGTCTCGGCCTATCGCAACCCCACCCTCAACCGCTGCGCCGGTGGTGCCCGCGACAGTGCGCATACCCGCGCCTTCGCGGTCGACCTGCTGCTGCCGGCGTGGGCCGATCCGCGACCATTGTGCGAGTTCTGGCAGACCCAGGGCCAGGCCTGGAACATGGGGCTTGGCCGCTACCCGTCGGGGCGCATCCATATCGACACCGCCGGCTACCGCACCTGGGGCGGCGACCTGAGTGCCGACTCGTCGTTTTGCCCGCGCCTGGCGCCCAGCTCCTGAACAGCTCGGCGATGGCGGGGCGAGGAACTCCTGGGCCCCGCAAGGTACGGAAGTAGTTCACCCCCTGCACATCAACCCGCCCCGAGGAACCGCCCAATGCTCGAATCGACCTGGACTGCGCTCAAGCATCATCAGCGTGTGCGCGAGATTGTCGTGGTGCTGGCCAACTTCGGCGCCCAGGACGTGCTGTTCCGCCTGGGGCTGGGCAGGCTGCTGGGGGAGGCCGAAACGGTGGCCGGCCTGCCCGCCGACGAAGGCACCCCGCAACGCGTGCGGCGGGCGCTGGAGGCGCTGGGCCCGACCTTCGTCAAGCTCGGGCAGATCCTCTCCAGCCGCAGCGACATTTTGCCGGCGGCATGGATCGACGAGTTGCAGGCCCTGCACAGCAGCGCCGCTACCTTGCCCTGGGCGCAGCTGCAGGCCCAGGTGCTCGAAGACCTGGGCGCCGAACTGGACCAGGTGTTCGCCGAGTTCGACACCACCCCGCTGGCGGCGGCGTCCATGGCCCAGGTGTATCGGGCACGCCTGCTCGGGGGCGAGGAGGTGGTGGTCAAGGTTCAGCGTCCGGGGCTGCGGCGCAAGATGACCGCCGACCTGCAACTGCTCGAAAGCGTTGCGCAACTGGTCGAGCAAAACACCGCCCTGGCCGACTACCAGCCGCGCAAGATGGTGCGACAACTGGCCCGGGCCATGCTCGAAGAGCTGGACTTCACCCAGGAAGGCAGCCACTGCGACGCGGTGGCGGCCAATTTCGCCAGCCAGCCGCACATCGTCATTCCGCGCATCTACTGGGCCCACAGCAGCGAGCGGCTGCTGGTGCAGCAGTACCTGCCCAGCCATACCCCGCTGGAGCGCGAGGCGCTGATCGAGCAGGGCCTGGACCCGAGCCTGCTGGCCAGCCGCGGCGCCGCCGCGTTCATCAAGATGCTGCTGGAGGACGGGCTGTTCCATGGTGACCCGCACCCGGGCAACCTCAAGGCCATGGACGACAACCGCGTGGGCTTCATCGACTTCGGCATGGTCGGGCGCCTTGGCGAGCGCCGTCGGCTGGAGGTGATGACGTTCGTGCGCGCCCTGACCGAGGGCAACAGAGATGCACTGGTGACGGTACTGGTGGACTGGAACGACGACGGCGTGCGCAACATGCCCGCCATCGAGCAGGCTGCCGGCGAGTACATGGCGCGTCACGGCGGCAAGGCGCTGAAGATGGGCGCGCTGATCGAGGATTTTCTGGGGCTGATGCGCGAATACCGCCTGCTGCTGCCGCCCGACCTGCTGGTGCTGTTCAAGGCCCTGGTGACCGCCGACGGCGTACTGACCCGGCTGGACCCGCAACTGGACCTGGTGGCCACCGCCAGACCGGCCATCAGGGCTCAGCTCAAGGCGCAGCTGAGCTGGAAGATTGCCAGGCGCCTGGGGCTCGATGGCCTGGAACTGGGACGCGGCCTGCTCGGCGAATTGCCGCAGCTGACGCGGCTGCTGGTGAACCGCTTCAAGCATGGTGTGCTGGAGATGCGCGTCGATGTGCCGGGGCTGGAGCTCCTGGAGCGTTCGTTGCGCCTGGCCTCGACGCGGCTGTCGCTGGCGTTGCTGATCAGTGCGCTGGTGATTGCCTTCGGCCCGCAGATCGCCGCTGCCGGGCCGGTGTGGCTGGGCTTGCCCGCCGTCAGCTGGCTGGCGGCGATCGCCACCCTGGGCGGCTTGCTGGCGTTTTTGCGCAGCCTGTTCAAGAGCCCGTGAGCCAGTCGGCAAAGCGCCGCTGCGCCGTGCCGGCAGCGAAGGGCTCGGGGCTCAGCAGGTAGTAGGCCGAACCGTCCTCGGTGAACCCGTAGGGTGCCACCAACTGCCCGCTGTCGAGCTCGTCCTGCACCATCATGCGCGAGGCCAGCGCCACGCCCAGCCCGGCCAGGGCTGCCTGGATGCACAGGTAGAAGTGTTCGTAGCCGGCGCGGCTGCTGCCCCTGGCCGACTGGCCGCTCAGGTGCAGCCAGTGCTTCCAGGCGTCGGGACGGGTGGCGCTGTGCAGCAGGCGGGTACCGGCAAAGCCCTTGTCGGGCAGTGCCAGGTCAGCGCGACACACCGGCCCCACTGCCTCGTTGCAGAGCTTGAGGCTGTGCAGGCTGGCATCCCAGTGGAAGTCGTCGCGGCGCAGCGCCAGGTCGATGCCGCTGCGGGCAAAGTCCACCGGCCCGCCGGCGGCCACCAGGTGCAGCTGGATGTCCGGGTGCGCGGCATGGAACGCCGGCAGCCGCGGAATCAGCCACTTCATCGCGATGGTCGGCTCGCATGACAGCACCAGCACGTTGTCGCGGGCCTGCTGCAGGCGTTGCACGCTGGCGTGCAGCTGCTCGAACACCGACAGAGTGGTGTCGTGCAGGGCGCGCCCGGCCGGCGTGAGGAAAATGGCGCGGTTGCGCCGCTCGAACAACTGCACCCCCAGGGATTCTTCCAGCAGACGCACCTGACGGCTCACCGCACCGTGGGTGACGTTGAGCTGTTGGGCGGCGCGCACGAAGCTTTCGGTCTGGGCGGCGACGTCGAAATAGCGAAAGGCGGCGAGGGCGGGCAGTTTCATATGTGTGAGGAAAACTAGCGGATTTGCGCCACTATAAATCGCTTTTTTGCCGTGCTGAAGCTTTCGATAATGGCGCTGCGCAGAATCATCTGCGTCATTTCATGGAGTATCGACGGTGGGTGAATTGCTGGCGGTGGCCTTGATTACCGTGTTGGCGGTGATCAGCCCGGGGGCGGACTTTGCCATGGTGACACGCAGCAGCTATGCGTTTGGCAGGCGCAGCGGATTGCTCGCCGCCCTGGGGATTGCCTGCGGCGTGCAGGTGCATGTGGTGTACACGGTGCTGGGGGTGGCAGTGCTGATCAGCCAGTCGCCGGGGCTGTTCATGGCCATGAAGGTGGTGGGGGCAGGGTACCTGATCTACCTGGGGTATCGGTCGCTGCGCACTCGTGCGCCGGTGGCCCTGGAGGG